>NZ_JAHLOD010000012.1 GCF_018917145.1 Clostridium bornimense
GAGATTCAATTTTAACATAGAAATCAGGGGGTCGTTGTTTTTTTATACAAAAAAACTTCTAAAACCTTGATATATAAAGATTTTTAAAGAAAGAAGTGTAAATAAACTTTACACTATCTTTTTTATATGGAAGGGAAAATTATGAAAGAATTATTTATAGATAGGGATAAAGAAATACTTAGAATAGCTGTAAAAAATAAAGGGAAGTTAGAAAAGTTATATATTGAAGAAGAAGAAAAGGAACCTATACAAGGGGAGATATATAAAGGTATAGTAAGAAAAGTTATACCGAATCTAAAAAGTGCATTTGTTGATATAGGATTTAAGAAAAATGCTTATATGTATATAGATAATAAATTTAACAATAGTGGAATTAAAAATGGTGATGAAGTTATAGTAGAAGTTTTAAAAGAAGGCACTAGAGAAAAAGGACCTAAGGTTACTACTATGATTTCAATACAAGGGAAATATGTAGTTTTAGATACTTCTTTAGATAGAATAAAGTTTTCCTCTAAGATTGATACAGAAATAGATAAAGATAGTATAGTAAAAGAAATAGTGAAGCCTAAAGATATAGGTGTGATAATAAGAACAAAAGCTTTAGAATCATCAGTAAGTGACATTAATAAAGAGATAGGAATATTGTATGATATCTATAGTGATATCCTTAAAAAAGGACAATTTTCTCTAAAACCATCAAAAATATATGATGGAGGAGGTACTATTGGCAAAGTTCTAAGAAATATTTTAGAGGAAGATGTAAAAATAATATTAAATGATAAAAAAGACTACGACAATGTAATAGAAATGAATCTTTCTAAAAATTGTGATTTTTGTGATATTAATTATTATGAAGAAAATATACCGATGTTCGAAAAGTATGGAATAGAAAGTGAAATATTAAAGTTAAGAAATAAAAAAGTAAAGTTACCTTGCGGTGGTGATATAGTTATTGAAAAAACAGAAGCAATGACAGTAATAGATGTAAACACAGGTAAAAATGTAAAAGGTAAAAATGTAGAAAAAGCTATTTTTGATACTAACGTAGAAGCGGCAAAAGAGATAGGTAGGCAAATTTTGCTTAGAAATATAAGTGGAATTGTAGCTATAGATTTTATAAATATGACTTCAAAAAAATATAAAAAAATTGTTATTGATATACTAAGAGATTATCTTAAGGAAGATAATAGTAAGTTCTCTATAGTAGATTTTAATGAGCTAAATATTGTACACATAAGTAGAATGAAAAAAGGAAAATCTATTTTAGAATATATCGATGAGAGATGCAGTGTTTGTCATGGTAAAGGAAGTGTATTGAAATTTTCATATCTAAAAATGCTTATGAAAAATGAAATAACTAGACAAATGAAAGAGTATTTGGTAAAAGAGTTTCATATTGCTGTAAATAAATCATATAAGGATATAATTGAAGATAAAAAACAAATACTTATTGATGAATATAAGAATATAGAATGCGATATTTATATTACATATACAAATGAGGTTGATACATATAAAGTAGAACCTATAATTTTTGAAAATATGAGAAAAAAATTAGAAGATTTCAAAATAACGAAGTAAACTTCTTTACAAGATATAAAAGTTATGTTAGAATATCGTTTGTAGACCGCACAGAAAAGGTTGAAACATTTATGTGCCTTTATGGCGAGACTGGATAGAGGAGGTGTATTTGAATGTACGCAGTTGTTGTTACTGGTGGAAAACAGTATAAAGTTGAAGAAGGAAATACAATCTTTGTTGAAAAATTAGAAGCAGAGGTTGGTTCTACAGTTGAACTTGACAAAGTTCTTGCAGTTAGCAAGGATGGTGAAATCAAGGTTGGTAAGCCTGTTGTTGAAGGAGCTAAAGTTGTTGCTAAGGTTGTTGCTCAAGATAAGGCAAAGAAGATTATTGTTTTCAAATATAAGCCTAAAAAGGATTATAGAAAGAAACAAGGTCATAGACAACCTTACACTAAATTAGTTATTGAAAAAATCGAAGCTTAATTATGATTAAGATTGATTTTCTAAAGCATTGTGACAAATTAATTTCTTTCAACATAAGTGGGCATGCGGGATTCGATGAATCTGGACGCGATATAATATGTAGCGCTGTTTCAGTGCTTTCAGGTGCTGTTGTTAATGGTGTTACAGATGTATTAAAAATAGATGCACCTTATGATTTTAGTGATGGGCATATGATTATGTCTCTTGATTCTTTAAGTAATGAAGAGATAGAAAAATGTCAGGTATTGATGGAAACAATGCTAGTCTCATTAAAAAGTTTAGAAGTAAATTATAAAGACTATGTAAATGTCCATATAAAGGAGGTGTAGTGGAATGTTTATCATTGACCTTCAGTTATTTGCTCACAAAAAAGGGGTAGGTAGCTCAAAGAACGGTAGAGATTCTGAATCAAAGAGATTAGGAACTAAATGCGCTGATGGAGAATTTGTTTTAGCTGGTAACATATTAGTTAGACAAAGAGGAACTAAGATTCACCCAGGTACAAACGTTGGTAAAGGTGGAGATGACACTTTATTTGCTAAGGTTGACGGTATAGTTAGATACGAAAGAATGGGTAGAGATAAGAAAAAAGCAAGCGTATATCCAATCGCTGTAGAAGAAGCAATTAACGAATAACAAAAAGGCATCCTTATAGGATGTCTTTTTCTTTAATAGATTAAATAACTAATGTGATAAGTTCATTAGTAAAAGACAATAATATTAATAGAAATACTAATACTAATAAAAGAGAGGTGACTTAATTTGTTTATAGATAAAGCAAGGATCTTTGTTAAGTCAGGTGATGGTGGTAATGGTGCAATCTCTTTCAGAAGAGAAAAGTATGTTCCACTTGGAGGACCAGATGGAGGCGATGGTGGTAATGGTGGAAGTATCATATTAGAAGTAGATACTAATATGACAACACTATTAGACTTCACATATAAGAGAAAGTATTCTGCTGAGAGAGGTCAAGATGGTGGAACATCTAAATGTTTTGGTAGAAAAGGTGAAGATTTAATCATAAAAGTACCAATGGGAACAGTAGTAAGAGAAGAAGAAAGTAATAAGATAATAGCAGATTTAGCTCACCCAGGAGATAGATGCGTTGTATGTAAAGGTGGGAAAGGTGGAAAAGGAAATGTACACTTTGTAACACCTACTAGGCAAGCACCTCATTTTGCAGAACCAGGTATGCCAGGGGAAGAAATGTTTATAAGACTAGAATTAAAACTACTAGCTGATGTTGGATTACTTGGATTCCCTAATGTAGGTAAGTCTACTCTATTATCTACAATAAGTAAGGCAAAACCTAAGATTGCTAATTATCACTTTACTACATTAAAACCTAATTTAGGTGTAGTGGCACTTCCAGGAATAAATCCTTTTGTTATAGCTGATATACCAGGAATTATTGAAGGTGCGTCAGAAGGCGTAGGTTTAGGATTAGAGTTTTTAAGACATATAGAAAGAACAAGATTACTGATTCATGTTGTTGATATTAGTGGTATCGAAGGAAGAGATCCAATTGATGATTTTATCAAAATAAATGAAGAGCTAAAAAAATACTCTATTAAGTTATGGGATAGACCACAAATTATTGCTGCAAACAAGAGTGATATGTTATATGATGAAGAAGTATTTATTAATTTCAAAAATAAATTAAAAGAAATGGGA
Organism: Clostridium bornimense; assembly: GCF_018917145.1. Taxonomy (GTDB): domain Bacteria; phylum Bacillota; class Clostridia; order Clostridiales; family Clostridiaceae; genus Clostridium_AN; species Clostridium_AN bornimense_A. Next base: position 3,681 of record NZ_JAHLOD010000012.1, read on the forward strand.
TATGATAAAGTATTTAAAATTTCTGCAGCAACAATGTCAGGAGTAGAAGAGCTAATAAAAGTAGCAGCAGAAGAATTATCTAAGATACCTGTAGTTGATCTTGAGATAAATGAAGATGAAATGTATATCCCAGAAGAAAAGAGATTTACTTACGATATAAGAGTAGAAGATTATGAAGAAGATAGTAAGGTATATATAATTGAAGGTACTTTTGTAGATAGATTACTATTAGCAGTTAATATTCATGATCCAGATTCATTAAGATATTTCCATAAGGTTCTAATGAAGAAAGGTATTATGACTGAACTTAGAGAAATGGGAATCAAAGATGGAGATATGGTAAGATTAAATGATTTTGAATTTGAATATCTATTATAGGAGGCAATATGATAACAAGTAAGCAAAGAAGTTATTTAAGATCATTATCAAATAATATAACACCTATATTTCAAATAGGTAAGGGTGGTATAGATGATAATATGTTACAAGCTATAGATTCTGCACTAGAGGCTAGAGAATTAATAAAAATTTCTATATTGAATAATTCAGATTATGGAGCTAGAGAAGCTAGCGATGAAATATGTAAAAAATTAAAATGTGAGGGAGTTCAAGCTATAGGTAAAAAAATAGTACTTTATAAACAAAGCTCTAAAAAACCTGTAATTGAATTACCATAATATAAGAAGTTTGTTTTGTGAGGAGTGATTAGTATGAAAAAGGCTATATTTGGAGGAACTTTTGATCCATTACATATAGGACATATAAATATAGCTTTTGAAGCATTGTATTTACTTCATTTAGATGAAGTGATATTTGTACCTACTGGAAATCCTCCTCATAAAAAGCACATAACTAGTAATTATCATAGGGTTAATATGATAAAAGGGACAATAGATAAATATGATAAATTATCTTTAAGTACTTATGAAGTTGAAAAAAAAGATAAATCTTATACTTATGAAACTTTAGAATACTTCAAAAATTCAGAAAAAGATGTAGAATGGTATTTTATAGTAGGAGAAGATTGTTTATTAGATATTGAAAAATGGAAAAATCCAGATAAGGTATTAGGATATGCTACTTTAGTTGTTTTTAAGAGAACAGACAAAAATAATGACAAGTTAAAAGAGTATAAAGAGATTATTGAAAAAAAGTATGACACAAATATAATATTACTTAACAATAAAGTTATAGATATATCTTCTACATTTATTAGAAAATCTATAAATCAGAATCATGAAGTTTCTTTTTTATTACCTTCATTTGTAATGGAGTATATAAAAAAATTTAAACTTTATGAAAAGGGGGATACGCTTATTTTAAAAGAAAAAATAAAAAGTTTATTAAAGGATACCCTAAATACAGATAGATATAATCATACAATGAGGGTAGTAGATGAAGCAAAAAAATTAGCGGTATTATATGGAGTTGATGAGGAAAAGGCTGAAATTGCAGCGTTGACTCATGATTGTGCTAAAAATATGAGCTATAATGAGTTAAGAGAAATCTGTGAAAAAGGAAATATTATATTTACAGAAGATGATTTCAATAGTAAACCTATTTGGCATGCTTATGCAGCTGCTGTAATAGCTAAGGAAAAGTTTAATATAAATGATGAAGAGATTATAAATGCAGTTAAGTATCACACTACTGGTAGAAAAAATATGACACTACTAGAAAAAATAATTTATTTAGCTGATTATATTGAGCCAGGAAGAACTTTTGAAAAAATTCAAGAAGTTAGAACATTAGCATATGATAAAGATATTGATGAAGCAATGATAAAGGCAATAAACAACACAATAGAATTTTTAATGAGTAAAAGAAGCATTATACATAAAAGTACAATAGAAGCTAGAAATTATTTAATTATAAATACAAAGTAGGTGTGTATTAATGAATAGTAAATGGGGAAGAGTATTAAGAAATATTTTAGTCATTATGATGGTTATAATAGGTAGTATAGGATCAGCAGTAACATATCTTTATTCAGGATTTGTATTTAAAACTGATGTATATGGATCGTCAGATACAAAGAAGGAAGAAGATATTCCTAAGATAACAGATCCTGTAAATATCCTTATTGCTGGTGTAGATATAGGAACTCCAGGTGGAGAAAGTGGATCAGAATCTAATCCGCAAAGAACTGATACAATTATGGTTGCACATTATGAACCATCTTTAGATGAGATGTCAGTAATTTCAATACCTAGAGATACTAAGGTATATAGCAAGAGACAAAATTGTTATATTAAAATTACCGAAGTTCATGCATATGGAGATTTGCATAACTCAGGGATACAAGATTTAGAAGAAGCTGTTGAAGATTTATTAGGAATAAATATTAATTATTATATGAAAATAGATTATAGTGGATTTCATAAAATGATTGATGCTATAGGTGGGGTAACTGTTACGATACCTCAAACAATGATATATGATGATCCAGTTCAAGATCTACATATTAACTTTACAAAAGGTGATGTAGTGACATTAAATGGACAAAAAGCAGAAGAGTTTTTCAGATGGAGAAAAAATAATGATGGAATAGCCAATGAAAAAGATGGCGGAGATTTAAGTAGAATTGACAATCAAGTTGTATTTATTAAAGCTTTTATAGAAAAAGTAGCATCTTCTAGTATAATTACTAAGATTCCAGGACTAATACAGTCTCTTAGTAATGTTTTATATACTAATATGGATGGAGATTATATACTAAAATATGCATTGAATTTTGCTAAGTTAGGAGTAGATAAAGTTCAATTTGCCACACTTAGAGGAGATACACCTCCTTGGAAACCAGGAGAAGCTTCATATTTCATTTATTATCCTGAGTGGAACAGAGATATTTTACAAGCTTTAAATGGAAAACAATTTTTTAGTAGATATGATAAAAAGGTGAAGATTATAAATAAATCTTCAGATTCTGGTATTGGGAATAAACTTAAAACTATATTAGTTAACGATTACTCATATAATAGATACAATATTAATATAGAAAATACTTCTGATGATGTAGCAGAAAATACTTCATTAGATGTTTATGGAATAGAAGAAAAATATGACAATCTATTAAAAGATGATTTTTTAACTGATGTCATAAAAAATAATGATAAATCGGAAGATATAGAATATGATATGATAATAACTTTAGGGAATGATAGTATTAATGTAATTAACAACTATAACCTTAAAGAAAAAGTTGTTACTACTGATAGTGAAGGTGAAACAAGTAATGGTTACAGTAATAGCAGTGGTTACAACAGTAGTAGTGGTAATAACTAGTAGCAATAATATTACTACTAATAAAATAGTATTTGATGTATAATATACTTATCAACAAAATAAATTTTAAGGGGGAAATAAAATGGAAAAGGAAATAATAAGTACTATTAATGCACCGGCAGCAATAGGACCATATTCACAAGCAATAAAAGTAGGGAACTTAGTATTTACATCAGGTCAAATACCGCTAATACCAAGTACTGGAGAGTTGGTTAAGTATGACATAAAAAAGGCTACTGTACAATGCTTAGAAAATATAAAGGCAATTTTAGATGAAGCAGGTACATCTTTTGATAAGGTTGTAAAAACAATGGTATTTTTAAGAGATATGGAAGATTTTGAAGATATGAATGAAATATATTCAAAGTATTTTGCAGTAAAACAGCCAGCAAGATCATGTGTTCAAGTGGCTAAATTGCCTAAAAATGCTCCAATTGAAATAGAGGTTATTGCATTAGTTACAGAATAGAAATAAAAACTGGTCTGTGTTAGAATATTAAAGTTCTTAGCACAGACTTTTTTTAAGGAGGAAACATGAGCAACTTTATAAGTTATATAGTAGATGAAGCAGATAATGGAGATAAAATTAGAAATTATTTAAAGTATAAATGTAATTTATCATCAAGATTTTGTAGAAGTGCTGCATTAAATAAAAACATTTTAGTTAATGGTGAAGTGGTGAAATTATCATATATATTAAAAGCAGGAGACAAAATTGAAATAAATTTAAAAAAGGAAGAAAGTCAAGATATTGCAGCAGAAAAGATGGATTTAGATATAATATATGAAGATAATGATATTATTATTATAAATAAGCCACCGAATCTTGTTGTGCATCCAACTAAATCTCATCAAAGTGGTACACTAGCAAATGGGGTGTTATATCATTTTAGAGAAAACGGGGATAGTTCTATAGTAAGACTAGTTTCTAGATTAGATATGAATACATCAGGACTTATAATTATAGCAAAAAATCAATTTTCTCATATGGCTTTACAAAGAGAGATGACAGACGGCAATGTTGATAAGATTTATAGAGCAATATGTCATAATACGATGAATGAAAAGGAAGGTACAATAGATTTACCTATATATGCTTCAGAGGAATCAAAGCCAAGACGTATTGTTGATGAGAGAGGACAAAGAAGTATAACTCATTTTAAAGTTATTGAGGAATTAAAGGATGCCACATATATTGAGTTAAAATTAGAAACAGGCAGGACTCATCAAATAAGAGTACATTTAGCTTATAATGGTTGCCCAATATTTAGTGATAACTTATATGGTAAAGAAGAAAAAGAGTATATAGGAAGACAAAGTTTACATGCATATAAATTAAGATTTAATCATCCTAAGACTGGTGAAAAAATGGAATTTGTTGCTCCAATTCCTGAAGATATGCTTAGTTTGTTAGAGAAGCTTAAGTAGAAATTGATTAAAATCACTTTTTATGGATATTACTTAAAGTAAGGAGTGATTTTATGAAAGAATTTCTTAATAAATATAAGTTTTTTATAATAATAGGAATTTGCTTATTAGGATTTCTAATTATTTTCAGTAGTTTTGTAAGTAACGCAAATAGCGATGATGATGCATTTAAGAAATATAATAAAAAAACAGAGATAAAAGAAGATAATAATTACAAAGAAAATGAAGAAAAAGAAGAAAAAGAAATAGCTGTTTATATAGGGGGAGCAGTTGAAAAACCCAATGTATATAAATTAGTAGAAGGTTCAAGAATACAAGATTTAGTTAAAGTAGCAGGTGGATTTTTAGATACTGCAGAAAGTAAAGATATAAACTTGGCTCAAAAGCTAAATGATGAAGACTATATATACGTATATTCAGTAGGAGAAAATGAAGTTGATATTACGAATAATATTATAGGCAGTGAAAGTAATAGTAGCGTTAGAAAAGATGGACGTATAAATATAAATAAGGCTACAGTAGAAGAATTAAAATCCATTGATGGTATTGGAGAAGTTAGAGCTTCTAAGATAGTGGAGTATAGGGAAGAAAATGGACCATATAAAAATATTGATCAGTTGAAAACAATAGGTGCTAGAATTGGAGACAAAACTTTTGAAACAATTAAAGATAAAGTGTACGTGCCATAATCTACGAGGGGGATGATATATGCATAGTTTACGATGGGATGAAGTTCTAAGGAACTTAGATACTACGATTTCTACAGGTATTTCATCTGAGGAAGTTGAATCTAGAATAAATAAATATGGAGACAATATCATTAAAGAACACAAGAATACTATTTTGGGTAATATTAAAAATTTTGTTATATCAAAATTCTTTTTAATAGCTACAATTTTTTCTGTATTTACATGGTTTTATTCTAAGTATAAAATCATATTTTATATTAATTTATTTTTTATATTGTCAATTGCGGTGATAATGATCAGAAGAGTTAATAATTCTATTTCTTTTGAGAGGGTAAATAATAGAGATGTTAGAGTAAAAAGAGATGGGAAAATTCAACGTATAAAATCTTCTGAATTAGTAGTAGGAGATATAGTTTTTATTGAAGAAGAAAGTAGTTCACCTGCTGATATAAGAATAATACAAGGAAATAATATAATGGTGAGAGAAAGTCTTATAAATGGTGAAGATGTTCCAGTAAGTAAATTTTCTCTTGAGGTAGATGAAAGTAGTGATTTTAAAGAAAGAAGTAATATTTTATATAAGGGAACAAAGATTATTTCTGGAGAAGGAATCGGAGTTGTTATTGCTGTTGGATATAATACAAAATTAGGTGAAAAACTTTTAAATTATGACATAGGAAATCATAAAGTTAAGTTGTTAAAATATATAGATAATATGATTTCACCAATATATTTAATATCAATAATTATAGCTTTGCTTGAATTAGTAATTATAAAAGATAATTATTGCAAGTCACTAATGATAACTTTACCACTTATGCCAATATATATCGGTCTTGTGATACAATACATAAAATCTGAATTCAGAAAAGATAAAATAGAAGTTAATGATATATTAGATTTAGAGAAACTTAATAGCATTGATTATATTATTATAGAAGATAAAGAGAGCTTTTATGATGATGATATAGATATTGTGGAGGTAATTATTGATGAGAAAAGATACTCAAGTTTATCAGTAGTACCAGATGAATATACTCTTGATAGAGCCTTTGAAATATTATATATTTGTTCTTTAAATGTGCCAGAAGGCTTTGATAAGAAAATATCTACGAAAATTATAGATTTTTTAGATGATATGAGATTTAATTATAATCAATGTAAAGCTAAGATAAAGTCATGTTTCACATTGCCATATAATATAGAGAATGATGTAGTAACAAAAGTTATAGCTGTAGAGAATGGTTATAGGGCATACTCATTAGGAAATATAAACACTGTAATTAATAGTGCTACATTTAGGATGTCTAATGGACTAGAAGTAAAATTAGAAAAAGAATATATAGAAAAAATCAAGAAACTGGATATGGAAATTAGCAAAAAAGGATTAAAAACAGTAGCTTTTTCATATAGACCTTTTAATTATAAGCCTTCAGAATACGAAAATATAGAAAGCAACATGGTTTTTGTAGGTATTTTAGTATATAAATCACGAGTAAATTGTGATTATGAAACGAATGCTCAATTAATAAGAGATATGAATATAAAGCTATTGACATATACTGAAGATAATAAATTAGTAGCTTATAATAAAGGAAAGTTACTTGGAAGTATATATAAAGAAAGAGATATAATTTCTGGAATTGAACTTAGAAATATGACAAAAGATGAAATGGAAAGAAATATAGAAGGATATAAAGTGTTATCAAAAGTTACTAAAGATCAAATGGAATATGTTGTTAAGGAATTGAAAAATAAGAAATATAATACTTTATATTCAGGAGATAGTCTTGGAGATTTAGGTATATTAAATGAAGCATATGTTTCAATGTATAAGGGCAATAATAAAAATAGTTTATGTAAAGAAGTATGTGATTTTACTATAAAAAATAATCATTTATCTAAAATTTTAAAAGCAATGAATCTATCAAAACAAATAATAAATAGGATTAACTACATTCAAGAATTTTTAATATCATATTTTGCAACAATACTATTATCCAATATTATAATTATGAAGTTAAGTGGAAGAGAATTATACAATTTTATGGATTTACTTATTTTAAATGTAGTTTGTATTTCTATATATTTGGGCTATTTAATTATGAATTTTCCCTCAGAAAAAGTAATTAATCATAAAAAGTACAAGTTTAATGATAATTTATCGCTAATAAAATTAAGTGTAAAAAATATTATGATAAATACAGTAATTATATTGATTCCATTTTGTGTTCCTATTTTACAGTTTAATGTTAAGAAGTATATATTAATGATAATATTAACATTAATTTACACAATAAACGCTTTGTTAAAGGGTGATAAGACTAATATAGCACAAGATGTATTGGTAATATTACCAAGTGTAATAATTTTGATATATATTTTTTTAGTGTAGTGTTTAAACCTCTATTTAAGAGTTAAGAATTCTTAAATAGAGGTGTTTTGTTTGAAAAATATACTTTTCTATGTAAAAATATTTTATGATGAAAAATTACAAGGTAAATATATTGCGGGATTTTCTTTAGTAGCAATTATATTATCTATAAATTATTGGTTTAATGATTATAAGATGATGACAGCGGCTATCTTATTTATAGTGCTTTTATTTATATTTAGTCATTATAAGACAAGTTACAGTTTACTTTTTATTATAAGTTTTATTGTTACGTCTTTTATATGCAGCAATTATTTATCATATAGGGATGTTAATAAGTTGTATATTGCAGAGAACAATGGGATAAGTGCCGTAGGGATAAGTGGAAATCATCGTATTTTAATAAATAGTAGTAATGTTGTAGTTGGTTATGAATATTTATTAGAAGGTAAATTTACGAAAGCTCTAGATTTAAATAAAGGCTATTACGGTATATATGATATAGAGAATATAAAAGGTTATAGAAGAACATATAGATATTATCTTATGAGACTTAGAGAAATTATTGAAGACAAATATAGTGAAAAATTAAGTAAAAATGCAGTTATGAAAATAGATACTTTGTTGTTAGGTGATACAAGTACGTTACCAAACATTGAGAAAGAAAAAATGAAATCGCTAGGAATATATCACATAATATCTATATCAGGATTTCATTTATCACTGTTATTTAATTTACTGAATAGATTTGCGAACAAGACCTTTTCTATAATATTTATTTTAGGATATATAATATTTTTAGGGGTGCCAATACCAGTGTTAAGAGCCTTCATTATGATTTTAATTAATATAGTTAGTTATAAATTATACAGAAATTATGATGGAATTAATGCACTTATAATAAGCGCTATTGTAATTTTAATACTAAATCCCATAAAATTATATTCATTAGGATTTCTTCTAAGTTATGCAGGGGTTTTTGGAATATATTTTTTTAGTAACTTTTTTAAGAAGAAGTTAGTTTTTTTGCCAAGACAGTTAGGAGAAGCAATAGCAGTGTCAATAAGTGCTACAATTGCTACAGCACCATTCATTTTTATAACTATAAAAGGATTATCAGTTAATTGTATAATATCGAATTTGATTTTATCACCTATATTTTCAGTGATAATAGCTATGATTTTTATATCATTATTTTTCATTATGTGGGATCCTGTATTTACTTTTTTATGTTATATGATAGATAAGATTTCAACAATTATTGATTATGTTATAGATAAGTTATATTACAATACATTAGATGAAATATTTTTTGTAAGTGAAGCAGCTATATTATTAGTTACATTTATTTTTATTGCTTTTTTATATAAATATAATATCAAAATTAAGAAATTAATAATGGGAACAATTATATTATTTTATGTGTTTATGTTAAATCCAATACATAGGATAGAGGTTATAAAATATAAAGATAACTATGGAGTAGTAGAGAGAAAAGACAGAACTGGCAAGTTTTATTATTATGGGAAAATTAAATCTATGAAAGAAGAGAAGTTTTTGAAAAAATATCTTTTAGTTAATGAAATTTATTCAAATGCAAATGAAAAATTTGATATAATTAATCTAAAAGAGAATTATTATTATCAATCTTCACCAGTTGTTATTGATACATATGTTATAGAAGGAGAGAAAAAGTGATTGATTATTTCAAACTTAAAGATGATATAAAGAATAATAAATTTAAAAACAATTATATTCTTATGGGAGTTAATGAACATCTTATAAAAGAATGTGTAGATGATATAGTAAGAGAAAATGTAAAAGAAGATTTTTTAGATTTAAATTTTGTGAAATTTGATGGATTTAAATTAGATTTCCAAGCAGTAATTAATGCTTGCGAAACATTACCTTTTTTTGATGATAAGAAAGTAGTTGTAATATATAGAGGAGATTTTTTAAGAAATTCTAAAGATAAAGAATATAAAAAGATTTTTAAAGAATATAAAGAATATATAAAAAATATGCCAAGTACTACAATACTTATAACTTACTGTGTTTTTGATAATAAACGTGAAAAAATCCCACAAGAGGTGAAAGCATTAAGTAAGGATGCAGAATTGGTAGAATTTAAGCAATTGAAAGGTGAGGCATTAAATAAAGTTTTAAGAAATCTTTTTAAAGAAAAAGGAAAAGATATAGGAAGAGCTGAACTTAGTTATTTATCATCAGTATTAGATGGGAATATTGATGTAATAAATAATGAAATTGAAAAACTTATTAACTATTGTAAAGATAGACCGATCACAAAAGAAGATATAATTAAGCTTATGCCACCGTTAAATGAAAATGATATTTTTAATTTAGTAGATTGTATAAGTAAGCGAAAAATAAAAGATGCTTTAGATATATTAAATGAACTTATAACTCGTGGTGAGAAAGAACCTATGATATTATTTATGATTCTTAGGCAATATAGGTTATTATATAAAATAAAATCATATAGTGAACAAGGATATGATAGCAAATCTATAAGCAAAGAATTAAAGCTTAATGAATTTGTAGGTAATAATTTATATATTTTAAGCAAAAAATACACTTTTGTAACATTAGAAAAAAGTATAGAGAAAATTTTGGAGACAGAAAAGAAAATAAAAAGTACTTCGTCAGAGGATAATTTAGAATTATTACTTATTTCTCTTGGTGCAGTATAAAAAATAAAAGACCGGAATAAACCGGTCTTTTATTACATTGCTACTAATTTAGCGTTTAATCTTGACTTACCTCTAGCAGCTTTATTCTTATGAATAATGCCCTTAGAAGCAGCCATGTCTAAAGCTTTAACTGCAGCTCCGAAAGCAGCAGTTGCTTCTTCAGTGTTTCCAGCTGCAACAGCAACTTCAAACTTCTTTATAGTAGTCTTTAATGCAGACTTAATCATCTTGTTTCTTAAAGTCTTCTTTTCAGTAACTTTAATTCTTTTCTTAGCTGATTTTATGTTTGCCATGTTTTTCACCACCTTGTAAAAATAAAGTAACAGCTGGGGAATAGCGCCACTTTACATACGTTTAACAACGAATACTATTATAACATCTGAGAAGGACACTTTCAATAGATATTTATAATGAATATTAAAAATATGAAAATAAAACAATATAAATATATGAAGGAGGTATATATATGTATAATTATAGTATAAGAACAGACTTAGCAGTAGAAGCAAAAGAAATGATAGAAGAGACATCTAAGCCTAAAACTATAGAAGGTGTAGAAGCAACTGAAAAAGAGGAGGATAATGTAAAAACTACAACAGTAGTAATCAAAAATGCTGAAGGCGCAAAAAAAATGGGAAGGGCAGAAGGAACTTACATAACAATTGAAATACCAGACCATGTTCACTATGATGAAGATACAAAAGAATCAGTAGCAAGATCACTGGCAAAGGAACTTACAAGTGTATTAAAAATTGATGAAGAGAAAGTTGCACTTGTTGTAGGGCTTGGAAATTGGAATGTCACTCCAGATTCATTAGGACCTAAAGTTGTGTCAAAAATAATGGTAACAAGACATTTAAAAGAATTAGTTCCAGATGAGATTGATGAAGGAATAAGACCTGTTTGTGCAATATCTCCTGGAGTTCTTGGGATTACTGGTATGGAAACAAGTGAAATAGTTAAAGGTATAGTAGAGAGGGTTAAACCAGATGTTTTGATTTGTATCGATGCTCTTGCATCTAGAAGGCTTAATAGAGTAAATACTACTATTCAGATTGGAACATCAGGAATAGCTCCAGGTGCAGGAGTAGGAAATAAAAGGAAAGAATTATCAGAAAAGACTTTAGGAATACCAGTAATAGCTATAGGTGTTCCCACAGTAGTTGATGCAGCAACAATGGCATCTGATACTATAGATTTAGTTATAGATGATCTTATAAGGGAATCTACCAAAGATGGGGATTTTTACAAAATATTAAAGGGCATAGATAGAGAAGATAAACATAAACTTATAACTGCACTTTTAACACCAGAAGTAGGAGATTTAATTGTAACTCCAAAAGAAGTAGATGATGTAATAGAATCAATATCTAAAATAATAGCAAATGGAATAAATATTGCACTACAACCAGCATTAGAATTAAGTGATATTAATAGGTATTTGAATTAGTAATAAAAAGAAATCCCTCCTCATAGATTTAAAAGGGGAGGGATAACTATGGGATATAAATTGGATAACTTAAAGAAGAAAAAAACAATATTTGAAATAATATTGTTTTTTACAATTATGTTAATGCTAATAGCCTTTTGTTTTTTAAAATTTATGGAATTTAATTGTAAAATTTCGAAAGGAAATAGAAATTTATTTTATGTGACTATGGTAAATAAGACAGTGCCAATTATTGAAACAGTTCATTTTGATAATACTGCCATGGTAGAAAATCAATTTACTTTTAAAAATATAATGAATTTTCTTTTTGATTTTTCTATAGACAATCCTAAAAGTATTATAGGAAAAGAATTTATAGGTATAAGTATTGTTGAAAAGGAAAATATGTCAAGTAATACTGGAGTGAAGGGATTTGCATCAGATAGTATAGTTATAAAAACAAAAGAAAATTGTCAAGTAGAACCTGCATCAGAGAATGGAAATCCATTATTAGATGCTACTTTAAATGTTTTTGATGAAAATTACATAAATAATAATAGTATAAAGCCAAAGGTACTAATTTATCATACTCATACAGGGGAAGCTTTTGTACCATATCAAGCATCTAGTAGAAATGAAAATGAGAACATAATTTCAGTAGGTGAAGAATTAACAAAAGAATTAAATAGATATAATATTGATGTTGTTCATGATAAGACTGTTAATGATGGAAATTATATGGCTGCTTATTCTGCATCTAGGGAAACAGTAAGAAGAAATTTAGCTACATATAATAGTTTTGATATAATTATAGATTTACATAGAGATGCTGTATCTAATAAAGGAGCAGTAACAGGAAATATTAATGGAGTTACTTTGGCAAGACCAATGTTTGTTTATGATACATCTGTACCTAATATAAATGAAAATTTACGAATAGTTGAAGGATTACGCAATATAATTGATAGAGATTTCCCGAACTTAAGAAGAGATGACTTTGTTTATACTAGTACATCAAGTAAGTTTAATGCTGATTTAAGTACAAATTCAATATTGATAGAGATGGGATCTGAAGCAAGTAATTTAGGAGAAGCTAAAAATACTGCGAGAATAATAGCTCGTGCAATTAGTGAATATTTAAAAAAATAGTATATTTGTTATAAACAATTCAATATAATCCTATATAATAATATATAATTATAAATAATACTATAATATTGACAACTATCGGGGATTCTATGATATAATTTAACATTGATAAATAGATAATCATTCTACATAAGGTGGAATAGAATAAATACCCAAACAAAAATAGAGTGGGGGAAGAAAAAATGAGCATAAATCAAAAAAACATAAGAAACTTTTGTATTGTAGCCCATATTGACCATGGTAAGTCTACATTAGCTGATAGACTATTAGAAAAGACAGGAACCTTAACTCAAAGAGAGATGGAAGCTCAAGTTTTAGATAATATGGAGCTTGAAAAAGAAAGAGGAATAACAATTAAGTCACAAGCTGCAAGGTTGGTATATAAAAGAAGTGATGGAGAAGAATATATATTAAATCTTATAGATACTCCTGGACATGTAGATTTTAACTACGAAGTATCAAGATCATTAGCTGCTTGTGAAGGAGCTATATTAGTAGTAGATGCTACTCAAGGTATACAAGCACAAACTTTAGCAAATACTTATTTAGCACTAGATCATGATTTAGAGTTGGTCCCAGTAATTAATAAGATTGATTTGCCATCAGCTAGAGCAGATGAAGTAAGAGAAGAAATTGAAGATGTTATAGGGATAGAAGCATCTGAGTGCCCTCTTATTTCAGCTAAAACTGGATTAAATATTGAAGATGTTTTAGAGGCAGTAGTTGAAAAGATACCAGCGCCAACTGGTGATGAAAATGCACCACTTAAGGCATTAATCTTTGATTCATTTTATGATTCATATAAGGGTGTAGTATCTTATATAAGAGTAAAAGATGGAAAGATTAAAAAAGGAACAAAAATAAAGTTAATGGTAACAAAGAAAGAATATGAAGTTACTGAAGTAGGTGTTTTTGCACCAAACTATATGCCTGTAGATGAATTAGGTCCAGGTTGTGTTGGATACTTTACTGCATCAATCAAAAATGTTAGAGATGCAAGAGTTGGAGATACAGTAACTTATGCTGAGGGTGGAACAGAAGAACCACTACCAGGATATAAGCCAGCAATTCCAATGGTTTACTCAGGAATTTATCCTGTTGATGGAGCTAAATATGTTGAACTTAAAGAAGCTTTAGAAAAGTTACAAGTTAATGATGCAGCTTTATCTTTTGAACCTGAAACATCAGTAGCACTTGGATTTGGATTTAGATGTGGTTTCCTTGGATTATTACATATGGAAATAATTCAAGAACGTATAGAAAGAGAATTTAACCTAGATATCATAACAACTGCGCCATCAGTTATATACAAAGTAATAAAGACAGATGGAGAAATTATTGAATTGACAAACCCAACAAATCTTCCACCAGTTACAGAAATTGATTATATGGAAGAACCTATGGTAAAAGCGACAGTTATTACACCATCAGATTTTGTTGGTGCTATAATGGAACTTTGTCAAGATAAAAGAGGTACATTTAAAGATATGCAATATTTAGAGGAAACAAGAGTTATGCTTACTTATGACATACCTTTAAATGAAATAATTTATGATTTCTTTGATGCTTTAAAATCAAGAACAAAAGGATATGCTTCATTTGATTATGAACTTATAGGTTATTCAAGAACTAAGCTTGTTAAATTAGATATATTACTTAATTCTGAAGTTGTAGATGCATTATCTATGATAGTACCAGAAGAAAGAGCATATACTAGAGGAAGAGGAATAGCAGAAAAGTTAAAAGAAGTTATTCCAAGACAAATGTTTGAGATACCAATTCAAGCAGCAGTAGGAGCAAAAATTATAGCAAGAGAAACTATAAAAGCTATGAGAAAAGATGTATTAGCTAAATGTTATGGTGGAGATATTTCAAGAAAGAAAAAGCTTCTTGAAAAACAAAAAGAAGGAAAGAAGAGAATGCGTCAAGTAGGTTCAGTAGAAGTACCACAAGAAGCATTTATGTCTATCTTAAAAGTAGATTAGAAATAGAAGAGGTGTCGTGACAATAAATTTAAAATTGTTTACGATCCTCTTTTTTTAATTCACGATTCTCAATTAAGGTGGAAATTCCTGCGGAATTTCTTGAACTATAATTGTGAATTTCATCCTAAAGATTATATGACTTATTGGTGGGCATTTATATTTGAATATTTTAGTTTTATATATAGGAGGAATTATGAGCAGTTTATATATACATATACCATTTTGTAAAAATAAGTGTTTCTATTGTGATTTTCCATCATATTCTTGTATGGAAAATAGTATAGAAGAATATTTAAATGCATTAGAAAAGGAAGCTAAGTTAAGGGCAAAAGATACTTATGATACTATCTTTATTGGTGGAGGTACACCAACATATTTAAATGAAAAACAAATTGAAAAGTTAGGGAATATAATAAGCGATATAAATATAGCTAAAGATTACGAGTTTACTATGGAAGCAAACCCTGGAACTTTAACTAAGGAAAAGTTACGCATGATGAAGGATATTGGAGTAAATAGACTCTCAATGGGACTTCAAAGTACTAACAATGAGTTATTGAAATCTATAGGGAGAATACATAAATATGAAGAGTTCTTAAAAAATTATAATGATGCTAGGGATGTAGGGTTTGATAATATAAATGCAGATTTAATGTTTGGTCTTCCAGGTCAGTTAGTAGAAGATCATAAAAAGTCTTTAGAATCTATGATTAATTTAGGGTTAGATCATATATCAGCATATTCACTAATAATTGAGGAAGGAACAAGGTTTTTTGATTTATATAATAATGATAAATTAAAGTTGCCAGATGAAGATGCAGAAAGAGAGATGTATCGTATTACATTAGAAGAATTGAAAAAAGCAGGATATCATCAATATGAAATTTCCAATTTTTCAAAAGAAAATAAAGAATGTAGACATAACATTGTTTATTGGAGATTAAATGATTATATAGGAATAGGATCATCTTCGGCGTCTTATTGTGGTCATAAAAGAATAAAAAATGTTAATAATGTAGATAAATATATTGAGCTTATGAATAATAATGATAATGCAATAGAGGAGATAATAAAAAATTCAACCAATGACGATATGGAGGAATTTGTTTTCATGGGATTAAGAATGATAAAAGGAATATCCCTTGATGAATTTTATAAAAGATATAATAAAAATATTGAAGAAGTATATGGTGATGTTATAAAAAAATATTTAAATATGAATTTATTAAATATATCTAATGGAAATATGTTCTTGACTAAAAAGGGAATCGAAGTATCAAACTATATTATGAGTGATTTTATACTGTAAATCACATTGGTATGAAAAATGAAGGAAAATAGACTTATTTTAATTAAATGACTACTTATGAAGAAAAATAAGAATAGAGCATAGAAAAATCAATATTGACAATAATATTCCAAGGTGGTATTTTATAGTCAAGATGTTAGCACTCAATAATACCGAGTGCTAATAAGAGGTGATATGATGGAAATGGATGAGAGAAAAATTAAAATACTTCAAGCTATTGTTGATGATTATATAAATACTGGTGAACCAGTAGGATCTAGAACAATTGCAAAGAAATACAATTTAGGCGTTAGTCCCGCTACAATAAGAAATGAGATGTCAGACTTAGAGGAAATGGGATATCTAGTTCAGCTTCATACATCGTCAGGTAGAATTCCTTCTGATAAAGGTTATAGGCTGTATGTTGATAGACTTATGATACCATCTATAGTAACACCTCAAGAAAAAAGCTTAATTCATAGTGTTTTAAATCAAAAATATTATGATTTAAGTAAAATAATAAAGTCATCAACAGAATTACTATCTCATATGACGAAACTTACTTGTGTAGTTAAAACACCAGCCTTAAGTAAGAGTTATCTAAAATCGTTACAGATTGTATACGTAGATAAGCTTAAGTTACTTTTAGTTATGGTAAGTGATTCTGGCATTATAAAGAATGCAATGATTAGAGTTGATGAAGAAGTTGATATTGATGCAGTAAATTCAATAAATGCGTTACTAAATTCATTTCTTCAAGGAGTAGATTTAGGGTCTATAGATAATCAAGTAATTGTAGAATTAAAGAGTTCTTTTGCAGGTAATGAAAAAATATTTGATACCTTAATGAATCAAATAATTAATGAAATGAAAGATGATTATGAATCTGAAATTTATGTTGAAGGAATTCAAAATTTATTTTCTATGCCTGAATATAAAGACATTGATAAGGTTAAAAATATGTTTGACCTATTAGAGGATACTAGTAATGTAAATAGCTTACTTAAAGCTGATAGTGATTTTAATATTATTATTGGTGAAGAAAATAAAGTAATAGGAGCAAAGGAATGTTCTCTTATAAAAGCTACTTATAAGCTAGGTGATAGACCACTTGGTACTATAGGACTTATTGGACCAACAAGAATACCATATTCAAGGATAGTATCTATATTAACATCTTTTGTTAATGAATTAAATAGAACTATAACTAAAAGATTAGGTGAAGAGTAAAGAGGTGATATAATTGGCAATTAACAATGAAGAAATAAAAGAAGAAATTAAAGATTCTAATTGTGAAGAGCAATGTGTATCTGAAGATTGTGCTAACAATGATGATAACAAAGAAAATGTTGAAAATGTTGAAAATGTTGAAGAAGTTGAAAATAAAGAGAATTCAGAAAATGTTGAAGATAAATCAGAAGAAGAATCTAAAGCAAAAGAAGAGGACTATAAGTTAAAGTATACTAAGGAAGTTGAAAATAGTAAAAAGCTTTCTAGAGAAGTAGAGGCTCTTCGTGATAAGCTTACAAGATTAGATAAAGAATATGAAAACCACAGAAATAGATCAGCAAAAGAAAAAGAAGAAATCTATGATAATGCTGTTGTTGATACTTTAAAGGAAATAGTTCCAGCTATAGATAATCTAGAAAGAGCTGTTTCTGCTGTGGGCGATGAAGGTGCTCTTAGAACTGGAGTTGAAATGACATTAAAGAGTTTATTAGACTCGCTAGCAAAGCTTGGTGTTGAAGAGATACCAACAAATGAAGGTTTCGATCCAAATGTTCATCAAGCTATAATGCATGTACATGATGATTCTTATGGCGAAAATGAAGTAGTAGAAGTATTCCAAAAGGGATATAAGAAAGAATCAAAAGTACTAAGATATAGTATGGTAAAAGTAGCAAATTAAAATAGATAGAAAATTGGAGGTAATTATTATGTCAAAAGTAATAGGTATTGATTTAGGAACAACAAATTCATGTGTAGCAGTTATGGAAGGTGGAGATCCAGTAGTTATAGCTAACTCAGAAGGATCTAGAACTACACCTTCAGTAGTATCTTTCCAAAAAGATGGAGAAAGATTAGTAGGGCAAGTTGCAAAAAGACAAGCAATTACAAACCCAGATAAAACAATAATCTCAATAAAGAGACATATGGGTACTGACTACAAAGTTGATATAGATGGAAAAGCATATACACCACAAGAAATTTCAGCAATGATTTTACAAAAATTAAAAGCTGATGCTGAAAGTTATTTAGGAGAAAAAGTTACTCAAGCTGTAATAACAGTTCCTGCATACTTTAATGATGCAGAAAGACAAGCAACTAAAGATGCTGGTAAAATTGCTGGACTTGAAGTTTTAAGAATTATAAACGAACCAACAGCAGCTTCTTTAGCATATGGATTAGATAAGCAAGACGATAGCCACACTATTTTAGTATATGACTTAGGTGGTGGTACATTCGACGTATCTATACTAGAACTTGGTGATGGATTATTCCAAGTTAAATCAACAAATGGTGATACTAAACTTGGTGGAGATGATTTTGATGAAAAAATCATGAACTACTTAGCTGATAACTTCAAGAAAGAATATGGAATTGATTTAAGAAATGATCAAATGGCTCTTCAAAGATTAAAAGAAGCAGCTGAAAAAGCTAAAATTGAATTATCATCTTCTCAAAGCACAAATATAAATCTTCCATTTATTACTGCTGATGCAACAGGTCCAAAACATATAAATGAAGATTTAACAAGAGCTAAGTTCAATGAATTAACAAGAGACTTAGTTGAAAGAAGTATAGCTCCAATGAAGAAGGCATTAGCTGATGCTAAGATGTCAATTGGTGATATAGATAAAGTAATTTTAGTTGGTGGATCAACTAGAATACCAGCAGTTGTTGAAGCTGTTAAGAACTTCACAGGTAAAGAACCATCTAAGGGAGTTAACCCAGATGAAGCAGTTGCTGTAGGTGCTGCAATTCAAGCTGGTGTATTAACAGGTGATGTTAAAGATATCCTTTTATTAGATGTAACACCATTAACACTAGGAATTGAAACAATGGGTGGAATAGCTACTCCATTAATCGAAAGAAATACACCAATCCCAGCTAAGAAGAGCCAAGTATTCTCAACTGCTGTAGATAACCAACCATCAGTTGAAATTAATATAGTTCAAGGTGAAAGACAAATGGCTGTAGATAATAAGTCACTTGGTAGATTCACATTATCAGGAATAGCTCCAGCTCCAAGAGGAATTCCTCAAATAGAAGTAACATTTGATATCGATGCAAATGGTATCGTTAATGTTTCTGCTAAGGATAAGGGAACTGGTAAGGAAGCTAATATAACAATTACTGCTTCAACTAACCTTTCAGATGAAGAAATAGATAAGGCTGTAAAAGAAGCTGAACAATTTGCAGAAGCTGATAAGAATAGAAAAGAAGCTATAGAAGTTAAGAATAATGCTGATAACTTAGTATATCAAATGGAAAAATCATTAAGTGATCTTGGAGATAAGATTTCTGAAGATGAAAAAGCTAAAGTAACTGCTAAGATTGAAGAGTTAAAGAAAGTTAAAGATGGTGATGATATCGAAGCTATCAAGAAGGCTCAAGAAGAATTAACTCAAGAATTCTACGCAATATCTCAAAAGATGTATGCTGAAGCAAATCCACAAGGAGCAGAAGGTGCACAAGGTGCTGAAGGTGCTGCTAACAATGGAAATGCTGATGATAATGTTGTAGATGCAGACTTTAAAGTAGATGATAAATAGTATATAATATATAAGTCAAATACTAAAGGGAAGGGTTTTACCCCTCCCTTAATTTAAGTAGGGTGGTGAAGAAATTGGCAAATAAAGATTATTATGAAGTGCTTGGTGTATCAAGAGATGCATCTCAAGATGAAATAAAAAAGGCTTTTAAAAAGCTTGCTATAAAATATCACCCAGATAAAAATCAAGGTAACAAAGAAGCTGAAGAAAAGTTCAAAGAAATAAATGAAGCGTTTCAAGTATTATCTGATCCAGAGAAAAAGCAAAGATATGATCAATTCGGAAGTGCCGATGGTGCTGGATTCGATGGATTTGGTGGATTTGGCGGCTTTAGTAGTGGCGGCGGTTTTGATTTTGATTTAGGTGATATATTTGGAGACTTCTTTGGCGGTGGCGGAAGAAGTAAGAGAAGAAATGGTCCAGAAAGAGGATCAGATTTAGAAGTAACAATTAATTTAACTTTTGAAGAAGCAGTTTTTGGTTGTAAAAAAGAGATAAAGATTGTTAGAAATGAAAGTTGCGAAACTTGTAATGGTACAGGTGCTAAGGCTGGTAGTGGAAAAGAAACATGTTCAAAATGTGGAGGAACAGGTCAAGTTAAAGTTCAAAGAAATACACCACTTGGAACATTTGTTCAAACTGGGACATGTGATGCATGTGGAGGAAAAGGTTCAATTATAAAAGATCCATGTTCACATTGCGGTGGCTCAGGTATTGAAAGAAGACAAAGAAGTATTACATTAGATATACCAGCAGGTGTAGATAATGATAATATAATTCCACTAAGAGGACAAGGAAATCATGGTACTAATGGTGGACCAGCTGGAGATGTATATGTAAGAATTAGAGTTACTCCAAGTTCAGTATTTAGAAGAGAAGGTTCTAATATATATATTGAACAACATATCTCAATTGGAAAAGCTATATTAGGTGCGGAAGTTAAAGTGCCTACTATTGATGGAGATGTTAAGTATGATGTTCCAGCAGGAACACAATCAGGAACAACCTTTAGACTTAAAGGAAAAGGTGTAAGCAAAGTTAATACTTCTTATAGAGGAGATCAATATGTAAAGATTATAGTTGATATTCCTAAGAAGTTAAATGAATCTCAACATGAAGCAATTGAAATGTTTATGGAAGCATCAGGAGAGTCTCTTGATGGAGTTCATACAAAAAAATTCAAAAGCAGATTATTTGGTAAAAAGAAATAATTTTGTTTATGAGGATGTTGCATAAGTATGTAGCATTCTCTTTTTGTATTTTGTAAGTAAACTATTATAAAGATAGAATCTATTTTATTGTTAATTTATAATAAAGTGTGTTAATATATAACTTGCATTAATGATTTAAAAAACTATGAATTTTATTATAGAAAAACAGTATTAAAATTAAGAAAAGGTGATTATATGAATAAAGATTGGATAGAAATAACAATTATAACTTCTTCAGAGGCGGTAGAAGCAGTTCAAGGAATATTATATACAACTGATGTAAAAGGTGTATCCGTTGTAGATAGTGAAGATTTAGAGTTTAAAAAGAAACATCCTGGTGATTGGGATTACTTCGATGAAGAAATTTTAAACATTAAAGAAGGTGCTGTTGTAAAGGGATATTATGTAGAAGAAGATAATATTGATGAAATAGTAGAATATATAAAAGAAAAAGTAGATAATTTAGGTGAATTTGGAATAGATAAAGGTGAAGGAACAATATTTGTAAATAAAGTTTCAGAAGAAGATTGGGCAAATAACTGGAAAAAGTATTATAAACCAACAAAAGTAGGTGCGAGATTAGTAGTAAAACCATTATGGGAAGAATATGAAAAGAAACCTCATGAATTAATTATTGAGTTAGATCCTGGAATGGCATTTGGTACAGGAACTCATGAAACAACAAGAATGTGTCTACAAGGGTTAGAAAGATATGTTGGAGAAGATACAACAGTATTTGATATTGGTACTGGATCAGGTATTCTTGCAATTGGAGCGGCAATGTTAGGTGCCAAAAAAGCTGTTGGTGTTGATTTAGATCCTGTAGCTGTAGATTCTGCAAAAGAAAATGTAGCTTTAAATAAGTTATCAGATAATATAGAAATATTACATGGCGATTTAATGGAAGTAGTAGAAGGAAAAGCTGATATAGTAGTGGCTAATATTATTGCAGATGTAATTAAGTTCTTAACACCAATGGTGAAAGATTATATTGTAGATGATGGATATTTCATTTCTTCGGGTATAATTAAAGATAAAAAAGATGAAGTTATTGAAGTATTAATTAAAAATGGTTTTGAACCGATGGAAATAAATAATCAAGGTGAGTGGATTTGCATAATTGCGAAGAAACACAAGATGATAACTAAATAGTCAAGGAGAGCATATATGCATAAGTTTTTTGTAGATAGTTCTAATATTATAGACAATAATGTAACCATAATAGGTGATGATGTAAAACATATTTATAAAGTATTACGTCTTTCTGTAGGTGATGATGTCGCAATTAATGATTGTAGTGGAAATGAGTTTCTTGGAAAATTAGAAGATATAAATAAGAAAGAAGTAAAAGTGAAAATTTTAGAAAAACTTGAAACTAGTAATGAATCTCCAGTTAAGATATCTTTATATCAAGGAATGCCAAAAGGAAGTAAAATGGACCTTATAGTACAAAAAGGTACTGAAATAGGGGTATCAAAGTTTCAACCTATTATTACTAAAAGAGTTGATGTAGCTTTTCAGGAATATAAAAAGCTTGATAGACTTAAAAAAATAATATTAGAAGCATGTAAGCAAAGTAAAAGAAGCATTATTCCAACTATAAGTGAGCCAATTAATTTTGAAAAAACAAAAGAAGAGTTAAAAGAATATGATTTAATAGTGGTACCTTATGAAAGAGCAGATGGTTACGGAATAAAATCTCTTTCTATGAATATCAAAAGGGAAGATATAAAGAATATTGCTATTGTAATTGGTCCAGAAGGTGGATTTGAAGAAGATGAGATTGAAGAATTAAAAGAGATAGGTGCAGAGATAGTTACTTTAGGAAAAAGAATTTTAAGAACGGAAACAGCAGGATTTGTAGCAACATCATTGTTATGTTATGAATTAGGAGATATGGGAGGCAGTGTAAGATAATGAAAGTAGCATTTCAAACATTAGGATGTAGAGTAAATTCATATGAAAGTGAAGCTATGACAGAGAAGTTTAAGAAGGAAGGCTTTGAAGTTGTAGATTTTAGTGATAAAGCAGATGTATATGTTATTAATACATGTACAGTTACTAATATGGGAGATAAGAAATCAAGACAAGCGATAAATAAAGCTAAAAAAGCAAACCCTGATTCTGTTGTAGCAGTTGTAGGGTGTTATTCTCAAACATCGCCAGATGAAGTATCTAATATAGAAGGTGTAGATGTAGTTCTTGGTACAAGAAATAAAGGGGATATAGTTTACTGGGCAAATAGAGCTATGGCAGAAAAAAATCAATTTGTTGAAGTAAATGATGTATTAAGAAATAAAGAATTTGAAGAATTAGAAATCAGCGAATATCAAGATAGAACTAGAGCTTTTGTAAAAATACAAGATGGATGTAATAGATTTTGTACTTTTTGTCTTATTCCATTTGCAAGAGGTGCTGTGTGTTCAAAAGATCCTAAGAAGGTTATAGAAGAAGTTAAAATTTTAGGTAAAAATGGATTTAAAGAAGTTATTTTATCAGGAATACATATTGCATCATATGGTATGGATTTAGATGAACAATATGAATTAGCTGATTTGCTAGAAGAAGTAGAAAAAGTTGAAGGTATAGAGAGGGTAAGAATAGGATCTATAGACCCAACATACTTTACAAAAGAAGTAGTAGATAGAATTAGTAAGCTAAAGAAACTTTGTCCTCATTATCATCTTTCATTACAAAGTGGTTGTGATAAGACATTAAAGAGAATGAATAGAAGATATACTGTTGAGCAATATATAGATATAGTTAAAAATTTAAGAGAAAAAATAAAAGATGTTTCAATAACTACAGATTTAATAGTAGGTTTCCCAGGAGAGACTGATGAAGATTTTGAAACAACATTGAATTTTGTTAAAGATATAAAATTATCAAAAATACATGTATTTAAGTATTCACCAAGAAAAGGAACAAGAGCTGCAACATTTGATGATGATGTTCATGGAACTATAAAAGAAGAAAGAAGTAAAGCAATTATTGCAGCAGATAGAAAAAATGAAGAAGATTTTGCAGAAAAATATGTAGGTAAAACAGTAAAAGTACTATTTGAAGAAAAAGTTAAAGGAAAAGAAGGATTTTACAGTGGATATACAGAAAATTATATTAAGGTAATGGCAGAATCTGATGAAGATATTAGTGGATTAATTCTTGATGTAGATATTAAAGAAAATCACACAATATACTTAGAGGGTTCTTTAGTGAAGGAGAGGATATAATGGATTGTTTATTTTGTAAAATAATAAAAGGAGAAATACCATCAGAAAAGGTATATGAAGATGATTTAGTTTATGCATTTAAAGATATATCGCCAATGGCTCCAATTCATATACTAATAGTGCCCAAAAAACATATTAGCACAATTAATGATATAGAAGAATATGATGAATCAGTGATAGGTTATATTTTTACTGTTGCTAATAAAATTGCCAAGGATTTAGGAATAGATGAAGATGGATATAGAGTTGTAAGTAACTGTAATAAGAATGCCGGTCAAACAGTATTCCACGTTCATTTTCACTTACTTGGTGGAAAAGAGTTAATTACTACACTTGGATAAGGTTTTATATTGACAATTAATTAAGATATAGTGTATAATAATCAATGTGCTATTGAAGCCCGCTGTATTTTAATTATTTTATTAAATGGCTAGCGGAGGGAGGGATATATATGTCAGAAATTAAAGTTGGAGAAAACGAAACATTAGATAGCGCTTTAAGAAGATTTAAAAGAAAATGCGCAAGAGCTGGTGTTCTTTCAGAAGTAAGAAAAAGAGAACATTATGAAAAGCCAAGCGTTAAGAGAAAGAAAAAATCAGAAGCTGCAAGAAAGAGAAAATTTAAATAGAATTGTCTATTATTAGAAGGTACTACAATTCAATACTATATAAGTTTAAAACTTTACAGTTAAAATTGTTTGAGTTGCCTTCCTGCGCAGTTGTATTATATTGCTTTAAATTTTAAGTGGGTAGATAGCTAAAGAATAGAAATAATGTAAGTTAATTATAAATAGACCTCATATGAGGTCTATTTTCATTTTTTGAATAAATGTTATAGTTGAGACTTTTTAAACATAGATTTAATATGAAGGAGGTTGATACTATATGAATGAGAAAATGAGAAAATCAGCAGAGTTTCTTTCTGAAAAGCTTGATATACCTATGGAATTAGTTGGAGTAAAAGCGAAAATCACAGTTTTGGGGGATGAGGAGATAACAGTAGAAAATCATAAGGGGATTATAAGTTTTTCAAAGGAATATTTAGAAATTGCTACTTATAAAGAGAATATTTCATTATATGGAGATAACTTTGAGATATGTTATATTTCAGAGGGGACGATGGTTATAAGAGGAAAGATTAACAAAATATTAGTAGGTGAAGATCATGAATAAAGGACAATATTTAAATTTATTTTATGATGCAAGATTGACTTTAAAAATAGAAGTTATAGAATTGGAAGAACTCATTAATACTCTTATAAAAAATGATATTGACATAGATAGTATAAATAGGTTATCTATATCATCAGCAATTTTATCTATTCAATATAAAGATTTTCAGAAGTTTAAAGAGATATTTAATAAATATGATGGAAGTTATGAAATCATAGGTAAAGATAAAAGAAGTACAACGATATATACTTTAAGAAATAGGATATCATTAGTTATAGGAATAGTAATATTCTTTTTATCATTAATGTTACTAAATGAATTTGTTTGGTCAATAGACATAAAAACAGAAAAGAATATTTCACCCTTTGAGATTAGAAATCTTTTATATAAAGAAGGAATAAAGGAAGGCACTTTTAAAAGAAAGATAAATTATGAAGATTTAGAAGAAAAGTTAAAGGAAGATCATCCTAAAATATCATGGGTATCTGTAAGACCATATGGTAGTAAGCTGCTTATTGATATTAGAGAAAAACAATTGCCACCTAGTTTAATTAAAGATGATACAAAGAAGGATCTAATTGCAAAGAAGGATGGAATAATATCTAGAGTGTATACAGCTAATGGGACTGCTCTTGTTAAAGCAGGAGATGTTGTTAAATGTGGAGATCCTTTAATATCTTATATAGAAGGTGATGAAACACATTCCTATGAAGTCGTTCCTAAAGGTGTTGTGATGGCTAAGACATTTTATGAAGATAAGATAGTTGTTCCATATAAAGAAAAAAATAGGGATAGAACTGGTAAGTATATAAGTAATAAATACATAATTATAGCAGGAAATAAAATATGCGTAAAAAAAGCTGAGAATAAATTTGAAAAATATGATAAAATAGAAGAAAACTATGGACCTTTTGTAATAGAAAAATATTATGAGGTTATTGAAAATGAGATAGACCTTGATAAAGAGTCAGTGATAAAAAAAGCAGAAGGTGAATTGTTAGAAAAAATAAAAAGTAATATTAGTGTAAATAGCTCTATTATGGATAAAAAGATAGATAAGGAAGAAAAAGGTGATTGTTGCGAAATAAGAATGATTATTCAATGTGAGGAAGATATATCTAGTTAAAGGAGAATTAACATGGAAGATAAGAGAAAGGTTTCCAAAAGAAAATGGAGTAGTATAGTATATATATATATAATAGCTTTTTCTGTTATATCTCTAATAATTTGTACTGGATATCATTCAGTAAAATATAATTTAAAAGTTGGGGATATAGCGAAAGTAAGCATAAAATCACCTCGAGATGTAGAGGATAAAGTTACAACTGAAAAAGATAAAGAAAAGGCATTGCAATCTGTACCTAAAGTATATAAGGTTGATAGCACTATTAAAAATAATCAGTTACAAAAAATTCAATCATTGATAGATACTTTTGATAAGGTTAGAGTAAATAAAAACAGTGAAGAGATATTAGATAAAATTGATAGTACATACGATTTAGATATTGATGATTTGAATACGATAATAAGCCTTAATGATGCAGACTACACTGCATTTCGTACATATTTGAAAGAATCCGTGGATTCATTATTAACTATAGTTATAAGAGATAATAATTCAGAAGATTTGGCAACTGTTAGAAAAAGCATATCTTCAAAAGTATCAGGATATAATCTTTCTTCGGAAGCAAAGAATATAATAAGTAAGATTGATAATAATTGTGTCAAAGTTAATGCAGTAGTAGATGAAGATAAGACAAAACTTTTGGAAGAGGAAGCTTTAAAAAAGGTTCAATCGGTAATGATAAAGAAGGATCAGACTATCGTAAAAGAAGGTGAACCTATAGAAGAATGGCAGGTGAAGGTTTTAGAATCATTAGGACTACTTAATTCTTCTAGAGGAAATAATTTTTTTATTTATGCATCTATAGTTCTTATAGTAGCTATTGTTACAGCTATGCAAGGAAGATATTTATACAAATTTAGAAAAGATATATTTTATTCACCTAGAAAATTTTCTCTTATATTTTTTCTTATTACTATACAAATATTATTTGCTAGAATTTTAGTCATTCAGCCGTATCTTATTCCATTAGGTGCTATTGTAATTTTAATGGTATTAATTTTTGATAGAGAGACAGCATTGGTGATTAATTGCCTTACAGCAATATTGTTATCTGTTGTAGTAAATTTTAATGTTCAAATAGTGATTGTATTTTTATTAAATATAATTTTAGCATTTATGTTTATGAAAAAATTGAATGTTAGAAATGATATTTTTTCTTCGTCACTTATTATATCTGTAGTTACAATTATTATTAATATTGTTGTAGGAAATATTATAAGTAGTAATATTATTGAAGTTTTAAAAAATTCAGCATTGCTAATGGTTGGGGGGATTTTATCAGCTATTTTTGCTGCTGGTGCATTGCCAATTATCGAAAATGTTTTTGATATAGTAACTAATATAAAATTATTGGAATTATCAAATCCAAATAATCCGTTATTAAAGAGATTAGTAGTTGAAGCACCAGGTACATATCATCATTCATTGATGGTAGGAAATCTAGCAGAAGTTGCAGCAGAAGAAATAAAGGCTAATGCAACATTAGCAAGGGTAGGAGCTTTTTATCATGATATAGGTAAAATTTCAAATCCAATATTTTTTAAAGAAAATCAAGTAGGTGAAAGTAATCCTCATAATAATTTATCATCCAAAATAAGCGCAATGATTATTATTTCTCATGTTACTGAAGGTATAAAATTAGCTAAAGAGTATGGCCTGCCAACAGTTATTGAAGATATTATAAGAGAACATCATGGTACAGATTTAGTTAAATATTTTTATATTACAGAAAGAAATAATGCTAAAAATCCAGATGATGTAGATGTTAATTTATTTAAATATCCAGGACCAATTCCAAGACGTAAAGAAAGTGCTATAATAATGCTTGCAGATGGTGTAGAAGCAGCAGTAAGAAGTATTAAAAATCCAACAGTAGAATCTATAACTGATATGGTTAATAGCATATTTACAAATAGACTTTCTGAAGGACAATTGAATGATTGTGATTTAACATTAAAAGATTTAGATAGAATAAAGAAAGCATTTATAAAAGTGCTTATGTCTATGTATCATCAAAGAATTGAGTATCCAAAAGATAAAAACAGTAAGGAGATAGAGAAAAGTGATTTATATAGAAAATAATCAATCAAAAATTGAAGTGAAAGATGAATTAAATGATTTATTAGAAAAAGTAATTAACTTTACTATAAAAGAGGAAAAGGTAGATGTTGATGTAGAAGTAAGTTTACTATATGTAGATAATGATGAAATAAAAAACATTAATAGTGAGTTTAGAAAAATAGATAGAGCAACAGATGTATTATCCTTTCCTATGTTAAGTTATCCAGAAGGTGAAGTTTATAAAGATGTATATTATAAAGATAGAGAATTATTAGAAAGAAATTTAGATAATGGAATATTAGTATTAGGTGATATTGTTCTATCTTTAGAAAGAGCTGAAGAACAAAGATTGGAATTCGGACATTCATTTTTAAGGGAGGCAGCATATTTAACAGTACATTCAGTGTTACATTTGTTAGGATATGATCATATGAATGATAGTGATAAAGAAAAAATGAGAAGACGTGAAGAGGAAATACTAAATAAATTTCAAATAACTAGGTAGGTGATACTATGAAGCAAGTTCATAGCATAGTGGATTCTTTTAATTATGCTATAGAAGGATTAGTATATGCAACTAGAACTCAAAGAAATATGAGAATACACCTGATTACATCATTAGGTATTCTCACAGCTTGTTTTTTCTATAAGCTTAGTAAAGCTGAAATATTGGTATTAGCAATAACTATAACATTAGTGTTATTTGCTGAACTTATCAATACTGCAATAGAAGCTACCGTTGATATATTAACAAATAATTTTCACCCACTTGCAAAGATTGCTAAAAATACAGCAGCTGGAGCTGTTTTGGTTACAGCAATCAATGCTATCTTTGTTGGGTATGTTATATTTTGGGATAAACTTAGAAAATTATCTTTTCAATTAGTTAATATAATAAAAGAATCTGATACATATTTAGTTTTTATAGTATTAATACTAATTTGTATGATAATATTATTTTTGAAAGCTGTTATTGGTGAAGGAACCCCACTTAGAGGCGGAATGCCAAGTGGTCATGCATCTATTAGTTTTGCTATTGCTACAATGATATCTTTAATTGCAAAAAATGAGAATATAATATTATTATCATTTATATTAGCAATTATAGTTGCGCAAAGCAGAGTAGATTCCAAGGTACATACAGTTTGGGAAGTAGTAGTTGGAGCAATTGTTGGAATGTTACTTACAATAATTATATTTAAAATTTTTACATAGTAAAGGAAAAGGTATTATGATAGATTTAATAAAGCTTGCTCTGGAATATAAAGAGAAAGCCTATGTTCCATATTCAAATTTTAGAGTAGGTGCAGCAGTACGTTTTGAAAGTGGAAATGTATATGGTGGATGCAATATAGAAAATGTATCATTTGGTGCAACTAATTGTGCTGAAAGAACAGCAATATTTTCTGGAATTAAAGAAGGAGAAAAAATTATAAGTGAAATTGCTATCGTAGCGGATTCAGAAGAACTTATAGCGCCCTGTGGAATATGCAGGCAAGTTATAGTAGAATTTTCTACAGAAGATACTAAAATAATTCTAGCAAAAAATGAAGAAGAGTATATAATTAAAACTGTTGAAGAAATTATGCCAGGAGCATTTACAAAAGATTTCTTAAAATAAGGAGGAAATATGTTTAAATCAGGATTTGTAACAATAATAGGAAGACCAAATGTAGGAAAATCAACTTTGATGAATTATTTAGTGGGGGAAAAATTATCTATTGTTTCTTCTAGACCACAAACTACAAGAAACAATATACAAACTATACTCACAACTAAGGATTATCAAATAGTTTTTGTAGATACTCCAGGAATGCATAAGCCTAAGCATAAACTTGGTGAATTTATGATGAAAAATGCTCAAGAAGCATTAAAAGATGTTGATCTTGTATTATTTATGACAACAGCAGAAAAAGAGCTTGGAGTTGGAGATAAAAAGATACTTGAGGATTTAAGGTCTACAAAAGGTAAGAAGATTTTTATAATAAATAAAATTGATGAAACTCCATCTGAAAAAGTAGCAGAATTTTTGGAGTCTATAAAAGAGTATGATTTTTTTGATGAAGTTATTCCGATATCAGCATCAAATGGTAAAAATGTAGATACATTATTAAAATTAATGGTTGATAACCTTAATGAAGGACCTATGTATTATCCAGAAGACATGATTACAGATGTAAATGAAAGATTTGTAGTTATGGAAATAATAAGAGAAAAAGCACTAAGATTATTATCTAAGGAAGTTCCTCATGGTATAGCAGTAGAAGTAATATCTATGAAGAAAGATGAAAGAGGTATGTATCATATTGATGCTAATATGATTTGTGAAAAAGATTCTCA
Organism: Clostridium bornimense; assembly: GCF_018917145.1. Classification (GTDB taxonomy): domain Bacteria; phylum Bacillota; class Clostridia; order Clostridiales; family Clostridiaceae; genus Clostridium_AN; species Clostridium_AN bornimense_A. The sequence goes on from NZ_JAHLOD010000012.1 coordinate 34,935, forward strand.
TAAAGGAATTATCGTTGGTAAAAATGGTGCCATGATGAAGAAAATATCTACTTATGCTAGACAAGATATTGAAAAATTCTTAGATGCTAGAGTAAATTTAAAAGTATGGGTAAAAGTTAGAAAAGAGTGGAGAGATAATGCTTTACTTCTAAAAGATCTAGGTTATAAAAACTTAAAGTAGGAGATGATATTCTGTCCATAATAAAAACTAGAGCTATAGTGTTAAAATCTATAGATTATAAAGAGAGAGACAAGATAATAACAGTTTTTAGTGAAAGTTTAGGAAAGATATCAATTATGGTTAGGGGAGTAAAGAGTAGTAAGAGCAAGATGCTTCCGTTGACCTTGCCGATGTCTTATAGTGAATTAGTTTTATTTAAAGGCAAAGGAATGTATACGTTGAATGAAGGATTTTTGATAGATTCTTTTCAAGAGATGTTAAAGGATATATACACTTTAACTTATGGAAATTATATTTTAGAATTAATAGATATGAGTATGGTGGATGATGAAGTAAATACTGAATTATTTAAAAGTGTGATTGTATCATTTTATTTCTTAAAAAATAAGGCTGTTAGCGATAAAATTGTAATAAGAAAATTTGAATTAGATTTGCTAAAATATACAGGGCATAGTTTAAATTTTGAAAATTGCGGTGTGTGTAGAAGGAAGATTATATCTAGTAATTATGTTATATATCCACCGTTTAGTGGAGTTTGTGGTAATTGTAATAAAAAAAATGGTATAGATATAGCATATAGCGTATTTTCATTTATGAAATATTTGTATCATATAGATATTATGAAACTACATATACTAAAAGAAAATGAATCTATAATTTCTGAAATAGAAAAAATTAATTCAGAATTAATAGTTACAAGTATAGGAAAAAGACCTAAAAGTTTAGAACTTTTAGAAATATTATAAGGGAGGAATAAAGATGGAAGATATTACTCTTGAAAAAATTGATACGTTAATTGAAAGAACAGGCATAAGCTATGGGAAAGCTAAAGAGATTTTAGAAATTTGTGATGGTAATATTGTAGATGCTTTAGTTTATGCAGAGAAAATGAAAGAAAATGAACCAGAGTCTGTTTTAAAAACAACTACCGATGGTGTTATTAAGTATTTAGAGGAACTTATAAAAAAAGGTAATGTTTCTAGAATACGAATAAAAAAAGAGAATAAAATTTTAGTAGACATTCCTGTAAATGGAGGAATAGCTGTAGGATTATTAGGAATTGCTATATCACCTATATTAATTCCACTTACAGTTATAGGTGGTGTTATCTCTAATGTTATTATAGAGATAACTGATGATGAAGGAAATATACAAGAAGTAAATACAATGATAGAAAATAGTGCTAAAGATATAAAAAGCAAAGTTTCAAATTTAGCACTTAATTTTAGAGAAAAGATTAATAACTCTAAAGAAGATAAAGGATCTACTTATAATGATACAATTTCTTATACTGTAAAATTTGATGATGAAGATAAGTAATATGGGGTATTGTTGCAATAACGATTAAATTTCGTTATTGCAACAATTTTTTTTTGCATAATTTATTATCTGCAGTAATAAAAATAATTATGTAAAGGAGGATTAAAATGGAAAACTGGAAAGAAGTAATATTATTATTGCCAGAATCGGTGGCAGTATTAATAAAGAAAAAACTAATTAAATCTATTGAAGAGATACGAGTGTCAATTAATAAACCTGTTGTTATATTAGGAGAAAATAAAGAAATTTTAGGAGAGAAACGAATCACAAATGAAGAATTTATGTTAACGCTAAATAGACTTACCTCATATTCATTGTATGCATATAAAGAAGAGATTAAAGGTGGCTATTTTACTTTAAAAGGAGGTCATAGGGTAGGTATAGGTGGACAATACATAACTGATGGTGGAAATATAAAGACTATAAAACATATTTCATCTCTTAATATAAGAATTAATAGGGAAGTAAAAGGTTGCTCTGATAGAATCCTAAAGTACATATGTGAAAATGGAAGAGTATATAATACGTTAATTGTATCTCCGCCAAAGTGTGGTAAAACAACACTTTTAAGAGATATATCTAGATACATCTCTAATGGTGAGAATTGTGATATTAATAGAGGAACTAGGGTAGCCATTATTGATGAAAGAAGTGAGATAGCCTGTTGTAATAAAGGTGTACCACAGTTTGATATAGGTTTAAGGAGTGATGTGTTAGACGGATGCCCCAAAAGTAAAGGCATTATGATTGCTATAAGGTCATTGAGTCCTGATGTAATAGTGTGTGATGAGATAGGTACTGATGACGATATAAATAGCCTAATAACAGCACTTAATTGTGGCGTATCTGTAATTACTTCAATTCATGGTAATGATATAAGTGATGTTGAAGGGAGAATTATGTACAAGAAGATATTTGACAATAAATTTTTTGATAGGGTTATAGAGTTAACTGGTTGTCCAAAGGTGGGAACAGTAAAAAGAGTATATGATTATAAGAATAAGAGGATTTTATTATGATTATAAAGATTATTGGATCACTAATTATTGTAGGAAGCACTACTATAGCAGGATTTATATTGGGGGATATTGTAAAGGGAAGATTTGATCAACTTATGGAATTACAAAAAGCAATAAATATTATAAAAAACGAAATTATATATTCTTTTGATGTTTTAGAAAATATTTTATTAACTACTTCAAAGCATGTGAAAGGACCTGTAAGCGAAATATTTAGACGAGCTAGTGAAATTATATATGTAAAGGAAGTTGATAGCGTTAAAGAAGCTTTTGATAAGGCTTTAGAAGATGTAAATCATAATTTGAATAAAGATGATATAGAAGTAATACGTACTATGGCTACTTCTATAGGAAATTTTGATGTTAATGGTGAAAGTGAATTACTAAATTTGACGTTAATCAATATTGAAAGGCAATTAAAAGAATCGGAGGAACTAAAGAATAAGAATTTGAAAATGTATAGATCCTTAGGAGTATGTATTGGATTGATTATAGTTATTTTTATATTTTAGGAGGAGAATATGTATGGAGTTAGTATTGGTTTTTAAAATAATAGGAATAGGAATAATAACAATTGTTTCAGATAGGTTATTAAAAGCTGCGAATAAAGATGATTTTGCGACTCTGGCAAATATAGCAGGAATAACAATAATATTATTTATGGTGATAGAGCAAGTTTTCAAGTTACTTACAACAGTTAGGACTATGTTTAATCTTTAAGGAGGTAAAATGGAAGGAATATTGAAAGTTGTGTCTATGGCGATGGTAGGCCTAGTAGGATATTTAGTGTTGAAAAAGTGGAGAGATGATATAGCAATTCTATTTTCCTTATCAATAGGTGTAGTTATTTTATTATTTGTTATGCCGCAAGTAGCTGAAGTTTTAAATCTTATAAAAAGATTAGCAGAAAAGGGAAGTATTGAACCTTTTTACATTGCAACTACATTTAAAATAATAGCAATTGCTTATATAACTACTATTGCATCTGAAATATGCAAAGATGCTGGTGTTGGATCCCTAGGAAGTAAAGTGGAACTGGCAGGGAAGGTAATGATACTAATGTTAGCTGTGCCTATAATATATGGGCTATTAGATACTATTGTTAAATTGTTATGAGGAAGGATTATGAAAAGGTTAATAGTTTTTATTATATCAATGTTGATATTGTTTTTTCCATCAGTAATAGCATTAGGTGAAGAAGATATTAAGCCTAATGATATTGAAGGTGTAGAGGAATTTGATAATTACATAAATAATTTTAAGACGAAGTATGATCTCTTAAATGATATAGACTTTAGCAAATACATAGAAGAAACCTTTAAAAATGGAAATGGAGAATTAAATTTTAAAGAGATATCTATAACATTAATAAAATATACAGTGAAAGAAATTTATGCATCAATAAAGATTATGGCATTACTAGCAGTAATGGTATTGTTGACATCATTTCTAATGAGTTTACAGGAAGCTTTTTCAGGAAATAATTTAATAAATATAAGCTTTTATGCAATTTATGGATTAATAATGATGTTGCTAATGAAAAATATGTTAATAGGGGTGGAACAGTGTAAAGAAATTATTGAGTCTTTATCAAACTTCATGGTTGTGTTAATACCATTGCTTCTTACCATGCTTATAGGGATTGGAGGATTTACAGAGGCAGTAGCAATGGATCCTATTGTAATAGCAGTAGTAAATATTTGTGTAACAATCGTTGTAAACTTTTTACTGCCAGCTATTTTAATGGTAACTGTTTTAAAACTTATTAATAATTTATCAGATGATGATAAACTGACAAAATTAACGTCATTGTTTAATTCCATAATAAAGTATACACAGGGTATAATGCTTACGATTTTTATTACTATTTTAACAATTAGAGGTGTTACTACTCGCACTTTTGATAAGGTAGCAGTAGAAACTGCTAAATTTGCTGTAGACAATTTTGTACCAGTGGTAGGTGGAGCATTATCAGATGCAGTTACATCAGTAGCTAATTATTCATTATTAATAAAAAATTCATTATCATCAGTAGGATTAATTGTAATAGTACTTTTAATACTAACGCCAATAATAAAGCTATTTGTACTATCTTTAATAAATAAGTTTACTGCAGCTATTTTAGAGCCAATAGGAAATAAAAAGATTATAGATTCTATAAATGAAGTAGGTAATAGTTTAATGCAAATAATATCTTGTGTTGTAGTTGTTTCTCTAATGTTTTTTATTATTATTGCAATAATAGCATCAGCAAAACCTATATAGGAGGGGAATATATTGGAGAGTATAAAGAACTATATATTAATAATAGCTGTGGCAATTATATTTTTCTCTACTGCAAGACTATTATTACCAAACAATTCAATGAAAAAGTACATAAATCTAGTGTTTGGATTATTACTTATAGGTATTGTATTAGATCCTATAACAAAATTTATGCTTAATATATCTATAGATAAAGAAGTAAATCAGTTTTATGACAAAATAGAGAAGAAATATAGTAGTGATGCAATTTTAGATAGGTATGCAAAAGAAGATGAAAATTTAACTATGGCTACTTTTAAAAATAATTTAGATAGTTCGATTAAAAGTTTATTAAAGAAAAACTTTAGAGATATAGATTTTGAAATAGATACAAAGGTTCAGTATAAAGATAAAGAAGTTGCAATAGATAAAGTTACAGTTACATATTATAGTGGCGTAGTAAAACCAGTAGAAAAGGTTACTATAGGAGATAAAAAGTCAAATAGAGAAGTTTTAGATAAGGAAGGGGCTGATATTGAAAAATTTTTATGCAATGAATTAAAAGTAGAACCTAGTAAAATTAATGTAATTAAGGGGTGAGGGTATTGTTTAAAGATATTAAAAATAATTTGAAAAAGCAAAAAAATAATTTACCTTTTATAACTATTGCAGGTGTTATGGTTGGAGTTTTGATAATTTTTATGGGGAAATATTGGGGGGGAGAAACTAAAACTGTTTATGGTGAAGATGCAGTAAATAAAAAAGCTGAGGTGTCTTCAGCAGAAGAACAATATAAGGAAAAAATAGAAAAACAATTAGAAGATATTTTAAGTGAAATTGATGGAATAGGAAAAGTTGATGCAATGGTATATATAAAGAGCGGAGAAGAAAAAATACCTGTCTATAATGAGAATGCATCAGCAAATACTACAGAGGAAACAGACAGCTCTGGAGGCAAAAGAACTACAAATCAAAATAATACAGGGAATTCTGTAGTAGTGGGGAACAATGGCAGTAGTAGTGAACCATTTATAAAAAGAGTAGATGCACCAGATATAACAGGAATTGTTATTGTAGCAGAAGGTGTTAATGATGAATATAAAAGAGCTACATTAGTTCAAACTGTATGTAATCTTTTTGACATTCCATCTTCAAAGGTGAATGTCCATCCTATGAAAAATAATTAAATAATAAAATATATAAAGTCATTAAATAAAAGTTAACATAATTAAATTAAAACATTCATATAAATTAATAAATACATATTAGGGGGTTAATTAAATGAATAAGAAACAAGGCATAATTATTGTGTCTCTATTAGTACTTATAGTTATAGCAGGAGTTCTAGCAACAAGGGTACAAGGACCTTTATATTTTCCAACTGATGAGACAGCATCTTCTGAAGATGTAGAAAAGGGTACTGAATCTAGCAATGAGTATTTTTCACAAGCAAAGTTAAATAAGACTTCACAATCTGAAGATACATTGAAGAATTTAAGAACTATTATGGAAGATGAGTCATTGCCAGAAGATTCAAGAAGAGAGGCTAAAGATCAATATGTAAGTGTTAATTTAAATGCACAAAATGAAACTAAAATTGAAGAAGATTTAAAAGGAAAAGGGTTTGAAGATGCTGTAGTTACTATTGGAAATGATAAGGCATCAGTAATAGTTAAAAGTGATAAAGAACTAACTGATGAGCAAAATAGAATGATTCAAAAATCAATTATAACTATAGCAAATATTAAAGATTTTGAAATTACGTATAAACAATAAGGATTTGTAAAATCATATTTATATGATATAATTATCTCAAGATAAATATTTTGCAAAGGCAAGATAAGGGGGTATCTTTTATGGAACAAGAGTTAAATCAAGAAATAGGAATAATAAAAATTTCTGATGATGTTGTAGGTATAATTTCTGGTCTTGCAGCAAATGAAATTAAAGGTGTTCATAGTATGAGCGCTGGATTTGTAGAAGGAATAACATCTAAATTTAGTGGCAAAAAAAATATAAGTCGTGGAGTTAAGGTTAACTTTACTGATGATAATGCAACAATAGATATTTATGTTATTGTGGAATACGGATTAAAAATTACTGATGCTTGTATAAAAGTACAACAAAATGTAAAGAAAACTGTTGAAACTATGACTGGATTGAAAGTAGATAAAATAAATGTTTATGTTCAAAATGTTATGTTTCCAAAGCCAGAAAATGAAACTGTAGGTGAAGAAGAATAGGGCGCCCTCTAAAAGAGGGTGTTTTATTTTATTATATTATATGTATAATATAAATGAAGATAAGTATTTAGGAGGAAGTTATGAATCGTAGAAAAACAAGAGAGCTTACATTTAAATTAGTATATGAAAGTATTATACATAAATTTGATTGTGATGAAGTATTTGAAAACTTTATAGAAAATGAAGTAGCAGGAAAAGAAGATAAATTTAAAGATATAGATCTTAAATATCTTAAGAAAAAATTAAAAGATATATGTGAAAAGAATGAAGAACTAAAAGGATACATTAGTGAAAGTTCACAAAAGTGGAAGTTTGAAAGAATTTCAAAAATAAATGTAGCTATATTATTTGTAGCAATTTATGAAATAAAATATGAAGATGATATTCCAAAAGCTGTATCAATAAATGAAGCGTTAGAATTGTCTAAGAAATATAGTGAAGATAAAAGTAAAAGTTTTATAAACGGTATTTTAGACAAAATAGATTAGGAGGAAGTCACAAGATGGGGGCTATTATTGATGTTAAGAGCTTAGTAGTTAAATTTCAAAATGAAATTATGACGATAGTTGATGAAAAGAAAAATAAGGGACTAACAGTATCTATAGGAATACTTCAAGTAGGAAATGATGGAGGAAGTAATTTTTATAGAAATAGTGTAGTTAAGCTATCAAAAAAGTTAGGTATAGAATCTAAAGAATTTTTAATGGAAGAGAATGTGACAGAAGAAGAAATTATATCTGTTGTAAAGAAGATAAATGATGATGATAATATAAATGGTGTTCTTATGTTACTGCCAATGCCTAAAGGAATAGATAGTGACAAAGTAAAAGAGGCTTTAAGTCCTATGAAAGATATAGATGGAGTGACAACTCATAATATAGGTCAATTTTACTCTGGAAATAAAGCTTTTATTCCTTGCACACCACTTTCAGTAATGGAAATTTTAAAATCAGTTACTGAGTTAGAAGGTAAAGAAGCAGTTGTAATAGGAAGAAGTAACGTTGTAGGTAAGCCATTAGCTCAATTACTACTTAATGCAAATTGTACAGTTACTACTGTTCATTCAAGAACAAAGAATATTGAAGAGGTATGTAGAAGAGCAGATATATTAGTAAGTGCAATAGGTAAGCCTAAATATATAAATAGTAATTTTGTAAAGAATGGTGCAGTAGTTATTGATGTAGGAACTTCTGACGTAGACGGTAAGATTACTGGAGATGTTGATTTAGAAGATGTAATGGAAAAAGTTTCATATATAACCAAAGTACCAGGTGGTGTAGGTTCTTTAACAACTACAATACTATTAAAAAATTTATGTGAGGGTTTATAATAAATGTTTTTAAAAGTACTTACAGTAACAGAAGTAAATAATTATATAAAAAAGGTATTTGATAATGATTTTATATTAAAAAACTCAAAGATTAAAGGTGAATTATCTAATGTAAAGGTGCATTCATCAGGGCATATTTACTTTTCATTGAAAGATGAAGGTGGAAAAATAAACGGAATAATGTTTTCTAATTATGCTGAAGATTTAAAAATAATTCCAGAAGAAGGTATGCAAGTTGTTATATCAGGAAAAATATCTTCGTACCCTAAAGATGGTAGTTATACAATTTATGCAAAAGAAATGGAAGTTGAAGGTGTAGGAGAATTACATAAAGCTTTTGAAAAATTAAAATTAGATCTTATGGAAGAAGGATTATTTGAAGAAAAATATAAAAAAGCTATACCTAAATATCCAGGGAGGATAGGTGTGATAACTTCACCAACTGGAGCAGCAGTAAGAGATGTTATTAATGTATCTACTCGTAGAAATGAAAAGGTAGATATACTAATCTATCCATGCCTTGTGCAAGGCGTTAATGCACCACAAACTATAATTCAAGGTATAGAAACATTAGATGCACGAGAAGATATAGATGTAATTTTACTATGTAGAGGTGGAGGATCAATTGAAGAATTATGGGCTTTTAATGATAAGGATTTAGCTAGGGCAATCTTTAATTGTGATACACCTATTGTAAGTGCTGTTGGTCATGAAGTAGATTTTACAATTTCAGATTTTGTTGCAGATTTAAGAGGTGCAACGCCATCACAAGGAGCAGAAATTATTGTGCCACAGTTAAGAGAAATGGAAGACTATTTAAATGACTGTAGTGATAAACTGAAAAGTAATATTACTTCTTATATAAGAGATAAAAAGAGTATTATAAGTCAAAATAAAGAAAGACTTAAAAGGTATTCGCCAATAAATAAAATAATACAAAGAAAAGAAAAAGTTGAATATTTAAACAACAATTTAAATATATATATAAAACATTATGTTGAAAATAGAAAAAGAAAATTAGCTTCAATGGTTGATTTAATTGAGGCTAATAGCCCAATGAATATTATAAAAAAAGGCTATGGTTGTATAGAATCTGATGGTAAGGTGATTTCTTCAATTGATACTTTGAAAAAGAAAGATACTGTAAAAATAACATTAAAAGATGGTAGTGAATATTTTGATATAAAGGTAAGGAAAGAATAATGAAAGATTTTGAAAAAAAGTCAGTAGCATTAGAGCAAATAGTTAAAAATTTAGAAGATGAGAATTTAACATTAGATAAAGCTATGAAAGAGTACGAAAAAGGAGTTTTTCTAGCAAAAGAACTTATGGATATGTTAGATACTGCAGAAAGTAAAATAAATGTATTGACATCTCAAGGTGAGAAGAAATTTATTAATGAAGAGGAAGAGCTATGAGTATTGAAGAATATAAGAAAAGTATAGATAAGGAATTGAAACTTTATTTTGAAGATAAAATAAAATATAGTGAAGAAGAAAAAATCATATACGAGGCTATGTCATACTCTACAAATATTGGAGGAAAAAGAATTAGACCGATATTATTTATGGCTACACATAATATATTTTCAAATAGTGAAATTCCAATGGGGATACCTTGTGCCATTGAAATGATTCATACTTATTCTTTAATTCACGATGACTTGCCAGATATGGATAATGATGATTTAAGAAGAGGAAAGCCTACAAATCATAAGGTTTTTGGTAATGCTATGGCAATATTAGCTGGAGATGGACTATTAAATGAGGCATTTAATATTGCGTTTCAATATGTAGTAGATCATCCAAGTCATGCAAAAGCATTAAAATATTTATGTAATTCATCAGGTGTTGATGGTATGATTAGTGGACAAGTAATTGATATTTTAAATGAAAATAAAACAGTATCTCTAAAAGAGTTAGAAAGAATGCATAGATTAAAAACAGGAGCTTTAATTAAAGCATCGATAGTATCAGGAGCAATTATAGGTGGAGCTACGGAAGAAGAGATAGTGCTTTTAGAACAGTATGGTGATGCTTTAGGCCTAGCGTTCCAAGTAATTGATGATATTTTGGATGTTACAGGTAGTGAAGAGAAAATAGGCAAAAAAGTTGGATCAGATGAGACAAATAATAAAAGCACATTTGTTACTCTTATTGGTCTTGAAGAATCTAAGCGTTATGCAGAAAAACTTACTTTAAAATGTTATGATATTTTAGATAAGATTGATAAAAATACCGATGAATTATATGAAATTACAAAATATCTTCTAAATAGAGAGGAATAAGACTGTCATATAATAAGTTTATCTCTAACAGTGCACAATTGTCAGTGCACAGAGTGAAGGATATTTTCCTTTAAAGGGGAAAAATTATAGTCCTGCGGACGGCAGAATGTTTCCATTTTTACTATAGATGAAAAAATTATGTTATAACTGCAAGTTCCAACTTACATTAGCATTTTAGGAACGCATAATTTAAGTGACATGCGAGTATACCGGGCAAAAGCCTTCTGTAACAACTTATTTAGAAAACTTAAATTTATTAAGATACTCAGACTAAATTATGAGTTGTGACTTCGCATTTACAATCTTAGAAATTCTGTAAGAATTTTAACCATTACTGTGCACTAAAAGAGGCTCTCGCTTACAAATTTTTATTTGTTTATGCGATAGCTCTTTTATTTTTATATGGAAATTTATCATGAATTGATATAAACTATATAAGATATAGTATATAAATTTGTCGAAGTTTTAAGATGTGGTAGTAGATTGTAAAAGTTGCTACTATTTTTTTGCTTTGATATAATAAAATAAGAAAGATAAGTAATGGAGAAGATAAGACATGTATGAAATTATTAATTCATATAAAGATATAAATGGCATAAAAAATATGTCGGAAGAAGAGGTAAAAGATTTTTCTAATGAAATAAGAAGTTTTTTAATAAATAAGGTATCTGCTACAGGAGGACATCTTTCTTCTAATTTAGGAGTAGTAGAGTTAACATTAGCTTTATATAAAGTTTTCGATTTTAATAAAGATAAGATTATTTGGGATGTAGGACATCAAGCTTATGTTCATAAAATTCTTACAGGAAGAGCAAAAGAATTTGATACTCTTAGGCAATATCATGGAATGAGTGGATTCCCTAAAAAGAATGAAAGTAAATATGATTTTTTTGAAACAGGACATTCGTCCACATCTATATCTGCTGCAGTGGGAATGGCTAGAAGTAGAGATATAAGAAAAGAAAAACATGAAATTATAGCAGTTATTGGTGATGGTGCTCTTACAGGAGGAATGGCATTTGAAGCAATGAATGATATTGGATTTAATAAGTCTAAAATCATTGTTATATTAAATGATAATGGAATATCTATAGCTGAAAATGTTGGTGGATTGTCCATACATTTAGCTAAACTTAGAGGAGATAAAAAATACAATAAATTAAAGAAAGAAATAAAAAGTTTTACGAGAAGTAGTATAGGAAGAACTGTAAATAAATCAATGAAGCATATAAAAGATTCTCTAAAAAAGATCTTACTTCCAAGTTCAGTATTTGAAGATATGGGTTTCAAATATTTTGGACCAATTGATGGACATAATATTAAAGAGTTAACTAAAATATTAGAAAACGCTAAAAATATAGATGCACCAGTATTAATTCATGTAAAAACTACAAAAGGTAAAGGATATGATTATGCTGAAAAAAATCCATATAAGTTTCATGGTATTGGACCATTTAACTCAGAAAATGGAGAGGTAGAGAATAGTAGCTGCAAAACGACATATTCTAAAGTTTTTGGAGATACTATAATAGACATGGCAAAGGAAGATAAAAATATAGTTGCGATAACAGCGGCTATGCCAGACGGCTGTGCATTGACTAAGTACTCAAAGGAATTCCCAGATAGATTTTTCGATGTTGGTATTGCTGAACAACATGCAGTTACTATGGCTGCAGGAATGGCTAGCACAGGAATTAAACCGTATTTTGCTGTATATTCAACTTTTCTTCAAAGAGGATATGATCAAGTTCTTCATGATGTATGTATTCAAAACCTTCCAGTTGTTTTTGCAATAGATAGAAGTGGTATAGTTGGTAATGATGGTGAAACTCATCAAGGTATATTTGATTTGTCTTATTTATCAATGATTCCTAATATAACAATAATGAGTCCTAAATGTACAGAAGAACTTAAAAATATGTTATACTATTCTAGGAATTTTCCTGGACCACTAGCTATAAGGTATCCAAGAGGAGGAGATTTATTTATTGATGGTTTGATACCACAAAAAGAATTTACTCCTGGACAGTGGGAAACTATTATAGAAGGAAAAGATATAGCTATAATAGCTGTAGGTAAAATGGTTCAATTTGCTTATAAAGCTGTACTAAAGTTAAAAGAAGAGGGCATTAACATAACGCTAATTAATGCTATGTTTGTAAAGCCGTTAGATTATGCTTTATTAGATAAAATAAAGAAGTATTATAAAGTAGTTATTACTGTTGAAGATAATGTTATTGCTGGGGGATTTGGATCTTATGTAAATCAATATATAAATTCGGCAGAAATAAAGGTGGAAAATTTAGGATACCCAGATGAATTTGTTCCTCATGGAAATGTTGACACATTGTATAAATTGTATAAGTTAGATTCAGAAGGGATATATAATAAAATAAAAGAAGAAGTGTAGGTAGTATATATGGCTAAAGAAAGATTAGATGTAGTATTAGTTAATAAAGGTTTTTTTGCTTCTAGAGAGAGGGCAAAAGGGGCTATAATGGCAGGAAATGTTTTTATAGATAACATAAGAGTTGATAAATGTGGAGAAAAAATTAATCCCGATGCAGAGATAGTGGTAAAAGGACATGATATACCATATGTAAGTAGAGGTGGATTAAAATTAGAAAAAGCAATAAAAGAATTTGGAACAGATGTTTCTAATAAAGTTTGCTTTGATATAGGTGCATCTACAGGTGGTTTTACTGATTGTATGCTAATGAATGGAGCAACTAAAGTATATGCTGTAGATGTAGGATATGGACAACTAGCATGGAAGTTAAGAACAGATGAACGTGTAGTTTGTATGGAAAGAACAAATATAAGATATCTTAAAAAAGAAGATATTGAAGATACACCAGCTTTTGCATCTATAGATGTTTCATTTATATCTTTAAAGAAAGTTGTACCAGTTGTTGCATCATTAATGAGTGATGATGGTGAAATTGTTGCATTAATAAAACCACAATTTGAAGCTGGTAGGGAGAAAGTTGGTAAGAAAGGTGTAGTTAGGGAAAAAGAAACACATAGAGAAGTTGTTGTTGATATAGTCAATTTTCTTAAAGAAAATGGTTTTGGTATTATAGGACTAACATATTCACCAATAAAAGGACCAGAGGGAAATAGAGAATATTTAGTATATTTTAAAAAGAATTGTGAAGATACTATAGATATAGAAAGTAGTATTAATGAGGTTATTGAAAATTCTCATATAAGTTTATAGAACTGGAGGATATTGGGATGAAAATAGGTATAATTATAAATGCTTCAAAAGATATCGATGGTGCAATAATTAAATTTGTAAAAGAAAAACTTAGCATTTTTTACAGTGATGTAGAAATACAAATTTTTGATGATCCTAATATACATAAGAAAAAGATTTCAAAGTTAGATTTTATTTTAGTATTAGGAGGAGATGGCACAGTACTTAGAAGTGCTAAAGCTGTAATAGAAAAAGAAATACCTATTTTACCTATAAATATTGGATCTTTAGGATTTATAACTTCAGGAGAGTTAGAAGAATTAGAGGAAATTTTAAAGAAAATAGTTGCTAAGCAATATTATATAGAAGAGAGATTAGTATTAAATTGTAATATTCAAGGTGATCATGAATTTAACTTCATAGCATTAAATGAGGTTACAATTACAAAGGGTACTCTTTCAAGGATAGTTAAGTATAATATAGATATTAATGATAAAATGTATAGTAGTTTTAAAGGTGATGGTGTTATTATATCTACACCTACAGGATCTACAGCATATTCTCTATCAGCAGGTGGTCCAATTATAGAGCCTAGTTTAGAGTTGATTTCTATAACACCTATTTGTAGTCAAAACTTTTCAATTAGGACTATGGTTCTAGATAAAGACTCAAAAGTTAAAGTATATCTTAGTGAAGTTAAAGATAAGGTATATATAACAATAGATGGGCAAGAATATGTAAAAGTAGACGAAAAAGACATTATAACATTAACAAGCTATCACAAGAAGATAAAGTTTATTAGAACAGACAATTATGATTATTTTAATATATTAAATAAAAAAATATTGAGTAATGGTAAGGAGTATTAGAAGATGAAAGTTTCAAGACACTCTAAAATTTTAGAACTTATAAATTCTAAGGATATAGAAACGCAAGAAGAATTAGCAGAGATTTTGAAAAAAAGTGGATTTGATGTAACACAGGCTACAGTATCAAGAGATATAAAAGAGCTAAAGCTTATTAAGATTATGGGGAATGAAGGAAGATATAAATATGCAACAATTTCTCCTAAAGAGGGATTTCTATCTGATAAGTTATTAAACATTCTTGCTCATACAGTTATTTCGGTAGAAAGAGTAAACAACTTTGTTGTAGTTAAGACAATAACAGGTTCTGCAGGGGCAGCGGCAGAAGCTTTAGACTCAATTAATATAGATGGTGTTGCAGGGACTATAGCAGGAGATAATACTATTTTTGTTATGTTAAGAGATAAAGAAAAGGCTGAAGATATGATTTTTAAGATAAAGAAAATAATTAATTCTCAGGAGGAATAAATGCTTGTTCAACTTAATATAAGTAATTTTGCGTTAATAGATAATTTATCTATTAATTTTGATAAAGGATTTAATGTTCTTACAGGAGAAACTGGTACAGGGAAATCAATATTAATAGATGCTATCAGTTACATTCTTGGAGGAAAATATAATCGTGGTATTATTAGAAATGGAGAGGAAAGAGTATTTGTAGAGGGTGTTTTCGAAGTTTCTAATAATAAAAGCATTAAGATACTAGAGAAACTTAACATACCAGTTGAAGAAAGTATAATCATTAGTAGAGAGACTTTAAGTGAAGGAAGAAGTGTAGCAAAGATAAATAACAGAACTGTAACATTAAGTCAACTTAGAGAACTGGGAGAAACTATTCTAAATATACATGGGCAACATGAAAATATAAGCCTTTTGAATACAAATTTACATATAAATTATCTTGATGACTTTGGAAATGATGAATTTCAAGAAACATTAAAAATATATCATAAAGAGTTTGATAAGTTTAAGAATCTTAAGAAGCGTTTAGAGGAACTTCAAAATTCAGAGGATGGTTCTGAAAAAATGAAAGATTTTATCAGTTATCAAATTGATGAAATAGAGAAAGCAAAGCTGAAGATAGGTGAAGATCTAGAACTTGAAGAGAAAGTTGCTTTGTTATCAAATTCTGAAAATATGACTAAAACATTTTTAAGTGTAAATAATATATTAAAGGAATCATCAGAAGAAAGATTATCTGTATTGGATTCTTTAAATATCGTTGTAAGAGAATTAAGAAGTCTTAATAGTCCTAGTGAAGAATTAAATAAAATAATAGCATCTATAGAAGATTCATATTACTCAATTCAAGATAATGCTAATGCTATAAGGGATATTAAAGATTCTTTAGTTTATGATGAAGACGAATTAAATTATCTAAATAGTAGATTATTTTTAATAGATTCTTTAAAAAGAAAGTATGGGGAAACTGTTGAAAAAATTATTGATACTAAAGAACAACTAGAAAAGCAATATTATGATATTTGCAACAAAAATGAGATTATTGATAAGATAAAAAAGGAAATAGAAGATCAGCATAATCTATTAATTAAATTATCATCAGAGATATCTGAAATAAGAAATAATCTTGCTAGGACTCTAGAGGATAATATTCATATGCAACTTAGAGAATTAGGATTAGAAAAAGCAAGATTTTCAATTGAAGTTTTATTTGATGAAAAGTATCTAAGTAATAAAGGTTGCAATAAAGTTACATTTAAAATTAGTACAAATCCAGGTGAACCGCTATATTCTATAGATAAAGTAGTGTCAGGTGGAGAACTTTCAAGAATAATGTTAGCGCTTAAAGTAGTTTTTACAAACAAGGATAAGATACCAACAATAATCTTTGATGAAATAGATATAGGAATAAGTGGTAGTATAGCATCAGCTGTTGCAAAAAAAATGTTTTATGTGTCTTTAGATACGCAAGTATTTGTTGTAACGCATCTTCCACAAATAGCTGTGATGTCAGATAATCATTTTGTTGTAACAAAAGAAGTTAGAGATGAAAAGACTTATTCTTATGTAAATAAGTTAAAAGAAGAAGAAAAAATAAATGAAATAGCAAGAATGATTGGTGGAAGTGATTTGACTAAACTTACTATAGAAAATGCTAGAGAACTAGTGAATCTTGCTAATGATATTAAAATGGAAATTAAGAAGGAATAAATTCTCCTTCTTATTTTTTATGTAAATATAGATAAGAATAATATTTTAACTTAAGGGAAAATTAAAAATACAGAAAAGATTTGGAGGTGAAGATTTTGCGAAAATTATATTCAAAAAATTTCTTGTTTCGTAATATAGCTATACTTTTATTTATTTTTTTATTTATTTTTGGAAATTCGCCTCTAATAACATTTGGAAGAAACCTAGATAAAACACTCGTAGTTGAAAAAGATAAAGATAAGCATGATACTGTTTATTTAGGTGGATACCCTATAGGAATTAAGCTAAAGACTAAAGGTTTTATTGTAATATCTCTTAGTGAAATAGAAAATTATGAAAAAGAGCCTTATTCGCCGGCTAGTGAAGGTGGTATAAAAGTTGGTGACAATATAATTTCTATAAATGAAATTGAACTAAAAAATTCAAATGATATAACAGAAATAATTAATAAAACTAAAGGAAATACTATAAAAATTAAATTATTACGGGATAATATAGAATTAGTTAAAGAAGTAAAACCTGTAAAGTGTGTAGATGATAATTATAAATTAGGACTATGGATTAGGGATTCTACAGCTGGAGTAGGAACTCTTACTTTTTATGATAAAAAAAACAATATATTTGGAGCATTAGGTCATGGAATTATAGATAGTGACACTAATGTTATAATGCCAATTGAAAAAGGGGATATTTTATCTGCAGAAATAAAATCAATAAAACGTGGAGAAAAAGGAAATCCAGGAGAGTTAAGAGGGATATTTGTGAATGAAACTCATGTAAGAGGAGAAATCACCAAAAATAGTCTAAATGGCGTTTTTGGTATATCTAATGAGTCTTTAGAAAATATAAAATTTAACGAACCTATAAAAGTTGCTAAAATTAGCGAAATTAAAGAAGGAAATGCTCAAATTTTAACTACAGTAGATGCTGATGGACCTAAATACTATGATATAAAAATTGAGAAGGTTCTAGACAATGCTAGTACATCTTCTAAAAATATGTTAATAGTAGTTACAGATGAAGAACTACTTTCGAAAACTGGTGGTATTGTACAAGGAATGAGTGGAAGTCCTATTATACAAAATGGTAAGTTAGTTGGTGCAGTTAATCATGTACTAGTAAACAATCCATGTGCAGGATATGGAATTTTTATAGAAACTATGTTAAATGAATTGAATAAAGGAATAAAATAGTTTATTATTTAATAAAGAGTTTACTTTTATTAATTTTTTTTCAAAAAAAATTTTTTTTAAGAAATTTAGAAGGGATTAAAGAAAAGATGTCGAATATATAATGATGTAAAGATATGGAAATTAATTTGTGAATTGGGGGATTTATTTATGGATAATCAAAAAATTAACGTACTAATTGCCGACGATAATAAAGAGTTCTGTAATATCTTGAATGATTATTTACTTAATCAGAGAGATATGGTGGTTGTCGGTGTCGCTAAAGATGGACTTGAAGCTTTAGAAATGATTGAGGCTAAAAAGCCAGATTTGGTGATTCTTGACATAATAATGCCACATTTAGATGGTTTAGGAGTACTTGAAAAACTTAATTTATCAGAATCAGATGATAAGCCAAGAGTTATAGTATTATCAGCAGTTGGTCAAGAAAGAATAACTCAAAGATCTATTGCTTTAGGTGCAGATTATTATGTTGTAAAACCATTTGATATGGATGTATTTGTTAAGAGAATAAGAGATATGTTCACTAATAATGTTGTACAAAATGAAAATAAAAAATCTGTAGAGGTATATTCTGAGCCAGTAGTTCAAAAAGTGACAGAAAATAAACCTGTAGATTTAGAAACAGAAATTACATCAATAATACATGAAATAGGAGTGCCAGCACATATAAAAGGTTATATGTATTTAAGAGAAGCTATTTCAATGGTAGTTAATAATGTAGAATTATTATCTGCTGTTACAAAAGAGCTATACCCTTCTATAGCTAAGAAATACAATACAACAGCATCAAGAGTAGAAAGAGCAATTCGTCACGCTATTGAAGTAGCATGGAGCAGAGGTCAAATAGACACAATAAATAAGTTATTTGGATATACTATAAATAATGGTAAAGGTAAACCAACAAATAGTGAATTTATTGCAATGATAGCTGATAAGTTGAGACTTAAAAATAAAGTAGGATAAATTTATTTAATATAATTTTAAATGTGTAGGCAAAAATAAAAATATAAAGGTAATAAAGAAGAATTGTCATATAATTTGTTATTTATGACAGTTCTTTTTATTTTGATATAGAGAAGGCATCAGTATGAATATAAGTTCACAGTGCTGGAATAGATAAGAGACATATTAGGTCTATTTATTATAAGTTAATGAAATATTAATTATTATAGATTGGTATAGATATTTACATCGAAAAGGTGCTGTAGTAAAATTTAAATAGAGGTTACTGGATTTATTTGTATTGCAAGTATAATTATGTTGGAAATTTGAAGGAACTTATTTATTTAAAAGTTAAAATGAATGACAACTTTCAAATAAATAATGAAAATTGATATGTATAACTTTAAATTAGAGTATTTTTATATAGTTTTTTATACATTGTTGACAGTATAAATTTCCAGTGATAATATACATTAAACAGTATGACATAGAAAAAGGGGAAGGATTATGAAGAAGTATGTATTATTGACTATAGTGGAAGATAATCCTGGAGTGCTAACACGTATTTGTCAGTTGTTTACTAGGAGAAGCTTTAACTTAGATAGTGTTACTGCAGGAAAGACCGAAAAAGAAGGATTTACTAGATTAACATTAATCACAACTGCTGAAGATGATTTTGTTGTAGATCAAATTTGCAAACAAATGTCAAAATTAGAAGAAGTAAAAAAAGTAAAAGTATTAGAAAAAGATATGAGTTTATGTAAAGAGATTGCAATGATTAAGATAAAATGTGACAATAAAAAGAAAACAGAAATTGTTAATTTAGCAAATATATTTAAGGGCACTGTGGTAGATGTTTCTAAAGAGACTATAACAGTTGAAATGACTGCAGATGATGAAAAGTTAAAGGCATTTATTGAATTAGTTAAAGAGGATATAGTTGAACTTGTTACAAGTGGTTATATAGCTATGGAACGAGGAAACTCTGTCTTATAAATAAACAAATAAACAAAAATATTAGGGGGTCTATTTTATGGCAAAAGTTTATTATGAAAGTGATGCAAATTTAAATTTATTAAAGGATAAAACAGTAGCTGTTATTGGTTATGGTAGCCAAGGACATGCTCATGCTTTAAATTTACATGAAAGTGGAGTAAATGTAATTGTAGGATTATATGAAGGAAGTAAGTCTTGGGCTAAGGCTGAAGAAGCAGGATTAAAAGTAATGGTTACTGCTGATGCGGTTAAGAATGCTGATATAATCATGATATTAGTAAATGATGAAAAACAAGCTGCATTATATAAGAAAGATATATTACCAAATTTATCAGCAGGAAAGGCATTAGCATTCGCTCATGGTTTCGCAATACATTTTGGACAAATCGTACCACCTGCAGATGTTGATGTATTTTTAATAGCTCCAAAAGGACCAGGACATACTGTAAGAAGCCAATACTTAGAAGGAAAAGGAGTTCCTTGCTTAATCGGTGTACATCAAGATGCAACAGGAAAAGCTAAGGATATCGCATTAGCATATGCTGCTGGTATCGGTGGAGCAAGAGCTGGTGTAATTGAAACATCATTTAAAGAAGAAACTGAAACAGATTTATTTGGTGAACAAGCAGTATTATGTGGTGGTTTAACTGCATTAATTCAAGCTGGATTTGAAACATTAGTAGAAGCTGGATACCAACCAGAAATGGCTTATTTCGAATGTTGCCATGAAATGAAATTAATCGTTGACCTTATAAACCAAGGTGGACTTAACCTTATGAGATATTCAATTTCTGATACAGCAGAATATGGTGATTATATCACAGGACCAAAGATCATTACTGAAGATACTAAGAAAGCAATGAAAGAAGTTCTTAAAGACATTCAAGATGGAACATTTGCTAAGAACTGGTTACTTGAAAATCAAATTAACAGACCATATTTCAATGCTCAAAAGAGAATTCATAGAGAACATCAAATCGAAACAGTTGGTGCTGATTTAAGAAAAATGATGTGCTGGTTAAAGAAATAATATATTTTAATTAGAAACTAGATTTATTCTATATTCTAAGATCATTATCTAAGAGATGGAGTTTATGAGGTAATATAAATTCTATTTATAAGATAAAACTGAACAGCTGTAAAATTGAACAAGCTTAGGTTACTAAGCTTGTTTTAATTATAGGGGAAATAAATAATATAAGGGGGCAAAGTTAAGATGAAAAAATCTATGACTATGACACAAAAAATATTGGCGAAGTCGGCAGGATTAGAGTATGTAGAAAGTGGACAACTTATTACAGTAAATTTAGATTTAGTGTTAGGAAATGATGTAACTACACCAGTTGCATTAGACGCTTTCAATAAGTTAGACAATGCTAAGGTTTTTGATAAAAATAAAATAGCAATAGTTCCAGATCACTTTACACCTAATAAAGATATAAAATCTGCTGAACATTGTAAATGTGTAAGAAAATTTTCAAAAGAAAATGAAATAAAAAATTATTTTGAAGTGGGACAAATGGGAATAGAACATTGTTTAATTCCAGAAAAGGGATTAGCTATTCCAGGAGATGTAATAATAGGTGCCGATTCACATACATGTACTTATGGAGCTTTAGGAGCTTTTTCAACAGGTGTTGGAAGTACTGATATGGCTATTGGTATGGCTACAGGAAAGGCTTGGTTTAAGGTACCAGAAGCAATAAAGTTTGTATTAAAAGGAAAATTACCTAAGTGGGTAAGTGGTAAGGATTTAATACTTCATATAATTGGGAAAATTGGTGTTGATGGTGCTCTTTATAAATCTATGGAGTTTACAGGAGAAGGTGTAAGTGAATTATCAATGGACGATAGATTTACAATAGCTAATATGGCAATTGAAGCTGGTGCTAAAAATGGTATTTTTCCAGTAGATAATAAGACATTAGATTATATAAAAAATAGAACTGATAGAGAACCAAGAATTTTTAATGCTGATGATGACGCTATATATAGTGAAGTTATAGAAATAGATCTATCAAAACTAAGACCAACAGTAGCATTTCCACATTTACCAGAGAACACAAAGACTATCGATGAGATTAAAGAAGAAGTTAAAATAGATCAAGTTGTTATCGGTTCATGTACAAATGGTAGAATAGATGACCTTAGAATTGCTGCTAAGATTTTAGAAGGAAAGAAAACTTGTAGTGATATAAGAACAATAATTATACCTGGTACTCAAGAAGTATATCTACAAGCTATAGAAGAAGGGTTAGCTAAGATTTTTGTAGAAGCTGGAGCAGTTCTTTCTACACCAACTTGTGGACCTTGTCTTGGAGGTCATATGGGTATATTAGCTGAAGGTGAAAGAGCGTTATCAACTACAAATAGAAATTTTGTTGGTAGGATGGGAAGCCCTAAATCAGAAGTTTACTTATGTTCACCAGCAGTAGCTGCTGCATCTGCTATAACAGGTAGAATAACTTCACCAGAGGAGGTATAATTAGAATGAAGGTAGTAGGAAATGTTTTAAAATATGGAGATAATATCGATACAGATGTAATAATTCCAGCAAGATATTTAAATACATCTGTGCCAGAAGAATTAGCAAAACATTGTATGGAAGATTTAGATGTAGATTTTTTAAAGAAAATGAAAAAAGGTGATATTATAGTTGCAGGAAGTAATTTCGGTTGTGGTTCTTCAAGAGAACATGCACCTATCGCAATAAAATATGCTGGAGTATCATGTGTTATAGCAAAAAGTTTTGCAAGAATATTTTATAGAAATGCTATAAATATAGGCTTTCCAATACTTGAATGTGAAGAAGCTGTATTGGCTGCAGAAAATGGTCATAGGTTAGAAATTGATTTTGAAAATGGAATAATAAAGAATCTAGATTTAAATGAAGAATATAAAAGTCAACCTTTCCCAGATTTCATTTTAAACATAATGAAAAATGATGGTTTATTGAATACTGTTGATGCTGGTGAATTTTAAGGGAGGGGAATTTCATGAAAGAGTTTAATATTGCAGTTATGCATGGAGATGGAATAGGTGTAGAAATAGTAAATGCATCATTAGCAGTTCTAGATAAAATAAGTGAAAAGTATAATGTAAGGTTCAATACAAAAAATGCTTTGCTTGGAGGAGCAGCTATAGATGCTACAGGAGTTCCACTTCCAGAAGAAACAATAAAAACATGTAAAGAAGCTGATGCTGTTATTTTAGGATCAGTTGGTGGACCTAAGTGGGATAGTTTACCTGGAGAGAAAAGACCAGAAAAGGCTCTTTTAGGTATAAGGGAAGCTCTTGGTTTGTATGCAAATCTTAGACCAGCTAAGGTTTATGAAGCATTAAAAGATGCATGTCCGCTAAAAGATAGTATAGTTAATGAAGGGGTAGATCTTTTAGTTGTAAGAGAATTGACTGGTGGTATATATTTTGGAGAAAGAGGTAGAGTAAAAAAAGAAGTAGATTCTGCCTATGATACTGAAAGTTATGATGTAAATGAAATAAAAAGGATTGCTCATGTAGCATTTAAGTCAGCAAGACAAAGAAGAGGAAAAGTAACTTTAGTTGATAAAGCAAATGTTTTAGAATCATCTAGATTATGGAGAGAAGTTGTAAATGAAATTCACAAAGAATATTCAGATGTAGAACTTGATTTTATGTATGTAGATAATGCAGCTATGCAACTTGTTAGAAAACCAAGTCAATTTGATGTTATATTAACAAATAATATTTTTGGTGATATTTTATCTGATGAAGCTTCAATGATAACTGGATCTATAGGAATGCTTCCATCAGCATCTGTTAGAGAAGATTCTTTTGGTATGTATGAACCTATACATGGTTCAGCACCAGATATTGCAGGAAAAGATATTGCTAATCCGTTGGCACAAATTCTTTCTGTAGCAATGATGCTAAGATATTCTTTAGATATGAAAGAAGCAGCAGAAGACATTGAAAGAGCAGTAGAAGAAGTATTAAAAGATGGTTATAGAACAGCAGATATTTATGCTGAAGGCATGAAAAAAGTAGGGACAAAAGAAATGGGACAATTAGTTGTAAGTAAGTTATAACAGAGAAATCCCTATAGTCTAAGATATGAAATGTAGTATGGGGGGGCTTAGCATGAAATTTAGAGGAGCTAGAATATTACTTGAATGTTTAAAAGAACAAGGTGTAGATACAGTTTTTGGTTATCCAGGAGGAGCAGTACTTAATATATATGATGAATTATATAATTTTGAAGGTATAACTCATTATATGACTTCTCATGAGCAAGGTGCAGCACATGCAGCAGACGGTTATGCAAGAGCTACAGGAAAAGTAGGAGTTGTTTTTGCTACATCAGGACCAGGGGCTACTAATTTAGTAACTGGAATTGCAAATGCTTATATGGATTCGGTACCTATGGTAGCTATTACAGGACAAGTTCCTACATCACTTATTGGTAAGGATTCATTCCAAGAAGTAGATATTGTAGGGATAACACTTCCAATAACAAAGCATAATTTTATAGTAAAAGACGTAAAAGATTTAGCTGATACTATAAGAAAGGCTTTTAGAATTGCTACTACTGGTAGAAAAGGACCAGTACTTATAGATATACCAAAGGATGTAACTGCAAATTTAGCAGAATACGAACCAATGAAAATTGAAAAAGTAGATGAAGAATTAAAAATTGAAGAATGTGATTTTGACAAGGCAGCTAATCTGATTAATGACAGTAAAAAAATCGTTTTAATGGTAGGTGGGGGATGCAATGCTTCACCTTGTACTGAAGAGATTTTAGAGTTACAAAGAAAATTAAAATGTCCTATTACAGAAACAATGATGGGACTTGGAGTTATTGATGGAAATTATGAGATGAATGCTGGTTATGTTGGAATGCATGGAAGTGTAGCTTCAAATAGATTAATTCAAAAATCTGATCTTATTATTGTATTAGGAGCAAGATTCTCTGATAGAGTTATTAGTGATCCAAAGAAATTTGCAACAAACACAAAAGTTCTTCATATTGATATTGATAATGCAGAAGTATCTAAGAATATTGAAGCTTATACATCATTAATAGGTGATGTAAAAAAAGTTTTAAAAGTTCTAAATAAAAAAGTTGAAGATAGAGAACCTAATGAATGGACTAATTATGCAAGAGAACTTATAGATGTTGAAATAGAGAAGAAAAATAGAGATAGAAGTGCTAATGGCCCTATTGATCCACATTATGTATTACAAGTATTAGAAAAGGAAACTAATGATGATGCTGTAATTACTACAGAAGTTGGACAACATCAAATTTGGGCATCAAAAAGTTATAATTATAAAACCCCAAAGACATTTATTACTTCTGGCGGACTTGGAACAATGGGATATGGTTTAGGCGCTGCTATTGGAGCTTATGTAGGTACTAAAAAAATGGTATTTGATATAGCTGGGGATGGCTCTTCACTTATGAATATAAATGAACTAAATACTATTTTTAAGTATAATTTACCTGTTAAGGTAATTGTTTTTAACAATTATTCTCTTGGAATGGTAAGACAATGGCAAAACTTATTTTATGAAGGAAGATTATCTTCAACAGTAATGTATCCAGAGACAAGTTTTGCAAGAATTGCTAATGGATTTGGAATATATAGCAATAGAATAGAAAAGAATGAAGACGTAAAAGATGCTATTCATAAATTGGTTGCACATGATGGACCAGGATTACTTGAAGTAATCATAAGTCATGAAGAAATGGCAACACCTATAGTTCCACCAGGAAAATCTATCGATAATATGATGTTAACAGATTAATAAAAGATTTTTTAAGTTATAAGGGTTGACGCAATAACGAGTAAATTTCGTAAGCGTTAGCCCTTTTTTGTATTAGTGAAATAAGTAATAGTGAATAGTTTATTTGACTTTTATGATAAAATATAAATATATGATTTTAGTTATGAGGTAAAATAAAATGAAATTAGAAGAAAATACATTAAAAGAGGAAATAGTTTATAGAGGAGAATTTATAAATATATCAAAATTAGAAGTAAAGTTACCTGATGGCAGTAAAGCCAATAGAGAAGTAATAAGGCATCCAGGAGGAGTAGCTATATTAGCTTTTTATGATAGGGATACTTTAATTATGGTGGAACAATACAGAAAAGCTATAGATAGAGTTACGTTAGAATTGCCAGCTGGGAAAATAGAAAATAAAGAAGAAATTTTAGATACAGCAAAAAGAGAATTGGAAGAAGAAACAGGTTATTTATCTGATAAATTAGAATACC
This sequence comes from Clostridium bornimense, assembly GCF_018917145.1. Lineage (GTDB taxonomy): Bacteria > Bacillota > Clostridia > Clostridiales > Clostridiaceae > Clostridium_AN > Clostridium_AN bornimense_A. The sequence goes on from NZ_JAHLOD010000012.1 coordinate 61,190, forward strand.
TTGGGAAAATAGTAACAGCACCAGGATTTTGTGATGAATATATTCATTATTTTAAATGTAAAGATTTGAAAAGTGGTGTTAAAGGTGGAGATGATGATGAATTTATTAATGTAAAAAAGATTAAGATTGATGATATAAAGAAAATGATAAAAAGTGGAGATATAATTGATGGGAAAACTATTGCTGCATTGATGTTCCTATAAAATATGGAATAATTACCTCCTTGTTTACATATATTTTAGTAAAACAATAGGAGGTAAAGTTATGAAAGAAAAAAATTTTGTTGAATTTATAAAAAGACATTGTAGAGATAATTTTTTAAGTTATGTTATTGTTATATTTTTTATTTGTACAGGAGTTGTATTAGGTATATATACAGTTTTATATATGGATGACTTTTCAAAGCAACAATTGAAGAGTTACATAAATTCATTTTTAAGTATAGGAAAAATAGAAATACCTTACGAAGAGTTATTTATAAAAACATTTATAAACAATTTTATGATTTTAGTACTTATATGGTTATTAGGTTTAACTGTAATAGGAGTTCCTTTTACACTTATAATTTCCCTTGTGAAAGGATTTACGTTAGGATTTACCACTGTATTTTTTATTTCAGAAATAGGCGGAAAGTCTATTGCAATTATATTTTTGACAACGATCATTCCTAATATAATTTATACTTTAATGATAATTATTGCATCAGTGCTTAGTATTCAATTTTCTATGTCGCTTTTAAAAGATAAAGGTTCATGGAGAAATAAGTTGTTGACTAATATAGGGAGATACACTATATTATTCATTATTATTATTGCAATAACAATGTTAGGAGTGGCTTATGAGACTTTTGTTTCACCAAATTTAATTAAGTTGTTTAATTAGGAGTAGTATATGGAAGAATATTTATCAGAATATGAAAATTATTTAAAGAGAGAAAATTTATCGCCAAATACATTAGAAAATTATAGAAGAGATGTAAGGTTGTTTATGGAGTATATCGTAAGTAAGGATATTGATCTAAAAGATGTAACAGAAGAATGGGGAAATAGATATGTAATGGATTTAAAAAATTCAAAAAAATCTGTTAATACAATAAAAAGAAATGTCTCATCATTAAAAAAGTTCTATTCATTTTTAGTAACTAAGGGAGAAGTAAATATAAATCCTTTTATCATAAAAACGGTAGGAAGTTCAAAACGTATAGATATTAAGTATCTTACTTATGATGAGATAGAAAAGCTTATTAATGCACCAGATGAAAACACAGTAAAAGGTATACGTGATAGAGCAATGATTGAGATTATGTATGGTACAGGTATTAAAGTAACAGAGTTAATTAATTTAAAATTAGATAATATAAATCTTAGAGATCATTTTGTATTGTTTAACAAAAGTGAAGAAGAAAGATTTATACCTATTGGGAGATACTGTGTAAATATAATGAAAAAATATTTAACATATAGAAAAGAGTTAGATAAATTTCAAAGTGAATATGTTTTTTTAAATGTTAAAGGGGAGCCGTTAACTAGACAAGGGTTTTGGAAAATTATAAAGGAATATGCAAAAGCTATAAATATAGATAAGGAAATTAATTGCACGGTATTAAGACATTCTTTTGCAATGCATCTTTTAGAAAATGGAGCCGATATATCCGTAGTTCAAGAACTTTTAGGTTTAACTTATTTAAATAGCGCTGAAGTTTATAAGTCAGCAATAAAGAATAGAAAAATTGTAGAACAATATATAAAAAATCATCCGAGAGCATAGCTTTAATTTAGGCTATGCTTTATATTATTATTATAGTAAAATGAAAGAGATGAAAGGAGAGATTTTAGTGATAAATAGAGCAATTTTAATAGTGCTAGACAGTGTAGGTATTGGAGAATTACCTGATGCACATAAATATAATGATGTTGGAAGTAATACAATTGGTAATATAAGTAGTAAGTGTAATGGAATTAATCTAAAAAATCTTTCAAAATTAGGACTTGGTAATATAGAAGGCATAAAAGGAGTAGAAAAGGAATTAGAGCCAAAAGGAGCATTTGGTAAGTGTGCTGAAGCTTCAAATGGTAAAGATACCATAACAGGTCATTGGGAGATTGGTGGAGTTATTTTAGAAAAACCACTAAATACATATCCAAATGGTTTTCCTGAGAGAATTATAAATGAATTTGAGAATAAAATAGGAAGAAAAATAATAGGAAATAAAGTAGCTTCAGGTACTGAGATATTGGATGAATTAGGTGAACAGCATATTAAAACTGGATGTCCCATTATTTATACATCAGCAGATTCTGTATTTCAAATAGCAGCTCATGAAGATGTTATAAGTGTTGATGAATTATATAGATTTTGTGAAATTGCAAGAAACATGTTAGTTGGAGATGATACTGTTGGAAGAGTAATAGCAAGACCTTTTGTTGGAGAAGTTGGAAACTTTAAAAGAACTTCAAGGAGACATGATTACGCATTAGAGCCATTTTCAAAAACATTTTTAGAGTACATAAAAGATAGTGGAATGGAAGTAAATTCTGTTGGTAAAATAAGTGATATTTATTGTGGCAAAGGAATAACATCATCAGTTCATACAACAGGAAATGAAGATGGTATAAACAAAACTATTGATTTAATTAAAAATGAAAGTAAGGGATTAATATTCACTAATTTAGTGGATTTTGATATGTTATATGGTCACAGAAATGATGCAGAAGGATATAAAAAAGCATTAGAGTATTTTGACATGAGATTGCCAGAAATAATAGAAAATATAAATGATGATGACGTATTAATAATAACTGCAGATCATGGTTGTGATCCAACTACAGCTTCAACAGATCATAGTAGAGAATATATTCCACTTGTTATCTATGGAAAAGAAATAAAGGAAAATGTTAATTTAGGAATAAGAAATTCTTTTTGTGATATAGGGAAGACTGTATTAGATTTATTAAATATTGACAATGAGCTAAATGGAATATCTTTTAAGGATGAATTGGTTAAGTAAGGAGAATTGAAATGAAAAGTGAAATTATAAGAGAGTCTGTAGAATATATAAAGTCTAAAATAAATTGTAAGCCGAGTATAGCATTAATATTAGGAAGTGGACTTGGCGATATTGCAGAAGAAGTTGAAGATGCAATTTATATAGATTATAAAGATGTACCTCATATGCCAGTATCTAAAGTTGTTGGTCATAAAGGAAGATTTGTTGTAGGAAAACTTTCAGGTAAAGATGTAATTATGATGCAAGGAAGATTCCATTATTATGAAGGACATAATCCAGAAGTTATGGGGTTACCAATATATATAATGAAGTTATTAGGAGTAAAGGATATTGTAATTACTAATGCAGCTGGTGGTGTTAATACATCTTTTAATGCTGGTGACTTAATGATAATAAGTGATCAAATTAATGGTGCTGGTGTAAATCCATTGAGAGGAGAAAATAATGAGGATTTAGGACCAAGATTCCCTGACATGAGTAAAATATATAACGATAGATTAATAAATATAGCAAAGAACTGTGGAGAAAAGCTAAATATAGAATTGAAAAAAGGTGTTTATTATATGACAGCAGGTCCATGCTATGAAACACCGGCAGAAATAAAAATGATAAGAATTTTAGGTGGAGATGCAGTTGGTATGTCTACAGCACCTGAAGCTATAGCAGCTAATTACTGTGGAATCAATGTACTTGGAATATCATGTATAACTAATATGGCAGCTGGTGTATTAGATCAACCATTAAACCATGAAGAAGTAATTGAAACTTCAAATAATGTTAAAAAGGATTTTATATCTTTAGTAAGAGAAATAGTAAAAGAGGTGTAGCTATTTATTATGAATTTGTTAGATACAGTCACAAATACTAAAGATCTTATAGCAGAAAAATACAATGGAAAAATTGATTTTGCAATAGTACTTGGAAGTGGACTTGGAGATTTAGCAAATAAAATAGAAAATCCTATAATTATTCCATATAGTGACATACCGGGGTTTCCAAAAACAACAGTAGCTGGGCATAAAGGAGAGCTTATAATAGGAGATATAGCTTCTAAAAAGGTTTTAGCTTTTAATGGAAGGTTTCATTATTATGAAGGGCATAGTATGAAAAATGTCACTATAGGAATTAGAGTAGCACAAAAACTAAGAATAAAAAATTTAATAATATCAAATGCGGCTGGTGCTATGAACCCCAAATTTAAACCAGGTGATTTAATGGTTATAAGTGACCATATAAACATGATGGGAGATAATCCTCTTATAGGTGAGAATATTGATGAGTTTGGACCAAGGTTTCCAGATATGAGTTCTTGTTATGATAAGGAATATATAAATAAGGTTAAGAATATAGGTTCAAATTTAGGAATTGATTTAGTAGAAGGTGTTTATACTGCTATAACAGGACCTAATTACCAAAGTCCAGCAGAACTTAGAATGTTAAGGATAATAGGTGGAGACGCAGTCGGAATGTCAACAGTACCAGAGGTTATTGTTGCAAATCATGGCTCTATGAGAGTACTTGGAATTTCAGTTATTACTGATATGGCATTGTGGGATACTCTAGAGCCTTTAGATCATTCTGATGTAGTAGCGACTGCTAACAGAGCAAAAGATAAATTTATTAAACTAATAGAGGAATTTATTAGGGAGGTTTAATATATGAGAATGTATGATATCATACTTAAAAAACGTAGAGGATTTCAATTAACTACAGAAGAGATAAACTTCTTTGTAAATGGATTCAATAATAATGAGATACCTGACTATCAGGTATCTTCTCTTATGATGGCAATTTTCTTTAAGGGAATGAATGAAAGAGAAACTGCAGATCTTACAATGGCAATGGCTAACTCAGGAGAGATTCTAGATTTAAGCGCAATTGATGGCATTAAGGTAGATAAACATTCTACTGGCGGAGTAGGCGATAGTGTAACTTTAGTTTTAGCTCCATTAGTTGCTTCTTTAGGAATACCAGTAGCTAAGATGAGTGGTAGAGGACTGGGGCATACTGGAGGGACTATTGATAAATTAGAAACATTTAAAGGTTTTTCTGTTGAGTTAGATAATGATACCTTTATTAATAATGTAAATAATATAAAGATTGCCATTGCAGGACAAACAAAATCATTAGCGCCTGCTGATAAAAAGTTATATGCACTAAGAGATGTTACTGCTACTGTAGATAATATTTCTCTTATTGCTTCAAGTATAATGAGTAAAAAAATAGCTTCAGGAGCTGATGCCATCGTTTTAGATGTTAAAGTTGGTGATGGTGCATTTATGAAAAACTTACAAGATGCAAAAGCTTTAGCAAAAGAAATGGTAACTATCGGAGAGCAATTAGGTAGAAGAACAGTAGCTATAATTTCTAATATGGATCAACCATTGGGATTTGCTATAGGAAATGCTTTAGAAGTAAAAGAAGCGATAGATACTTTAAAAGGAAATGGACCAAAAGATCTAGAAGAGTTAGTTCTAGAGATTGGATCTCAAATGGTTATTCTTAGTAAAAAAGCCAAATCTGTTGAAGAAGCTAAGAAATTATTAAGAGAAAATTTAACTAATGGAAAGGCATTAAATAAGTTAAAAGAATTAGTAGAAGCACAAGGTGGGGACTCATCTATTATAGATAATGAAGAATTAATGCCTAAGAGTAAGTATCAATTATCAATAACTAGTGATAGAGAAGGATATGTTTCTAAAATTTGCTCTGAAGAGGTAGGCTTATTAGCTATGGAATTAGGTGCTGGAAGAAAAACTAAGGATTCTATTATTGATTTATCAGTAGGTATAGTTCTTAAAAAGAAAATTGGAGATAAGGTTGAAAAAGGTGAAGAGCTTGCAACTATTTATTGTAATAATGAAAAGGATGGAAGTTCAGTTTTAAATAAACTGAAAGATGTTATTGTTGTTAGTGATGTATATGAAGAATATAAACTAATATATGAAGTTGTAAAATAACAAAAAGATTGGCAACATAATATTTTATCATTGCCAATCTTCTACAACCTTGACAGGGCGGCGTATCCTGTATCTCTGATTACTACTAAGTAGCGTATTGGGTGCCATTTCCAACCTCAAAGTTAATAACTAGTTAATTATAATACATAAATAGTAAATAATAAAGTGTTTTAAAATTTTATTTTCATTAGCTTTCCATTATGAATACGATTCTCAACCTTTGAAGATGAGATAGGATACATTGACGCAACATATATATAATTTTGTTTTTTATCAATATCCAATGCTAATAGTATTGGCAAATCTATTTGCTTTATTAACTCCAAACTAACACCTTTATTCGAAACATTTACACCAACAAAATGAGGACTTTGAATAATATCTTTAATAGTAGATTCTAAATTACATAATATTTTTTTTGAAAGTTGCTTAGAATGACGTTTACGAATGTGTTTTAAAACTCCAGGAGAAGCATAAACATTACCAGAGTAAGTGAATCCAACAATAGCTGAAACACCTTTAGGAATTCGTCCAATTCTATGATATCTTTTTAGGTCTACCATACCCATCTGTCCTTCCATCGTTTATAGTTATATGATATGTATTAATAATACAATAATGTGAAAATATAAACTTAATAATATTATATCATATATTATTATTTATGATAAAATATAAAAAATAGAAGTTATAACAAAGGAGAAATAATATGGATTATGATTATGCAATAAGTAAGTTTAAAAAAATGCTTAAGGGGAAAGGATTAGCTGAAGTTGAGATTGAAGTTGCTTTAAGAAAAGCTAAAGATATAGATATAAGGGTATTAGAAAATTTATATAAATCTATGGCAGAGGTATCTATAGTTTATTCTACCGATGAATTAGAAGATATAAAAAAATATTCAATTCCACAAGAAATTGTTGAGTTTTATAGAGAAAATGAACCGAATAACTTGCCTTATATATCAGGACACATTGATTTGTTAAGTATTAAAGAAATTAGATATGTAAACACAACAACATCGCCGTCGGCATATCTTTTAAAATACGGATTACTAACAATAGCAATGACTGGAGAGGGTGATGTTATTTTAATGGATTTAAACAATATAAATGATGGACAACCAAGAATATTATTTGGTGCAGTAAGTTGGTTTAATTTCAATGAAATGCTTAGAAAGGTTAGTATATCAGCATATACATTAGGATTATCTAATGCATATTTAAGTGATAATATTATTAATAATAAGTTGCCTGTTATGGAAGAAAGTTTTTATGATTTTATAATAGGATTATCTGAAGAAAAATATGATGAATATTGTTAATATAACTTCGATACATATAACTTTGCTTTAGAAGCTTAGAAAAACTTTTTGTATATTAATGATTTTATTTAATAAAATGAAATAAATTTAATTATTGTAAGTGGAGATAAAATAATGTAATATAGAGTCGAAGCATTAATACCTTAATATTAATTTCAGGGCTTATTTGTTAGAGGGTAGAATGAATAAGATATTAAGTATTTCTGTTTTGATTTTAGTGAATATAATGTTTTTTAGTAAAATTTTTGCGTACATAAAAAGTGGGTTTATAATGGTAGAATGAAATATTGCCATTAGATAATGAATTTGTAAACTAATTCGTTAGTACTTACATTTTGAATAGAGAAGTGTTACTAATTAATAAGTGTATATCATTAATTATATATAAAACTAAATATGGAAGTATCTTCAAAAATCAGAGACATTTGACCTCTTTTGTTAACCCTGATGATATGTAAAGGTATTATGCAACAATATAGCTAATGAAAAATTGAAATAGTTTGGGGGACCAATGTAATGCATAATAAGTATGGGAGAATATTACTTGGTGTATCTATTATAATAGGTGTTGTTTTAGGTGCATTAATACCTTGCGAAGAAGTATTTGCATGTTCAGATGTTGGTATTACTTATAGATCTCATGTTCAAGATGTTGGTTGGATGGGATGGAGTAACAATGGTGAAACATCTGGTACTACGGGAAAATCATTAAGGTTAGAAGCTTTGCAAGTTAAATTGACCAATCCTACTGAAGGAATGAAGCTGAAAAGTAGAGTTAATGTTGAAGATAGGGGCTGGAGTAATTGGCAAGAAGGCTCCAATATATTAGGAACAACAGGAAAGTCATTAAGGCTGGAAGCAGTTCAGTTTAAACTTCAAGGAAAAGGTTCAGAAGATTATTGTGTACAATATAGAGTTCATGTACAAGATATTGGATGGATGCCATGGGTATTGAATGGACAAGTAGCCGGAACCATAGGAAAGTCACTAAGAATTGAAGCAATAGAAATGAAAATTGTACATAAAAAGGATATTGAAATATCTGATAGTAATATAAAGTATAGTGTTTATGATGTTGAAAAAGGTAATCTTGGAGAAGTAAGTGGAAATGATATAGCAGGTAATATAGAGGATAATAGTAACTTAGAAGCAATATCAATTTCAACTAAAAGTTTACCGAGCAATATTAAAATTAAGTATCAGACTCATGTTCAAAATTTAGGATGGATGCCTATAGTAGAAAATGGTGAAGTATCAGGAGATATTGGTAGCGGAAATAAAATAGAAGCTATACAAATTTGGATTGAAGGTTCTGAAATAGAATATAATATTCAATATCAAGTGTATCTTGAAGATATTGGATGGCAAGATTGGGTAGAGAATGGAAAGGTGGCAGGAACGACAGATTTAGATTTATCTGTTAAGGCTATTAGAATAAAAATATCCGATGAACCATTGTCGATATCGAGAAATTACGAAGTTGTTACTACTGATAAAGGATATAATGAATTTTTAGTAGGACAAGCAGAAAGAAATATAGCTTCAGGAGTCTCAGGTAACCTTAAGGTAGCTCAGGTAGCTGATTATATCAATGTAAAAACATTGTTACATAATTCTAGTATAAGTCAATTTTTAAGAATAGATGAATTTAAAGATGTAGATGTAAATAGCATTAATGATTACTTAGATAATTCTCCTTATAGAGGAGGAGTATTAAATGGCAAAGGGCAAGTTTTTGTAGACGCAGCTAAAAAATATAATCTTGATCCGTTATATCTTTTAGCACATTCTATTCATGAAACAGGATATGGAACATCTAGGTTGGCGCAGGGTATTTCATATAAAGGAGTAATGACATATAATCTATTTGGAATAAAAGCATTTGATTCTAATCCAAATGGACAAGGTGCAAAATTTGCTTATGAAAATCAATGGACTTCTATTGATGCTGCTATTGAAGGTGGAGCAAAATGGATAAGTGATAATTATGTTAATAATTCTACATATAATCAAAATACTATTTTTAAAATGAAATGGGACACTGTTTATGGATGGCATCAATATGCAACAGATGCAGGTTGGCCGAGTAAAGTAGCTGCATACATTGATAAAATGAGTTATATGTATGATGGCAGTACATTAAATTATGAAATAACAAAATTGAAAGATTTACAATAGTACAAAAAGGAGTTGTTTAGGACAGCTCCTTTTTGTACTATTGTATATTATTTTATATTGTAGCTGTTGGATTATAAGAATTATTAGTGATAGAATTAATGATATCAGTACTAGATAGAAGCTTTATATTAAAATCAGGAGGTATCAAGCCAAGCTTATTTTCTATAATATCATCATAAGAAGATATAGGAATAATATAACCATTATGAATATTATTTTCATACATGGTCCCAATAAAGTTGTAAAAGTCATTTTCATTAACATAATGTTTGCAAAGTAACACAAATAAGGTATTGTCTTTAGATAATATTGAAATATAGGATTCATCAATATCTCGTACTTCTAAATATCCATTAGAAGTAAATAAACTTTTACTCCAATTATAGAGATCTATTGGTGATAAATTAGATAGATCTTTTTCAGAAATAATACTATTTGATATTTTTGATGATAAATTTTTAAGCTTTAAGAAACCTAAAGTAAGTTTATATACTTTTGCTAAAATAAAAAAGATTTCTATAGATAATATCATTATTAAGAAAGTATACATGTTTCACCTCATATATTTATATTGTTAACTAAACATTGATTCAAAAGATATTGCTTATCTAAGATTGTAAAATTTTCATGCTTTAGAAGTTCTTTTTTTGTATCCTCTGATATTTTTTCACGACATAAGATAATAGCTTTTGTTTTATTTTCTATAATTAAGGCACCAATTGTAGAAAGAATGAAGTTATTAATGTCAAAATCATCATCTTCTGTGTACTCTAAAAATTTCACAACATAGTTTGAATTGTCATCATAAGTTAAAAAATCAAAACCTGATCTATCATAATTTAAAACATTTTTGTATCCAATAGATAGAAGAAATTTTTTTATAAAGGTTTTAAACTCTATGTCATTAAGAGAATGTAGCCTTGATTCTAATGGAGACATAGTATTAATTAAAATCATATTATTAAATATATCTTCTTTTTTCTTACAACGACAGCTTATTTCGTTTACAAATTCATTTAATATAGAAAGTATAAGTTTGCAAGATATCATAAAAAATAAAATAAGAATGTATTTAAACACTATTCTAAACAAAAAAATCAACCTCCTTTATTTTAATTATTGACAATGAAATAAATTTTAAACAAAATAATTCTATATATCATATTTAAATGGTATAATATATTTGGCATAAAAATATGGTTTTTAGTAAAGTTAATATCTTATTTAGGATTTACAATACGGGATACATTTGATATAAAGGAGGAATATACATGGAAAAGAAAAGAGGATTAGGGTGGAATTTTGTTAGTAGTTTAGTAGATATTATATCTATTGCAATAGCTTCTGCTGTAATTATGGTTCTAGTGAATTTAGTTTTGAATTTTGCAGGTTATAAAATTGTATCAGAATATAAGGTGTATGCTAATTTCTTATGTTATGTAATAGTATCACTTTTATATTTAACAATTACGCCAGTTACAAAATTAAAAGGAACAATTGGAAACTTTTTTGCAGCAAAAATAATAGGATAAGGTGAGCAAATGGCGAAAAGAAGACGTGAATATGAAGTACTTATAGAAGATGTAGCATTTCCAGGGATGGGTGTAGGTAAACATAATGATAGAGAGATTTATGTAAAAAATGCTGTTCCTGGACAAAAAGTAAAGGTCTCTGGTGGAAGAAAGAAAAAAGGCAGACTAGAGTGTCAAGCGAGAGAAATTATTGAAGAAGTTGATTATAAGATAGAACCACTATGCTCTCATTTTAATGAGGGGTGTGGTGGATGTTCACATCAATTTATTGATTATTCAACACAGCTTAATTTTAAAGAAAGAGCTGTCTTAAATCTATTTAAGCAAAAGAAAATAGAATCTTATGAGTATTTAGGAATTGAAGAAAGTGAGAAGCAATTTCAATATAGAAATAAGATGGAATTTACCTTTGGAGATCTTGAAAAGGGTGGGGAACTAACTCTTGGAATGCATGCTAAAGGTAAAAGCTTTGGTATATTAACTGTAGATAAGTGTCAGTTAGTAGATAATGATTTTAGATTAATTCTTGATGCAGTTTTACAATTTGCAAGGGAAAATAATCTGCCACATTATAGAGTTATGTCTAGAGAAGGGTTCCTTAGAAATCTAGTAGTTAGAAAAGGCGAAAATACAAAAGAACTTATGGTTAATCTTGTTACTACTACTCAGATGAATATTGATTTCACTCAGTTAGTTGAAAAAGTAAAATCATTACCATTAGAAAATGAATTAGTATCATTTTTGCATACAAGTAATGATAGTTTATCTGAGGCTGTAATAATTGACAAGTTAGATGTATTATATGGTAGAGATTATATTTATGATAAGTTATTTGATCTTAAATTTAAAATAACACCAATGTCATTCTTCCAAACTAATACAAAAGGTGCTGAAAGATTATATAGTATCGTAAAAGATTTTATGGGAGATAGTGATAATAAGGTAGTATTTGATTTATATTGTGGAACAGGTACGATTGGACAGATTGTTGCACCAGAAGCAAAAAAAGTAATTGGTATTGAATTAGTAGAAGAAGCTGTAGAAAGCGCAAAAATTAATTCAAAATTAAACAATCTAAATAACACTGAATTTATTGCTGGAGATGTTGGAGAGGTAATTAAAACATTAAAAGTTAAGCCTGATATCATAATAGTAGATCCACCGAGAGCTGGTGTATCACCAAAAGCGTTAGATTATTTAGTGAAATTTAATGCTAAAGAAATAATATATGTTTCATGTAATCCAGTATCTTTAGTAGATAACTTAGTTCAATTTAAAGAACATGGTTACGAAGTTAAAAAAGTTAAGTTAATGGATATGTTTCCTAATACTCCACATGTGGAGACGGTCTGTTTGATGTCTCGAAAAGCCCCATTTTAAGCGGGTTATCGGGATTTTTTGAAGATTATGTAACTGTGTTTTTAGCAGGAAAAAATGTAGATAGAAAATAGAATTTTAAGAGGGGGTCAAAAATTTGTAGAGGCCGTAGTTGTGCGCCGGAATAGTATCGGTAGCAATTTGGTGTCCGCGAATAGTTGCACCCCTTGTATTATAGATAACTATTTTTTATGTAGGTGTTGAAGTTATAGAAAGAAACAACAAAAAATGCCGTATTTATGCGGATTAGAGGGTCATATATACATTTCGAGATTGAAAAAATCTCGATTTTTTTAATTTATAACAATATAAAATGCTATCTAACAGTTTTTTCAAATTCCTTTTGTAGTAAGAGCAGTTAGTATTGATGCATTTATGTATTTTAAAATGCTTACGATCCTTACGTTCAGAGAGTGTGCTACCGCAGTAAGGACATTTAAATACTAGTGGTTTAGTTGCAAAATTAGACTCTTTAAAGGTTAGACCACATACTTTGCATTGGTATTGACCCTTATTGCCATTATTATCATAGATATATTGGTGCGGAGCGCCACATTTAGGGAACTTTATTTTAGTCGGTATAGACTTACCATTACGTCGTTTTACAGGAGTTACGATTTTATTGTATTTATGGTTATAGTAAGCTAAAAGTAATTTGTAATCTACACTATGAAATTTAATTATTTTAGGAAGTTTATCTATTTTAAATTTTTGATACTCTGGGCTATTTGAATCATCAAAAGATAATTGCCCAAGTGGTATATATTTAGAAATAAATATGAGGAATTGAAAAATTATATTAATTAAATATTGATTATATTCTAGTAAATAAGTTATAATTGAATCCACAATAACGACAACCTTTCTAAGTTATTTTTGTTTGTTGGGAGATTCAATTTTAACATAGAAATCAGGGGGGCGTTGTTTTTATGCAAAAAACTTCTAAAACCTTGATATATGAAGATTTTTAAAGAAAGAAGTGTAAATAAATTTTACACTATCGTTTGCAAGGAGATGTAAAATTTACAATGATTACGTCTAGTACTTCGACAATTGTTATAAGGTTTCTTTTTTAGCGTTATTTGGAATGGCTTTCGGCTGGGGTGTAATTGGAATCGCCCTTGGCATGAGTATTGATCTTGTTTTCCGTGGTATTATTTTTATTCGAAGACTCCATTCACAGAAGTGGACACAATTTCATCTTATTTAAAATATGAAAATAGTATCAGATAAACTTATGATTAATAGTGTATATTTATGTTAAATAGATATATTAAAAAATGTAATTCTATGAAGCACAAAAACTGAATTGTGTATTAGATGGTAATGGATAGATACCATAATAACAAGATTGCCAGATTTATATGGGTAAGAATGAAAAATTATTAAAAATGGTATTTGCATATAATGATATTGTTAATTTTAAAATAAAATATTATATTTGTAATTATGTGAATAATTATACAAAAAATATATTGACAGTAATAATAGTTTGATGTATTATATTACCAAGGTAAATATTAGCCGTTGAAGAGAATAGTAACATTAGAAAATGTTTAAGAGAGTCGATGGTTGCTGAAAATCGATACAAATTCAATGTGAATCCACCTTGGAGGCTTATTACGATGAGTAATACGGAGAAAACCGTTAAAACATTTGAGAGGATTATGATATGTTTCGAGTAAACATATTTTAATCAATTAGGGTGGCAACACGAGACATTCGTCCCTTTGGGGAAGGATGTCTTTTTTGTTATATAAATGTGCATGTCATAAGTATATTAGGGGTAGTACACTTATGATGAAATAAATTAGTGATATTTTAAATTAAGGGGGAAAATTCATGCATAAGAAATTATTTATTCCAGGTCCAGTAGAAGTTAGACAAGATGTTTTAGAAAAAATGGCGACACCGATGATTGGACACAGAAGTAAGGAAGCATCAGCACTTCAAAGAGGTATTAGTGACAAATTAAGAAAAGTATTCTACACAAATGAAGAAATTTTATTATCAACTTCATCAGGTAGTGGACTAATGGAAGGAGCTATTCGTTGTACTACTAAGAAGAGAGCAGCAGTATTTTCAATAGGTGCTTTTGGTAAGAGATGGTACGAAATGGCTAAGTTTAACAATGTGCCAGCGGATTTGTTTGCAGTAGAAATGGGGGAAGCGATTACACATGAAATGGTTGATGACGCATTATCAACAGGAAAATATGATAGTGTTTTTGTAACACACAATGAAACATCAACAGGTATTATGAATCCAATAGAAGAAATTGCAGAGGTAGTAAAGAAATACCCAGATGTAGTATTTTGTATAGATGCCGTATCATCTGCAGCAGGAAGCAAAATAGAAGTTGATAAATTAGGTATAGATATTTGCGTAACATCTTCACAAAAAGCTATAGGGTTACCTCCTGGATTAGCAATTTGTACATTTTCTAGGAAAGCTGTAGAAAGAGCAAAAACAATAGAATTTAGAGGGTATTACCTAGATCTTTTAAATCTCTATAACTTTATTCAAAAGAAAGATTATCAATATCCATCAACACCATCACTTTCACATATGTTTGCTTTAGATTATGCACTTGATTTAATGCTTGAAGAAGGATTAGATAATAGATTTAAGAGACATATTGAAATGGCTGAATATGTAAGAGCATGGGCTAAAAAATACTTTGATTTATTTGGGGACGAAAAACATTTATCAAATACAGTAACTGCTATAAAAAATACAAGAGGTATTTCCGTAGCTGATTTAAATAAAGAATTAGGTAAAAGAGGTTTTGCTATATCAAATGGATATGGTGATTTAAAAGAAAAGACATTTAGAATTGCACATATGGCTGAAATGACTTTAGATGATATTAAAGAATTATTAGAAAATATTGAAGATATTTTAAATCTTAAGTAGGTAATTTTGGGGGGCTATTTATTATGAAGATATTAGTTAATGATGGAATGGAAGCTGAAGCTTTAGAAAAACTTAAAGCATTAGGTTATGATGTTGATGACAATCAATATAAAGGGGAAGATTTAGTAAATAAAATTAAAGAAGTTGATGTTATTGTAGTAAGATCAGCAACAAAAGTAAGAAAAGACTTTATAGATGAAGCTTTGAAAACTGGAAAATTAAAGTTGATAATAAGAGGTGGAGTTGGTGTAGATAATATAGATGTTAAATATGCTGAAGAAAACGGTATTACTGTAAGAAATACTCCACTTGCTTCATCTGCATCAGTAGCAGAATTAGCTATAGGTCACATGTTTGCATTAGCAAGATATATTAATATATCTAATGTTACTATGAGAGAAGGTAAATGGGAAAAGAAGAAATATCAAGGGTTTGAATTAGGTGGAAAAACTTTAGGACTAATCGGCTTTGGTAGAATTGCGAGAGAAACAGCAAAAAGAGCTAGTGCATTAGGTATGAAAGTAGTTTATACTGATATTACAGGAGAAGCTAAGGGATATGATCAATTTAAATTCTTAGAAAAAGAAGAATTGTTAAAAGTTAGTGATTTTGTATCTCTTCATATTCCATTTATAAAATCAGTGGGAGCTGTAATAGGGGAAAAAGAATTAAACATTATGAAAAATAGCGCTTATTTAATAAATTGCGCTAGAGGTGGAGTTGTAGATGAAAAAGCATTATTGAATGCTTTAAATAACGGAGATATTGCTGGAGCAGCATTAGATGTATTTGAAAAAGAACCAAATGAAAATGCAGAATTAGTAAATCATCCAAAAGTAAGTGCAACTCCTCATATAGGTGGCTCTACTATTGAAGCTCAAAAGAGAATAGGAGAAGAAATAGTAGCAATTATTAACGAATTTGGGGGGAAAGATTTAGATGGTGATGATAAGGCCGTTTAAGGCATATAGGCCAAGAAGAGATGTAGCGCATAAGGTAGCTGCATTACCATATGATGTAATGGATTCAGATGAAGCAAGAGAAATTGTTAAGGACAATATGTATTCTTTTCTTCATATTGATAAGGCAGAAGTAGATTTGCCTAAAACTATTGATATATATGATAGAAGAGTTTATGAGAAGGCAAAGGAAAATCTTAAAAATTTCATTGAAAATGGGATTCTTGTAGAAGATTCAAAAAGTATATTATATGTTTATAGATTAATTATGGATAGAAGAGTTCAAACAGGAATAGTTGCATGTTCATCTATCGATGATTATTTAACTAATAAGATAAAGAAACATGAAAAAACAAGAGAAGACAAGGAAATGGATAGAATTAATCACGTAAATATATGTGGTGCTCATACTGGACCAATTTTCTTGACTTATAGAGATAAAGAAGAAATTAACAAGTTAGTTGAGGAAATTACTAGTGAAGAACCAAATGTAGACTTTTTAGCTGAAGATGGCGTAGAGCATATAGTATGGTGCGTTAGTAATAAAGAGAGAATAAATACTCTTGTAAGTTTATTTGAAGAAGTACCATGTTCTTATATAGCTGATGGACACCATAGAGCAGCATCAGCTGTAAAAGTTGGTCAACTTAGAAGAGATTTAGTTAGAAGCTATAAAGGCGATGAAGAATTTAATTATTTCCTTTCAGTGTTATTTCCTAGCTCAGATTTAAAAATAATGGATTATAACAGAGTTGTTAAAGATTTAAATGGATTAACAGCTGATGAATTATTAGAAAAAGTTAAGGAAAAATTTGATATTGAAAAAGCTTATGGAAGTTTTAAACCAAGAGAAAAACATGTTTTTGGAATGTATTTAAATAAGGAATGGTATAAAATCAGAGCAAAAGAAGGTACATTTGAAGAAAGTGTTTTAGAATCATTAGATGTTTCTATTTTGCAAAATAATCTTTTAGGACCTATTTTAGGAATAAATGATCCTAGAACTGATAAGAGAATCGATTTTGTAGGTGGAATAAGAGGTCTTAATGAATTAGAAAGATTAGGTGACAAGTATAATGGTGTGGCCTTTGCATTATATCCTACTACTATAGAAGAGTTAATGAGTATAGCTGATAAGGGTGAAGTAATGCCACCAAAATCTACATGGTTTGAACCTAAACTTAGAAGTGGATTATTTATTCATAAGTTAGATTGATTTGTCTGAATAAAAAAAAGACTGACTAAGAAAAATAAAGAATGAATAAGGAAAGGGTAGCTCTGAGAAGAGCTACCCTAATTTAATGAAATCAATAATGAAAACAAGAATAAAAAACAGA
>NZ_JAHLOD010000013.1 GCF_018917145.1 Clostridium bornimense
GAAAATTTAATTTTACTCATATCCACTATTTCCTCCAAGATAATTTTAATTATACATAAAAAAGTACCTATAAACTAGACACTCTTTTTTTATGTGTCCATGTTATAGGTACCATTTTATACCTTCCTATTTTATTAATTATCTTTTTATTGTCATTGCTTTTTTTACAGTCTTAACAATTTCATTAGCAGTTAGTCCATATTTTTCTAATAAGTCTGCTGGTTTACCACTTTCACCAAATACATCCTTAATACCAACCCTTAAAACTGGTACTGGATAATTTTCAGATACCACTTCACTTACTGCTGAACCTAATCCACCGATTATATTATGTTCTTCAGCAGTTACTATAGCTCCTGTTTCTTTGGCAGCTTTTACAATGATTTCTTCATCTATTGGTTTTAATGTATGAATATTTATTACTGATACATCAATACCTTCTCCTAATAAAATCTCTTTAGCTTCAAGTGCTGCATCTACCATAATACCATTAGCTATTATAGTTGCATCTTTTCCTTCTTTTAATTGTACACCCTTACCGATTTCAAACTTATATCCTTCAAAGTCATTTACAGTATTAACAGGCATTCTACCTAATCTTACATAACAAGGTCCATTAAATTCTGATACTGCTTTTATTGCTGCTTCTGCTTCGATTCCATCACTTGGAGATATAACTGTCATACCTGGTATACTTCTCATAAGTGCTAAGTCTTCTACAGCTTGGTGAGATGCTCCATCTTCTCCTACAGTTAATCCTGCATGTGTAGCACAAACTTTAACATTTAAATGAGGATAAGCTATAGAGTTTCTAATTTGCTCAAAAGCTCTTCCTGCTGCAAAGATTGCAAAAGTAGATGCAAAAACTACTTTGCCACAAGATGCTAATCCTGCTGCTACACTCATCATATTTCCTTCTGCTATACCCATATTGAAAAATCTTTCTGGTGCAACTTCTCTAAAATTAGCTGTCATTGTTGATTTTGAAAGATCTGCATCTAAAACAACTACTTTTTCATTAGTGCTTGCTAATTCTCTTAAGGCATTTCCGTACGCTTGTCTTGTCGCAATTTTATTACTCATTATCTTGCACCTCCTAATTCTTTTATTGCAGCTTCACATTGTTCTTTATTTGGTGCTGTTCCATGCCATCCGCATTGATTTTCCATAAAAGATACACCTTTTCCTTTAACTGTTTTACATACAATTACTGTTGGCTTATCTTTAACGCTTTTAACTTTTTCTATTGCTGATAAAATCTCTTCATAATTATGTCCGTCTATTGATATAACATTCCAATTAAATGCTTCAAACTTATTTGTTATTGGCTCTGGATTCATAACATCTGATACATTTCCATCTATTTGTAATCCATTATAGTCTACAAATGCTGTTAAGTTATCAAGTTTATAATGTGCAGCACACATAGCTGCTTCCCACACTTGTCCTTCTTCTAATTCTCCATCTCCTAAAATTGTATACACTCTATAGTCTTTCTTATCTAACTTGCCTGCAAGTGCCATACCAACAGCTGTAGATACTCCTTGACCTAAAGATCCAGTAGACATATCTACCCCTGGTACATAGTTCATATTAGGATGTCCTTGTAATTTTGAATTAATTTTTCTAAGAGTCATAAGCTCTTCTTTTGGAAAGAACCCTGCTTCACTTAATGTTGCATATAAAGCTGGTGCAGCATGACCTTTTGATAAAACAAATCTATCTCTATTTTCATCTTTTGGATTTTTTACATCGTATCTCATTTCATTAAAATATAATGTTACTAATATATCTGTACATGATAATGATCCACCTGGATGTCCTGAACTTGACTCTGTCAACATATTTATGATGTCTTGTCTCACTATATTAGCCTTTTTGCCTAACATATCTGAAATATTGCTCATGGCATTTCCTCCTCTAGACTTATAACTTTTTAAATAGTATATCACATTTAATTAGTGTTATATCATATTTGTATATATATTATATCATATAATCACTGAAGGTCAAATTTAGTTAACCTTTACATTAATATAAATTTCAATATATAGTATCCCCCATTTATAAAATAGTATAAAAAAAAGCGTCTAAGACGCTCAAATTATAATGCCATACTAACTTTAAGGGAACTATCTACTTTTTTCATATCCCTCTCTAACATATGACCTATTTTTTCTTTTAATCTTCTTTTGTCTAAGGTTCTAACCTGCTCTAACAATACTACCGAATCTTTGTTTAATCCATATTCTTCTGAAGATATCTCAACATGAGTTGGTAGCTTAGCCTTGTTAATTTGTGAGGTAATTGCTGCAACTATAACTGTAGGGCTATATTTATTACCTACGTCATTTTGAATAATTATAACAGGACGTATACCTCCTTGTTCTGAACCAACAACTGGACTTAAATCAGCATAGAATATATCTCCTCTTTTCACCACCATCGTCATCTAAGTAATCACTCTCCGAAAGTCTTGCTTCATATTCCATTAATTGATCTAATTCATTACAAACTCCTAATTCAGAAATTTCTAAATTAATTTTTGACATTTCAATGTATCCTTTTTTCATCAAATCCATCCTAGCTAACCTTTTCTTTTCCTCTATATATCGTGTAATAGCTTCTTTTACAAATTCGTTTCTATCTTTATTATCTAGTTCTAAAGCCTTATCAAATTCATCACAAAGTTTCTCCGAGAGGTTTACAACTAATTTTTTACTTTCTGACATAATGTACACCTTACCTCCTATTAACCCTATAGAAATATGCACGCTATATTATACCTCACATTCTAATATACTTCAAAGTATACTAGTGGTATATTAGAACTGAATATAATTATACATAATTTCTTATCTTTACAACTTTATTATCTTTTATGTACACTCTAGGTACTCTTTTACTTATCATGCATGTTACTTCATAACTAATTGTGTCTAAAATCTTCGCCATATCTTCCGCATCGATCTTTAATCCACCATCTTCACCCATTAATACTACTTCATCTCCAACTTTTACATCTTCAATATCAGTTACATCTACCATGCATTGGTCCATACAAACCCTTCCTACTATATTTGCCATCTTGCCACCTATAATAACTTTACCTTTATTTGATAATGCTCTAGAATAACCGTCTGCATAACCTACTGGTAATGTTGCAATTTTGCTCTTTCTCTCAGTAATAAATGTTCTGTTATAACTTATACTTGTTCCTCTCTCTACTTCTTTTATATGAACGATATTAGTTTTTAATGACATAACAGGCTTTAATCTTATTGCGTTTTTATTTACCTCGTTAGATGGATAATAGCCATATAAAATTATTCCTGGTCTTAAAGCTTCAAAAATAGAGTCTTTTATATCAATTAATGCTGCACTATTAGATATATGCCTCATTGGAATTTTTATTCCTCTTTTTTGTAACTCTTCATCAAATTTTTTAAACTTATCTAATTGAGTCATCGCATATTCCTTATCTGCTTCATCTGCAGTAGCAAAATGTGAAAACATCCCCACAATTTCTATATTCGGTAATTCGCTTATTTTTCTAACTTCTTCTATAGATTCTTCATTAGGTATAAATCCTATTCTTCCCATTCCTGTATCTAATGCTATGTGAACTTTAGCTATAGATTTTTCTTGCATTGCCAAATCTGATAGCTCTTTGCAATATTCGTAACTCATTACACTTTGTTCTATCTCATACCTTAATAAATCTTTTCCAAATATTAATGGTGTATACCCTAATATCATAATTGGTGCATCTATATTATTTCTTCTAAGTTCTATAGCCTCACTTATAACTGCTACAGCAAATCTATTAACCCCTGCATCTAACATAAATGGAGCAATATCTACAGCTCCATGACCATATCCATCTGCTTTTATAGCCGCTATTAATTCTTTACCATTTGCTAATCTCTTTATTTCATTAACGTTACTTATTAGGTTATTTATATTAATCTCTGCCCAAACTGGTCTTAAGTGTCTAAACAATTTTATCTACTCCTCTTCCTATTGAAATACTGTCTCTTCATCATTATAGTTTTTGTCAAAATTTCTATATTCTATAGAAATACTTTCCTTATTGTCTTTATTATAGACTACTATTTTTTTAGGTTCAACTTTTCCTTTATCTACCCATAATGATGCAGTTTTCATGTTATCATTTTCTTCATTTATTTTTAAATGAATAATCAAGTATTCTGTTTCATTTTCCTGCTGCATTGTAAAATTCAACTTTTGATCTGTATATAGTAACTTTATGTACTCCTCTAAAAATATAAATTTATGTATTTTATCATTTTCTGTTTTTCTTACATATTCATCTCCAGTTATACTATCCTTAATTTTTATTTCATCACTATTAAAAATCATCCTTCTTCCATTATCCAACTCTAATATATATCCTTTTTCTCTTGAAAATACTAATTTCCCCTTATAAACATCTGTCACCCTATCATTTTTAAATGTCATCGTTATATCTGTAGAATACTTGTTTAATTCCTTTAATTTAGTCAAATAGTCCTCCTCATCCATAATAATAGTTCTACTTCTTATCAAATAAAACAATAGCACTATTAATACCCCAACAACAATTAAAGATATTACTGCTAATTTTTTAATTTTCCCTTTCTCCATATATTTAATTATACGCTCCTTTGAAATTTCTACTACTAATAGAATATTATCCTTGAAGCGTAAAAATTACTTAAATCATTTATAATATAAAAAAAGCTATAGAAAATCCCCAATTTCTATAGCTTTAACATTTTTATTATGTTCTTCGTTACATTTCTTTTACTATTACATCTGAACTTTCAAAATCAGATACACACTTGTCTACTTTTTCTCCAATAACATCTACTAAATGTACTGGTGAAACTGTATTATCATATAATAACTTTAACATTTCTTGAACTTTATGTCTATATGGACTTATATATTCTATTGATTCCTTATCTACTCCTGTTAATTCTCCATCAGCATAATTTTCTTTTTCTATAACTATTCCGTAAGCTGGTACTTCAACACAACTATCTCCCATAGAAACTAACAGATCACTTTTAGTTAATATATAATTATATTTATATTTTTTTGTTCCCTCTTCTAATATTCTTTCTAAATTAACTATTTGTTTCATAATAAAATACCTCCCACTTATTTCCTTCGCCTATATCGTAATTTTATCACTTTAATTCTAATTTTATAGTCGAACTATAAACTTTATCTAGAATATTCGTTCTTTATAAATTGACATCTTAACTAATATGAATTTTCTCAATCAGAATGACCGATTTTCTTTATGTAATAACCGAAATATTTTTTTCCAAGTCATTAAATTTTATATCGAATTTTGTATATTTTTAAAATAAAGTTTTTTTTAAATTTTGAATAATATCTATTGATTTAGCATAAATTTGTACTTGTAATATATATTTTCTTTTTTCTCTTACTAACAATTGTCATTAAGAAATCTATTATTTTTTTCTTGGTTAACCTTCTGTAATGATTATTACACTTTTTTCATCATATTTCTACATTTTTTCACATAACACATTTTTTACTTCATATTCGTAATTTAATATAAAAAATGTACTTTAAGGATATGTTTTACCCTTTTATGACTTTGTATTTGAAATTCATTATAAGAAATGATATAATTAGAATTTTTGATATACATCAAATCAAATTTTATGTATGATATAGTTTTAATTAGAAATGTATATTTTATAAGCTTTGTGGCAAGTTTTTAATCATTTTTACTTTTATGTCTTTCTTTTGAATAGTTTATCATAAATTCCAACTAATTACAATACCTTTGTTGTATAAGTATTATAATAAAATATTAAAAAAATAATATTAATTATGTATTTTTCCCGTTACTATTATTATAATATAGAGTAGTTCTAGCAACAGGAGGTGATTATTTGAAAACTATTTTTATAATATTAATTCAAAGTATAAAAAAATTTAAAGAAGATAATGCTTTTTCTTTAGCATCTCATATAACATATTATGCATTGTTATCATTTTTTCCTTTTTTCATATTTTTACTTACTTTAGTGGGATTTTTTCCTATAAGTAGCGAAGGTGTTATAAGAGATATATTATCATTCATTCCCCAACCTGCAGTTAAAACCGTTTCTCAAGTACTTAATGAAGTACTTAACTATAAACATGTTACATTATTATCTTTTTCATTTATACTATCTCTTTGGAGTGCTTCTTCAGGATGCAAAGCTCTTATGTTAGGAGTGAACAAAGCTTATAATGTACGTGATAAACGCTCATATATAAAATTGAAGTTTATGTCTATGATTTATACAATTATTTTTGCATTTTTCATTATTGGCTCTTTCCTACTACTAACGTTTGGTGAGCATTTAATTGCTTTTATATATTCTATATTAGATATATCATTAACTTCATTTTGGATAACAAACTTATTAAGAATAGCAGTATTAATATTAATACTATTTATTGTATTTATTCTTATATATAAATATGCAACACCACTAAACCCACCTATTATGTCTGTATCATACGGAGCTTTATTTAGTACAGCTGGTATATACTGCTTATCTAGTTTATATGGTATATACTTAAATTATTTTGCCAACAAATCACTAGTATATGGTAGCATTGGTGGTATATATGTAATGATTATTTGGTTGAATATAATGTCTCTTCTTATATTATTTGGAGCTGAAATTAACTCTGTAATATATAAAAAATACTATAAATAATTCACTATTACTTCTTCACTAAAAAAGAGATTGAAGCACTAAGTGCAACAATCTCTTTTTTAGTTAACTAACACTGTATTTTTCATAGATATTCCTTCTATTCCTTGTCCATGAACTAATATCAAATTTTTAGGTTTTAATTTTATCATAGTAAAAATTAATTCATCATACGAACTATGAGCCGATAGAGATATATCATGCAAACTTATAGTCTTATTATTCATAAACTCCATCTCTTTTAAAACTAAATTCTTTTTAGGCATATAACCAGCCTTTATCACAGTAGTCTTCTCTTTATATTTCAACACATTGAAATATTCATAAGATCTACTTCCTTTTCGCAACATACCTGATGATGCAATTATTATCGATGATAATTGATAAACTCTTTCTGCATCTTCATTTTCTATTATTTCTACACATTCGCCTATTAAATTATTGCATTTAGACTTTTTTTGATAATAATAAGTTAACTTTCCTGCTGCTCCATCTACTATAATTGGATATTTAATATTAGCTTCTTTTATAGACATTAATACCTCTTGTGCTCTTCCTACTGCAAATGATGGAATAAATACTTTTACTCCACTTTCTAATGATGCCTTAGTAACACTACCTAAGATTTTTCTTTTATCATCTAATGTAAGTGAAAACTTATTTTCACCATAAGTTGTTTCCATTATAAGATAATCAATTTTCCTATCATTAATTAATTTATATAAGTCTAATCCGGATACAGTAAATTGATCTGATAAACAAAAATCTCCTAGGTAAACTATTCTCTTACCTACCACCTCTATATCAAAAGCACAGGATCCTAATATATGTCCATTTTCAACTGCTCTTATTTTAAATTCACCTACTGAAAATTCTTCATTACATTTTATTATTCTTACATTATTTAATCTTCCTTGAAACTCAGCATTACTTTCTTCAATTATTTCTTTTGTAATACTTGTCATATATATAGGAATATCCAACTTCTCCACTAATAGGCTGCCATAATGATCAAAATGTCCATGAGATATAAATATTCCTAAAATATCTTTATAGTTAATTTTATACTTTTCCAATTCTCTTTTTACATCAATATATATAGTATCTCCATTTTCATTAAAACCTGCTCCCATATCTAGTAATATTATACCTTTGCAAGTTCGAATTATATGCATGCTCATATTTATTTCGTTTTCATATGATAATATTTCTATACTATCATCGATAAAATTATAATGAGTTATATTGATATTATCTACTACTTTTTCCTTATCTAAAGCATATCCTTTTAAATCATCTAATTCTAAATCCTCGTAAGAGAAGTCAACCAAATCATATAATATATCTTCTTTATATCCAAAAACATATGCCTTTTTTATATAACTTTTATTATGATATTTAGAAAGATAATAATAAATATGCGATAATATCATTTCGTCATTACTAAATTCCTTTATTATATCAATAATAGAATCAACTTTATTATTATTCATAAGTATATATAACCTTACAATTTTATCTGGATACTCTTTTAAAATCTTATCTTTATCTATCTTTTCATTGTTTATATCTAAAATAACAAATAGTTCTATAAATTCTTTTAACACTTCATCTTTACTATTAAAATACTCTACTATTATTTCTTTATTTTCCTCATATCGTTTTCTACCTTCTTTATAATATCCAAGCCTTATTAAAGATAATATATTGTATACTATATTTTCTATATTACAATATTGCTTAATCCCCTCTTCTGAATAAAAATAACTCATATGATAATTTTTAATTCTATAATTTAAACATGATAATATATCTAAAACGCCAACTAAGCTATACTTAAAATATTTTTTCTCTAGCGCTTTAATAATATGTGCTATATAACTTTTATCATTTTCCATCTTAAATAAGATTTTTTTATCACTTTCAAAAGTTACAATTTTGTTATTCCCTATCATAATGTTCCTGGTGCTTTTACTTCAAATGACTTTAACATATTTTGTGCCACCATTTGAACATTTAATGAGAAACGTTGATCTCTTAAAATGTAAAATAAAAATCGTTCATATGAATTAGCATTTTTGCTATCAATTACTGATTGCACCAATTCTAAAATTCCCAACTGCACCTTTTCTCCAACCTTTATTTCTCCATCTATATAGCCCATTAATTTATACCACGATTCTTCAATGTTTTTGTTTAAACATTTTTTTAATACTTCTTTTAATATATTTAATATCTTTAGCTGCTTGTTTTCATCACAATGCTCCATAAAATAATTAAAACTATTATTTATACATTCTTTTAATTCTGCACAAGAATTAATACATTGATTTATTGCTTTAGCTGTCTCATCATATGTTACATATTCTTCTTTAAATAATTCTTCTGCCAAAAGATTGCAATATCTTGTTTCACCAAGCAAAATGAAATATGCATAGCAATAAACTTTATATTGATCAACATCTAAATACTTTTCTATCAACTCATAAGCGTCTGTATATTTTAAAATACCTAAAGATATTATTCCTTCTTTTACTTCCATATTACTGCACTTTTCTCTTAACAAAGTATTATATACTAATCTTCCTATAGATTTTTCTCCAGTAAACCTTAAAGCAATTATGGCAGCTTTTCTATGCGCTCTAACTTTTAGTAATTCTTCAAATTCACTTATACCACTATCAAATTCTTTTAAACTCTTAGCTTTTACAATTAAATCCCCTAAATTTTTAGAACTAGAATTTGAAATAGACACTGCGTCCCTTCCACTTATATATGTTATTGTCTTTCTTGCCAAACTTGATATTCCATGACTCCTTAATAAGCTATATGCCTTTTTTAAAGCATCATCACTAAAGACTGTCTTAAACTTATCTTTAAAACACTTTGATATCTCCTTATCTACAGCACTGTTTTCATTAATTAGAGATATCATTTGTAATATATAATCTACTACTTCTTCTCTTCCACTATTAATTAACGCTCTAAATAAATCTAATTTTAGATTATTATCATTAAAAAATCTATAATATGCCTTTTCTAAAAGATTACTGTTTTTTATCCTTCCTAATGCTGCAATTACAATTTTTAACTGAGGAGTCCAATGCCAGTTAACCACTATATGCTCTAGTGAACCTATTACCTTCTCCTTGTTAACCATAGTTATCTCATATATCACCATAGACATATAGTTTACAAGAGTTCTATCGTTATTGATAAAATTATTAATTTCTTTTGATGTATATAACATGCATTCAACAGGACATATTCCTTCTTGAAGCATATCTCTACACTTTTCTTTTACTTTTCCATAAATAATTTGTCTAACTTTTTCACTAATCTTATCTTCTCTAAGCAACGAATATATCTTTGAGAAATCTTTTACGTCTTCTTCTCTAAACTTCCATAAAAATAACTTATTTTCAGCATTGTTTAACGGCTCTACTCCTGTAACCGTAGTCCCTGTTATATCATATTCATAATCTATATTTAGATCACCTTTTATCAGTTCAAGATCTCGTAAATCTGTCAACTTCATTATATTTACCTCCCTTCATAAACATTTACATCACTCTCTACACCTATTTTGATTCTTTCATTTAATGAATCTTCCACTACAACTTCCATAGACAAATGCTTGTTTTCATCAATACTGTATTCTATAGTTATTGGAGTCCCTGTCCTTACTGGAAATGTGTATGAGCCTGTATAACTTCTTTGAATTCTCATAGCTGAATCATATTTATCTTTTCCTGCATACAAATTTATCTTCAATCCTGAAGGTGAAGATGTTTTCAACTTTCCTTTTAATTGTCCTGTATATGGTATTCTTTGATTAGCTTTAAGAATAACCTCTGGCAATCCTTCATCTACATCTATCATAATTGCTTCTGCTAACACTTTTGTAATATCAAGTATTGCACTATCTCCACCATCTTTTTGAATTTCTTTTGGACTTACATCATTATCACTCTTTGTTTCTTCTATAGAATAATAATTATATATAGCTGCTCCTCTTGATACAGCTTCCATAGGATGTGGTGATAAAATTATGTCCTTTCCTAATATCTCCTTTACTCTCTCTTGAACACCAATATACTTTGACATTCCCCCTGTTAAAAATACATAATCTATTGATGATATCGGTATATTATAATTTGTTAATGTATTTAATATAGGTTCCTCTATATTTTTATACTTAGGTAATTCTCTTTGATCTTTTATAACTTTAGTTGGCTTATAGTATAGTGGTTTTGTTGATAAATCAAACTCTCTTTTTGTTAAAGAAAATTCACAAATTTCATCATTATAAAAATCCGGAATAGATTTTGTGAAACTTATTTCATCATTATTTTTCTCTATACCCATAAACTCCATATTCTCAACTTCTGAAGATATTCTTTCTTTTGCCTGTTCTGCAAATATAATTAATTGATTTATCATATGATTTTTTTGTATTTCACTTAATTCATTCAAATTTAATTTACGTTCTTGTGCAAACTTATTAAGAAGATAATTGGCTGCCCAAGTATCAAAATCTACTCCTCCTAAATCATCATATCTTCCTACAGCTATTTCTTTAAATGATAGATTATTTTCCTCTTGTACTACATCAATAATAGCTATATCACAAGTACCTCCTCCAATATCAAATACAAGTATTCTTTTAAGTTTACTAAAATCTACATCTCTATCTTCTTGTATTCTCTTGGACTGTATATTAATATAATCTATTAATGCCGCTGTAGGCTCAGATATTGTAGTAATCGACTTTCTATTAAATCCAGCTCTAATCGCCGCCTCAACAGTATCATTAATTTGATCTGTATTAAATGATGCTGGTACTGTAATAGTAACCCCTTTTATCTCTCTACCCATTGTGTATCTTTTTATAGTGTTCATACATACCTTTAATAGCTCTGTAGCTACATCTACAGGACTTATTATTGTTTCGCCAATTTTCCATCTACTATCAGTTCCAATAAATCTTTTAGAATTATATACAACTCTATTAGATGAATTTTCTCTCATCCACTTCCCTATTTTACCTACATATTTTCTTTCATCATTATCAACATATAACACTGATGGTAATAACTTTGATTGTATTAAATTTTTTGTAGCATCAAACTGAGGTATTTCAATAACTTCTGTACCAAAAGTATTATCTATATTTCTTTTTCCTAATGTCAGTACTGTATTTGTAGTCCCCAAATCAATAGCTACATATATTTGTCTTTCACCTCCCATTTTTCATCCTCCTAACTCCACTTTATCTTAACTAGTGGTAATTCTAATGTTTCATCTTTATATCTCCAACCTGGGAATACTATTTCCCCTTCTCTGCTATTTACTTTATATATATCATCTGATACTCTATACTCAGTTCCTATATTTTTATCTTCAACCTCTATAGTTGAACCTAAATTTTCTTCATAATATGGTGATATACCAAAAGCCTCTAAAGAAATAATTAGATTTTTCACTAACATAGTTAATTCCTTTTCTGTTAATTTTTTACTCCCATTCACATGACAATAAAATCTATCTACAATATTTCCATAGTTCTTACTATTTATAAGGTTAAAAAGATCTCTTATTCCAAACTTATATTGATTCATAGAATAATTAAAACTTTCTCTTTGCTTTGAATTTAATTCTTCTATTTCTTCTTTAAGCATATCAATTTCTCTTTTATTATGAGAAATAACTAGCTCATATGTAGATTTTAATTTTTCTCGATCCAAAGATACTGCTACAACATCATCAATTGCTCCATCTTCTTTATATTCCAATATATTTTTAATTTCTTCATCATTTATTTTGCCTTTAGCCTTAAAATATTCCAATGAAATCTTTAATAACTTTAAATATACATCTTTGTATGGAGTTAAAGTCTCTTTAAATGATTCTACGTCAAATTTAAATTTAAAATAATGATAGATTAATGAATTTAATTCTTCATTAAGAGCTTTTTCATCTTTTATAAACATACTAGCCCAACTTATTGTCTTCTCTCTTAATTTTTGAATCGTCAATGTCTCTTCATTATTTATGATTACTAACTTCATTATAGAATTTATTATTATATTAGATACAAAATTATCAGATTTTATATCCTGTATACCTGAATCTCTAATTAACTTAAAAGGTAACTTGTGTTTTCTAAGATATCCAAAAACTTTTTTGCTATAAGGTATATCAAAAAATGTATTCCAATTTCTCTTCAATGCTGAATCATAATTTCCACTTTTATTATTTTCATCAATAGACAAAGATTCAATAAGTATATCTATCTTAAGCCAAAATAAAGGTTCATCCTCCTTATTTAAATTATATTCCTTTACTAAATCTAGTTTCTTAAAAGTCTCCACTTTCTTCCCCCTCATACTGTTTGTTATATTTTAATATAATTATATTCTATTTAATGGGTATTGTCAATTTTTACCAGTAAGTATTTTTACATTTTTCATTCTTATCATCAAAGATGATATCTATCACTATCACTTCTATTTGGGTTATTGAAAAAACTTAGGATTTGTTTAGAAATAATAATTGTATGACTATTACTTTTTATAAAAGCAACATTTAAATTTTAGTAATTCAATAGGATTATATCCTTTGGTATGATAATCAATGGATGATGTTTACGATATGTCTATTATATAAAAGAGTTATCGCTAACAAATCTTCATTTGCTAATGCGATAACTCTTTTTTTATTACTATATCTTAGTTATTAATAATTTCTTCTACTTCTTTTTTTGCTTCTTCGCTTTCTTCTACATTTACATCTGAATATTTATAATAATAGTTTGAAAAAGCAATTCTCTTTGATCTTTGTATTTCTAAACTATCGCCTAACACTTGTAAAAAGTCTACTTCATCAAGATTATATTCTCCATCAGCTAAACCTATTTTTATAAGTTCAAAATAAACAATATTTTTTATTCTATCACTAGATGATTTTATAGTATTTATTGCATCTTCAAAACTTACCGCTACAAGTTCTTCTTCTGGGAATCCAATTTCATTATACAATCTTTCCATTAATGCTTCTTCGCCTTTTCCTACTTTTTCATCAGCTAATACAAATTCGGACATTAGATTTGTAAATGCTATTGCTTCATCTTTATTAAGTTCTTTTAAAAACATATCGCATCCTCCTTTTATTAGTATATAACATATATTATACATTAATTTTCTTACTTCTTCAGTTCTAAAATATATTTTTCTGGATTTTTACTACAAATTATTCCACTCATTATTGCAATACCATCTGCTCCTGCATTATATACTTCTTTATAGTTATCCACAGTAATTCCACCTAAAGCTATTACTTTTGTGGATACTTCTTTCTTTATGTTATTTATAAACTTAACACCTTTTCCTTTAAGTCCTGCTTTGCATCTTGTTTCATATACGTTTGATGCCAAAATATAATTAACACCAATTTTATCTACCTTAATAGCTTCTTCTAAAGTATGAACAGATACCCCTATATTATCTATCTTTTCTTTCATAATTAAAAAATCCTTATATGGTAAGTGTAATCCATATGCATTAATTTCTTTATATACCTTTACTGATGTATTTACTATAACCTTACATTCAGTTCCTTTTGTTAGTTCCATAATCTTTTTTCCGTATCTTAAAAGTTCATCCTCATATAATTGCTTTTCTCGTAATATTATTCTATCTAAACCACCATCTATAGCAGATTTTATCTTTTTAAAATATTCCTCATCTGACTTAACTAAAGATCTATTTGTTATTAAATATATCAACAGCTTCACCTTTTAATACTTTATTCATATTTCTAACAGCACACATCTTTCCACACATTGTGCAAGTATCTTTATGTTCTGGTGTAGATTCTTCTCTATATTTTCTAGCTTTATCACTATCAATGGCAAGCTTAAACATCTTTTCCCAATCTAAATCAGCTCTTGCTTTACTCATTGCATTATCCCATTCTCTTGCTCCTTTTATTCCCTTAGCTAAATCTCCAGCATGAGCAGCTATTTTCGCTGCTACAATTCCTTCTTTCATATCTTCCAAATTAGGTAATCTCAAATGTTCTGCTGGTGTAACATAACATAAGAAATCAACTCCTGCTGCTGCTGCAATAGCTCCGCCAATAGCTGAAGTTATATGATCATAGCCTGGAGCTATATCAGTAACTAATGGTCCTAAAACATAAAATGGTGCTCCATGACAAAGTTTCTTTTGTAGCATAACATTAGCTTTAATTTCATCTAATGTCATGTGCCCTGGCCCTTCTACAATAACTTGTACATTTCTCTCCCATGCTCTTTTAGTAAGTTCACCTAATGTTATCAATTCTTTAATCTGTACTGCATCAGTAGCATCTGCATTAGATCCTGGTCTACATGCATCTCCTAAACTTATTGTTAAATCATATTTTTCACATATATCTAACAACTTATCATAATGTTCATAAAAAGGATTTTCAGCATTATTTATTTCCATCCAAGCATATAATAATGATCCTCCTCTTGAAACTATATTGGTAAGTCTTCCATTTCTCTTAAAAGTATTTATAGTTTCTCTATTTAACCCTGCGTGAATTGTTACAAAATCCACCCCATCCTCTGCATGTTTCTCTACTACCTTTAAAAATTCTTCTGCTGTAATCTCGTCTATTTCTTTATCATAAAATCCTATAGCATCATATACTGGAACAGTTCCAATCATAGCTTTTGAGTACTCTATTAATTTTTTTCTAAACTCTGCAGTCTTACCATAATTAGAAAGATCCATTATTGCTTCTGCTTTCATTTCGATAGCCTTTTTAGCTTTTTCCATTTCTTTCTCTATTGCTGCACAATCTTTTGAAATTCCAAGATTAACATTTATTTTTGTTCTTAACCCTTGTCCTACTCCTTCTGGATCTAATGACTTATGATTTTTATTAGCAGGTATAGCTACCTTTCCGTCTGCTATAAGTTCTCTTAATTCCTCAACATCCATAGATTCCTTATTAGCAACTGTCATCATTTCCTTTGTTATTATTCCTTTTTTAGCTGCATCCATTTGAGTTGTGTATGTTATCATCTTTTACCCCTCCATCTATATTCTTTCCCAATCTTTAAATACTGGTTGATATCCATTATCTTTAAGCATTTGTTTTATTTCTTCTGTGCTTCTACCATCACTTATTTCAAATTGTTCTTCTCCTGCTTCTTCCTTTCTAAGTGAATGTCCTCCAACTTCTGTAGACACCCCTGCAGAAATTTTATTAACTCCTAATGGTAATAATTTTTCTCTAAATCCAGCTCTTTCTCTTGTTGAAACATTGATAGTACAGTTTGGATGAAATATCCTAAGCGCTACAATACATTGAACTAAATTTTTATCACTCACTTCAGAAACGTCTTCAAATACTCCCGCATGTGGTCTTATTCTTGGTGTTGAAAATGCCACATCAACATCACTATATTTGTCTTGAATATACTTTCCATGTAATGCTGTAAAAAATAATTCTTTTCTAAAATTATCTAGTCCTAGAAGAGCACCAATATTTACAGATCTCATCCCCATCTTTGCTCCACGCTCTGGTGCATCTAACCTAAATTTATAATCTCTTTTTGGTCCACCTAAATGTACTTTTTTATAAATATCCCTATTATAAGTTTCTTGATATACTGTAAGACAATCTACTCCTGCTTCTATGACTTCACGATATTCTTCTTCATTAAGTGGATAAATTTCTATTGTTATCGATGCAAAATACTTTTTTATTACTTTTACAGCTTCTACAATATAACTAACGGGAGTATCCTTAGGACTTTCACCAGTAAGAATTATTATGTGATTAAATCCTTCTTTTGATACTGCCTTACATTCTTCTTCTATCTCATGTAACGTTAACTTTTTCCTATTTATATCATTATCATGATTATATGAACAATATGCACATCTATTTATACACATATTAGCAATATACATTGGTGTATATAGCAGAATTGCTTTTCCAAAATATCGATTAGTTAATTCATTTGCTTTTCTAGCCATTTCTTCTAAGTATTCCTCTGCATTTGGAGAAATTAAATTCAACAAATCTTCTTCATCTAACTTACTTTTATGTATACTTCTCTTTATATCTTCATCAGTTACATTGTTGAAATATTTTTCAAAATTAAAATTATTATACTTTTCTATTACTTCTATAAAACTCATTCTTCTAAAAACCCTGTCAAAGGAGATGAAGCTATAGCTCTTTCTGAAACAATACCAGCTTTAGCTAAATATCCTTTCCTTCCTGCCTCCACGGCGTTTTTAAATGCTTCTGCCATAAGAACTGGATTTTTACTTGATGATATAGCTGTATTGAGAAGCACAGCTGCTGCTCCCATTTCCATAGCACTACAAGCTTCTGATGGCTTACCAATTCCAGCATCAACTATTATTGGAGCTTTAATCTCATCTATCATGATTTCTATTAATTCCTTTGTTCTTATACCTCTATTACTTCCAATAGGCGCTCCCAGAGGCATAACTGCTGATGCTCCAGCATCCACCATACGTCTTCCCATCGCTAAATCTGGACTCATATAAGGAAATACTACAAATCCTTCTTTTGCTAAAATTTCTGTAGCTTTTAAAGTCTCAAGATTATCTGGTAATAGATATTTTGAATCATTTATTACTTCTATCTTAATCCAATTTCCACATCCCATGGCTTTTGCTAATCTTGCTATTCTAACAGCTTCTTCTGCATTTCTCGCTCCTGATGTATTCGGTAAAAGAATCATATCTTTTGGTATATATCCCATTACATTTTCTTCTTCATTTTGAAAGTCAACTCTTCTAACTGCCATAGTTATAACATTAGACCCACTGTTTTCTATTATCTCTGGTATTATTTTGTTTGAGGAATACTTTCCTGTCCCTATAAATAATCTTGAAGTCAATTCCTTTCCTCCAATTATAAATTTATCGCTCATTCTCTATCTCCTCATTTCCTAATAATAATCTAACTGCCATATTAGCAGCATGTCCTGCAACAATTTGAACCCTAGGTGCCATAAGTCCACTACCTTCTTTTGCTTCATTTTCTCCATCACCACATAAATAAAATCTAGAATTAATTTTTCTAGTTTTTATTGAGTTAGATGTAAAGAGTCCTGCCATACCACTATTTCCAATAATCTTTTTTTCCTTTGTTTTTAATAGAATAGTATTTACTAAATCAGCCTTACACTTAGGATTATCAAAAGCTTCTATTATAACTTCACAGGATGAAAAAATCTCTGTAACATTATTTTCATCTAAATATTTATCAATAGTTTCTACAATTATAAATGGGTTTATCTCTGCTAGCTGCTCTTTAATAGCTTCAGTTTTTTTCATTCCTATATGTCTTATATAATATTGCTGTCTATTTAAATTACTCGGTTCAACCACATCAAAATCTACTAACACTAACTTTCCAACACCAACTCTAGCTAATGCTATAGCTATATTAGATCCTAGCCCCCCTAATCCAGCTACACCAACTACACCATTCTTAAGCTTATTAAATACCCCTGGAGTATGACGTGACATCATAAGAGTTTCTAATTCATCCTTAGGAGGCATCTCACCTTTTTTTATAAATACCAAAGTATCTCCATTCTTTAACTGCTTATCTTCTTTTATAGGAAAACCATTTAAAATGGTGACATCGCAATTTGGGACCATTAAATCTCTTATGCAATATATTGTGCTACTTTCCTCTACTTCAATTAATTTCTCATTAACCTTTACTCTCAAGTTTACCCTCCCCCTATAAAGGCAACTATCTCAACTTTATCTTCTTCTCTAAGGGTTGTAGTATTAAACTTGTCTTTTGGTATAATATCTAAATTTACTTCTACAACTATCTTGTCTTTATCTAAATCTAATTCTTTAACAAGTTCTTCTACAGTTATATCTTTATAATTGTATTTCTTCCCATTGATAATCATAATATCCCCCCTTTAAAAATAAAAAAGACTCACCAAAATACGGTAAGTCTTTATATGCAAAATAGCTTAATTTATATAACACATATATATGCTTCCCTACGTTGGTATTAACCAAATCAGGTTATAAGAGTTAGAACTTTTTGTTCTTCTCAGCCTTTTCTTTTATAAGGCACCCCTAGCAAATTATTATTCTATTACATATAAGTATACATTTGCTGAATTGCTTTGTAAAGTTTACATTTATTTGTATAGACTAATAACTTCATTTGATGCAAAAACTTTATTTGCAATATATACTATTACTCCAGTTAAAGATTTTTTCTTACCATTAACTTCTACAATATTAGTATTGGCATATAGTTTCATAATCTCTTTATTATTTTTCTTAATTATAGCTACAGGATTTAATTTGTCAGTAGTATCAACTTCTACACTTCCACCTAACTTACTTATTTCACTAGATATATCATTAAATCTTTTTTCAGTAGTTGCTGCTAAATCCAAACCAATTTGTTTTTCGATATATTTTCCTATATAAGTATTATCTACAACTCCTGATATTACATCAACTCCTTCTGGCGCATAACTATATATAGCTACATCTCCACCAGTATGACCTGTTGTAGTAAATCCAATTTTTGCTCTTGAAGCTTGAACTTTTTCTATATTTTCCTTCTTTATTAAGTCCATTTCATCATTAGTAAGATTTTTAATGCCAAAATACTTTTCAACTAATGCTGCTATTTCACTATCAGTTTTACCTTCTTTAAGTTCATTAAATTTAGGTTTTGACATTTTATATCCTTTTAAATTTCCTACACTTTCATCAAAAGTCATATTTGAATAGCAATTAGTTGTGTCACTATTTCCTAAAGAAATACCACTATTAGCGTGATCTGTTGTAGATATTACTATTGTATTTTTATCTTTTTTAGCAAATTCTATTGCAGCCTTTACAGCATCATCATATGCTAAAATATCATTTACCAAACCAGCTGTATCATTAGCATGTGCTGCCCAGTCAACTTTACTTCCCTCTACCATTAAGAAAAATCCTTTTTCATTTTTTGATAATGTATTTATAGCCTTTTCTGTCATTTCTGCTAATGTTGGCTGTTCCTTATTAAATTCTGCCCTATCAGCCTCATATGCCATATCTGTAGGTGCAAACATTCCCCATATCTTATTACTATTAGTTTTGTTCATTTCATCTTTAGTAGTTATATACTCATATCCTAATTTTTTAATTTCTTCTGTTAAATCTCTATTATCACCTTTTCTTCTACCGTTTCCATCTTTATCTGAAAGGAACTTATCTCCTCCACCTAGTACAACATCTACATTATTATATATTTCTTGTTTCATAAGAGAATTGTAGTCATTTCTTGATGCATTATGTGCAGTGAAATCTGATGGTGTAGCATGCATTATTTCACATGTTGCTATTATTCCAGTAGATTTCCCTTGCTCTTGAGCTGATTCTAATACTGTGGCCACAGGAACATCATCTCCTGTAACTCCTACATGGCTATCATCACTTTTAAATCCTGTAGAAATTGCTGTTGCTCCTGGTGCAGAGTCTGTTATAGGTCCTTTATTCCATCTTGTTTTTGAATATCCTGTTAAATAGTCATCTATATATAGTGAGTCATTTCCCCATACTCCATCTTGTGCATCTTTATAATATCTAGCTATATTTGTAGCACTATTACTCATTCCATCTGCTATTAACAAAATAACGTTTTTAGGCTTTTCTTGTGATTTTGCATTTACCTTATTTCCAATGGACGCAAAGTTTATAGGTGATATGATACCGGTAATAATAGCTGTAGCAGCTGCAATAGTTACTATAACTTTTAACTTACTGTTTTTATTTAACATATTTTAATCCTCCACCTTATCTTCTTTATTTTTTCTCTTTCTTGATACTAATACTCCACCAGTTGCTGTAATTGCTGCACCTAAAGCAGTAATTGCCCCTACTCCTAATGCACCAGTCTTAGTAATTCTGCCTTTATTCTTATTACCATTATCTTTACTAATAGTTTGTACATTAGCATCTACTTCAGTTTTGTTACTATTATCTTTTATGTTATCTTTATTTGTATCCTTTTCACTTCCATCATTGTTAGGTTTAGACACCTCATCTGATGTTTCAATTGTTTTAATAAGTTCTGATACTGATTTTGGTACATATAACTTTTCTTTTATTTCAGGCATAACTGTATCTAATTCTGCTTTCTTACCATTTAACTGATACTTATTAGTATTTGGATACAACTTCAAAGTCTTTCCTGTGTTTTTATTTGATAAGGTTACTACATTCTCTTCTTTTGTTATTACTGTATCACTACTCTTTTCTAAAGAATCTAAATCATTAAATAGATCTTTTGTTAAGTTATCTAACTTCTCTTCATTAAATATCATTTCTTGCATATATTTATTTATTTCTGTATTTTCAACTACCCCTGATAACTTCTTACATGTTGTTGGTGCATATATTCCTAAATAGACATCTTCCCCTGTATGTCCTCCAGTTGTATATCCTATTTTAGCTCTTAAAGCTAAGACCTTATTTATGTTATAATCATTCTCCTTTATTTCAGCTATTTCCTTACTAGTTAAATCTATACCATAATACTCTTTTGCTAATTTCACAATCTCTCCATCATTTTTTCCTTTTATTAATGATTTGAATTTTTCCTCTGTTACCTTTGCATTACTAAATAATTCTACAGTATCTTTAAAAGTAGCTTGACTATAACTAAATCCTTCTGCTTCTCTTCCAATACTAATTCCACTATTACCATGATCTGTAGTTACTACTACAACTGTATTTCCATCTTTTTTAGCAAAATCTACTGCATTTTGTACAGCTTCATCAAAAGCAAGAACATCTGATATTATTCCTACAGTATTATTGGCATGTGCTGACCAGTCAATTTTACTTCCTTCTACCATTAAGAAAAATCCTTTTTCATTTTTCTTTAAAACATCAATAGCTTTATTAGTCATTTCACCTAATGATGGTTCTGTAGAATCTTTATCTGATTTTCTATCAAAGTCATAAGCTAAATCTGCATCAGAAAACATTCCCCACAGCTTATTAGCTTTACTATTTTTCATATCTTTATTAGTTTCAACTAAATCATAGCCTTCTTCTTTTATTTTATTTTTCATCTCATCTTGAAGCTTAGAAAACTCTTTATCATCTTCTATACCATATTGATGTTTCCATCCAAGTCCTCCCCCTAATACAACGTCTAAATTGTTATTAACTTGTTGACTTAATATAGATTTATAATTTGATCTACTATCATTATGAGCTGTAAAATCTGCTGGTGTAGCATGAGGAACTTCACAAGTCATTATTACCCCTGTACCTTTACCTTCTAACTTAGCACCTTCTAATATTGTTGCAAGTGGTTTATCTTCTGCTGATGTTGCTACATGTTTATCTTTAGTCTTATTTCCTGTAGAATAAGCTGTGGCACTAGGCGCTGAA
Source organism: Clostridium bornimense (assembly GCF_018917145.1). Lineage (GTDB taxonomy): Bacteria > Bacillota > Clostridia > Clostridiales > Clostridiaceae > Clostridium_AN > Clostridium_AN bornimense_A. The sequence goes on from NZ_JAHLOD010000013.1 coordinate 22,229, forward strand.
TCTGTAATCGGTCCATTAATCCAAGATGTATGAACTGCACCAGTAGCTATTTCATCCATAGCTAAAGAATCATTTCCATAAACTCCATCTTTTGAATCTTTATAATGTCTTGCTAAAGTAATAGCCTCTTGGCTCATTCCATCACCAATCATTAATATTACATTTTTGTCTTTTACCTCTGATGCCTTTACTGTATTCAGTGAAATATTATTTTTTAACATCACTGTCATAATAGAAACCACTGTAATTGTTGACATTAGTATAGTTAATTTTTTATTCATTGATACACCTCCAACTTTTCTCAATTTTCATAATAAATACAAATAATTAAGTCACTATTAAAATAATGTAAAATCTATGTTAGTCTATATCCACGTAAAAATGAGGATTAAAATACAAATTGCTGCACTTAATCCTCTAGCTATTTCCTATTCATATATGTTTCTTAAATACTCTATATTTTTCTGATGCTCTACATCTTCAGTTGCAGTTATGGCTCCATCCATATGTCTTTTACTATTTATAAAATGTACATCAAAAACTCCATCCATATCATTATTCTTTATTGTATCTAAATTTTGTCCATATCCATATCCACCTGATAATCCTCCAGTAACTGCAAAGGCTGGTGCATCATCAACTCCAGCATGAGGCATTCCTGCCATAGATGCTGCATATCTTCTACCACCTATATGTAAAATAACTGGTCTTTTACTCCAATTAAAACCACCAAACACTTCTCTCATTATCCTTGTATCTTCTTCGGCAACAGTTTCACAATCAGCATGATTATCTCCCATAGTTCTTATTATATTAAACCTTTTTCCCGTAGATATATCTTCTACTTCTGCATTAGTTGACCTAGGAAATATATATTTATCAACTTCATTCCACGATAAAAATTCTACCTTATCCACTTGATTTTCTTCTACATACATTTCTGCGCTTACATTTTCAACCGCCTCAAAACTTTTATCTGATTTTTCTTCATTTATATTTTTATACAAATATCCATGTATAAAACTTACTATCAAGAACAAAGCTAAACATGAAATAAGTATTTTACTTCTTGGAAAATGTATCATTACTTCACCTCACTTTTTCACTAAATCATTTTATCCAAATATCTAGGTTTTATTCTGAATACGTACATATTTTGTACATATTTCATTATATTTAGATTTAATCCGACTTGATTTAATCTAAAAAGTGGAGTATAGTAAACTTTTGGTGTTATATTTTACAAATAAGAGGAGATGACTTAAACGTGAGAGATTCTGTTTTAGCTGCTATGCAGTATGGTCTTAAAAAACAAAAGATGTTAGAAAAAAGCAAGGTACAATTTTTCTTATATGCATTCCTTGGTGGTGTATTTGTAGCTTTTGGTGTTCTATTATACCTTTCTATTGGTGCGCCATTTGTTGCTGCTGGAAGTCCTGGTGCAAAACTTGCTATGGGAGCAGCATTCCCACTAGCTATTTGTCTTATAATTTTTGCCGGTGGTGATTTATTTACTGGTAATACTATGGCATTTACTATAGCTTTACTTGAAAAAGAAACTACTTTTAAAGACACTTTAAAAGTTTGGCTATTTAGCTATTTTGGTAATATATGCGGTTGTATGGTAACAGTTTTTATATATGCTAAATCTAAAATTCCAAGTTCTGATTTAATTAAATATATAAATGATACAGCAGCTCACAAAATTCATGTGGATTTCTTCCCATTATTCTTAAGAGCGTTATTATGTAATACATTAATCTGTTTATTAATCTGGTGTGCTGTAAGAATGCAAACCGAAATAGGTAAAATCGCTGTATTCTTCTTCTGTATCCTTGGAATGATAGGTATCGGACTTGAACACTCTATAGCTAATAGTGCAACACTTTCTCTTTCATATTTCTTAGATGGTGGAAACTCTATAGGCAGTATCCTATACAGTTTAGGTACTGTAACTTTAGGAAATATCGTTGGTGGATCTTTATGTGTTGGTCTTCCTTACTGGTTCTTAGGAAAAAAAGATAAGTAAGTCTATCTATAAAAATAAAGCCATAACACAAATTTGTGTTATGGCTATTTTTTTAAGTGTACAGTTATAAATTATCATAATCCAGTCAGCATAAATACAATACTTACCTGCATAGGAGATTTAGCACTAATCGTTAAATATTAATTATAACCTATTTACTTATTTTATCCTTAAGATATTCTCTATTTTGGATAACACTTGGATGATTTGGAATATATTCTGCTGCTTTTTCATTGTAATAATTTGATGTATCAAAGTCTCCTAAATTTGCATAACATACGCAAAGTTGAATATATGGTATCCATGTAAAATATCCATGGTCAATTAATGCCATACTATCTCCGTCAGGCTTTAAATCTATAGCAGCCTTATACCAAAACATAGCTTCTTTATATCTATTTTGCTCTATAAATCTATATGCTATTCTACAACAAAAATCCGATCTTGGCAGATCATATTCTAATGCTTCTAAAAGAGATTTTATTTCTAAATCTTTATCTCCTTTAAAGCTATAACAGTCTGCTATCCTACCTAATGCACTTTTTACATCCTCTACCCAACCTTTTTTCCCATCTACAAATTTTCTATACATACTTAATGCTTCATCATATCTTCCATGATCAAACAATTCATTGGCATAATAAAATTGTTCTCTTGGAGAAAACTCTACATTATCTTTAATCATTCCTTCATATATTTTTAAATTTCTATCTGTATAAGGCTTATTTTTTTGATGCAAGATTGATACATTAGATGAAATTATATTTCCATATACCTCAAGATACTCATGTACTTTTCCTATCCACAAAAAATCCTTCTTTCTTTTAACCAATCGATTTCGCTTTAATGAACTTACTGGTTTATTATTTTCATCTACTGCTAATACATAATCCATAGACACAGCATCTACAGTATCATCTAAATTTTCTTTTAACTTAATAAACTTCTCTTTATCTCCGGGGAATAATATATCATCTGCATCTAACCAAAATATATATTCTTTACTTGCTTTACTAAAAGAATAATTTCTCGCCGCTGCAAAGTCATCTATCCACGTAAAGTTATATACCTTTGCTCCATACTTTTCAGCTACTGCAATTGTGTTATCAGTAGAACCTGTATCTATCACAATAATTTCATCAACTATGTCCATTACTGATTCTATACATCTTCCTATTACCTCTTCTTCATTTTTAGCTATCAAACATAAGCTTATCGTATTCATTAATACACCTCAGATAATAATCACTAATATTATCCTATTAATTAAGATGTGATATTGTTCCAAATACAAAACTAAGAAAATCCTTTCTCTTGGTCTTTCTCCATCTTCCTCCAGCTAACATAACCATAAATATCATTTATCAAAAAAATAATAAAACAAATAATCATAGGTAAATAATCCTTATCTCCCATTGTAGCAAGAACCCATAGTACAATTAAGACAATATCATTAGCTGCATAACCCAATGCGTACAATGGACTTCTTAAAAATGTAAGAAAGGCTGCTAAAAAGCTAGTGGTAACTGATATAGTACTAAACATCATATTGGCAGTGTTGAAGTATAGTAAAATATAATAAAATATCCATGTTACTATCCCTGCCATAATAATCAAGTAAAATATCTTTTTCTTAGAAAGTTTAGCTGTCTTTACAACCCCTTTTTTCCCTTCATAGGGATTTTTTATCCATTGTATTGCTGATAATACTGCCATTGGTGCTGTCATTCCCAAATAAGTAAGCATTTCACCATAATAACATAAGTTCCATGAAATCAAAGCATATAAAACACTAAATAATAGCATAAGTAACTGTCCTATTACCATTCCTTTTGCAATAAAAATAAGGAATGTTGCTCCTATAAGGGATGCTACCAATGTTAGATAATTCCCTGACGATTTAATAAAAAAAGTAACAGTGATAATAATTATAGAACTTACCCATAATATCCACTCCCGTTTTGTTAACATCGCAAACTGATTAGAAATTTTCATAATTTATACCTCCAAATATATAAGATAGTAGATACTTTTTTACAAAAAAAAGCATCCACTATACACATCTTCTATGACCTAACGATGTGTACGTGAATGCTAATATGCATTCCTACCCGGTGGCAGATTTATAATTTAATATAATAAATACGATACTTATTAAGAAAAACCTCTCTCACTTTTAACTTTTACAAAATGCTATAGCATCTTCAAAATTAGTAAATACCTTTATTTCTTTTTCTTTTATTTTTCTTAGATAAACTTGAGCTTTCATCTTTGATATTAATCCGTCTACAACTAAAGCCCCTTTATTTACCTTACTATTAATAAATAATTCTTTTAATCTATCAACTTCATCGTCTTCTATTTTTCCGTCTACCCCTTCTAATTTTGTAGCATCTACTAAACAGTTAGTAGCATTAGTTAGTGAGTTAATTTTAGTAATGCCCTCCTGTTTCATAGATTCCATCTCATTAGTAGTGATTTCTCCTTCTATCTTAACTTCTATATACCCTTCATTATCTTTAATGTAGTACATATTCCCCTCCTAAAAATATAATAATTTCTTTATATTTTTATTTTAGAAGAGTCATCTTTATACTATGATCTTTTAAAAAGATTCTTTATCATTGATAAAATCATTCTTAATGCAACACCTATATATACTAATATCTTAACAAATATATTATATTTATCATTGTAATGCTTTCTATAAAAAAGAATCATCGCTCTATGAAACTCATACGTAGTTTTAGCTTTTTTCTTTTTAGAAGAACATCCTTTATAATGTATAATTTTCTCTTCAGGATAATATATTATCTTATATCCAGCTTCTTTTATTCTATAGCACCAATCTATGTCTTCACCATACATAAAGAACTCTTCATCTAACATTCCTACTTTATCTATGACAGCTCTAGGTATCATCATAAACGCACCTGTCAAAGCATCTACTTCCCCTATTTCATCTTCTCCTAAATACGAAGCTGTATATGCACCGTATTTTATTTTATTCTTCATAATCTTATGTAACTTTAAGAAATAATATAATGATGCTTCTGGAGTAGGAAATCCTCTTTTACATGCATGATCCAAAATACCATCTGCTAGCTCTACTTTACATCCTAATGCTCCTATTTCTTTATGCTTATCCATATAATCAACACAATTTTGTAGATTATCACCAATAACCTTAGTATCTGAATTTAATAGTAGTACATACCTACCAGTAGCTTTCTTAATAGCAACATTATTGCCTTTAGGAAATCCTAAATTCTCTTTAGATGCAATAAGCTTTACATCTTTAAATTCTTCTTGTACCATTTCCACCGATCCATCTTTAGAAGAATTATCAACTACCCAAATTTCATATTTTATTCCCTTAGTATTGTTAATTACTGATTCTATTGTTTGTTTAAGCAAATCTTTAGTATTGTAATTAACTATTACTATCGATAAATCCATAAATATTCTCCAATCCTAATCAAATCTAATATGCATTTTTATTAACAAATCCCTTAAATACAGTTAAAAATAAAATTTTTATATCAAACCAAAATGTCCAATTTTCAAGATAATAAATATCATATTCTACCCTTTTCTCAATAGAAGTATCTCCTCTTAATCCATTTACCTGTGCCCATCCAGTAATTCCTGGTCTAATTTGATGTTTAACCATATACTTAGGTATTTCATCTTTAAATTGCTCTACAAAATAAGGTCTTTCTGGTCTTGGACCTACTAAACTCATATTTCCTATTAATACATTAAAAAACTGTGGTAATTCATCTAAACTTGTTTTTCTTATAAATGACCCAAATTTAGTTTTTCTAGGATCATTTTCTGTAGTCCATTCAGCCTTTTCTTCTTCTTTACTTTGAACTTTCATAGATCTAAACTTAAACATAGTAAAAATTTTGTTATTTAGCCCTACTCTCTCTTGTTTAAATATTATAGGTCCCGGTGATGTTATCTTTGTAAATATAGCAACACAAATCATAATTGGGCTGAATAAAATTATAAGTATTAATGATCCTATTATATCAATTGCTCTTTTAAGAAATTTATTTACTAAATTATCAAGAGGTATATATCTTATATTTATTACAGGTAACCCATCTAATTCTTCTACATATGGTCTTGCTGGTATGTATTTTGAGTAATCTGGAATGATTTCTGTTCTAATACCATACTTCTCAGACTTATTAATTATTTTACCTAATTTCTCATATTCTTTAATATTTAATGTTATAAATACTTCATCAATATCTTCTTTAGAAAATATATCTTCAAGATCATCTATAGAGCCTATCTTATTTATTTGTGAGAATAATTCTTTATCTTTTTCATTCATCTTAGGCATATATACACCATCATCAACTAACCCTACAACATTATAACCCCATTGTTTGTTTCTGTTTATTCTTTCTAAGAACCTTATTGTTAGTTCGCTACATCCTACAATTAACACATGTTTTTGGTTATATCCTTTTGCTCTCATTGAATGTAATAACTTTCTTACAATACCCCTTTCAATAATAACCATAACTGTTAAAATAACTATGAATACTATTGAAAATGTTCTTGAATAATCTTGTATTTTTAATATGTATATTGTTCCAAAGAATATAAACATTGACACAAAACATCCTGTTATAATACTCCATGCTTCTTCTAAAAAACTTTTATATCTAAATGGAGAATATAACTTAAATGCAGAAAAAGTAATCAATACTATAGGTAAAATTAATATTGCTGGTCTCAAATATTCTTTGAATGTTAAAATTCCACCTTCTACAATAAACATTGGATTTTTAAATTTCAAACACCATGTCATTATAAATGATAATACTATCATAACTATATCTAAAACTACTAATAATCTATTAAAATATTTCTGATTCTCTCTAATCAAAAAAACACCACCTTACACCTTGAAAAACATCTTAAATGTATTTACTATAAGTCTTACTTCTATAATAAAGTAATTGAATAAGTTTTTTAACTTAAACTTAGTTTTTTCTACTTTATTTTTTATAAATATGCCTTCCTTAATACCTTCAATATATTCTTTTCCTAACGACTTTCTAAGAAAATAGATATATTTCACCATAATTCCCAAAATAATAAATGGCAAGTTAATTATTTCAAAAAACAAAGGCATGTTTTTTCTTATTAGGTACATACTATTTCTACTGGCTAGTTTCACTTTAAATTCATTATGTCTACTACCACTGGTAGCTGACACCATGTGATACACAATTGCATTATTTACATATATATTTTTATATCCATATATATTACCTCTAAAAGATGCATCTACATCTTCTAAATACGCAAAAAAATTCTCATCAAAGTACCCTATTTCTTCAAAAATCTTTCTTCTATATAATCCAGCACCTGCACATGTAGAAAATATTATTTTATCTTTATTAAATTTATCTATTGATGCTCCATCTCCTCTTTTATAAGCCCATCCTAACAAATTGTATTGGTCTCCTGCATCATCGATTTTATCTCTTTCATAAAACCTTATCATTTTTGATGATGCTGAAAAAATTTTATCATCTTTACTTACAACTGAATAAAGATTTACTAGCCACTTTTCATCAACTTCTGTATCATTATTTAATAACGCTACAAAGTCACTTTTAGAAGCTTTTATTCCTATATTTACTGCTGCCGCGAACCCTAAATTTTCTTTATTTTTAATTAATGTTATTGATGGATATCTTTCTTCTATAATCTTTACACTATCATCAGCAGAATTATTGTCTACTACAATTATATTGAAATCTTTATACTCTTGCTTTAACAAAGATTGAATACATCCATCTATAATTTTTTCTCCATTATAATTAGGTATTATCACTGATATCTTCATATATATCTCCATCTCTTTATTTCTTATATATTATATCGTTATCCTAAATATTATACAAGAAACTGCTATATAATTACAAAGGGCTGTTTCACAAATTATTGTGATTCAGCCCTTTACTTATCTTATACGACAATAAATAAGTAATAATTCACTTATTTTCTTAGTAATGTTCTATCATCTAGTGCATATGCCTCAACAAAAGAATTCCATACTATTAAGTATCCACGTCTCTCAGTGTTTAAACAAAAATCAGCACTTACAACAATAGGAACATCATCATAAGCTCTTATTGTAATATTATCTAGTACATTTCTTTTTATCATAGCACAAGCTAAATAAACTACTGATAAATTTTGAACACAATTTAGTCTCGTACTGCATTGTTCTTTATGCATTTCTATAATATCATCATTAATATCATACACTTCTTCTATACCAGCACTTTGAATTGTACTATCTACATTAAGAATCTTTGCCCCTACAATACCTACATCATCTCTTTGAGCATATTGAAGCATTTCTTCTATCCAATTATCTGTTATAATTTCTACATTATCATCTAGTAATATTATATAATCCCCATCTGCTTCCTTCACTATTCTTCTGCTTCTATGATTAAAGTTTTCATTATATTCTAAAACTTTTATACCATGTTCTTGAAGTATTCTATAATACTCTAAAGATCTTTCATTTAAAAAGTTATTTTCTATTACTAAAATTTCATAATTTCTATAAGTAGTTTTTCTATTAATTATACTTATACAACTTTTTAAATCTTCTATATTATCTCCACTTGATATAACTATAGATACCAATGGTTCCCCTTCTAGTTCATATTTAATTCTAAAAGAATTATCTATTTCTCCAGTAAACGCCTCACCGATAAGTCTCATTCTTCTTAGATGCTCTCTTAACGCCCTCAAGCCTCCTTCTAATGAATAAAAGCTTGAACTTTCTCCCATTCTTTTGTGATATATAACTTTTGGAACATGCGAAAATCTATATCCTCTTTCAGCCATTTTTAAATATAAATCGTAGTTATCACAACCATCATATCTAGAGTCTAAACCACCCATATCATTAAGTACATTTCTCTTTATTATACTGAATATTCCTATGTAATTTATACTTCTTAACTTATCAATAGAAAATCTAGCTTTATAATTAGGTTTTAGATATTGTTTTGTTTTATCATCATACATATCATCATCACAATATAATAAATCCGGTGCTCCGTCTCGATTTATTATATCTACAATTTCATATAATGCATGCTCACTTAAAAAATCATCTTGATATAAAAACGCAACATAATCTCCATCGGCTACTCTTATAGCAGTATTTATGTTTTCTGATATTCCCATATGCATTTCAAGATATATCGCTTGTACATTTTCATTTTTCTCGTCATAATCTTTCAATATCTTTTTTACATATGACTTATCACTTCCACCATCCACAACTATTAATGACCAATTTGTATAACTTTGATTAACAATTGAGTCTAGTAACTGCCTTAAATATGACTTATTTGTATTAAATGTTGTAGTGATTAAAGTTATTTTAGGTTTAATTCTAAAATGTGCAATATTTCTTTCAACTTCTTCTCTTGTTATCTCTTCTCTATTTTCTGATTTTGAATTTTTTTTAATAGTAAACTTATTTTGGGTCTCTTTAACTTTATCCATCAATTCTTTAGATACATTAGCTATTTTCTCACCAATACCGCTAAAGTTAACAGATTTATTGCCTTCAACATTTTTTTTATTCTTCTTTTTATCACGTTTTTTTATCTTTTTATTTTTCTCAGGTTTCTCTGATTCTTTTAATGTTAAAGATATAAGCTTTACACATATATTATTACGATCTCCATACGCATATACCACATCTAACCCATCTACAAATAATCTAATAACATATCTTCTTTCTCCCTTATTTTCTATTGGATTAAAAGATATATTATTCCATTCTCTATTTCTAATCTTACATATAGGTATCTCTGTAGATATAACTATTGTACGGTCATCAATATCTATCAACTCTACTATAAGGTTATTATCAGAATTAATACTGCCTACTTCTAATAAAATTTCAAAGCCAGACAATAATGTATCACTCACTATAAAGGGAACTTCTAAGGCATTTAATCTATCTATAATATACCTACTATCTTCTAATTCATTTATATAATTTTCTTTAAAAAGGTTATTATATCCGTGCATAGTTTATCTCCTTATTTTAATTTCCTACCTATATATAATTATACTTCAATTACTCTGTTAATCAACATTTTATACCATTTTCCCTAAAATAAAAATAAATCTTGCACTTTTTCCTGATTTTTTTCCTTTTTCCATAATAGCAATAAAAAATGCAAAATATAATTTAAACTCATATCTTGCATTTTTTTAATATTTCTATAAATATTTTTTTATCAAAACATCTCTATCTTCTGGTATCATAGCTATAGAATAATCAATATCTTTAAGAGAAAGATTTTTATTAAAATAAGGATCTCCTTCTATCAAATTTAATTTCCATTTAGAATAAAATCTTTCAATCTCAGATTCAAATCTTAGTACTTTTTCTTCCGTATCCTCTTTTCCTCTTGAAATTGATTCATAATGATACATTTCAACAAAAGGATTCCATACAATTAGATATCCTTTTTTTATTACTGCCATACAAAAATCTATATCATTAAAAGCTACCTTTAACTTTTCATCTAATCCATTAACTTCATCATAAACTTTTCTTTTTACCATCATAGCAGCTGCCGTAACGGCACTTAAATTTTGAACATATTGTAATATTTCTACATTATCCTCTTCACTTTTGTATAATCCACAATATCTATGTGCTGCCAATCCTCTCATACCAATAATTACTCCAGCATGTTGTATTGTATCATCTATATAATATAGCTTTGCCCCCACTATTCCTACATCTTCACGTTGAGCATATTGAATCATATTTTCTATCCAATTAGGAGTAATAATTTCTATATCATTATTTAAAAATATTATATATTCTCCTTTAGACTGTTTAACAGCAAAATTATTTATAGCTGAATAGTTAAACTCACCCTCATATGTAATTATATTAACTTTTTCTATATCCTTTATACTATTATAGTATTCAAATGTTTCTTCATTAACAGAGTTATTTTCTACTATAATTATTTCATAATTATCATATGTTGTTTTATTTAATATACTATCAATACAGCTTCGCAATATTTCTAAATTATCTTTATTAGGTATGATTATTGAAACTTTTTCCGAATCAATATTATAAGTTATTCTAAAGAACTGGTTTTTACATATACTAACAGTTGCTTTTAAATCTATTCTAGCCAAATGCTCCTCTAATATTATTTTTCCATTATTAATATTTGAGTTGCTTTCTTCACTTACATGAAATAAAACTTTTGATATATGAGTAAAACTATACCCTTCTTCATATAACTTTAAATACAAATCATAATTATCATATATGAAATACTTCACCGATAATTTATTTACCTTTTTTAGCACATTATTTTTTATAATAAATAATTTACCTATGTAGTTTATACTTCTTAGCATATCAATAGAAAAATCAGGCTTAAACTTCGGTTTTTTAATTTCTCCATTATAAATATCAATAATATCTTCATCAAAATATGCACATTCTACATTATCTGTAATTTCATTGCATATTTGTAAAAAAGCATTTTCTGATAAAATACACTTATTATCTATGAAAGCTATGTATTCATCCTCTATTCTATCTATAACATCACATAAGTCACTTTTATTTTCTTTAATTACTATTTTAATTGAAAAATCTTTTCTATATAAATCAACAATATTTCTTACATACGATTTTAATTTTTCATTAACTACTACAATTAACTTTTTATCTATAGATTTTTGTAACTTTATAGAATCTAAAAATCTACAAAATTCTTTCCTATCTATCTTCTCAACAACTGTAATTAATGTACATCTAAATATATTATTATTTAATTTCTCTATGCTATCATACTTATTAGTAATCCATTTTTCATATTCACTTTTTTCTCTTTGTATAGGTAAATCTATTTTATTATCTTTTTCTTTAAAAAAATTATTAACTAAGCTAACAATTTTCCACCCTTTAGACTGTTTTATTTCATCTACCTTAGATTTATAATCATTAATTTCTTTTAAAATTTTAGAGTCTATTGATTCTCTTTCTACTTGAATCAATTGATTATTATCATATTTAACTAAATATACTCCATCTATATTATTTACAAATAACTCTATATTAATTTTTTTATTACATTCTAAAATTGATACGTCTTTTATATCTAAATTAATCTGTTTATCATTTTCTATTCTATATAATGAAATTCTTTTTTTATACAATTCTTTTTTTTCATCTTGTATACTAACTATTAAATTCCCTTTAGAAAACTCTTTTTCTTTTACTAATTTTATTTTTAATGATTTTATTTTTTCTTCACTTAAACTTAATGATATTCTTAATTTTTTATTAGGCTCTAAATATATACTATCTTTTCTAATCATATAGCACTCCTCTGCTTATAATAATAGAGTAATATAACATATTATTATATTACTCTATAAATATTAAAATCTATATGAAAAATCTTCTTTTGAAAGTGTTAGATTGCAACTATAATATGGATCGCCTTTCTCTAAAAAGTCTGCATATCTTTCTCTAAATCTGTTGAATTCACCCATAAAACGTTTTTGTTTTTCTTCAGTATCTTCTAACCCTCTACTCTTTGACTCATAATGATATAACTCCGCATATGGAGTCCATACATTAACTCTACCTGTCATTAATACTCTTAAGCAAAAATCAACATCATTATATGCTACCTCAAATGTTTCATCCAAACCATTCACTTCATCAAAAACACTTTTCTTAATTAATAAACAAGCACCTGTTACTGCACTTAAATTTTGTGTTATTCCTAATCTTAAAAAGAATCCATAATCATTTTTATTTAATCCTCTATGTGCATGTGCTGCAGTACCTCCAAGTCCTACTATTACACCACCATGTTGAATAGTATCGTCGGGATAATATAATTTAGCACCTACACAGCCAACATCTTCTCTTTGAGATAAAGATACCATCTTAGTTAGCCATCCTTCATTAATAACTTCTACGTCATTATTTAAAAGCAAAATATGATCTCCTGTTGCAAATTTTGCTCCAAAATTATTTATTGCTGAATAGTTAAATCCTTTTTCCCAAGTTACTACTTTTATATTTGAATATTTCTTTTCTATATCTTTATAATATTCAAATGTTTCTTCTAATTCAGAATTATTTTCTATTACTATTATTTCATAATTCTTGTAACTAGTTTTATCAAAAATAGAAGTTATAGTTCTATTTAAATCTTCAATATGATCTTTAGTTGGAATTAAAATAGATACTTTTGGATTTCCAATTATATCATACTCTACTTCATAAGTTCCTATATATTTTCCATCAACAGCTTTTCCTTTTAATCCCAATCTCTTTAATTGCTCATCAATAGCTTTTTTAGCAGAATCATAACAATACATTTTATTTTTAGGATTTCCTGCTGTTGAACCAGAATGAACTCTCCAAGAATATAATACCTTAGGAATATGACGTATATTATTAGCATTTTCTGTTGCTCTTAAAATAATATCATAATCTTGGCTTCCATTAAATCCATATCTAAAACCACCAATCTTATCCATCAAGTCTTTTCTAAACACTGAAAAATGACAAATATAATTGTAACTTCTAAATGTATCTGGAGCAAAATCTTGTTTAAAATGTGGATCAAATCTATAATTACTTTTTTCATTTATCTTATCTTCATCTGTATATATAAAGTCTATAGTATTATCCTCATTTATTGCTTTAACAATTTCGTATAATGCATTTGGTTCTAACAAATCATCATGATCAAACAAACCAATATAATCACCAGTAGCCATATAATATGCTTCTTGTGTATTACCATCTATGCCTTTATTTTCATCAAGATATTTAACCTTTATTTTATCATATTTTGATGAATATTCATCTAATATCTCATTAACATGTGGTGTCTCTGAATGACCATCCACTATACATAATTCCCAATTTGAATAAGTTTGATTAATAACTGAATCTAATGTTTCAATTAAAAGATGTTTCGGTGTCTTATAAGTAGGAATTAATATACTAATCTTAGGTTCATATTCAAATTTATATGATCTTTGAGCTTCTAATTCAGCTTTAGTCGCAAGATGATTTTGTAACCAATACGTATAATCTAGTCTTTCTCCTCTAAGTTTACCATAGGCTTTTCTTACAAACGCCTTAAATCCTTCATCTTTAATAAACTCTTTTGCTCTTCTCATATTGGCAACATTTATATTCTTTATTATCACATAAATTATCTTAAAAAATTTCTTTATTCCTCTGAAAAAGTTTAATATCTTATCTCTTACATTATATAATCTCACCAAGAACTTCCACCCAGCAGAGTTATATATTGTTCTCAATTCTTTAACATACTTATCTAATTCCTTAGCAACAGCCTTATCCATTTCTTCATACTGGATTTTAAGACAAAGATTATCATGTTTGTCTAAATATAAATTGCAAGTATCTTCATCACAAGATATTTCAAAAATTAACTCTTCATTGTAAATTCCAAATACAGGATGGAACTTAACCTCTATCCACTCATTATTTACATCTTCTGATTTTCCTGTACTAACTAAATTTTTTTCATTTCCTTTATATATATTTACAGATACTTTAGACTTCATTTCTTGATCTTTCACATATAAATATATAGATCTAATATTATAAATACTACTTGTATATTTAAATTTATATGGTGACTCTTTAGATATCTCTATATTTTTATCAGGAATCGATCCTAAAATTATATCTCCCATTTTCTTCATTAGCCTACCCTTTCTTACATATTTCCAATTTCATGATATAGTTGTATCATTTCATCAACAGGTCCTTCTATCATTTCTCCACCTTTTTTTATAAATAGAACTCTGTCACATATCATTTTTATAGCATTCATATCATGCGATACAAATAATATAGTTTTTTGTTGTTTTTTAAATTCAAGTATTTTATTAATACATTTCTTTTGGAATGCTTCATCTCCAACTGCTAATACCTCATCTATAACAAGTATTTCTGGATCTACATGAATTGCTACAGAAAAAGCTAATCTCATATACATTCCTGATGAGTAGTTTTTTACAGCTGTATCCATGAATTGACCTACTTCTGAAAACTCTACTATAGAATCATATTTCTTACTTACTTCTTCCTTACTAAGTCCTAATATAGAACCATATAAGTATACATTTTCTCGTCCTGTCAAATCTGGTTGAAATCCTGCCCCTACTTCTAATAACGATGATACTTTACCATTAATAATAATCTCACCACTATCAGGATATAATATTTTCGTTACTAATTTTAATGTTGTACTTTTCCCCGTACCATTTTGACCAATTATTCCAACTGTTTCTCCTTTATTAACATCAAAAGATGCATTCTTTAATACTTGGTATTTTTGAATTTCCAACTTATTTCTTCTTAATAAAAAATTTATTACCTTCTCTTTTATTGAGTAACTCTTATTTTGATATATATTAAAGGACTTACTTACATTTTTAAATTCAATAACTGCCATTGTTTATCACCTTCTTTACTATATTTCCTCTGCAAATCTTCTTTGAAGTTTATTAAATACTTTAAAGCCAATCCATAAAAATACAAATGCAACTACTGCTAAGGCTAAAACAACTTTTACACTTGGAAAATTATTTTCATAAAGACACGCTCTTATAGAATTTAAGACTAGTGTCATTGGATTTAAATACATTAAAGGTCTTATCTTTGCTGGTATAAGATCCATTTGATAAATAACTGGAGTTAAATATATCCAAGCCATAAATGCTACTTCAACAAAATGAGACACATCTCTATATATAACATTTAAACTACTTAAAATTAATGTTAATCCTGTAGTAAATATTAGAAATAAAAATAACACTACAGGAAATGCAATTAGCGGAATACCAATTGGTATTTTAGCAATAAATATACCTATAAATAGTATAATTAGTGTTATCAAATAATTTACAAAGCTAGATAAGACAATTGACAAAGGTATTATTTCTCTTGGAAAATATACTTTTTTTATTAATTGAGCATTATTTACTATTGATTGTGTTCCACCCATTATAGCTGTCTGAAATGTTGTCCAAGGTAGTAAACCCGATAATATAAAAATAGGATAATTAGGATCTGGATTTTTAAAAATAACTTTAAAAGCAAATGTATAAACCATCATCATAATTAATGGATTAAAAAAAGACCATACAAATCCTATTGCTGAATTCTTATATTTTAACTTCAATTCTTTAGAAGTTAAGTTCTTTAATAATTCTTTCGACTGCATTATTTCTTTTATTCTTTCAACCAAAATCATCACCCTTTCTATATAGATTATATCCTTATTTAATCATATAAAACATACTCAAAAGACTAACAAATAGCTTTTGTTAGTCTTTTAAATCTTATTTAAAACTCTATTTTACTATCTTTAAATAAAGGCCACTTTTTATCTTTTTCTGATAATAATACTTCATCAATTCCTTCTAATGGCCATTGTACTGCTACATCTGGATCATTCCAAATTATACCCATTTCGAATTCTGGATGATAGAAATCTGTACATTTGTATGTAAATTCTGCTTCTTCAGATAATACTACAAACCCATGAGCAAATCCCTCTGGAATATAGAATTGTTTCTTATTTTCTTCACTTAATACAACCCCTACATATTTACCATATGTTGGAGAGTTCTTTCTTAAATCCACAGCAACGTCATAAACTTCACCTTTTATAACTCTTACAAGTTTACCTTGAGTATGTTCAGTTTGAAGATGTAATCCTCTTAAAACACCTTTTTTAGACTTTGATTGATTATCTTGAACAAATTTCATATCAAGTCCAGCTGCTGCAAATTCTTCATAATTATAAGTTTCCATAAAGTATCCTCTGTTATCACCGAATACTGTAGGCTCGATTATATAAACATCTTTAATTTCAGTTTCTATAAAATTAAATTTTCCCATTAAAATTCACCCTAACTTTTATTTATTACTATACATTTTATTGTAATAGTTTTGATATTCTCCTGAAGTAACATTTTTCATCCAATCCATATTATCTAAATACCACTTAATTGTAAGCTTTATTCCTTCTTCATATGGAGTTTCTGGATACCAACCTAATTCTTCTTTTATCTTAGTTGGATCTATACCATATCTTCTGTCATGACCCTTTCTATCTTCTACAAATGTCATTAATGTTTCATTTACTGATTCATCTACATTATCATGAATATATTCAATTATAGTTTTAACTATATGGATATTTGTTCTTTCATTATGACCACCAACATTGTAAACTTCACCTAGTCTACCATTTCTTATAACCATATCTATAGCTTTACAGTGATCTTCAACATATAACCAGTCTCTTACATTTAATCCATCTCCGTATATTGGAAGTGGTTTTTTATTTAAACAGTTATTAATAACTAATGGTATAAGCTTTTCTGGGAATTGGTATGGACCATAGTTATTTGAACATCTTGTTATATTTATTGGCATTTTATAAGTTTCTCCATATGCCTTAACCATTAAATCTCCACCAGCTTTTGATGATGAATATGGTGAGTTTGGATCAAGTGGAGTAGTTTCCATGAAATATCCCGTTTCTCCTAATGAACCATAAACTTCATCAGTTGATACTTGAAGATATTTTACTCCTTCCTTCCATCCGTCTTCTGTTTCCCAAGCTTTCTTAGCTGCATTTAATAAAGTAACAGTTCCAAGTACATTTGTCTTAGCAAAAACTTCTGGCTCCTTTATACTTCTATCAACATGTGATTCTGCTGCAAAGTTTACAACATAATCAATTGTAAATTCGTTAAATAAAGCTTCTACTGCTTCTGCATCACAGATATCCACTTGTCTGAATATGTGATTTGGATTATTTTCAACATCTTTTAAGTTTTCTAAATTACCTGCATAAGTTAATTTATCAATGTTTACTATTCTTACATCATCATATTTTTTTAACATGTAAAGTACAAAATTTGAGCCTATGAATCCAGCTCCTCCAGTTACTAAATAAGTCTTCATATATTTCCTCCTAAATATTACTCTTCTGATATACTTTTTAAATACTTACCATAATTAGTCTTCATTAATGGTTCCGCAAGAACTAATAATTCTTCTTTGCTTATCCATCCATTTCTATATGCAATCTCTTCAAGTGAAGCGATATATGTTCCTTGAGTACTTTGAACTGCTTCTACAAAGTTTGATGCTTTAAGCATTGATTCATGAGTACCTGTATCGAGCCAAGCCATTCCTCTTCCAAAACAATTTACCTTTAAAGTTTTCTCTTCCATATAAACCTTATTTAAATCAGTAATTTCAAGTTCACCTCTTGGTGATGGTTTTAATGATTTAGCTTTTTCTACAACAGAATTATCATAGAAATATAATCCTGGTACAGCATAATGTGATTTTGGATTTTCTGGTTTCTCTTCTAATGAAATAACTGTATCATCTTCATCAAATTCTACAACACCAAAAGCTCTTGGATCTTGAACATAATATCCAAATATTTCTGCTCCTTTTTCTAATGATGCTGCTTTTTGTAAGTGCTTAGAAAAGCTTTGTCCCCAGAATATATTATCTCCTAAGATCATAGCAACATTATCGTCACCAATAAATTCTTCACCTATGATAAATGCTTCTGCTAATCCATTTGGCTTTTCTTGAAGAGCATATTCTATATTTAGTCCATATTGATTACCATTTCCAAACAATTGTTTAAATAGTGGTAAATCTCTTTCTGTTGAAATGATTAATATATCTTTTATTCCAGCTAACATAAGCACAGACATTGGATAATAAATCATTGGCTTATCATATATAGGAACTAATTGTTTTGATATCGCTTTTGTAACAGGGTATAATCTAGTCCCTGATCCACCTGCTAAGATAATCCCTTTCATCGTTTCTCTCCTTTTGAATCTCTCTTATTTTACACATATATTTTAATACTTTAATATAAAAGTGTCATTACTATTCTAATTATTAGCCTTTTCATATATTAATTTAGCTAAAGCTTTAGCTAAGCTATTAATTTCTTCTTGATCTTCACCTTCAAGCATAACTCTTACTAATGGCTCTGTTCCTGAAGGTCTTATAAGAACTCTACCTTTTCCATCTAATATTTCTTCAATTTTATTTATTTCTGATACAATCTCTTCATCAACTAAATAAATATCTTTTTTATCATTTGGTATAACAGCATTTTCTAAAACTTGTGGTAATGCGGTTACTATATTAGATAACTCTTTTAATGTCTTGTTGCTTTCTTTAACAATTTCACACAATTTAACTGCTGTTAATAATCCATCTCCTGTAGAATTATAATCTAAGAATATAATATGACCTGATTGTTCTCCGCCTAAATTATATCCTCTTTTTATCATTTCTTCAAGAACATATCTATCTCCAACTTTAGTCTTTACTGTATTAATCTCTTCTTTATCTAATCCTAAGAAAAGACCCATATTACTCATTACAGTAGTAACTAAAGTATTTTCAACTAATTTTCCTTTTGATTTAAGATATTTAGCAAATACAGCCATTATCTTGTCTCCATCAACTAAATTACCTTCATTATCCACTGCTAAGCATCTATCTGCATCACCATCAAAGGCTAATCCTAAATCACAGCCCTTTTTAACTACATAATCCATTAGTTCTTCCATATGTGTAGATCCACACTTTTTGTTTATATTAACACCATCCGGATTATCATTAATAACATAAACTTCTGCTTTTAAATCTCTAAATGCTTTAACAGCTGCTTTATATGCAGCTCCATTTGCACAATCTAAAGCAATCTTTAATCCATCTAACTTAACATCTACTGCACTTTTTATATATTTTACATATTGCTCTACAGCAGTTTCGTCTTCAATCTTTCTTCCTACATCTCCTGAAACAGGTGATGGAACTTCTTCTAAGTTATTTTCAATTACATATTGAATTCTATCTTCTATCTCATCTTTTAGTTTATAACCTTTACTATCAAAAAACTTAATTCCATTATATTCAACAGGATTATGTGATGCTGAAATCATTACTCCGGCATCTGCATTATATTTTCTTGTTAAATATGCAATAGCTGGTGTTGGTACAATTCCTACGCAGACAGCCTCTGCTCCAACTGATAATATTCCAGAAACTAATGCACACTCTAACATTTGACCTGAAATTCTTGTATCCATCCCTACTAAAATCTTTGGTTTATGAGTTCCTTCTGTTAAAACGTATGCTCCAGCTCTTCCAAGCTTAAAAGCTAATTCTGGTGTAAGTTCTGTATTCGCTACCCCTCTTACTCCATCTGTCCCAAACATCCTACTCATACTATTATCTCCTTTAAAATCTTATTACTTGCCATTCTCTAGTATATCACTATGTTCAATATTTGAAAATAGTTCTTTACAATTTATCCTCATGATATGAAAATTATTACATTTATGGGTATCTGTGAACAATAATTATACACAAAAATACTGCTAATGTAAATATTTCGATATATTTTATTGTTATTTTGTATATAATGCTATCTTTTTTAGTGAATTTTTAATAATATAAAAACTTTTTAATGTTTTTATCAGTAAAATTGAAAAAGGACTTCACAAACAAACTTTCATTTGCTAATGTGATAGTCCTATTTTATAAATTACTATTTATACTTTACACTATTTATACTCTTTTGCCTTTTCTTCGCCATTTAATACTCTAAGTGCACCTTGAGCTAAGGCTAACATCTCATCTTCACCGCCATAAACTACTACTGGTGCAATAAAAGAAACTCTTTCCTTTATCGAATTAACAACTACATCTGAGTATGCTATTCCTCCAGTTAAAATAATAGCCTCAACATTACTTTTTAATACTGTAGCCATTGCACCAACATCTTTTGATACTTGATATATAAAAGCATCATATATAAGCTTAGCCTTTTCATCACCTTCTGCAGAAGCCTTTAATACATCCCTCATATCATTTGTATCAAGATATGCTACTAACCCACCTTGTCCTGTTATCTTTTTTCTTATTTCTTCTTCAGTATACTTTCCTGAGAAACACATTTTAACTAATGCTCCAGCTGGAACTCCTCCACTTCTCTCTGGTGAGAATGCACCATCTCCATCTAAGGCATTATTTACATCTACTATTCTTCCATTAGTATGTGCTCCTACAGAAACACCTCCCCCCATATGAACAACGATTACATTACAATCTTCATAGGCCTTATTTTTTTCTTTTGCATACCTTTTAGCAACAGCTTTTTGATTTAACGCATGAAATATTGAAGTCCTTGGAAGTTCTGGAACTCCTGAAATTCTTGCAACATCACTTAATTCATCTACAACTACAGGATCTACTATATATGACTTAGCACCAACTTCTTTTGCTATTTCATCAGCTATCATAGCTCCTAAATTTGATGCATGTTCTCCTCTTGCAGCTTTTTTTATATCATCTAACATCTTTTCATTTACTGTATAAGTTCCACCCTCTATAGGTTTCAAAAGTCCGCCTCTACCTACGATTGCATCAAAATCTTTTATGTCCATCCCTTTTGATTTTAATACATCTAAGATAACTGCTTTTCTAAAATCCTTCTGATCACATACTGTAGCGTATTTACCTATTTCTTCAGATGAATGTCTTAAAGTTTCATCTAGTATCTGATTCTCATCTTCAAAAACCCCAATTTTTGTTGAAGTTGAACCTGGATTTATTATTAATAACTTTTTCACTTTGAACAATCCCCCTATTTTTTATTAGTTTTCTTTCCCGTGACTTGATACTAATGATGCTAACGCAATAGAATACATTTTTGTTTCTGAACTATCAGCTCTTGATGTTAATACTACTGGTGCAGATGTCCCCACTAAAATGCATCCATTTTTACTGTCAGTAGTATATGTTAACGTTTTATACATTATGTTACCAGCTTCTATATTTGGTAAAAGTAATATATCTGCTTTTCCCGCTACTGGTCCTGTTACCCCTTTATGATGAGCTGCTTCTTCAGATATAGCATTATCTAACGCAAATGGTCCATCTACTATACACCCTTCAAATTTCCCTTCTTTGTACATTTCAGCTAATGCATTAGCCTCTACTGTATTAGGCATATTTTTATTTACTACTTCAACAGCACATACTGCAGCAACCTTTGGTTCTTCAATTCCAACAGCATGAGCAACTTTTGCTGCATTATTTATTATCTTAACTTTATCCTCTAATGTAGGAAATACGTTAAATGCAACATCTGTCAAAAATAGTAATCTGTCAAACTTCTCTGTTTCAAATATAGCTACATGTGACATTAGATTCCCTGTTCTAAGTCCAACTTCTTTATTTAATACACTTTTTAGGAAAGTTTTAGTATCAACTAACCCTTTCATAAGCATATCAGCTTTTCCTGATGAAACTATCTCTACAGCTTTTAATGTAGCTTCATGAACATCTTTAATATCAACAATTTCAAAGCCACTTAAATCCATATTTATGGTATCTGCCACCTTTTCTATTTCATCCTTATCCCCTACTAATATTGCATCAGCTATCCCATTTTCCTTTGCTTCTTTTACAGCTTGCAATACTGGTTCATCCTGCGCTACTGCTACAGAAAGTTTTCTTAAACTTTTACTCTTAACCTTTGCGATTATTTCATCAAAACTGTTAATCATACCATTCAAACCCCTTTAAAATTTATTTGTTACTTTTTTAACATAGTATATATATATTGTATCAAAATAATTGGTAAGAAGTTGAATTTTCAGAAAACTTTTTTCAAATATTTTCACATAATGAAAAAAATAGGCAAAGAGTTGCATAAATAAAAAACTGCCACACTTCATCCTGTGACAGTTTTCTAAAAACAATATTTTCAAAAATTTTGATTATTTATTTTTCACTAGGTCTATATTCTTTCATTATTGATTCTGCACATTTTATACCATCTACTGCTGCTGACATAATTCCACCAGCATAGCCTGCACCTTCGCCACAAGGATACACCCCTTGAACATTTTTACTTTGTAATACTTCATTTCTTTCTATTCTTAGTGGTGCAGAAGTTCTTGTTTCTATACCTGTAAATATAGCATCCTTTCTGCCATATCCTCTTATTTTCTTATCAAAATCAGTAATAGCTTCTTTAATGGATCCTACAACATAATTAGGCAATGCATCTTTTAATGATGCAAATTTAAACCCAGTAGTTATTGATGGATTTACCTCCCCTAACTTTTCACTAACTTTATCATTCATAAAATCTCCTAAAGTTTGAATAGGCGCATCATAATTACTTCCACCTAACTTATATGCTAATGATTCATAATGTCTTTGAAATTTCATTCCATCTAATGGGTGACTTCCAAAATCTTTTTCCCCCACAGTTACAACTACAGCAGAATTAGCATTTTCTTTATCTCTAGCATGATAACTCATTCCATTTACAACTAGACGCTCTTCTTCAGATGAAGCCGCTACAACAACTCCTCCTGGACACATACAAAATGAGTAAACCCCTCTATTATCTTTAGTTTTATATGTTAACTTATACTCAGCAGCTTTAAGTCTTGGATGATTTGCATATATTTCTCCATATTGACTCTCGTTTATCATTAATTGAGGATGTTCAACTCTAACTCCTATAGCAAAAGGTTTAGTATTCATTTGCATTCCCTTTTTAAATAACATTTCATACGTATCTCTTGCTGAATGTCCAATTGCAAGAATTAAATTTTCACATTTAATATCCTCACCATTTACAGTAACTGATTTTACTTTTCCATCTACTATATTTATATCCTCTAATTTTGAATTAAATCTTACTTCTCCACCTAATTCAATTATTTTTTTTCTTATATTCTTCACCACATCTTTTAGAATATCTGTACCAATATGTGGTTTCGCTAAATATAATATTTCCTTGGGAGCTCCTGAGTTAACAAACTCATTTAAAACATAATCTATTCTTGTATCCTTAATTCTTGTAGTAAGTTTTCCATCGGAAAAAGCACCTGCTCCTCCTTCTCCAAACTGAACATTAGAATTATTATCTAACTTTCTATTGATCCAAAAATTATTTACAGCTTTTGTTCTACTGTCTACGTCCTCTCCACGTTCTATAACTATAGGATTATATCCATTTTTAGCAAGGGTTAATGCTGCAAATAATCCGGCAGGTCCCATACCAACAACAATAGGTCTAGATTCTAAAACTCTATCTCCATATTTCACTTCATTTTCGTTATTATCACTAGATAACTTAACATCATTACTTTTAGCTCTAGCTACTACTTTCTCTTCATTTAAGCAAGTTATCTCGATAGCATAAATAAATTTAAGACTAGATTTCTTTCTTGCATCTAAAGATTCTCTTAAAATTTTAAATGACTTTATATCCTGTTCCTTTATTCTTATCTTTTTGGCAACTTTACTTTTTAATAGGTCCTTAGATTCTTCAATATTTAATACTATATTATTTACTACGACTGACATTATTGTCCTCCACTTTCCTTCTTCTTTATAGTTACTTTACATGTATTTGTATCAGCAAATGTTACCTTTACACCATCAATTGGGCTTATCACCATTTCTAATTCCTTTGTATCCACATTTGCATTCTTAAAATCAATATTAGCTGTTAATGTATTTATAGCTGATACCTTACTTTCCTCTCCATACACTTTTACATTAACCTCTTTAGGTTCATATTGATATTCAAATTCATCACTAGTATTTATTGCTACAACTGTTGCTTTCACTTCTTTTTCTGTCATAGCCGTTACATCTATATCTACTGGAATTTTACCATTACCACTTACTAAAAACACTCCATTTGGTATATTTAATTTTGCTTGAACTGTAGTGTCTTTCTTTATATTTGATAAATCTATACTCTCTGTACTTATACTATATATAGAATTTAATACATTGTCATCACCAGAAATAGATACTTCAGTTACACTTGAAGATATATTATTAATAGTAACGTTATCCTGTGAATTGTTCAATGTATTGATTTTAATTGGAACAGTCTTTATCTTACTATAACTTAAAGTTACATTACCTTGTTTAGGCTCCATATCTATACCTTCAACTTCATTATTATTCTTATCTAATGCAATAATATTTAATGTATTTTTACCGCCCTCAGTTATATCTTTATATTTACCAATAGCCTCTACCTTATTAATAGTATTTACTACTGTTGATGGACCTTTAATAGTAACTTCTGATACATTAAAATATGGTTTATTTAATATTTTTCCTTCTTTATTACCTGTTCCCTCAATATTTAATATTACTGAAAACTTCTTTGTAATTATTGAATCTAAATTTAAATCGATATATAGATTATCTTGCTTTTGTATTGTTATATTTTCTGGCTTCTTTTTAATCTCTACAGGTAACTTATTATTTCCCTCTTTTAGAGATGCTTTATTTAAATTTACTTGTAAATCGAAATCACTAGCTTTGGCAGAATATACATCTGTGGATGATCCCTTTATTGTTACATTAACATGGAAATCTTTTTTTGATAACATTACTAAAGAAGCATCTTCAAGAACATTTCCCTCTACTACCTTTACTTTAACATCTTTTATTACAGTGGTTTTTATAGGATTATTAGAACTTGACACCATTACCCATAAAAAAAATGCTACTAACACACATCCTATTTTTATCAATCCTTCTTTTCTTTTATCCCTATCCATTTTCCCACCTTCCTTCTAATCTCTTTTTGTCTTACGCCTTTATTTTTATCCATAAACTTAATCAAACTTTTTTCTAAAGATTCTATTGAATAACCTCTAGTTAACTTTCCGTTAAAAGTAAGTGATATTATTCCAGTTTCCTCGGATACCACTATAGCAATAGCATCTGAAACTTCACTTATACCAATAGCAGCTCTATGCCTTGTTCCAATAGACTTACTTATAATATCTATTTTACTTAAAGGCAAAAAGCATCCTGCTGAATCTATCTTATTGTCTTTTATTACTACAGCTCCATCATGAAGTGCAGTATTCTCAAAAAATATTGTTTCTAGTAAAGCACTTTTTACATCAGCATTTATTTTTACTCCAGTTTCAGTAATGTCTTTTAACCCAGTATTTCTTTCCAAAACTATTAATGCACCAGTTTTACTATTAGACATATTTTCAATGGCTTTTAATAACTCCTCCATAACTTCCTTATTTACACCATCATAATAAGAAAATCCTTTATCTAATATTTTTCCTCTTCCTAAACGTTCCAAAGCACTTCTTATTTCAGGTTGAAAAATTATAACAATTGATAACACACCAATAGTTATTGTTTTATTTAATATCCAGTTTAATAAAGTCAAATTTAAAAAACTACTTATAGGTATTAATACAAATACTAATGCTAATCCTTTTAATAACTGCATAGCTCTAGTTTGATTTATTAATGTGTATATCTTGTAAAATATATACGAAACTACTAGTATATCTATTACATCTATTAAATTCATATCAGTTATAATCCTTATAACCATTTTGAAAAAATCCACTTTATCACCTTCTTTTCATAATATTTAATTATACACTTACTACTATTCTATTATTAATAGTAACACAAATTTTTACTTATAAAAATAAATGAATAATAAATTTGATTATGGTAAGAATAAAGTTAGCCTAAGTTGTAAAAAAATTTCTTTATGTTTTCTTATATAATAAAGGAGGAAATTTATGAAAAAACTTATTCTGTGGACTAACATTTTTATAGTTTGCTTTTTAGTCCTCAATACTTTTGCATCTAAGGGCAATATAGTCAAAGCTGAACCTATGGATACTGAATCAAATTCAGTTTCAGTATTTAATAACGACGGTAATTCAATCTACATAGATAAAAGTGACATAGAATTGATGGCTAGAGTAGTTTATGGAGAAAGCCGTGGTGAACCTTATGAAGGTAAAGTTGCTGTTGCTTCTGTAATTTTAAATAGAGTTAAGAGTGGTAAATATCCACCAAGTGTAAAAGCTGTTATCACACAAGAAAATGCATTTTCCTGTGTTTCTAATGGTACAATAAGCGTTACACCTAGTGATTCTTGCTATAATGCTGTATACGATGCATTAAACGGCAACGATCCTACTGGCAATGCATTATTTTTTTATAACCCTAGTATTTCAACTTGTTCTTGGATGGAGAATACTGTTAAGAAAAATGCAACTAGTATAGGAAATCACGTTTTCTTTTCTATTTAGATATACTCTAGGCTTAGGCAATATTATAATATATATCTAAATATATAAAAATAAAAAGTTCCCAAAATAGGAACTTTTTATTTTTGCACAATTTCTTTTATAACAGAGTTATTCATGTCTGAATCTCCATAATCATTATATAAAATTTCTGCATAATGTTTAGATTTTTCTAAATCTATTTCTAAATAAAATGTAGCTAAATCATATAAAACAGTAGTTATATAATTTCCCTCTGGATACTTATTCACATATTCTTCAAAACTCTTCACAAAATTATCTGAATCCCCAATTGATTTGTACGCTATACCGATAAAATACTCGATATGTTCATTCAAATAATTTTCCTCGCTATATCTATGAGCAATATTTAAATATTTTAATGCTTCTTGTGGGTTATTTTCTTCTATACACTTATATCCTTGCTCATAAAATTGTTGAACCCCTTGCCTTTTTAATATATTCTCACATTTAATAAGCAAATTCTTTTCTGTTAAATTTTTTCCTTTTTCCTTATTCGCTATATAGAGATCATTTAATTTATATAAATCTAGTGAATCTATTGCATGCTTCATTTCAACTACTGGAACACCATCTTCAGTATTAGTTGTTTCTACCACTTCATTAGTATTCCCACCTGCAATAGTAGCAGTAGGAGTATTTTCTTTAGATACTTGTTCTTTATTACCTTCTAAAGTTACAACCTTATTATATGTACTCTTATTACTTGATTTATCTTCTTGCCAAAAATTATTTATACCAAACACCAAAAATAATACACAAACTATTGGTATAATATATTTTCTTGCTTCTTTCATAGGATATAGTGTTCTAGCGACTTTTTTTACCTCAGTATTCTTCTTATCCATACTTAAAACTTTATTAACATACTTTTTAGCTTGTTCCTTATCTCCTAAATCACAATAACATTGTGCTAATTTACTAAAAGTATTTATAGAATTAAATGACTCATCTTCAATCTCTTTAAATCTTATAACAGCTTCTTCGACATTTGAAGATTGATATAATTTCTGAGCACTTATAAACTTTTTCATTACATCTTCATCATCTTTTAAGTTGTTTAAATATATACTAGATACACTATCCCTATTTATTCTTAAATTTAATTCCCATATTTTTTTGGAAGATTCAATATCTCCTCTTAAATAGAGAATTAATCCTTTTAAATTTAATGCTGATGGATTCTTTATATTTTCCCCTATAGAATAATTACAATATTCTATAGATTTATCCAACTCACCAGAATCATAAAACTTTTTTGCTTTTAAATAAAACTTCTTTGACTTTTGTACATTACTTCCTACCTGTTGAGCCAAATCCGCCTTCCCCTCTTTCACTATCATTCAATATTTCCACTTCTTCTATCCCTACAGTAAGAACAGGCATTATAACCATTTGTGCTATTTTATCTCCCCTATTTATCTTGAATGCCTCTTCTCCATGATTTATTAAAATTACTTTTATTTCTCCCCTATAGCCTTCATCTATAGTCCCTGGACTATTAAGTACTGTAACACCATACTTTAATGCAAGACCACTTCTTGGTCTTACTTGAGCCTCTGTATTTTTAGGTAATTCTATACTAATCCCTGTAGCTACTAATTGTCTCTTTCCAGGTTCAATAGTTACTTCTTCCACAGAAAAAAGATCTAAGCCTGCATCTCCTGGATGTGCATAAAAAGGTATTATTGCATCCTCATTTAATTTTTTTATTTTTAATACTTCCATAATAAACGTCCTTTCTCTGTCGTATAATTACATTATATATCATGTAAAATACTATGTAAATTTAGTTTTTTTAATATAATTTGTAGAATATTTTACTCTTTTTTTGCAAATTATTAATTAAATAAAAATTATATATATCCACTTTTACTTCATGTACAAAAATTTGTAGTTATATAAATATATACGTAAAATATTTGGCAATTTATTTATATTGAACAATAATTATTATAATACAATAAAAAAATATTTCAAAAAATATTTATCTTTTTAAAACAAAAAAACTTGGAACTTTTTAAAAGTTCCAAGTTAAATTTTATATTATTCACAATCCATTATAATCTTCTTAGCACCTAGGATTGAAGAAGCACTCATTGAGAATTCGTCTAATCCCATTTCTACTAATTTAGCTGTAGCTCTTTCATCTCCAGCCATTTCTCCACACATACCACAGAACTTACCTTCTTTGTGAGCAGCATCAATTGTCATCTTTATTAATCTTAATACTGCTGGATGCATTGGGTTGTATAGATATGAAATCTTTTCATTCATTCTATCTGCAGCTAATGTATATTGGATTAAGTCATTAGTACCAATTGAGAAGAAATCAACATGCTTAGCAAATTCATCTGCCATAACAGCTGCTGCTGGAATTTCTACCATGATACCAGTCTTAATATTTTCGTTATAAGCTTTTCCTTCAGCCTTTAATTCTGCCATACATTCAGCTAAAACTTCTTTAGCTTGGAAGAACTCTTCTAGTGAAGAAATCATTGGGAACATTATAGCTAAGTTACCATGAGCTGATCCTCTTAATATAGCTCTTAATTGAACTTTGAATATATCTTTTCTATCTAAACATAATCTTATAGCTCTGTATCCTAAGAATGGATTTTCTTCTTCTGGTAATGGTAAGTATGATAATTTCTTATCTCCACCGATATCTAGAGTTCTAACTATACCTAATTTTTCTCCAACTTTTTCAGCAACATATTTGTATGCTTCATATTGTTCTTCTTCACTTGGCATATCATCTCTATCCATGTATAAGAATTCAGTTCTGAATAGACCTACTCCGTCTGCACCGTTAGCCATAACTGCATCTACATCTTCTGGCTTACCGATGTTACCACAAACTTCTATTCTCTTTCCGCTCTTAGTCTTAACTTTAACGTCTATAAGCTTCTTTAATTCTTCTTTTTCTTTTAAGTAAGCTTCTTTCTTATTTTCATATTCTTTAACAGTAGCTTCATCTGGATTTACTATAACATCTCCAGTGTTACCATCTACGATTAATAAGTCACCATTTTTAACATCTTCAGTTATAGTTCCTAAACCAACTACAGCTGGAATTTCTAATGTTCTTGCCATAATAGCAGAGTGAGAAGTTCTTCCACCAATGTTAGTTAAGAAAGCAACAACTTTGTTTCTATCTAATTGAGCAGTATCAGATGGAGTTAAATCGTGAGCTATAACAATAGTGTTTTCACCTACTGAAGCTAATCCTTCTGTATCTACTCCTGCTAAATTCTTTAATATTCTTGCACCAACGTCTTTAACGTCTGCAATTCTTTCTTTCATGTATTCATCTTCCATGCTACCAAATATAGCAACATACATATCTAATACATCATTTAATGCTTTTTCTGCATTTACTTTGTTATTAGAAATATTCATTTCGATTGCTCCAGTAAATTCTGGGTCATCAAGTAACATCATATGACTTTCAAAAACAGCAGCTTTTTCTGCTCCCATTTCTTTTTCAGCCTTATCTTTAATTTTTTCTAATTGAGCTCTTGTTGCATCTGTAGCAGCTTTTAATCTAGCTAATTCTTCATCTATATTTTCGATAATTCTTTCTTCTATTTTAACTTCTTCATCTTTTTTTATGAATGCATATCCTATTGCATATCCTTTTGAAGCGCCTATACCTTTTTTCATTGTATATCCTCCTATGTTTTATCTATTTTCATTCAAAATGTAAGCACATTATAGCATACAGATTTAATTCTTGCTATATATAAATTTTGCATTTTTCTTCTTAAAATTTCCAAATAATTAACATTTATTTAATTTTCTAATATATTTTTTCATATATATTGATAAAATTTATCAAGTATATTAAAGTATTATATATGATATTTATAGTATATTGTATAATACCTAATAATATGCGATTTTCTTCAACAAAAATTCGTTGATACTTTTTATCAACAAATTATATGCCCTTGATAAAAATTAGCAGGTGATAATATGAAAAAAATTATTGAAATTAAAAATAACGGTGGCTTTCACACTAGAATTGCCGCTCTTATAGTAAACAAAAGTAACGAAATTAAAGAAAAATATAACAGAGCTATCTTTATACGTATTCCAGGTAAATGTGAAGCCATGGAAATATCAATGTTAGCTCTTATATCTTTAAAAATATCTGAAGGAGATTTTATTGAAATATCCACAAAAGATGATGATATTTTAGCTGAAATTGTTATCGATGAATTTATTGAATTCATTTCATCCTTTAACAAAGAAGAGCCTGTTAGTGATGTAGATAAATTACTAGATCAATCATCTCTAGCAACAAATAAAACTTTAGATTCTTTACCTCTTGGTATAGTTTCTGTAGATTTTAATAATAATATTACATCAATAAATAGTCATGGTTGTAAATTATTAAGTAAAAATAAAGTAGATATATTAGGAAAGAAAATCGGCGAAATAATACCAACATCAAAAATCACAAAAGTAATTAAGAGTGGTCATGAAATTTTAGGTGATATTATTCATATTGATAATAAAATTTTTCTTATCAATACTACTCCTTTAATAAGCGATGATAAAGTTATTGGAGCTATATGCATATTTCAAGATATATCTACCATAGTATGTCTTAAAGAAGTAAATGAAAAACTCAATAAGATATTAGAAAATACTCATGACTGCATATGCTTTGTAGATGAAGACAGAAAAATCAATTATATAAATCCAGCCTATGAAGATGTTCTTGGTAAAGAGTCAAGAAAGCTAATAGGAATGGACTTAATAGATATATCCCCAAACGGATTAAGAATGCAAGTTTTTAATTCTAAAAAGAAAAAAGAGAATGTTTTGTACAAAAAAAATAACATCTCTCTTATATGCAATGTTACTCCTATATTTATAGAAGGTACATTTAAGGGAGTTATATCTATCTCAAAACCTACTTCTATAGTAAAAGATATATTAAAACTAGTATCAGAAACAGAAGAAAAAGCTAATTATTATAAAAATGAACTTAGAAGATTTCACTCTTCATCTAGTTCTTTTAATAATATTATCGGAAGTTCAAAAGGTATTAAAGATGTCTTAGTTATAGCTGAAAAAGCTTCTTATTCTTCTTCCTCTGTTTTAATTACTGGTGAAAGTGGAACCGGTAAAGAATTATTTGCAAAAGCCATCCATAACAATTCTGATCGAAAAGATAAACCATTTATACGAGTTAATTGTGCTTCTATTCCAGAAACTTTACTTGAAACTGAGTTATTTGGTGTAGAAAAAAATATAAACGGTAATAATAATGCCCTTCTTGGGAAATTTACTATTGCAGATGGTGGAACTGTTTTTCTTGACGAAATTGGTGATATGTCTAAGAATATGCAAGCTAAACTTCTTAGAGTATTACAAGAAAAAGAATTTGAAAGTGTTGGTAGCCTTAATACTCACAAAGTTGATGTAAGAATAATAGCTGCTACCAATAGAGATCTAGAAACTATGATTTCTACTGGCGAATTTAGAAAAGATTTATATTATAGACTTAACGTAATTTCATTATTACTACCTCCACTCAGAGAACGTCAAGATGATATATATTTACTAGTAGATCATTTCATCGAAAAGATATGTAAGCAAATAGATATGCCAGTAAAATCTATAGATCCTAATTGCTTTCAATATTTATATAACTATAGTTGGCCCGGTAATATAAGAGAACTGGAAAATGTAATAGAGCGCTCAATAATTCTTTCTGATAGTGAATTTATATTACCAAAAGATTTACCTATTTATATATCAAATATTGACTCTACTAGTACATCTCTAATAAATCTTCCTAATGGTAATATTGCTACTATGGAAGAATATGAAAAAGAAATAATCACTGCCGCAATGAAAAAGTATAAGTCTTTCAACAAAGCCGGGAAAGCATTAGGTCTGACTCATCGAACTGTATCGTTAAAGTGTAAAAAGTATGGTATTGAATATGAGAACTAATTTATAAAAATTCACAATTTGCAAAATATAATCCACAATTTTAGTAAAAGATTCACTACTAATTGTGGATTATAAACAGCGAATTGTGAATTATAAATATATTATTCTGCAATAGTTGATATATTTCCAGGGCAATACCTATCATAATATTCATCTACTGATTTTTTTATTGAATTTGCTATTTTATCTTGATACTCATCATTTTTTAATTTTGCTAAATCCCCTTGATTGGACATAAATCCACATTCAACTATAACTTCTCCATTCTTAGGATTTCTTAATATTCTATATGCATTTTTTGCTGGCTTAGCTTCTCTCTCCTTTGGATATTCTAAATCTTTAATCAAATTACTTATTAGAATATCTGCTATAAATTTAGACTTTTCATTATTAGCATAATATACATGAGGACCTGTAGGCTTTGAATCTGTAAAGTTATTCATATGAATAGATATAAATAATTCACACCCTGTTTTATCTTTCATATTACATCTTGTTTTTAAATCCTCTATCTTCTCACCCTTTACTGTACCTTCCTTAGTATGAAGATCCCTATCATCTTCCCTAGTCATGTAAACTGTATATCCTCCATCTTCTAAAAGTTGCTTAACTTTTAAGGAGATTTTTAAATTTAAATCTTTTTCTAAAGTCTTATCCTTTCCTACAGCTCCACCATCTTGACCACCATGACCTGGATCAATTAAAATTATCCTATTTGCCTTTGTATCATCATGGATTTCTTCCCCATAAATTATATTACTAGTTAACATAAAGAAACTAATAAAAATACAAATAATTTTTTTCAAAAAAATCAACTCCCACAATAAATCTTCTTAATCTATTGTGGGAGTTTTATATCATTTATATACTATTCATTTATAACTGATTGTGCAATATTAGTAGAATGATCTCCAATTCTTTCTAAGTTATTTAATAAGTCTAAGAAAATAGCGGAACTTTGCGCATTACACATTCCTGCATTAAGTCTCTTAATATGATCTTTTCTATATTCTTCTTCTAACTTATCAATTCTATTTTCAAATGTAAATACTAGTTTAGCTTTCTTTTCATCATTAATTCTAAATGCTTCTACAGCTGAATTTAAGGCATCATAAGTGTATTTATACATATCATCAATTTGCTTAGTAGCAGTATCTGATATTTTTATTTTCTTTACAATCTTGTCTTTAGCCATTTCAGCTATATTAGTAGCATGATCTCCAATTCTCTCAATATCTTTAATGACATGGAATAAACTTGTTATTATATCATGATTTCTTTCATCTATATCTGTTTTAGATAATTGTACTAAATATGTTGTTATTTCTTCTTCTAACAAATCTATTAAAGCTTCATTTTCATCAATTTTTTCTAATAAAGACAAATCATTATTTTGAAATGCCTGCATAGCTTTTTCAAAATTGTCTTTAGCTTTAATTGACATTCTATTAATCTCTTTAACAGTTTGATTAACAGCAATTGATGGAGTCTCTAAAATTCTTTCATCTAAATATTTTAACCCCATTTTTTCTCTTTCTTCATCACCTGGAATAATCTTATTAACGAAAGCTACAAGATATTTAATAAAAGGTGCTTGAATCAATACATTTGTTATATTAAATAACGTATGAGCATTTGCTATTTGTCTACCTACATTATTTGGTGTAATATGTTGTACTATAGTACCAAATGGTTTTAATAAGAATATGAATATTGTTGTACCAATTATATTAAAAGTTAAATGAACTAAAGCAGCTTTTCTTGCTGTCTTATTTGTACCTATACTAGATATTAATGCAGTGGCACAAGTACCTATATTATCACCTAATAGAATTGGTAGTAAAACATCTATTCCTATTGAATTATCTGCTGCAAGAACCACTAACACCCCTATAGTTGCAGATGAACTTTGTAACATAACAGTCATTAATACTCCAACTGCTACTCCTAATAATGGATTTCCTCCAACTGCTTCTATAAGATTTAAGAATAATGGCGTATCCTTTAACGGAACCATTGCTGAAGACATAGTATTCATTCCTAAAAATAAAATACCAAATCCTAAAATAGCTGTTCCAATCTCTTTTTGTCTTTGCTTTTTATTAAATAAGAAAAGAACTGCTCCTATGGCAATAAATAAAGGCGCCCATTTAGTTAACTTTAATGCCACTAATTGTCCTGTAATAGTTGTTCCTATATTAGCTCCAAATATAACTCCAGCTGCTTGATACAGATTCATTAAACCTGCATTAACAAATCCAACTACCATAACTGTAGTTGCAGAACTACTTTGAATCGCTGCTGATATAATAGCACCAGTAATTATACCTTTTACTGGATTACTAGTTATCTTTTCAAATAAACCTTTTAGCTTATTTCCCGCAACATTTTGAAGTGCATCGCCCATTATTTTCATTCCATAAAGAAATAATCCTAGGCCCCCTAAAAGATTAATAACTAAAAAAAGATTATCCATAAAATCTTTCCTCCCGGTTTTATCCTACCTTGTTAATAATACACAAACTTATACTATTTTATAACGTATTTTATATTATCTTCTTAAAAAAAACAGAGAGGATACCCTCTCTGTAAACTTGTAGAAACTATCTCTTTGAGAATTGTGGAGCTCTTCTTGCTTTCTTTAATCCGTACTTCTTTCTTTCCTTCATTCTAGGATCTCTTGTTACGAATCCAGCTTTCTTTAATTCTGGTTTTAAAGTCTCATCTGATTTAATTAATGCTCTTGTTATACCGTGTCTGATAGCTCCAGCTTGACCTGTGAAACCACCACCATATACATTAACTATAACATCAAATTTATCCTTAGTTTCAGTTAAATTTAATGGTTGATTAACTATATATCTTAAAGTTTCTAATCCGAAATAATTTTCGATATCTCTCTTATTTATTGTAACTTTTCCTTCACCTGGAACAAGTATAACTCTTGCTACTGATTTTTTTCTTCTTCCTGTAGCCATGTATTGAACTTTTGCCATTTTATTTCCTCCTCTCGACCTCTATATTAATATTTTAATTCTAATACTTGTGGATTTTGAGCTTCATGATTGTGCTCAGAACCAGCATATACTTTTAACTTCTTAGCCATTTGTCTTCCTAAGATTCCCTTTGGTAACATTCTTCTAACAGCTTCTTGGAAAACAAATTCTGGTTTCTTAGCTAATGCATCTCTATATGGCATTTCTTTTAATCCGCCTGGATATAAAGAGTGATGTCTTAACATCTTTTGATCTAATTTCTTACCAGTTAAAACAACTTTGTCTGCATTTAATATGATAACGAAATCACCACAATCAACGTTTGGAGTAAATTCTGGCTTATTCTTACCTCTTAATATAGTAGCAACTTGGCTTGCTGCTCTACCTAGTGGTTTACCAGCAACATCAATTACATACCAATTTCTCTTAACTTCATCATTCTTTGCTAAGTATGATTTCATTTTGTACCCTCCTAAATCTTTGCTTTTTAAATTATTTATTAACTCGTTCTTAATGCTTTTATTTAAAGTCCCATAACCGTCCGGAACTTCTCGGCCTAACAAACAATATTCATTATAATACATTGACCCTGGTGTGTCAACAAATTTATAAAATTTATTATTTATCAAGGTTTACAGCTATAATCAACATCTAAAACTACATTTGTCGGTGTGTCGCATCTTCTAATAAAATACTTTTACTAACTTTAATCCTAAAGCTGGTGCCGTTTTTCCAGCTTTACTTCTATCTTTACTTTCTATTATATCTAAAACTTGCTCTGGTTTCTTATAACCCAATCCAACATCGATAAGAGTACCAGCTATTATTCTTACCATATTATATAAAAATCCATCACCAGTAACATAAATTTTAATATAATTTTCGTCTTTTTCTATTTTAATATCTTTAATAGTCCTTACTGTAGAATTAACTTCACTTCCATTATTCTGAAATGCTTTGAAATCTTTTTCCCCTATCATATATTTAGATCCTTCAATCATTAATTCTATATTTAATGGCTTATAAATATGATGATAATATCTACTGTTTAATGGACTTCTGATAGGTTGATTCAAAATAGAATAACAATACATCTTACCTGTAGAAGAAAATCTAGCATGAAATTCTTCATCCACCTCTTCAGATTTTATAACAACAATATCATTTGGTAACTTTTGATTAATTACTATAAAAAACTTTTCTCCTGGTATTGTGCTATTAGTATAAAAATTAGCTACATATCCTGTAGCATGAACCCCTGAATCTGTCCTACTACATCCTATTAAATCAATAGTTTCACCGGTAACAGCACTTATAGCCTTTTCAATTTTCTGTTGAACTGTATTTCCATCTGGTTGCTTCTGCCACCCATAATAATTTGTACCATCATATTCTATAACAAGCTTAATATTCTTCAAACTTTAAATCCCACCTATATAAAATTTACTTATAATTGTTATAACTACAATTACACTCATTACAATAAACGCAATAAAATCTCTTTTTTGAAATTGTAATTTTTTCATTCGAGTTCTTCCCTTACCACCTCTATAACAACGAGATTCCATTGCCATAGCAAGTTCATCAGCTCTTCTAAAAGAAGATATGAATAATGGTACCAATATAGGTATCATTGATTTTGCTCTCTTCATTATACCTCCAGATTCCAAATCAGCTCCTCTTGCCATTTGAGCCTTTTTTATTTTCTCTGTTTCATCAATTAATGTAGGTATAAATCTCAATGCTATTGTCATCATCATGGCAATATCATGTGCTATAGAGTTATCCTTTTTTCTTGGATTAAATAAAATTTCTAATCCATCAGTAAGCTCTATAGGTGATGTGGTAAGAGTTAATAGTGATGTCCCCACTACTAATAATATTATCCTAATTATCATAAAGGCAGCGGTTATTAGTCCTTCTTTATATATACTAATAATTCCCCATTTAAAAAGTAAAATATCGCCTCTTACTAAAAATATGTTCAGTAATGCTGTAATCAATACTAAGAAAAATACTGGTTTTACTCCTTTATATATGTAAGATAATTTTATATCTGATATGTATATAATTCCTATGGTAAAAAGACCTATTATTCCATATGAAATAAAATTATTTGCTATAAATATATTAATTATATAAATAAATGCAATTATAAGTTTGGTTCTTGGATCTAATTTATGAACAGTAGATTCACCTGGTATATATTGACCTATAGTTATATCTTTAAGCATTATTCTTCTCCCCTAATACCCTTAATATTTCTTTCTTAGCTTCTTCTATAGTGTATATTTCATCACTAATATTAAAACCTGCTTCTTTCAGCCTCATTTGAAGATATTTTACTTCAGGTACTGCTAATCCCAATCTTTCTAATAAATCTACTTGTCTAAATACCTCACTACAACTACCATCAAGTTCTATAGAACCATTATTCATAACAATAATTCTTTGTGCAAATCTAGCTACATCCTCCATAGAATGAGATACAATAATTATTGTCATATTATATTTATCATGCAATTCCTTAATCCTATTTAATATCTCATCTCTACCTATAGGATCTAATCCAGCTGTAGGTTCATCTAAAATTAAAACACTTGGTTCCATAGCCACTATTCCAGCTATAGCAACCCTTCTCTTTTCACCTCCACTTAATTCAAATGGAGACTTATTTCTATATCGTTCATAATCAAGACCTACAATTTCCATTGATTTCTTTACTAAATCATTTATTTCCTCTTCTTTATCAATACCGATATTCTTAGGACCATAGGCTATATCTTTTTCCACAGTCTCCTCAAAAAGTTGATATTCCGGATATTGAAATACTAATCCTACCTTCTTCCTTATATCAGATAAACTGACTTCCTTGCTATCTAATTCATTATTATCTATATATATAGAACCACTAGTAGGTTTTAGTAGTCCATTAATATGTTGTATAAGTGTTGATTTTCCTGAACCAGTATGTCCAATTAAAGCTATAAACTCACCATTCTCAATTTCGATATTTATATTTTTCAATGCAACTTTTTCAAAAGGCGAATTAGGCATATATACATGGTTCAAATTTTCTATCTTAATTGACATAACTCTCTCACCATCTCATCTATACTTAAAATATCTTTATTAATATTTATACCTTCTTTTCTCAATTCAAAGGCTAATTCCGTCATTTGAGGTACATCCAACCCCATTTTTTTAATCTCTGCTACATTCTGAAATATTTCCCTTGGAGTGCCTTGTAGTCTTATTTCGCCTTTATCCATAACAATAATTCTGTCAGCTTCAGCAGCTTCATTCATATAATGAGTAATTGTAATAATAGTTATACCTAAATCTTTGTTTAACTTTTTCATTATATCCATTATTTCTTTTCTACCACTTGGATCAAGCATCGAAGTAGCCTCATCAAAAATTATACACTTAGGTTCCATAGCTAAAATTCCTGCTATAGCTACCCTTTGTTTTTGGCCACCTGATAATAAATGAGGTGCATTTCTTTTAAATTCAAGCATTTTAACTTTATTTAGAGCTGAGTCTACTCTCTCCCTAATTTCTTCAGAAGGTACTCCTAAGTTTTCCGGACCAAAAGCCACATCTTCTTCAACTACAGTAGCAACCATTTGGTTATCGGGATTTTGAAATACCATACCTACATTTTGCCTTATGTCCCATATCTTTTCTTCATCTCTCGTATCTATGTTATCAACTAACATAACCCCTTCTGTAGGAATAAATAGACCATTAAAATTTTTAGCTATAGTAGATTTGCCTGATCCATTTCTACCTAATATAGCTAAAAATTCACCTTTTTTAACTTCTAAATTAACGTTATTCACAGCAAATACAAGATCTGATTCAGAATATTTATAACTTACATTTTCACCTTTTATAATATATTCTTCCATAAAAACACCCCTATATAACAAAATGGGGACTAAGGTATAAACTTAATCCCCTGTATATTATACTAATTCTAATATAACAACTTCTGCTCCATCGCCTCTTCTTGGGCCCATTTTGTAGATTCTAGTGTATCCACCATTTCTTTCTGCATATTGTGGAGCAATTTCATCAAATAGCTTTGTTACAACTGTTTCTTCAGTAACGAAAGCAAGTACTTGTCTTCTAGCATGAAGATCTCCTCTTTTTGCAAGAGTAATCATTTTTTCTGCTAAGCTTTGAGTTTCTTTCGCTCTAGTTACAGTTGTTTCAATCTTACCATGCTTTAAAAAACTAGTAACAAGATTTCTTAACATAGCTTTTCTTTGATCAGTTGGACGACCTAATTTACGATATCCTGCCATCTACTGTACCCTCCTTACTCGTCTTCCGGCTTTAAATTTAATCCTAACGCCGTTAATTTTTGTTCTACTTCTTCTAAAGACTTTTTACCAAGGTTTCTAACCTTCATCATGTCTTCCATGCTTCTCTCAGTTAATTCTTGAACTGTATTTATACCAGCTCTCTTTAAGCAATTGTAACTTCTAACTGAAAGATCTAGTTCTTCTATAGTCATTTCAAGAACCTTTTCTTTTTTATCTTCTTCCTTCTCAACCATTATTTCTACATTATCTGCATTATCAGTTAATGTCATAAATAACTTGAAGTGTTCTATTAAAATCTTAGCCGCAAGACTGATTGCTTCTTCTGTTCTAATTGTTCCATTACTCCAAACTTCTAGAGTTAGTTTATCATAATCTGTGATTTGACCAACTCTAGTATTTTCAACTTTGAAGTTTACTCTTTGTATTGGAGTATAAATAGAGTCAACAGCAATAGTTCCGATAGGCATATCGTCTCTCTTATTTCTGTTTTGAGTTACATATCCTCTACCTCTATTTACTTCAATTTCCATTCTAAGCTTACCGTCTTCATCTAAAGTTGCGATATGAACATCTTTGTTTATTACTTCAACGTCTATATCACCTTTAATATCGCCAGCTTTAACTTCGCAAGGACCTACTGCATCAATATACAGCGTTCTTGGTCCTTCTCCATCCATTTTAAAG
Organism: Clostridium bornimense; assembly: GCF_018917145.1. Lineage (GTDB taxonomy): Bacteria > Bacillota > Clostridia > Clostridiales > Clostridiaceae > Clostridium_AN > Clostridium_AN bornimense_A. The sequence continues at coordinate 63,577 of NZ_JAHLOD010000013.1, forward strand.
CATACACCTTTTATGTTAAGGACTATTTCAGTAACATCTTCTTTAACACCCTTAACTGTTGAGAATTCATGAAGAACTCCATCTATCTTAATTGAGTTTGCAGCGACTCCTGGTAAAGAAGAAAGTAATATTCTTCTTAAGGAGTTTCCTAATGTTATACCGTATCCTCTTTCAAGTGGTTCTATCACAAACTTACCATATGAACCATTTTCGCTTGCTTCAACGCATTCAATTTTTGGCTTTTCGATTTCTAACATTAAATAACCCTCCTTATTTTAAAAGTTGGCAACCTAATCTGAGGGCAACTGACTTTACTCTATTTATTACTTACTGTATAACTCAACGATTAATGTTTCGTTAACAGGTACATCTATATCTTCTCTTGCTGGAATAGCTTCTACTTTACCAGTAAATGTAGCTACATCTCCACTTAACCATTTTGGTAAAGTTTTTGGATTTTCAGCAAAAGTCTTGAATAATTCAGAAGCTCTACTCTTTTCTCTTACAGTTATAACATCTCCAGCTTTAACACTGTATGATGGTATATCAACTTTCTTACCATTTACTAAGAAATGTCCATGAGTAACTAATTGTCTAGCTTCAGTTCTTGAATTACCATATCCAAGTCTAAATACAACATTGTCTAATCTCATTTCTAGTAACTTTAATAGGTTTTCACCTGTAATACCTCTAAGTTTTTCAGCTCTGTCGTATGTTCTTCTGAATTGATTTTCTAATAATCCGTATATTCTCTTAGCTTTTTGTTTTTCTCTTAATTGAACACCATAGTCAGAAATTTTCTTTCTTCCTTGTCCGTGTTGTCCTGGTGCATATGATCTTCTTTCGAATGCACATTTGCCACCATAACATCTATCTCCTTTAAGGAATAATTTCATTCCTTCACGTCTGCAAAGTCTACAAACTGCGCCTGTATATCTTGCCATTTAAAGTACACCTCCTATTGCATAAAATTAAACTCTTCTTCTCTTTGGTGGTCTACAACCATTGTGTGGAATTGGAGTTACGTCTTTGATTAAAGTAACTTCTAAGCCTGCTGCTTGTAAGCTTCTTATTGCTGCTTCTCTACCTGAACCTGGACCCTTTACATATACTTCAACACTCTTTAATCCATGTTCCATTGCTGACTTAGCTGCTGTTTCTGCTGCCATTTGAGCTGCAAATGGAGTGCTCTTTCTTGAACCTCTGAATCCAAGAGCTCCAGCACTTGACCATGATAATGCATTACCATTTACATCTGTTAATGTAACTATTGAATTATTGAAAGTAGATTTGATATGAGCTGCTCCGTGCTCAACATTCTTTCTTTCCTTTTTTCTTCTAGTTCTCTTAACGTTCTTAGCTGCCATAATTATCCCTCCTTACCTATTACTTTTTCTTACCTGCTACTGTCTTCTTTGGACCTTTTCTAGTTCTAGCATTAGTCTTAGTTTTTTGTCCTCTTACTGGAAGACCTTTTCTATGTCTAACACCTCTGTAGCATCCGATTTCAACTAGTCTCTTAATGTTAAGAGCTACGTCTCTTCTTAAGTCACCTTCAACATTAAGGTTCTTTATAGCATTTCTTAATGCGTTTACTTGATCTTCTGTTAAGTCCTTAACTCTTGTGTCAGGATTAATTCCTGTTTCAGCTAAAAGCTTTTGAGAAGTTGGTAACCCTATACCGTATATATAAGTTAATGATACTTCAACTCTTTTTTCTCTTGGTATGTCTACACCAGCAATTCTAGCCATGTAATCTCTACACCTCCTAGGTTTTTTTATATTTATTATATATATATAGCCTTAGGTAAATCTAATTTTCAGCCGCGCCTAAAGCTCTATAACCAAAATTAATAATTATCCTTGCTTTTGTTTATGCTTAGGATTTTCGCAGATAACCATTATTCTACCTTTTCTTCTAATAACTTTGCACTTCTCGCATATAGGTTTAACTGATGGTCTTACTTTCATAGTCAACCCTCCTTAATCTACTTGGCTCTCCAAGTTATTCTTCCACGAGTAAGGTCATATGGTGAAAGCTCCACAGTAACCTTATCACCTGGTAGTATTCTTATAAAATTCATTCTTAACTTTCCTGAAATATGAGCTAAGATTATTTGCCCACTTTCAAGTTGTACTTCGAAATGTGCATTAGGTAATGCTTCAACAACAACACCTTGCATTTCGATAACATCTTGCTTTGACATAAGGTAATCAAACCTCCTTATCTATGTCTACAGACTTTATAAATGCATCTATATTAGCATTTGTATATGGTTCTATATCCTTAGTATAGATATTTGTAAAGTTTAAGTGTTTTATCTTTTTCTTCTTAGGTTTATCGATACTCCTATTCTTGCCATTACAGATCAATACATATTCATCATCGATAACTCCAACAATTAAAAAATATTTTCCACTATCTCTACCTGCTTTACCAATTACTATTCTATTAATTAGATTTCCACCTTCCACTATTTCACCTCTATTAACTTAATGTAAGGATTTCAACTCCTGTTTCAAGAATTACTACAGTATTTTCATAATGAGCACTTAAAGCCCCATCACTTGTTACTACTGTCCAATTATCTCTAAGAGTCTTAGTATAGAAGGATCCGATATTCACCATCGGTTCAATTGCCAAAGTCATTCCATGAGTTAGCTTCGGTCCTCTTCCCGGTTTCCCGAAATTCGGAACATTTGGATCCTCATGAAGTTTTCTTCCAATACCATGTCCTACGAAGTCTCTTACTACAGAATACCCTTCACTTTCAACATAACTTTGAATTTCATGACTTATATCTGACAATCTATTACCTACTATAGCTTTCTCTATTCCTTTAAAGAAGCTCTTTTCTGTAATTCTAATAAGATTACTTGCTGCATCACTAACCTTACCTACCGGAAAAGTTCTTGCCGCATCACCATGATACCCTTTAAAAATAGCACCACAATCAATACTTATTATGTCACCATCTTGTAGGATTTTATTCCTACTTGGGATTCCATGAATAACTTCTTCATTAATAGAAGTACATAATGTAGCCGGAAAACTGTAATATCCTTTAAAAGATGGCTTAGCACCCTGGCTTATTATAAACTCTTCTGCAAGTTTATCAAGGTCTGCAGTAGATATTCCAGGTTTTATCTCCTCTTGTAACATTGCAAGAGTATCGCCAACAATCTTACCCGCACGTCTCATTAATTGGATTTCATTATCATTTTTTCTGATAATCATTAATTAGCTTCTCCTAATAGAGACTTAATATCTTCAAACACTTTATCAATTGCTTGAGTTCCATCTACTTCAGAAAGCTTATTGCATTCTTTGTAGTAACTAATTAATGGTTGAGTTTGGTTATCATATACAGTAAGTCTTTCCTTAACTGTATCTTCTTTGTCATCTTTTCTTTGGATGACTTCTTTTCCACAAGCATCACAAATGCCTTCAACTTTTGTAGGGTTGAATACTACATGATAACTTGCTCCACAGCTTCCACAAACTCTTCTTCCTGTCATTCTTTTCAAGATATCTTCTCTTGGTACCTCTATAAGTAATGCTACATCAATTTTTTTATCATCTTCTTGTAACATCTTATCAAGTGACTCTGCTTGAAATACTGTTCTAGGAAATCCATCTAATAAGAATCCCTTTTTACAATCATCTTGTGATAATCTATCTTTTACTATATCTATTGTCAATTGATCTGGTACTAAAAGACCTTGATCTATATATTCTTTAGCTTTTTTTCCTAGTGGAGTTTCCTCAGCTATGTTTTTTCTAAATATGTCTCCAGTTGATATATGTGGAATACCATACTCAGTAGCTATGCTTTTAGCTTGAGTACCTTTTCCTGCTCCTGGAGGTCCTAATAGTACTAAATTCAAAACATTCATCTCCAACTACCTAATTTTTCTTTAAGAAACCTTCATAGTTACGCATAACTAATTGAGATTCTAATGTCTTCACAATTTCTACTGACACTCCAATTACAATAAGTAATGCAGTACCTGTTATTGAAACCTGGAAACTTCCAAACTTCTCCATAATTATAGGAATTACAGATACTATTGAAGCTATTATACCAGATATAACTGAAACTCTATTCAGTACACTTGTTAAATATCTTTCAGTAGGTTCCCCTGGTCTTACACCAGGTATAAATCCTGAAGACTTGTGAATATTCTCAGCCATTTCATCTGGTTTAAAAGTTATTTGTGTATAGAACCATGTAAAGAACATTATTGCTAATACAAACAATATAACATACCATACTGTGTTAGTGTTAAATGGGCTCCATTGTGATTTAAGCACCCATTTTGAATATCCCCAATTAGTATTTATTTGTGCAATTACAGCTGGAAATTGAACAACTGACATTGCAAAAATTATTGCTATAACTACTGAAGATGTTAATCCAAATGGTATATTTGAAGATTGATTAAATACTCTTCCATTACTTTTACTTGCATATTGAATAGGAACTCTTCTTTCTGATAATGATGCAGCAATTACACCAACTAGTAGTACTGCTAACACACCAACTAAAACAATTGCTTCTATTAAACTAGCATTTCCTGTTTTAATAATCTCAGAAACTTGACCTATCATACTTGGTACTCTTGAAAGTATGTTCCAAGCAATCAAAAGTGACATACCGTTTCCTATTCCTTTTGCTGTTATCTGATCTCCTAACCACATAGTGAAAGTAGATCCAGCCATTAATGATAATACAACTAATGCCTTTTCGAAATTTGAACTAACAGAAGCTCCATATCTGGTCATTATCGCATAAGTTCCAATTCCCATTATGATAGAAAATACAATTGATAAATATCTAGTGTACTTATTAATTTTCTTTCTTCCTTCTTCGCCTTCCTTAGATATACTTTCTAGTCTAGGTATCGCAACAGTCAAAAGTTGCATAATAATTGATGCTTCAATGTATGGCATAACCCCTAAAGCAAATACTGATAATTTGCTTAGGGCTCCACCATTCATCATATCCACAAAGCTTAATAATCCACCTTGTTGTGACATGCTCTTTACTATATCTGATGTATCCACAAATGGTACTATTATATGATTTCCTAATCTATATATTACTAATATTAAGAATGTATATATAATTCTTTTTCTTAATTCAGCAACATTCCATGCATTACGTAAGGTTTTAAACATATTAGATCACCTCAAATTTTCCACCAGCAGCTGTGATTTTTTCTTCAGCTGACTTAGAGAATTTATTAGCTTTAACAGTTAGCTTTTTTGTCAATTCTCCATTGCCTAATATCTTAACTCCGTCTTTAACTTTTCCAATAACTCCAGTTTCAATTAATAATTCAGGAGTTACTTCAGTTCCATCTTCAAAGATGTTTAACTTATCTACATTTATAGCTACGATTTCTTTAGCGAAGATATTAGTAAATCCTCTCTTAGGTAATCTTCTGTATAAAGGCATTTGACCACCTTCAAAACCAGGTCTTACTCCACCGCCTGATCTAGCGTTTTGTCCTTTTTCACCTTTACCAGCATTTCTTCCTAATCCAGAACCAGTACCTCTACCAACTCTCTTTGGTGCTTTCTTTGAACCTGCAGCAGGCTTTAATGTATGAAGTTTCATATTTTACACCTCCTCTTTATGCTTCTTCTACTTTTAATAAGTAGTTAACTTTATTTATCATCCCTCTGATTTGAGGAGTTTCTTCTTTAACTACAGAGTGACCAATTTTTCTTAGTCCAAGAGCATTAACAGTAGCTATATGGTCTTTTTTTCTACCGATTGTGCTCTTTACTAGAGTAATCTTAACATTAGCCATTGCTAATACCTCCTATCCTAATATTTCTTCTACAGTCTTACCTCTTAATTTTGCAATATCTTCTGCATTTCTTAATGAGCTAAGTGCATCTAATGTTGCGTTAATCATGTTTTTAGGGTTATTTGAACCTAAAGATTTAGCTCTAACGTCCTTAACTCCAGCTAATTCAAGAACAGTTCTTACTGGACCCCCAGCAATAACTCCTGTACCTTCTGTAGCAGGCATTATTAAAACTTTACCTTTACCAAACTTACCTTCTATTCTATGTGGTACTGTGTTTTCTTTAATAGAAACCTTAACTAAGTTTTTCTTAGCATCTTCGATACCTTTTCTGATTGCTTCAGGTATTTCTATTGATTTACCATTTCCTACTCCAACGTGACCATTTTCATCGCCAACAACTACTAGTACGCTAAATCTGAAATTTCTTCCGCCCTTAACAACCTTAGCTACTCTATTAATGTGAACAACCTTTTCCTTAAGATCTAATGTGCTAGGATCGATTCTCACTGAATTTCCCTCCTTCTTTACTAGAATTCTAAGCCAGCTTCTCTTGCTGCTTCTGCTAGTTCTTTAACTCTTCCGTGGTATACATATCCACCTCTGTCGAATACGACATTCTTAATTCCTTTTTCTAAAGCTTTCTTAGCGATAGCTTCTCCAACTGCTTTAGCAGCTTCCTTATTGCTTCCAACCTTTAAGCTGAAATCTTTATCTTTTGATGATGCAGCAACTAAAGTTACAGCCTTAACATCATCTATAATTTGAGCATATATATTCTTTTCACTTCTGAATACAGCTAATCTTGGTCTTTCAGTAGTACCAGAAACTTTCTTACGTACTCTTAAGTGACGTTTTACTCTTGCTGCAGATCTGTCTGCTTTCTTAAACATGCACTTCACTCCCTTCTAACTATTACTTACCAGTCTTACCTTCTTTACGTCTGATAACTTCGTCAGAGTATTTAATACCTTTACCCTTATATGGCTCTGGTTTTCTCCATTTTCTGATATCAGCAGCCACTGCTCCAACTAATTCCTTGTTAATTCCTTTAACAACGATATGTGTAGCATCAGGAGTTTCAAAAGTAATTCCTTCAACAGCTTCTATTTCAACTGGGTGAGAGTAACCTAAGTTTAATGTTAATCCCTTACCTTTTAATTGTGCTCTATAACCTACACCGATAAGCTCTAATGTTTTTTGGAATCCAGTGTTAACACCAATTACCATGTTATTTATTAAAGCTCTTGTTAAACCGTGTAGTGCTCTGTGTTCTTTAACATCGCTTGGTCTTGTAACAACGACGCTATTATCAACAACTTCAATCTTCATGTCTTTGTGCATTGCTTGCTTTAATTCACCTTTAGCTCCTTTTACAGTTACTAGATTTGAATCATCAACTGTAACAGTAACGCCTGCTGGTAAAGTTATTGGCAGCCTACCAACTCTTGACATACGTACACCTCCTATTTAATTACCATACGTAGCAAAGAACCTCTCCACCTACGCCTAATTTTCTAGCTTCTCTATCAGTAACTATACCTTTTGATGTAGAAATAACAGCTATTCCTAATCCGTTTAATACTTGAGGAATTTCTTCCTTTCTTGCATAAACTCTTAATCCTGGTTTAGATATTCTCTTTAAGCCAGTGATAACTCTTTCTTTATTTGAACCATATTTTAATGATATTCTTAACATCGGAACGATTCCGTCATTATATTCTTCAATTTCCTTTACGTAACCTTCTTGTAATAAGATGTTAGCAATAGCCTTCTTTATATTTGAAGAAGGGATTTCTACTACTTGATGCTTAACAACATTAGCATTTCTTATACGAGTTAGTAAATCTGCTATTGGATCTGTCATAACCATCTTGTCGGCCTCCTTTCATACACCTTAATTACCAGCTTGCTTTTCTACAACCTGGAATTTCGCCTTTATAAGCAAGTTCTCTAAAACATATTCTGCAAATACCAAATTTCTTTAATACTGCGTGTGGTCTTCCACAAATTCTGCATCTTGTATATGCTCTTGTTGAAAACTTAGGTTCTTTATTCCATTTTTCAATCATTGCTTTACGTGCCACGATATTCCCTCCTTTTATTGAGCAAATGGCATTCCAAGGAATCTTAATAACTCTCTAGCTTCCTCGTCAGTCTTTGCAGTAGTTACGAATATTATATCCATACCTCTTAACTTATCGATCTTATCATATTCAATTTCTGGGAATATTAATTGTTCTTTAACTCCTAACGCGTAGTTTCCTCTACCATCAAAAGATTTTGAAGATATCCCTCTGAAATCTCTAACTCTTGGTAGAGCAATGTTTATTAACTTATCCGCGAATTGGTACATTTTATCTTTTCTTAAAGTAACTTTACATCCGATCGCTACATTTTCTCTTAATTTGAAGTTTGCGATTGATTTCTTAGCTCTTGTTAATACTGGTTTTTGACCAGAAATTAGAGTTAAGTCATTAACTGCTCCTTCTAATGATTTTGGATTGTCTTTAGCTTCTCCAACTCCCATGTTGATTATGATCTTTTCAATCTTAGGAACTTCCATGATATTTTTGTATCCGAACTTATCCATTAATGCCTTAACAACTTCGTTTTCGTACTTTTCTTTTAGTCTTGGACTCATCTAATTGCCCTCCTTCCTAAATTAAAGTGTTTCTCCACATTTCTTACACACTCTAACTTTTATTCCATCTTCTTTGATCTTATTTGAAATTCTTGTTACATTTTTACAGCTTGTGCAGTATAACATAACCTTTGAAGAATTTATAGGTGCTTCCATACGGATTATTCCACCTTGCATATTTGCTCTATTTGGCTTAACATGCTTAGTTACAACATTTACATCCTTAACTAACACCTTATCCTTTTTTGGGTAAACAGCAAGTACTTCTGCAACTTTACCTTTATCTTTACCTGATATAACCATTACAGTATCATTCTTTTTAACGTGAATTTTTGCCACCGAAGCCACCTCCTTATATTATAGTACTTCTGGTGCTAGTGATAAGATTTTGTTAAATTCCTTATCTCTTAACTCTCTAGCAACTGGTCCGAAGATACGAGTACCTCTTGGGTTCTTATCATCTTTAATTATTACTGCTGCGTTCTCGTCAAATTTGATGTATGATCCGTCTGCTCTTCTTAAGCCTTTAACAGATCTAACTATTACAGCTTTTACTACATCTCCCTTTTTAACAACTCCACCTGGTGTTGCGCTCTTAACTGAAGCAACTATTATATCACCGATGTTTCCCCATTTTCTGTGAGAACCACCTAATACTCTTATGCACATTATTTCTTTTGCACCTGAGTTATCTGCAACTTTAAGTCTAGTTTGTTGCTGAATCATGCTAGTGACCTCCTTTCAGTATCGAAAAATTACTTAGCCTTTTCAACTATATTAACAAGTCTCCATCTCTTATCTTTTGATAATGGTCTTGTTTCCATGATTTCTACTCTATCATTAATGTGAGCTTCATTATTTTCATCGTGAGCTTTGAACTTAGTAGTTCTGTTTACAGTCTTACCATATAATGGATGACGAACTTTAGTTTCAACAGCTACTACTATAGTCTTATCCATCTTATCAGAAACAACTCTTCCGATTCTAACTTTTCTCATTCCTCTTTCCATCGTGAGACCTCCCTTCAGGCTTCTTTTATTATTGTTGAACACCCTTTAATTCTTCTTCTCTTAGGATGGTTTTAATTTGGGCTATTGACTTTTTAACTTCTCTGATTCTCATTGGGTTTTCTAATTGCCCTGTAGCTAATTGGAATCTTAAGTTAAATAATTCCTTCTTTAAGCCATTAAGAGATTCTACTAATTCAGTTGATGTTACTGATCTTAATTCTTGTAACTTATTAGCCTTCATTATTCATCACCACCCATTTCTTCAAAGTCTCTTCTTGTAACGAATTTAGTTTTAACTGGAAGCTTATGCATAGCAAGTCTCATAGCTTCTCTAGCAACTTCTTCGTTTACTCCTGATAGTTCGAATAAAACTCTACCAGGTTTAACAACTGATACCCAGTATTCTGGTGAACCTTTACCTGAACCCATACGAGTTTCAGCTGGTTTTTGAGTTACTGGCTTATCTGGGAAAACCTTTATCCAAAGCTTTCCTCCTCTTTTTATATATCTATTTATAGCAATTCTCGCAGCTTCTATTTGTCTACTAGTGATCCATCCGCATTCAGTTGCTTGAATAGCGAAATCTCCGTAAGCAATAAAGTTACCTCTAGTAGCTTTACCCTTCATTCTGCCACGTTGAACCTTACGATGTTTAACTCTCTTTGGCATTAACATCTAGAATTCCTCCTTCCTTATGCGTTAGCTTCTTCCTCGTTTTTAACCTTCTTTACTGGAAGAACTTCTCCTTTATATACCCATACTTTAACACCGATCTTACCGTATGTTGTATCTGCTTCAGCAAAACCATAATCGATATCTGCTCTTAGTGTTTGTAGTGGAATAGTACCTTCATTATAGCTTTCAGCTCTAGCAATTTCTGCACCAGCTAATCTTCCTGAGCAAGTAACCTTAACTCCTTTAACGCCGTGTTTCATTGCTCTTGAAATAGATTGTTTCATTGCTCTTCTAAAAGATACTCTCTTTTCTAATTGTTGAGCTATGTTTTCTGAAATTAATTGTGCATCTATTTCAGTATTTTTAACTTCTACAATGTTTATAAGTAAGTTCTTTTCACTTACGAATTTTAATAAATCTTTCTTTAAAGCTTCGATACCTTGACCGCCTTTTCCAATGATTACTCCTGGCTTAGCAGTGAAGATATTTAACTTAACTCTCTTAGATGCTCTTTCGATTTCTATTTTAGAAATACCTGCTGAGTATAACTTTTTCTTTACGAATTCTCTGATCTTGTTATCCTCTACTAGGTAGTCGGCGAAATTTCTATTGTCTGCATACCATTTTGCATTCCAATCTTTGATGACACCAACTCTAACACCGTGTGGATGTACTTTTTGTCCCACTCTGCTTCCCTCCTAACTACGCTCTTTCTTTTACACTTATTGTAATATGACTAGTTTTCTTTAATATTCTAAACGCTCTTCCTTGTGCATGTGGTCTGAATCTCTTTAATGTTGGACCTTGACCTACGTGTGCATCTGAAACATATAAGTTATCAGCATTTAAATTTAAGTTGTGTTCCGCATTTGCTACTGCTGATTTAAGTACCTTAAGTACTACCTGCGCAGCATCCTTTGGAGTGTATTGTAATATTACAATTGCTTCATTAACGCTCTTACCTCTTATAAGATCAAGAACTATGTTCACCTTCATAGGTGACATTCTTACATATCTAGCTATAGCTTTAGCTTCCATGTTGAGTTTCCTCCTTTCTTAAGCCTATCTTTTCTTAACGCCTGATGACTTTTCATCTATATGACTCTTAAACGTTCTTGTAGGAACGAATTCACCTAGCTTGTGGCCTACCATATCTTCAACTACATATACAGGAACATGTTTTCTTCCGTCATGTACAGCAATTGTGTGACCAACCATTTGAGGGAAAATAGTTGAACTTCTTGACCAAGTCTTTATAACTTTCTTTTCTCCCTTTTCGTTCATTGCTTCAATCTTATTTAAAAGTGACTCTTTTACGTAAGGTCCTTTTTTAAGTGATCTACTCATTAATTTGGCCTCCCTTCATCTACAACTGACATTATGGATGAGAAGAGAATAATTTCTCTCTTCTCACTACTTTCTCTTCTTGATGATAAGTCTATCTGAATATTTCTTATTCTTTCTAGTCTTATATCCAAGAGCTGGTTTACCCCATGGAGTAACTGGACTTGGACGTCCTACTGGAGATCTACCTTCACCACCACCGTGTGGATGGTCATTAGGGTTCATAACAGAACCTCTTACAGTTGGTCTCCAACCCATGTGTCTCTTTCTACCAGCTTTACCGATATTGATGATTTCATGAGTTAAGTTAGAAACAACACCAATTGTAGCTCTGCATTCTAATCTTACATATCTCATTTCACCTGATGGTAATCTTAAAGTTGCATATCCATTGTCTTTAGCCATTAATTGTGCTGAAGAACCAGCAGCTCTTACTAATTGAGCACCTTTACCTTTAGCTAATTCAACATTGTGAATTACTGTACCTACAGGTATGTTTATTAATGGTAAGCAGTTTCCTACTTTGATATCAGATTCTGGACCAGATACGATAGTATCTCCAACTTTTAATCCGTGTGGAGCGATGATATATCTCTTTTCTCCATCTGCATATGTTACTAATGCAATATATGCACTTCTGTTTGGATCGTATTCTATTGTAGAAACCTTTGCAGGTATGTTATCTTTATTTCTCTTGAAGTCGATTATTCTGTACTTCTTTTTAGCACCACCACCATGGTGTCTAACAGTTATTTTACCTTGGTTATTTCTACCACCTGTTTTGCTCTTTGAAGCAAGAAGTGACTTTTCTGGAGTATTTGTAGTGATGAACTCAAATGTATCCATAGTCATTCCTCTTCTAGATGGAGTGGTAGGGTTAAACTTTTTAACTGCCATGTGTTTTCCCTCCTTCTTTGCGCTTATCTGGCTAACTGCCAATAACTGCTCTTATTACATTCCTTCGAAGAATTCTATTGTGTTACTTTCTTCAGTTAACTTAACAATAGCTTTCTTAAAGTCAGCTCTCTTACCAACGTGTACTCCAACTCTCTTAGTTTTTCCTAAGCAGTTGATAGTCTTTACGTCTTCAACTGTAACGTTGAATACTTCTTCGATAGCTTTCTTTATTTGTACTTTGTTTGCGTGTACATCAACTATGAAGGTGTATTTTTTATCTTGCATATCTGCCATGCTCTTCTCTGTTATTACTGGTTTTCTAATTATATCAAAGTTAGTCATTTTCATTATGCATACACCTCCTCAATTTTTGATACAGCATCCTTAGTAATGATAAGATTTTCGTATTTTAATAAGTCATAAACATTGATGTTGTTAACTGGTACTACAGCAACTCCTTGAATGTTTCTGATTGACTTATAAGTGTTTTCGTTTGATTCAGCAACAACTACTAAAGCCTTTTTAAGGTTAAGTGCTTTAAACATTGCTACTGCTTCCTTAGTCTTAGGTGTTTCGAATGATAAATCTTCTAATACGAAAATTTCATTTTCTTGAACCTTTGAAGTTAAAACTGATCTCATTGCAGTTCTCTTCATAGACTTTGGAATTGCCATTCTATAATCTCTTGGCTTTGGTGCAAATACTATACCACCATGAATCCATTGTGGAGATCTGATAGAACCTTGTCTCGCTCTTCCTGTTCCCTTTTGTCTCCAAGGTTTGATTCCACCCCCAGAAACTTCAGCTCTAGTCTTAGCGCTTTGAGTTCCTTGTCTCTTATTAGCTAATAAAGCTACTACTACTTGATGTACAGCTGCTTCACTAACTTCAGCTCCGAACACATTTTCATTTAATTGGATATCTCCAACTTTTTCTCCTGCTTTGTTTAATAATCCTACTGTAGGCATTCTGCATCCTCCTTTCTAACAAATTAAGCCTTAATGCTATTCTTTATAGTAACTAGGCCTTTATTTGGTCCTGGAACAGCACCTTTAACTAAGATGATATTCTTTTCTGGGTATACTTTAACAACTGTTAAGTTTTGAATTGTTACTTTTTCGCATCCCATGTGACCTGGCATTTTCTTGTTCTTGAATGTTCTTGATGGATCTGATGAAGCTCCCATTGAACCTACTGCTCTGTGGAACTTAGAACCATGTGACATAGGTCCTCTACTGAAGTTATGTCTCTTAATAACACCTTGGAATCCCTTACCTTTAGAAATTCCTGTTACGTCGATTTTGTCTCCAGCAGCAAAAACTTCTGCCTTTATTTCACTTCCAACTTCATAAGCTGAAGTATCTTCTAATCTAAATTCTTTTACGAATCTCTTTACTGGAATTCCAGCTTTAGTGAAATGACCCTTCTTAGGTTTGTTTACTAAACTTTCTCTGATGTCACCAAATGCAACTTGGATTGCATCGTAACCATCTTTTTCTACTGTCTTCTTTTGAGATACGAAACATGGACCAGCTTCGATAACTGTAACTGGAACTAATTTTCTGTTCTCATCAAAGATTTGAGTCATACCAAGTTTTTTACCTAGTATAGCTTTTTTCATTACTCTACACCTCCTGAACTAATTAGCGGATCGTTATACGATCATAATAGCGGGTAATTAAGCTTTTATTTCAATATTAATACCTGCTGGCAAGTCTAATCTCATTAATGCATCAACTGTTTTTGATGATGGACTTAATATATCAATTAGTCTCTTGTGAGTTCTTATTTCGAACTGTTCTCTAGAGTCTTTGTACTTGTGTACAGCTCTTAAGATTGTAATCACATCTTTTTCTGTTGGAAGTGGTACTGGACCAGCTACCTTAGCCCCTGTTGCTTTAGCTGTTTCAACTATTTTCTCAGCTGCAGCATCAAGTAAATTGTGATCAAATGCTTTTAATCTAATTCTTATTTTTTGTTTTGCCATTTTCTTTCCCTCCTTTTCATCGCACGCTTGACTTTATACGCACAACACGGATGTTATGTAAACCCTCCCTGGTGTATCGCATTGTTCAACACACGTGGGCATAAATAACTCCGCCGCCACATTCTTGATGTGGCATACTCCACAAGAATTCCCTAAAGTCCGGCTACCTCTTGCTTCATCGCATATAAACAACTCAATAACAACTCTTACATTATATATTAAATTTTTATGTTTGACAAGAGTTTTTATTTTTTTATTTTTCCCACTGCTATTGCGCCTGAAAAGAATTATATTCTATAAATAAAATTTTTTCAATAGCGTAATAAATGGAAATTAAAATTTGTATTTTTTCTCTTACAATATTTATTGTTACTTATATTATGTAATTTAAAAATATATTATTTTAATTTATTAAATAAATAAAAAGAGGAGGAAATATTCCCCCTCTTTCTATTTGGCTAATTTTTGGCTTTTGGACTTTTAATTTCTTTTATATACTTTGTTTTAATTATTCAACGATAGAAGTAACAACTCCTGAACCTACAGTTCTTCCACCTTCTCTGATAGCGAATCTTAAGTTTTCATCCATAGCTACTGGAGTGATTAACTCAACGTTCATATCGATG
>NZ_JAHLOD010000014.1 GCF_018917145.1 Clostridium bornimense
TCCCTGTAAAATTTTGGAATCAGAATGAGCTTTATTAAAGTTACCCTTTTTTTAATAAGACAAACTAGAAAATTTCCAATTTTAAAGTTTTTTTATCTTGACATATTACCAGTCGTCTTAAAACATATATTTATCTTCTCACATATTTTATATCATTTTTCTATATCTATCTATTATCTAATTATAGAAATTTAGTTTATTTTTTATTTAAAAAGCATATACTCCTTAATATAAGGAGGTACTCTTATATGGATATAGAAAAATCATTTATAAAAAGCCTAATAAAAAATTTTAAAGGACCTAGCTTTAAGGTAAGATTTTGGGATGGAGAAGAAACTCTTGTAGGGGATAGTCCTGCAGCTTTTACATTAAAACTAAATGAACCACTAAAAATGAAAGACATGACATTAAGTACTACTTTAGCTTTTGGTGAGGCATATATGAATAAAACCTTTGAAATAGATGGTGATTTATATTTTGCACTAAATTCAATACTTTATAATATAACACACTTTAACTTTGACTTTAAAGGACTCCCAAAAATATTTCACAAATCTTCTAAAAGTAAACAGAAAGAAAATATAGCTTCTCATTATGATATAGGAAATGACTTTTATAGTCTTTGGTTAGATGAAACTTTAAGTTATTCCTGTGGGTACTTTAAAAATGAAAATGATAGCCTTTACGATGCACAAATGAATAAAATACATCATATTTTAAAAAAGCTTAACTTAAAAGAAGGTGATACTTTACTTGATATTGGTTGTGGATGGGGTGCACTTTTAATAGAAGCAACTAAAAAATATAAAGTAAAAGGTGTCGGCATAACATTAAGTGAAGAACAAGTTAAAAAATTTAATGAACGTATAAATGAAGAACATTTAGAAAACTTTTTAGAAGTTAAGCTAATGAATTATCTTGACTTAGAGAAATTAGATAAAAATTTTGATGCTGTAGTAAGTGTAGGTATGCTTGAACATGTTGGAAGAGACCATTATCCTGACTTTTTCAAAGCAGTATCATCCGTTTTAAAAGATGGTGGTACATTTTTACTTCACTACATAAGTTCACTTATAGAATCACCAGGTGATCCATGGCTTAAAAAATACATCTTTCCTGGTGGCGTAATCCCTACACTTAGAGAAATTATATCCCTTTCTGCCGAAAATAATTATCATGTTTTAGATGTTGAAAATTTAAGATTACATTATCGAAATACACTTTTATATTGGTATTCTAATTTTAACGATAATATAGAAATTATAAATAAAAAATTCGATGAAAAGTTTATTAGAATGTGGCAACTATATCTTTGTTCCTGTGCAGCTGTTTTTAATAATGGTATTTGTGATTTGCATCAAATCTTACTAACAAAAGGAATAAATAACTCTTTGCCATTAACTCGTGATTATATGTATAAAGATTAAATTTTTATATTTAAAAAGTGGCTGTCGCACAAAAAAGTTAGAGATCAAAGTGCGGCAGTTTTTTTGCAAAATAGAATATCAGGGCACAAGTATGAGGGCACAAGGTACAGGTATATATCAGTGCACAGTGAATGATTAATGAAAACAACACTTAAATATAACAGTTCTATATATGCACTAAATACAATTGTAATTTGTCTTCAGCAGGACTATAGTATTTTCCCTTTAGAGAAAATTAGCCGAAACTGTGCATTGCATCAGAGCTGTGCACTGAATTGTGCCATGTGCCATCTAACTTGTGCCTTGACCTGTGCCATAATAAAAGGAGGTATCGCAAGCAGCTTTTCATTTGTTAATGCGATATCTCCTTATATTATTAATTATTATTTATTATTATTTATTTCATTCATACTTTTCGCAACTGCTACAGTACTTGTCATTGTTCCATTTACGTTAAGCATAGTACGACCCATATCTAAAATTGGGTCAATAGCAATAATTCCACCAGCTAGTGGGAAATATCCTCCCATTCCCATACCTGAAATTACAACAGATACTGCCATTGTAGCACTTCCTGGTAAACCAGCTATACCAAGAGAACTTATTGTTATTATTACAAGTAACATTATATAGAAACTTATATCCATCTCTACTCCTGCCATATTTCCAATGGTTATAGCCATTAATGCTGGATATATTCCTGCACAACCATTCATACCCATATTAGACCCAAGACTTCCTACAAAACTAGCTACACCTTCATTTACCTTAACATTATTAGTAAGACATTCTATTGTTACCGGTAATGTTCCAAGACTTGATCTTGATGTAAAAGCTAAAATTAATGCTTCTGATACATTCTTTATATATGTAATAGGATTTATACCACAAAATGCTATTATTATAAGATGAACTATTAACATAAGAGCAACACATATATACAATGCTATTATGAAATCTAAAACTGTGTATAAGGCAGATATTCCTCTTGCTGTTATAGTATTAGCTAAAAGAGCTACTACTGCATATGGCATAAATTTGATAACTGTCATTGCTACACTTGTTATTATCTTATAAGCACCTTGTATCCATCCTACAAAAGGTTCTATTACATCACTATATTTTTTCTTTAATATATTTATTGATGTACCTATAAATGCAGCAAAAATTACTACAGCTACTATGTTACCATCAGCCATAGCTTTTATAGGATTAGAAGGTAATAATCCTCTTAAAGTATCTATTACTGATGTAACTTCTCTAATTTCTACATCACTACTTATATCACCTATACTAGCACCTACACCAAGCTTCATTACACTTCCTACAATAATACCAATTGTTGCTGCTATGGCTGTAGTTAATAATAACATGAAAATACTTCTAGATGTAAGCTTTCCTAGATTTTCACCTTTCATATTTATAATAACTCTTATAATTGATAAAAATACTAATGGTACTACTAACATCTTTAATAAATCCATAAATCCATAACCAAATAACCCATACCACTCAGTAACTTCTTTTAACCAAGTCACCTTTCCTGGATCTTTTGGAAAACCTGCAACCCACTGTATTATTATACCTAATACTAACCCTACAATGGTTGCTGTAATCATTCTTATTGGGAATTTTACCTTTTTCTTTTCCATACTTTTCATTACTACAAATATACCCATTAGAATAATTATAAATGCTACTGTTTTAAAATTTGTTATCAAAAGAAATTCTGATAAAAATGAACTATCCTTCATTTTTTCCTCCTTAGTTTATATTAATTACTTTCATTAGTTTATATTACTTACTTACATTACCTGCGACATTTAATACATCCCATGTTCTTGCAAAAGGCGGAGCATAACATAAATCTAACATTCCTAATTGCTCTGTTGTAATACCAGCAAAAATACATGCTGCCAATACATTAACCCTTTGGACTGCATCTTTATACCCTACTATCTGTCCACCTAATATCTTTTTATTTGTTGCATTATAAATAATTTTTACATATATATCACTTTGACCTGGATAATAATTAGTTTGATTCTTATCTTTTATAAATTTAACTTTATAATCTAATGCCTTTCTTCTTGCCTCTTCTTCAGACAATCCTGTTCTAGCAGCTTCCATATCCATTACTTTTATGCAACTTGAAGCCAATGAACCTTGAAACTTCACATCGCCACCAGCAAGATTTTCACCAACTATTCTGCCAAGTTTATTTGCGCCTGTAGCTAACGGTACATAAATATTTTCACCTGTAATAAAGCTATTTATACTTGCACAATCTCCAGCAGAATAAACATCTTTTATAGATGTTTCTCCATATTCATCTACTACAATTGCACCATTACCAAGCATTTTCAATCCTTTATCTTTAAATATTTCAGTATTAGGTTTTACTCCAGTTGCTAAAATAACTATATCAGCCTCTATTTCTCTTAAATTAGTTTTTATTCCTTCTACTTTATCGTTACCTATTACCTCTAAAACTGTTTCATTTAAATATAAATTCACGTTATGTTTTACTAACTCAGCTTCCAAAATATCTGTTATTTCTTTATCAAAAACTTCTTTAAGTATTCTATCTTCTAATTGAAATAAAGATACGTCTTTTCCACAGTTTTTTACTGCTTCTACTGCTTCAAGTCCAATAAATCCAGCCCCAATTATAGCTACCTTTTTATTTTTATCATCTTTTAATAGCGATTTTAATTTTTCTCCATCCTCCATCGATCTTAAAGTACAAACATTTTTAAGACCTATATTTTTTATTGGTGGAATAAAATTCTTTGCTCCTGTGGCAATCATTACCTTATCATATTTATCAGTAAATTCATTACCATTTATAACATCTTTTACAACAACAGTTTTGTTATTAAAATCAATATCAATAACTTCATGATTTACTTTAACCTTTACATCGGTTTTTTCAAAATCTTCTGGTGTTCTTGCTATCATATTACTACTTTCATTGAAAAATTCTCCAACATAATAAGGAAGTCCACAAGCTCCAAAAGAAATTATACTAGACTTTTCATAAATAACTACTTCTGCATCTTTATTTACTCTTTTTAATTTTGCTGCTGCACTTGCTCCAGCTGCTATGCCTCCTATTATTATAACTCTCATAACTATTACCTCCTATAATAGCACTCACTCTTCTAATAGCACTCACTCTTCAAATATTATTCATAGTTTTCCTATCAATTTAATATAAGATTAATCATAATAAGTTTATATATATTAGTCAACAATATTTTTTCCTATTTAAACTTTTTCACTACATATTATGATAAATATAAAAAATCTATACTAATAAATAAGATAAAAAAGTATCCTTATTGTTATCTATTTCATATAAAATCATATCTTTTCCTTTATATTTTTTTCTTTTAATCGATAATTTATATAGTAATATTAAATTTATTTGATACAACATATTTAAACTATATTTTTGTAGTCATTATTTAGGCAAAATTAAAATAATACTTAAAATTAATATATCAGAAAAATAAATATAATTTCATAAATAATATTTATTGCTTTTTTTAAATTAATTGCATTTTAAACTGCTGCTAATTTGTTTAGAAATTAAAAATATATTTTAATATACTTTTTATTTTTTCATTATTATACATTTTTAAATTGTAAGTGATGTTAATATTCTATTTTTTAACAAAAGTTTACGTATTATATATTACTTTTTTCAATTTGTATTAATTAGTTCTTATCTAAAATTAATTGATTCATTTTAGATATTAATATTCTAAATCTATATATATACAAGGATACGAATATCATTAACTTAACAAATAGTAATAAAATCATTCTATGTAATAATAAGTTAAACGTTACAATATTTTTTCTTAGTTATTGTAATTAATGCGAAAAAATCTATCTATTTGAATCTAATAATCTATTTAGTTATATATAAATATCAATTTACAATACCTAATTTCTACAAAATACTGAAAAAGCCTTATAATAATTACAATAAAATTAAATTATAAACATTTTTCAACATTCATGGTATAATTATTATATTAACTATGTTGTTTTAGGGGGACATTATGCTTGATATTATAATTTGTGAAGATAACACTACTCAAAGAAAAAACTTAGAAAATATTATTGAAAATGAAGTAAGAAGCGCTCACATAAAAATTGCATTATCTACTAGTAATCCTAACGAAGTAATTCAATATGTACAAGACTCTAAATCACAAAACTTTATCTATTTTTTAGATATAGATCTTCAAAGTAATATAAACGGATTAGAATTATCTAAAATTTTAAGACAAACTGATCCTATGGGTTACATTGTATTCTTAACTTCTCATGCTGAACTTACACTATTAACTTTTCAATATAAAGTTCGTGCTATGGACTTTATAATTAAAGCTGATACTAATATGATAAAAGATAGAATTGTAGATTGTATTAATGAAGCTTTCAATGACTTAAAAAATATTAAAGTTCAAAATACCAATACTATCCCTATAAATATTGGTAACAATGTAACATTCTTTGATATGGATGATATATTATTTTTTGAAACTTCTAGTAAAGAACATAAAATACGTATTCATACTACAAGTGGTCATTCTGAATTTTATGGATCATTGAAAGATATAGAAACAAAATTATCACCAGATTTTTATAAGCCTCATAGATCTTATATTGTAAATACAAAAAAAATTAAATCAATTGATAAAGACCAACTAATTATTAATATGATAAATGGAGAGATATGTTATGTATCTTCTAGATACTTGAAGGGATTGTTAAAGAAATGTATCCTTTAGTTTTTAATATGACTTATCCTTTAATACTTTCTCTTATGATAGTATTACCTGTTGCTAATTTATGTTTTATCAAAAGAAATATAAGGTCATTGGTGCTTTTTACCTTTGCCAACTATTGTATACTATCATTGACAGTACTGTTTAAGTCAACCTCAGGTTCATTTTTCTTTTGTAACCTGAGTTCATCTTATTTAATTGTTAGTGTACTGATTTATCTTTTCATAGTATATAGAAATTTTACTTATGCTTTGATAACATCTATCTTCATATTAATAAGTACTATGATTAGTGATGGAATTGTTGGTGGTATAACTATTGTTGGTTTTAATATTCCATATGATGGATTATCCGATAAATATATGTTATATTCATTAATCGGCATCGCAATATTGGTTACAACTTCAATAATTAGTTTTATTTTTAGAATAGTAGCATTAAAGGTAAGTAAAAAATATATTAATTTTAAGAAATATGGTCAAATAGGTTTTCTATCAATATTTGTTTTAACTACAATGCTTGGTATTTTTTTGATTTATATCTATCTAGGAGGATATCTTGTTTGGGACAGAAAAAGTATATTTCTTAATATGATTCTAATCATATTTTTATCTACAGTATGTTTAACTATGCTGTATTCTGTTACAAAAGCTATTAAAAATATGTTTGAACAAGAATATAAAGAAAAAGAATTTTCACAATTAAAAGAATATACGGACTTATTAGAGAATGTATCTACAGACTTAAGAAAATTTAAACATGATTATATCAATATTCTTCTTACACTAGGTGGATATATTGATGAAGGTGACTTAAAAGGATTAAAAGAATTTTATAATAAAGATCTTCTTCCTGAGACAGGTAAGCATGTTACTAAAAATAAAAATTTAGCCTTATTAAAACATATTAAAACAAGTCCATTAAAAGCACTACTATCATCAAAATTAATTACTTCTCAATCTCATAATATCGAGACTAGAATAGAACTAATAGATGATATTGATAATATACCTATGAATACAATTGATATATGTAGAATTATAGGTATACTTTTAGATAATGCAATAGAAGCTGCTGATTTATGCGAAAAGAAATCGCTTCATTTTGCCGGTATAAAAACCGATGATAGTATTATTTTTATTGTTAGAAATTCTTGTTTACCAGATACACCGCCTGTTTATAAAATTTACGAAAAAGATTTTTCTACTAAAGGTGAAGGTCATGGTATAGGACTAAAAACAGTAAGAGAAATAATCAATAGAGATTATGAAAATGTTATATTAAACACTAAAATTGAAGATTGCATATTCTCTCAAGAACTCATAATAAATTTATAAAAAAATGGATCTCTTAATAAACGATTAAATATCGTAAGTGAGATCCATTTTTTATTTATAACCTATTAACAACATACAAATTTTATGTGATATCTTTTCTATATTATAGTTATTATTCCTCCATTAAAATCAAAACGGTAACTATTACCATCAAAATCAGAAAATACTGGATCATCATTATTAGGTTCTATCTTAACTGGTCCTCTTGATGCTTCATCTTTTATTTTAAATGTTACATATAATAAAACTCCATCACATTTTATTGCATCATTTCCTATACAATCATAATCAATATAAGTTACATAAATTAAATGTCTCTTAGTATTAGAATAATATTTCAAATTCTTCTCTGCATTAACTACAATCTCTCCAGATTTTACTTCTACAACTTCTAAAAATTCTCCTTCGTAGCTTAACCTAAAGTCAAAGGCTTCTACCCCTTCCTTAGGAGTTCCTCTTACATAGACAGGGATAGTAATTATATCTCCAGCTTTTGCTTCTACTGAAGCTATATTAATAGAAAAATCCCCTTTATCCTCCATACTATTAAAGACATTTATAGTAAAAGGTATACTTTGTCCAGAAGTAAAGTTTATATTTAATAATTTTACTCCTTTATCCATAGACTCCAAATACTCCTTGGTTAATATCACTACATTTCCTTCTAAAATATAATCTTTTCCTTCAGTCAAAGTCAATGCACCATGCTTTATATCCTTAAAACAATTTCCATTTAAAAATACCTCAATAGGAATTTCTATTGGATTTGATAAATCAAATGCTGATGAATTTATATTTATTTCAGCACTTAATATCTTAACATCACTTTGTTTAATATTTATCATAAGATCTTGTTCTTTTCCTGAACTGAATTTGAAAGTGATTATTTCTTTTCCTTGTGGTAATATATCTAAATATTCTTTAGTAATTATCACTTTTTTATCTTTAACAAAGTAATCTCTTCCTTCTAATAGAACTTCATCTTTATTTATTATAGATTCTAAATTATTACCATTTAAATTCATATCTACAATAATATCAACAGGTTTTTCTTTATCAAAATTATTATCTGATGTGCTTATACTTGATTCCCTCTCTTGAGATTTTAATATAGAAATAGATCCACCTATAAAATTAACATCATATTCTGTACCTTCAGCATCAATAAACGCTCCCAAATTATTTAAGTTTATATTACTTACACCAACTTCAGCATTTTCTCTTATATCAAATTCTATATTCATGAAGATGCCATCTTCCGAAATTGATTCTCTTCCTGTTGTATCATTGTACATTATAGAAATAATACCTGCTTCACTATTTACTCCTGAAAAAAATGAACCTTCTGTATCTACACCTGATCCTTGTGACACTACATTAACACC
This sequence comes from Clostridium bornimense, assembly GCF_018917145.1. Lineage (GTDB taxonomy): Bacteria > Bacillota > Clostridia > Clostridiales > Clostridiaceae > Clostridium_AN > Clostridium_AN bornimense_A. The sequence goes on from NZ_JAHLOD010000014.1 coordinate 8,955, forward strand.
TTCAAATTTGCTGCTATCATATTTTAATGAAAAATTAAACTTACTTAACTTTGTATCAGTTATACCTTTGAAAATAACAGGTACTATTACCTTGGATCCTTGTTTTCCTAAAACAGAACATACATTTAAATCTAATAATTTATTTTCTAATTGTTTATTAATAATTTCTTTATTTTCTACTTCTCCTTCTAATATATTTATTAATCCTGCTTTTACATTAATTTCATATAATGAATTATTCATATCAGCAAAAATACCCAACCTACTTAATTTAATTGATTCAAATCCAACTTCAGCATTTTTGCAAATATCCATCTCTAAATCAATAAATACACCATCTTGAGATATAGCTTCCATTCCTGTTCCAGAAGTATCAAAATAGCGAATAACTATTATTCCATTTTCTCTATTTATATCTGAAAATAGAGTTGATTCTGGATTAATACATAGTTCTCTAGGAATAACTTCTATGTTCTCAAATTTACTTGTATCATATTTAATAGAAAAATTAATTGTTCCTAGTTTATTTTCTGTTATTCCATTAAGACTAATTGGTAATTTAATTCTCTCTCCATGTTTTCCTTTTGCTGATCCAATTGATAGTTGAAGATTTTCTACAGCTTTTTTCATATTAATCATTAATATCTTATTTTGTCCAGAAGTAAACTGAAAAATAAGAGCTGTTGTACCTATTGACAGTGTTCTCAAATACTCTTTGTAAAAGATAATACCTTTATCCTTTATAACATAATCATAATTATTTTCTAATTTAGTATTACCATCACTTATTGATCTTAAATTATTACCATTAAACATTAATTGTACTTCTATATCTTTTATGTCATCTATATCTACTTCTACTGAATCTGTAATCAATTCTGGATCTTTAACTTCATCTTTAATATTAATACTTCCTCCAATAAATCTTAAGTCATATAATTCATCTTCAGAATTTACAAAAACACCAGAGTCACTTATTACAAAACCTTTTATGTCATTATCTGTGCCATCTTTTACATCAAATTTAATATCCACAAACTCTCCATCAGTATAAATAGATTCACTTCCATCACCTTTAGAGTCGCAATACATTATTGATATTATCCCAGTTTCTTCATTTACATCAGTAAATAATGTAACTTCTGGATTTACACATATATCTTTTGGTTGAACTGATATATTTCCTATTTTTCTATTATCATAACTTAAGGCAAAATTAAAAGCACTTAACTTTTTATCAGTTATACCTTCTATATTTATAGTTGATACTGCTGATACACCTCTTGATACAGAAGCATCATCAATTTCAACTTTTATTTTAGGATTTCCTTTGAAAATATCTACATTTAGTATAGCATCATCACATTCTTCAAATTTAAAGAAGAATTCTTTTCTCCCTTCTCCTAAGGTTTTTAAAAACTTCTTTTTCAAAACTACAGTATTATCATTTACAAAATAATCAACATTTTCTTTAAGTATAATGTTATCTAACACTATCTTATCTAAAATATTTTCATTAAATATTATATCAATATAAGCATCTACAAAATCATTCAAGTCAAAATTAATTGTAGGTTCAATAATTTCCGCATTTTTTCTTCCATCTACTGTGATTAATTCTGATTTAAAATTCAAATTATATAAAAAGTCGTTGATATCAGCGAATATACCGATTTGGTTCATTTTTATTTCACTATCTCCAAATGGTGCCTCTTCTCTTATATCCATTTCTAATTCTATAAAAACTCCATCTTGATATATTGCTTCACTTCCATCTCCTACAGAATCGCAATACATTATTGATATTATCCCACTTTCTTCATTTATATCAGTAAAAAGAGTCACATCTGGATTAACACATATACCACCTGCAAATATTTTTATATTGCAAAATCTACTATTATCAAATAAAAGTGAAAAGTTAAAAGCATTTAGTCCATTTTGGGTTATTCCTCTTACAATTATAGGAACTACAATTCTATCCCCTCTCTCTCCATTAGCTTTTCCAATTATTAAATCCAAGTTAATATCTTTATCCTCAATAATATTTATACAAAGTTGTCTTTCTTCATTATTTTCAAATAAAAAAGTAACTATATTTTTCCCTTCATTTAATAGTGATATAAACTCTTTATATAAGATTATTGAATTATCTATGATTTCATAATCTTTATTTCTTATTAATACCTGAAAATTTTCTTCAATATCTATTAATTTAGAAATACTATATTCATTCATATGAATTATTACATCTGATATCATACCTACGTTTTTATCTATATCAATCCAATCACGATCTATATATATTTCTTTTTCAATCATTTCATCATTCATATTAATACTTTTATCTAAAATATTTAAATTATCCATATGTATTTCTCCTATTTCCAAATTAAATGGGTATTCTATAAATTCTAAAGCTAAAATCATTTGATTCCGTATTTTTTAGCAGTGATGTTTTTAAGTAAATTAAAATTCTCTTTGATAATATATTTAAATTATCGCATTATCTAAATATTTTTTCCACATATATTACTTATCCTACCTTTTTTAAGTCACAAAGAATTTATCTTTGTATTTTATATCGTTTATGAATGTTTTTTTGCATTTTACGCATTATGATTGACAAAATACCTTAGTTATGTTTAATAAAAAAACCAGCTATTTAGCTGGTTCTCCTGGAATTTCTTTCACTTTCCCATATTCTTCTTTACTTCTATTTTCCTTATCTTTAATTAGCACACTTGCAGCAGTTATTGCTACTGCTCCAAGCAAAGCTATAACTCTTAGTTTTTTCATTTATATCTCCTCCTTGACAATATCTTTAATTGTAGAATTCTTACAATATTATTTTGCTAATTCATAAATTGCTTTTGCATATATTTTTGAGCACATCATAAGATCTTCTATTTCCATACACTCATTAGGTTGATGATCTAAATCTGGTTTTCCTGGGAATATTGGTCCGAATGCTACTATATTATCCATAGTCTTTGCATAAGTTCCTCCACCTATACTTAAAAGTGTTGCTTCTTCTCCAGTATATTCTGTATATACTTTTTGTAATGTCTTAATTAAAGCACTATCAGGACTAAAATATAGTGGTTTCTCATGGTCCATATCTTCTATTGATATACCATACTTCTTTATTATCTCCTCAATAGGAGTAATCATTTCTTCAAAAGTTCTAGTAACAGGATATCTTAAATTTAGTAATATACTTCCTTTTTCTTTATTAATATCAACTGCACCTACATTAAAAGATAGATGTCCTGATATATCATCATATAAATCACAATTCATAGATTCTCCATGTACTTCAAAATTTATATATTTATTATAAAACTCTATAAATTCTCTAATATCACCTTTTGGTAAATCTAATTGCCCTAAGAAAGCCATTATTCCAGAAACAGCATTTATACCTTTCTCTGGTGTACTACCATGAGCACTCTTTCCAAAAGATTTTACTATAAGAGCATCTTTTTCTAAAATACCTTCTAACTTTAATCCTGTTCTTTCTGCATATTCTTCTAATGCAAACTGAACTTCGCTTAGGTTTTCTCCAGTAACTTTAGCTTCACAATAATCAGGCACCATATTAGCCTTTCTACCTCCAGCTATATACTCTATATTATTTACCCCTTCTTCACCTTTAGAAAAATTCTTAACTAATTTAAACATAGTAAGACCTTTTTCTCCATTTATTATAGGAAACATCCCATCTGGAGTAAAACCTGCTACTGGTGCTTTTTCTCTTTCAACATAATAAGGCATATCATGTGAACCACTTTCTTCATTTGTTCCAAAGATTATTCTAACTCTTTTAGATAAAGGTAATTGCAATTCCTTAATTGCCTTTAATCCATATAATGCTGCAAAAATAGGTCCCTTATCATCCATAACCCCTCTTGCATAAAGCTTTCCATCATGAATCTCTGCTCCATATGGTGAATACATCCATCCATCCCCTTCTGGTACCACATCTAAATGTCCTAGAACAGCTACATAATCTTCCCCTGTTCCATATTCAGCATATCCAACATACCCATCTAAATTTACTGTATTAAATCCTAAATCATCACATATTTCTAACGCTTTTTCTAACGCTTCATTTGGTCCTTCACCAAAAGGCATACCTGGTAAGCTTTTACCTTCAACAGACTTTATTTTTAGTATTTCAACTAATGAACTAAAAAATTCATCACGTAATTCTTCAACTTTTTTATCTAACATTCTTTGCTCCTCCATTCAGTCAATTACTCTTTTATTTAATTATAATCTTTTCCAGTACCTATCTTCAATATATTATCCCCAACTTTTACAAAACTTATATTAATAAAAAATGCTTTCCCACCAAAATAAGTGTGCATAAAACAAGATAGTTTCCCCATCGAGGAAAATTAACCGAAACTGTACACTGTGAACTGCCTTACCTTGTGCCATAATAAAAGGAGGTATCGCTAACAGATTTTCATTTGTTAATGCGACACCTCTCTTACTAGATCACTTTACTTATCTATATCTATCTTTTAATTCTCTTTCTATAGTTCTCTTTGCATCCTTTTCTCTTAAAGCATCTCTCTTATCATAATTTTTCTTTCCACGTACTACTGCAATATTAACCTTAACTCTACCATTTTTTAAATATAATGAAAGAGGTACCATAGTATACCCACTTTGAGTAACATACTTTGCTAGATTTGCTATTTGGAACTTGTGTAATAATAATCTTCTGTCTCTCATAGGATCCTTATTAAATATATTTCCTTGTTCATAAGGTGATACATGCATATTTCTAACCCAAATTTCACCATTTCTTACTTCCGCATAAGAATCTTTTAAATTTGCCTTACCAGCTCTTATTGACTTAACTTCAGTTCCTATAAGTTCAATTCCAGCCTCATATGATTCTTCTATAAAATAGTCATGGAATGCTTTTCTATTATCAACTAATGTATTACTATCCTTCTTCTTTGCCATCTTCTCCACCTCTAGAATTTCTTTATATAAACTTTATCTTCTCAAATAATCATTATATATATTTTACCACATTATAAAAGAACTGTCTTAATCACCATACCTTTTTCAGTGCACAGTTAATGAAAATATAAATTTTTATTGTTCAATCTAATCCTAATTAGCCGTCCTAAGGACCGTAGTAAATATCCTCATGGGAATTGTGCACTGTGCACTGATTCTCTATTCTTCAGTTTCTTCTTCTTCACTATAAAGTTTAAAATAAATTTCATGAGCATCAATATCAACTCTATCTACTATTACTTTTACTTCATCACCTAATTTGTATACATTTTTTGTTCTTTCTCCAATTAAGGCCATATGTCTATCATCATAATGATAAAAATCATCTTCTAATTCACTTATGTGTACTAAGCCTTCTACTGTATTAGGCAATTCTACAAACATCCCAAAGTTAGTAACTGATGAGATAATACCAGAATATACTTCGCCTATTCTCTTTGACATATACTCTGCTTTCTTTAAGTCATCTACTTCCCTTTCTGCTTCTTGTGCTACCCTTTCTCTTTCAGATGATTGTATTGAAGCATAATCTACTGCTCCTATAAATCTTCTTGTAGTCTTTTCATCTAACTTTCCTTTTAAATGTTTCTTAATTATTCTATGTATTATTAAATCTGGATATCTTCTTATAGGTGAAGTAAAATGACAATAATATTTTGCTGCAAGTCCAAAATGTCCAATACATTCTGGAGAATATCTTGCTTGTTTCATACTTCTTAATAATAATGTGTTTACTACAGTCTCTTCTTTCTTTCCTCTTACCTTATTTACTATATCTTGAAGATTTTTAGGATGCACATCTTGTGTTTTCTTCATTGTATATCCTAAATTATAAATAAACTCATTAAAATGTTCTAATTTTTCTGTATCTGGATCTTCATGAACTCTATATACAAAAGGAGTATTTGCCCAATACATATGTTCAGCTACTGTTTCATTACAAACTAACATAAATTCTTCAATTATTCTATTTGCAATAGCTCTTTCATATGGTATTATATCTACTGGTTTACCTTTATTATCTAATATTATCTTACATTCCTCAAAATCAAAATCTATGGCACCACGTGCTAATCTCTTTTTATTAAGGATTTCATATAATTCACCCATAAGAAGAAAATCTTCGTATAAGTCTTTATACTTTTCTATAAGTTCTTCATCCTTATCTCTTAGTATTTTTGTAACATCAGTATATGTCATTCTTTCATTTGTTCTTATAACAGATTCTTCGATCTTATGATTTAACACTTTTCCCTTCTTGTCTATCTCCATAAAGCAACTAAGTGCCAATCTATCTACCTTTGGATTTAGTGAACACAATCCATTTGATAATTTTTTCGGTAACATAGGAATAACTCTATCAATTAAATATACTGATGTTGCTCTTGATAGCGCCTCTTCATCTAATGGAGAACGTTCTTTAACGTAATGTGATACATCTGCTATATGTACTCCTAAATAGTAGTTACCATTTTCAAGTTTGCTAATAGATACAGCATCATCTAAATCTTTTGCATCTTCTCCATCAATTGTTACCATCTTTATATCTCTAAGGTCTACTCTTCTATCTGCTTCTCTTTCATCAATAACATCATCATACTTATTAACAAAATCTTCAACTTCTCTTGGAAACTTTTCTGGTAACTTAAATTTCTTTATGATTGTTAATATATCAATTCCCTTATCACCCTTGTTTCCAAGAACTGAAATGATTTTTCCTTCTGGATTTCTTCTTGATTCTGGCCATTCAGTAACCTCAACAATAACAACTTCCCCAGATTTTGCTCCGTTTCTTTTCGATTTCGGTATAAATATATCTTTACTAATTCTTTTATCTTCAGGAATTACAAAACCAAAATTTCTTGAATCTTCATATATACCAATCACTTCTTTTTGAGCCCTTTCAAGTATTCTTGAAATCTCTCCTTCACACTTTTTGCCTTCTTTTTCACTTGTCACAATCTTAGCTAAAACTTTATCTCCATGTACAGCTCCATTCATTGCTGAACCTGGGATAAAAATATCAACCATTCCTTCTGCCTCAGGAATAACAAATCCAAAACCTCTAGCATGACCTTGTAATTTTCCTACTATTAGTCCCATTCTCTCTGGTACACCATAATATCCTGCTCTGTTTCTTACGATTTGTCCATCTTTCTCCATGGTTAACAAAACTTTTTCAAAATCCTTTGACTCTTTTTTATTAATATTAAATATCTTAGATAATTCTTTTATACTCATAGGTTTATAAGCTTTTTCATTCATAAACCCTAATAATATCTCTCTTATATTCAAATTAATCACCTCCATAAATATTATTGGTAAATAACTAACTTCATATACAAAATAAGAAGCCATCCATTACTAAAGATAGCTTCTTCATCAGTAACTTATACAATTATTGTGGACCTTGCATCATTAAAATAACGATTCCAAGTAATAATGCTACAACTAATGTTGCTCTTTCCAACATTAATTCTTTTGTCTTAGTTTTATGTTTTGTAAAGAATGTATCTTGACCACCTGTTAATGATTTTAATCCATCTGTTTTACCTGGTTGCATAAGTACAAGTACTATCATAACTATAGATAATATAACTAAAGCTGATATTAAAACCCACTTCACTAAACACAACTCCTTTCGTACATACTATAACAAATATATTTTATCATAAGTTTATAGTATAGTCCATTTAATCTAGTATTTAAGTTGATAATTTTAACAATTTTTCGATAAACTTTATTATCAATATATATTAATGTATTGTTATAATATTCAAAATAGTATATAATTCTTAAGAATATTATAAATGGAATGATAAACGTATTCCATTAAACTTTGAAGGAGTGCTTATATGTTTATAATCAATTTTATTCGTGGGTTTTTCATGGCGCTAGCTGATAGTGTTCCAGGAGTATCTGGTGGTACTATAGCATTTTTATTAGGATTTTATGATAATTTTATAAACTCGCTTAATGCATTAGTATCAAGAAAAAGTTCTAAAGAAGAAAAGAAAACTTCTATAATCTTTCTTTTAAAACTTGGTATTGGGTGGGTCACAGGATTCTTATTATCTATGATAATATTATCATCAATTTTTGAAAAAGAGATATATAAAATAAGTTCAGTATTTATAGGATTTATAGTCTTAGCTATTCCTATAGTTATAAAAGAAGAAAAAGAATCTATCAAAGGAAAATATACAAATATAATTTTCACTATTATTGGTATAGTAATAGTTGCTGCAATTACATATTTTAACCCTGCTGGAGGAAACGGCTTTAATTTATCTCTTGATAGTATTTCTATTGGACTTGGACTTTATGTGTTCTTTGTAGGTATGATTGCAATTTCTGCAATGGTTTTACCTGGAATATCAGGTTCAACTCTTTTACTTATATTTGGTCTTTATGTACCAATCGTAAATGCTATAAAAGAAACTCTTAAACTTAACTTATCATATCTACCAATACTATTTATCTTTGGTTTTGGAGTGATTTTCGGTATTGTTTCTGTTATACGTTTATTGAAATATCTATTAGAAAACTATAGATCTCAAGTTATTTATTTAATTTTAGGTCTTATGATTGGTTCTCTATATGCTGTTTTTATGGGTCCTACAACTCTAGAAACACCAAAAGATCCAATGACATTTAAAACTTTTAGTATAATATACTTTATAATCGGTGGTGCTGTTATATTCGCATTACAACAATTAAAAGTATTTTTTGAAAAAAGATAAAACAAAGAAACTGAGGCACAGAATCTCTTGTATCTCAGTTTCTTTTTTTATGTTTCATTATGTATTAACTTTAAAATGCTTTTATTAACATATGGTTTACTAATATTTTTACACTTCTCTTTCATTGCTGAAATTCTCTTTTTATTCTTTAATAATTTTTCAATGATTTTGCTGCAACTTATACCTTTTCCAATACTCACAGCCACATCATTTTCTATTAAGAATCTTGCATTTCCCTCTTCTTGACCAGGTATCGCGTCAAATATAATCATTGGTATATTAGAAACTAAAGCCTCTGTCACCGTTAATCCCCCTGGTTTTGTTATAAGTACATCTGATATCTTCATATACTTTTCTACTTCATTAGTAAATCCTATAAGCTTAGTTTTCTTTTTACTATCTGTTATCTCTTTCTGCATAATTTTGTATACACTTCTATTATTTCCAACTATTACAATAACTTGAAACTCTAAATCTATAGTTGAAATTTCTCTATATATATCAACTATATTTTTTACTCCAAAACTTCCTCCCATTAATAAAATAGTTGTAATATCTAGATCTAACCCTTCGGAATTTAATATATTTTTCTTATCTACTTTTTTTAAAAACTTATTATCTATAGGAATTCCATATACATGAACTTTTTTATCTTCAATTCCCCTTGAAATCATATCAATTTTCATTTTTTCATTAGATACAATATAATGATCTACATTACTATTTATCCATGAATTATGTGGTGAATAATCTGTCATTATACATATATGTTTCGCTTTTATTTTATCTCTTTCCTTTAACACTGAAACCATCCCTTCTGCAAAAGGATGTGTTGTTATAATTAAGTCTATTTCTTTACTTTTAAGTAATCTTAAAAGTTTATTACTAAAGAGCTTTTCAATCATCTCAAGAAATAAAGAAACTGCATTTTCTTTATCAGTAATATAATATAGCTTTTCATAAAACCATGATATTTTCTTTATTAAAAACATATATCCATTAACAATAATTCCATTAAGTAACGGATTAATATACTTTAAAGTATCTATTACCTCAACTTCTATTTCTTCAGAATTACCTAAAATATATGACTTTAATGCATTTGATGCACTCATATGTCCACCACCTATAGAAGCAGATAGTATAATAACTCTCATATTTGTACTTCCCCTTTATCTATAGTACCTAAATATCCCCAACCTATTTTTAAAAGTAGATTGGGGATATTTCTTATTTATTTAAATTGAAAAATGCTTTTATTCCTCTATATTCTGCAACTTCTCCAAGTTCATCTTCAATTCTTAATAATTGATTGTATTTAGCAACTCTTTCACTTCTAGCTGGAGCACCAGTTTTTATTTGACCTGCATTTAATGCTACAACTAAATCTGCTATTGTTGTATCTTCGGTTTCACCACTTCTATGTGAAACTACAGCTGTATATCCTGCTCTATTAGCTTTTTCTATTGCATTTAAAGTTTCTGTTAATGTACCTATTTGATTTAACTTTATTAAGATAGAATTAGCTACTTTCTTTTCAATACCCATAGCTAATCTCTTTTCATTTGTAACAAATAGATCATCACCAACTAATTGAATTTTGTTACCAATCTTATCAGTTAGTATCTTCCATCCATCCCAATCTTCTTCCGCCATTCCATCTTCTATTGAAATAATAGGATACTTCTCTACTAATTGTGCATAATAATCAGCCATTTCTTCTGGAGACAATACTCTACCTTCCCCAGCCAAATTATACTTTCCATCTTCGTAAATTTCAGAAGATGCAGGATCAAGAGCTATATAGAAATCACTACCTGGTTTATATCCTGCTTTTTCTATTGCTTCAACAATAACTACTATTGCTTCTTCATTACTATTAAGATTTGGTGCAAATCCACCTTCATCTCCAACTCCTGTATCATATCCTTTTGCCTTTAAAGTCTTTTTTAACATATGATATACTTCTGAAGACATTCTTAATGCTTCACTAAAATTTGGTGCTCCCACTGGCATAATCATAAATTCTTGTAAATCTACGTTATTATCAGCATGTTTACCACCATTTATTATATTCATCATAGGAACTGGTAATACTTTTGCATTTACCCCACCAATATATTGATATAATGACAATCCTAAAGCATTTGCTGCAGCTTTTGCAACTGCTAGAGATACCCCAAGGGTAGCATTAGCTCCTAATTTACCTTTGTTCTCAGTTCCATCAAGTCCTATTAAAGTTTCATCTATCAATACTTGATCTAACGCATTCATTCCAATAAGTTCTTCAGCAATTATATTATTTACATTATCAACTGCTTTAAGTACCCCTTTTCCATTATACTTAGAGGCATCGTCATCTCTAAGTTCTACTGCCTCGAATATTCCAGTAGAAGCTCCTGAAGGTACTGCAGCTGTTCCAACAAATCCATCTTCCAACATAACTTCTACTTCTACAGTTGGAAAACTTCTTGAATCTAAAATTTGTCTTGCATATACATCTACAATTTCTATGTACTGTTTCATTATCTTTCCTCCCTTTATTACAATAAAATATTAAATATTAATTTTATTGACTTGCTATTAACAATTATTAATATTCCCAATAACTAATAATATTATTTATATTATTATTAATATTAATCATTTATTAATATATTAACGTAGTTTTAGCCTACTAAAGTCGTTTACATATTAAATGAATTTATGTTAATATTTTATTATAGAAAACTTTTTGGAGGATATTATGAATAAAGAACTTTTTTCAAGAAAAAACATACCTATAATAGAGATAAATGATACTAAGTTTAAAGTTAGAGGATTAAAGAAATTTAATATTTTCGAGATTAAAAATATACAATGCATGTATATTAGTAACTCTTCAAAATTAACAATATATTATAATGGAAATATATTTGAATACTTTATTGGTGATATAAAAGACAAGTACAAGCCTGCTCTAGATGAATTTATTGATTCCGTTAATAATACCCCAGGCAATAATCATCTTATATTTTCCAATCCAACTCCAGCAATACTAAATTTTGCTCCAGTAATTGCTGTTATACCATTACTTTTATTTAATAAAATGTCACCAATTATACCAATAATTTTAGCTTTGGGTGTATTTGTTGCCTTTATAGTTTATACTACATATTTTCTAAAAACATTATTTCTTTTTGATTTGACAAAAGGAGAGGTTACTTTATCAAATAGCTTCTCTAAAAAACATTCAACTACTACATCAGATTTCAAAATCGAAGTGGTTTCTAATAACCCTGCAAATTTTAAACTTATAGTTGGAAAAAGAACATTTAAACTTAAATCTAATGCAATAGGTCCTAAGCATTATGTTAATAGAATATCTAAATTTATATCAAAAAATTCTTAGAATATAGTTTTTCTTTGATAAAAAAGAGGTATCACTAGCATATTTTCATTTGCTAATATGATACCTCTTTTTTTTATATTTTCACCATAATTATTTACCATCTATTTCTTCAAAGTATATATTAATCTTTTTTCTCCACTCTCTACTTCTTTTTCTATCTATAACTTCTATATAGCCTAAAAATTCATCTAAGACACCTTTTCTCCTCAATCCTTTCATAAGATGTCTCGGATAATCAACTTTTCTTGTATAAGATTTCTTTGGATCTATTACTCTTATATGAGTGTCATTTATTAAATATAAATCCTTACATCGTATATCTTGTTTAGTAAACTTAAGTTTTCTAAATTCCTTAAACAATCTATATAAAGTTTTAGCTAATTGAAAAGTCATTCCATGTCTTTCTATATAATCATCTAATCTTATACCCTCTATCTTTTCCCTAAGAATATAGTACTTACCACACTTATATACTTTAGGAAAATTTTTTGATTTCTGTGTTTTAAGTAAAATCGATTTTTCATCTTCACAAACTTTATTTTCTTTAAAAATTTTAAGTACCTTATTACCTGGAATTTCATAAACTATGCCATTATTGCCTTCTCCAAGGAACTCTGCCTCCTTAAACATTTCTTCCATTTCATCATCAAAATCTGGACAATAGCAAAATCCACCCTTCATAATACCATCCCATTATATTTTTAATATATTATATTATTTCTTTATAATTTCTGTTACATACTTAATAAATTATAGTATTACTCCAAGTATAAGTAAAAGTATTTTCATATTCACTATATATACAGAAGTTATGTTATAACTAGTAACCTAGGCTTCATGAAACTTCAACTTTCATGAGCTTTCTGTAACGACTTTTACATCAACTATAATCTAAGCAAGATACCTAGTATGACTTATAACATTCAACTTAACACTCAAAACTTCAGAAATCCCGCAGGAATTTCATCCATATCTGTGCCTTGCGACCTCATACTTGTGAACTCATAAAGTGTAAAAAGCTGCTACACTCTTCGTGTAGCAGCTTTTTTTAGCTTTATTCATCAATTATCTATTTAGCTATTAAACTTTCTCCAGTCATTTCTTCTGGTTTTTCAAGTCCCATTGCTTCTATCATTGTTGGAGCTATATCAGCTAACTTTCCACCTTCTCTTAATGGTTTAGCATCTTTAGCAATATATATAAATGGTACTGGTCCTGTAGTATGAGCTGTCATTGCTTTACCAGTTGAGTAATCAATCATTTGTTCAGCATTACCGTGGTCAGCTGTAACAAACACTCTACCGTCTTTTGCAAGTACTGCATCTACAACTTTACCTAAACATTCATCAACTGCTTCAACAGCCTTTTTAGCTGCTTCAAATACTCCTGTGTGACCAACCATATCAGGGTTAGCATAGTTAAGAATTATAACATCATACTTATCTTCATTAATTTTACCAATTAAAGTTTCTGTTAATTCATAAGCACTCATTTCTGGTTTAAGATCATAAGTAGCAACCTTTGGAGAAGCAACAATTTGTCTATCTTCATTAACGTTTGGTTCTTCAACTCCACCATTAAAGAAGAATGTAACGTGTGCATACTTTTCAGTTTCTGCAATTCTTAATTGATGTAATCCTTTGTTAGCTAAGAATTCTCCTAATGTATTTTTTAATACTTCTGGTCCAAAAGCAACTTCTACACCTTCTAAAGTTGAATCATATTCTGTCATTGTTACAAATACTAAGTTTAAAGTATTTCTCTTAAATCCATTAAATTCTTTGTCATTGATAGCTCTAGTTATTTCTCTTGCTCTATCTGGTCTAAAGTTGAAGAATATAACAGAATCACCATTCTTAATAGTTCCATTTTTATCTATTACTGTTGGTAATACGAATTCATCAGTCTTGTTATCATGGTAAGATTTTTCTACTGCAGATACAGCAGTTTCAGCTGTTTCTCCTTCTCCTAGAACCATAGCATTGTATGCTAATTCAACTCTTTCCCATCTGTTATCTCTATCCATTGCATAGTATCTTCCTGATAAAGTAGCTATCTTACCAACACCTACTTCATTCATGTAATTTTCTATTTCTGCAATATATTCTAAAGCAGATGCTGGAGCAACGTCTCTACCATCTAGGAAACCATGAACATATACTTCTTTTATGTCGTTTTTCTTTGCAAGATCTATTAATCCCTTAAGGTGATCAATATGAGAGTGAACACCACCTGGTGATAAAAGTCCCATTAAGTGTAATGCTCCACCATTATTTTTTACATTATTAACTGCTTTAACTAAAGCAGGATTTGTGAAGAAATCACCATCATTAATTGATTTTGTAATCTTTGTTAATGATTGATATACTATTCTTCCTGCACCTATATTTAAATGTCCAACTTCTGAGTTCCCCATTTGTCCATCTGGAAGACCAACTGCCATCCCTGATGCCCCTATCTTTGTATGTGGGTACATTTCTACGTATTTATCAATATTTGGAGTATTAGCTGCTGCTACAGCATTTCCTTCCACATGATTAGTCAATCCAAATCCATCTAAAATAGCAAGTAAAGTAGGTTTCTTTGCCATAATTATGCCTCCCTAAAAATAATAATTTTTAGAAATGAAACTATCTAGTACTCTCATTTCTTTTAATAAATAAGAATCGATAATTAAGGTTTAATTATCCATTTTTATTTACTAATAAGTTGTTAGCTTTAGTTAGCAGTTAGCCAAAGTGGCAACTACTAACTTTTATTGCTAACTAAAAATACTATTTATCAAAGTTAACGATTTGTGAAAAATCAGCAGGAACTAATGAAGCTCCACCAACTAATGCACCATCGATATCACTCTTAGCCATTTGTGCTTTGATTGTAGCAGGCTTAACTGATCCACCGTATTGGATTCTGATTTTATCAGCAACTTCTTTTCCATATACATCAGCTAAAGTAGCTCTTATAGCCATGATTGTTTCGTTTGCTTGATCATCAGTAGCTGTTTTACCAGTTCCGATAGCCCAGATTGGTTCGTAAGCAACTACAACTTTAACTGCATCTTCAGCTGAAACACCTTCAAAAGCAGCTTTAACTTGCTTGCTGTTTACTTCATCAGTAACACCTGATTCTCTTTGTTCTAAAGATTCACCACAGCAAAGGATTGGTACTAAGTTGTGTTCTAAAGCTTTTTTAACTTTTTTGTTACAAGCTTCATCAGTTTCATTGAAGTATTGTCTTCTTTCGCTGTGTCCAATAACAACATATTCTACTCCAAGAGCAGTTAACATTGTTGGAGCTATTTCTCCAGTGAAAGCACCTTTTTCTTCAAAGTGCATGTTTTCAGCACCGATTTTAACATTGCTTCCTTTAGCAGCTTTAACAGCAGCATCTAATGATGTAAATGGTACACAAAGTACTACATCACAATTTGCTCCTTCTACTAATGGCTTGAATTCATTTATATATTTAACTGTTTCATCTACAGTCATGTGCATTTTCCAGTTTCCAGCGATTATTGGCTTTCTCATTAAAAACACTTCCTTAAAATCTTTTATTTTATTTTCAAGGAGGAAAACTCCTCCTTAAAAAAATTTAATTACTATTTATCGTTTAATGCAACGATTCCTGGTAATTCTTTACCTTCTAAGAATTCTAATGATGCTCCACCACCAGTTGAAATGTGGCTCATCTTGTCTCCGAATCCTAAGTTGTTAACAGCAGCAGCTGAGTCTCCACCACCGATTATAGTAGTAGCATCACTTTGTGCCATTGATTCTGCAACAGCTATAGTACCACCTGCGAAGTTCTTCCATTCAGAAACTCCCATTGGTCCATTCCAGATAACAGTCTTAGCATTTTTAACTGCATCAGCAAATAATTTACCAGACTTAGGTCCGATATCTAATCCCATCCATCCTTCTGGAATGTTTTGATCTTCAGTAGTTAATACTTCAGTATTTTCGTTGAATTCTTTACCACAAACGTGATCTACTGGTAATAAGAATTTAACTCCTTTTTCTTCTGCTTTCTTAACCATGTCTAAAGCATAATCCATTCTGTCTTCTTCACATAATGAAGAACCGATTGTGTAACCTTGAGCTTTTAAGAAAGTATAAGCCATACCACCACCGATGATGATTGTATCAACTTTATCTAAAAGATTGTTGATAACAGCAATCTTATCTGAAACTTTAGCTCCACCTAAGATAGCAACAAAAGGTCTAACTGGGTTTTCTACAGCTTCACCTAAGAATTTTAATTCTTTTTGAATTAAGTATCCACAAACAGCAGTGTCTACGAATTTAGTTACTCCTACAGTTGAGCAGTGAGCTCTGTGAGCAGTACCGAAAGCATCGTTAACATAGATATCAGCTAAAGAAGCTAATTCTTTTGAGAATGAATCTTCACATTTTCCTTCTTCTGGTCTGAATCTTGTGTTTTCTAATAAAACAACATCTCCGTCTTTCATTTCAGCAACAGCTTTTTTAGCATTTTCTCCAACTACTACATCATCAGCAGCGAAAACAACTTCTTTTCCAAGCATTTCTGATAATCTTTTAGCAACTGGTGCTAAAGATTTAGTAGCATCTGGTCCTTTAGCTTTTCCAAGGTGTGAGCAAAGAATTACTTTAGCTCCGTTTTCTATTAAAGTTTTTATAGTTGGCATAGCTCCAACTAATCTATTTTCATCAGTGATAACACCATCTTTTAATGGTACATTGAAGTCGCATCTTACTAATACTCTTTTACCAGCAACTTGATCTTTGATATCTTCAACGCTCTTTTTATTGAACTTCATCATAATAAAAGCACCTCTTCAAAATATTTTTATTTCAAATAAGACTAAAAATAGCCTAACAGATTCTAAATTTTTTAAAAAAGGCCTGGCTTATAGCCGTAACTACAAAACCAGACCTTATAAACTTATACTAAAGTATTTAAATACTATCTAGTAACGAAATACTTTAATGTTCTGATTAATTGGTTAGTGTATGACATTTCATTGTCGTACCAAGCTGCAACTTTAACTAATTGTTGTCCGTTAACTTCCATAACCTTAGTTTGAGTAGCATCAAATAATGAACCGTAAGTGATTCCTATGATGTCAGAAGAAACTAATGGTTCTTCAGTGTATCCGAAAGATTCGTTTGTAGCAGCTTTCATAGCAGCGTTGATTTCTTCAACAGTTACTTTCTTTTCTAAGTTACATACTAATTCAGTTAATGAACCAGTGATAACTGGAACTCTTTGAGCTCCTCCATCTAACTTACCTTTTAATTCAGGGATAACTAATCCGATTGCTTTAGCAGCACCAGTTGAGTTAGGAACGATAGAAGCTGCAGCAGCTCTAGCTCTTCTTAAATCACCTTTAGCGTGAGGGCCGTCTAAAGTGTTTTGGTCGTTAGTGTAAGCGTGGATAGTAGTCATGAATCCTTTTTCGATTCCGAACTTATCGTTTAATACTTTAGCCATTGGAGCTAAGCAGTTAGTAGTACATGAAGCACCTGAAATAACTGTTTCAGTACCATCTAAGATATCATTGTTAGTGTTGAATACAACAGTCTTTAAGTCACCAGTAGCTGGAGCTGAAATAACAACTTTCTTAGCACCTGCTTCTAAGTGTAATCCTGCTTTTTCTTGTGAAGTGAAGAAACCAGTACATTCTAGTACTACGTCTACTCCTAATTCTTTCCATGGTAAGTCTGCTGGGTTTCTTTCAGCTGTAACTTTGATTTCATGTCCGTTAACAACGAAAGCACCTTCTTTAACTTCTATTTCACCATTGAATCTTCCTTGAGATGAATCATATTTGAATAAGTGAGCTAATGTCTTAGCGTCAGTTAAGTCATTAATTGCCACTACATCAAATTCTGGATTTTCAATCATTAATCTTAATGCTAATCTACCGATTCTTCCGAATCCGTTAATTGCTACCTTTACCATTGGAATACCTCCTAAAAAATCTTATATAATTTATGTAAATTACATAGCTTTGCTATATAATTTTTAACATCAAACTTAGTATACTTATTCTTCATTAAGAATATTCAAAATTTCTTTTGCTGTACCTTCATCTGTTATTAAAACAGAATTTTTCTTGTTAATCAATGTAGAAATTATAGCTTCCGCTTTGCTTTTCTTTCCTGCCACTGCTATAAGGGTACTTATTTTCCAAATATCTTCGGTATTAAACCCTATAGTAGGCGTAGAAAATATTACTTCTCCATCTTTATTGAAGTAATGGCCAAAAGCTTCTCCTACAGCACCTTGTTCAAGTATACTATTTAATGACTTTTCACAAAGTCCTCTTCTACGTCCCATTACATCAGCTCGTCCAATTCCAAAAATCAAAACATCACAACTTTTTAGTTTTTCTAAAACTTCTTTTATTGATCTTTCATTTTTGATTTCTCTTAGAATTTTCTCATCACTAAAATTATCCGGAACATGAAGCAACTTATGTTTTCCGTTTAATCGTCCTGCTAAAGTTGCAGCTAAGGTATTTGCTTGTCTTGCGACATCCTTCCCCATACCACCTCTAGCTGGTAAAACTAAAATATCTTTTAAGTTGCTAATCTTTGGAACATTGTCTATACAGGCTTTCACTGTTGATCCACCTGTCACAGCTACAACATTACCACTTTTCACAACACTTTTCAAGTAGTTTGCTGAAGTTCTGCCTATTTCATTTATTAAACTGACATCTTCTTCCATATCTCCGCATACTATAATAGCATTTCTTATACCTAATGCTTTACGTAATTGGTCTTCTACTTCGGATAGTCCTTGTAATTCATGAACTATCTCTTTTAATTTGTGTATAATTTCTTTTCCTTCATCGGTGACAGTCATACCAGAAACATTAACCTCTATAAGGTTTGCTTTTTTTAAAAAATCTACCTCTGTTCTTATGACTCTTTCACCTAATTGAAGAACATTGGCAATTAATCTTCTTCCTACTGGCTCATTATCATAAATAGCTCTTAAAATGTTATATCTTTTTACCATTTCAGACATAACTTCTGGAACTATTTTTTGCTGTAGTTTAATTAGTTCATACAAAAGCAACACCCCATTGGTCTTTTTTTGTCCCATACTCTAATTTCTGTCCCACATATATTATAAAACATTTCACTTAATAATAAAAGGATTTTTTTATTTTTTTTTATTATTATTTATCAACCCAACGTTATCAAGGAACAACCGCTACCATCCATGGTATAACTATAGATAAGGTTCCTTAAGCAATGTACAATTGTAAGCCAACAAAGCACAGTGGAGTTCATTATATTTCATATAAAATCATTACAAAACTTATATCAAGTTATACATTTTAAATTTATATTAAATATAACATATTAAACAAAATTAAAATTGAGTATTTACCCCTACGAAAAAAATTAGGCTCAATAAGAAATAAAAAAGAGGCCTTTGCCTACAAATTTTCATTTGTCATAACAAACGCCTCTTACTTATATTAAGGATACACTATCTTTGTCCTTTTTCGTACACTTCTCCTAAAGCAGCTGGTGCTGTTGTTTTTCCTACAAATCCAGCTAAAGCTAACATTGTTAATAAATATGGAAGTGCATAATAGAATTCTAAAGGTATATTCCAACCAAAAGCCTGTGCTAAAATTGATAAAGCTTCTGCGGCACCAAATACTATACATGCAAAGAATGAACCTTTTGGTTTCCAGTTACCAAAAATTACAGCTGCTAGGGCAATATACCCTTTACCTGCTATCATCCCTTCTCTGAATAATCTAGCATCCATAGCTAAATATATTCCTCCAAGACCTGCTAAAACACCAGCAAGAATAAGAGCTATATATTTCATTTTTGTTACATTAACTCCTACTGTATCCGCTGATTTTGGATATTCTCCAACAGCTCTTAATCTTAATCCAAACGGAGTCTTAAATAGTACATATGTTGCAACTATTGTCATTATAATAGCTAAGAATATAAACCAGTTTAATTGGCCAAGTAGCTTTCCTATAAGCGGTATCTTATAGAAGAACTCTCTTGGATATGGCATTGATGCTATTCCATTTGTTTGACCATTTGTATGGAATATTTGGAATAATAAGAATCCTGTTAAAGCTGTAGAAAACATATTAATTGCTACACCAGAAATAACTTGATTTGATTTTAAGTTAATACTTAAGAACGCATGTAATAAAGATCCTAAAACTGCTGCAATTATTCCTGAAATTATTCCTATTGTTAAACTACCTGTTAATAATGTCATAGTAATTGAGAAGAAGGCACTTAAAGTCATCAATCCTTCTAATGCTATATTTACAACCCCTGCTCTTTCAGATATTAATCCACCTAATGATGCAAAGATAAGAGGTGTTGATAATCTCAATGTTGTTGCAATGAAGTTAATAATTGTATCTGCCATTATGCTGCCACCTCACTCTTTTTTCTATTTAATAAGTACTTATTAAATACATAATCTGCCGCAACAAATATTATAATTATAGCTTGAATTATAAATACTATTTGTTTTGGTATTCCTGCACCTTGAAGAGTACTTTGAGAAGCATTTAGTGATGCAATTAAAAGGGCTGAAAATACAACACCAATTGGATTATTTTTACCTATAAGTGATACTGTTATACCATCAGTACCAAATCCATACATAGTTGTTAAGTAAAACACCTTATAATTAACTCCACCAGTATATCCAGCTCCTGCAAGACCTGCTAGGGCACCTGATATTACCATAGCTAAAACTATATTTTTCTTTATTGAAATACCACCGTATTCTGCTGCATATGGAGATAACCCAACAGCTCTTAATTCATATCCACTTCTAGTTCTTGAAATCATTACTGATACTACAACTACTGCTATTAATGAGAAGAAAATACCTATATTCGCATTATTTCCCCCATCGAAAAATCTATAAAGCATTGCACTACTTTGGATTTCTTTAGAATATGGATTAGTTCCATCGTTAATAAAATATTTAATAACATAATTACTAAACCAAAGCACTATATAGTTAAGCATTATAGTATTAACTACTTCGTTTGTTCCTCTTTTAGCTTTTAAATAACCAGGAATAGCTGCACACAATGCCCCTGCAATAATACCAGCAATAATCATTAAAGGAACATGTATTATCATTGGTAATCCAGGTATTAATCCTACTATAGCTGCCGCTAATCCACCCATTATAAATTGTCCTTCAACACCTATATTAAATAATCCAGTTCTAAATGCTACTGCATTTGCAAGACCAGTTAAAACATATATAGTAAAGAACGTCATTGTATCTGATATTTTATTAATACTTCCAAAACTTCCTTGATATATTGTCTCCATCAAAGTACCTAGTGAATCAAAATATCCATATCCAGTTGATGCTACTACGAAACCTGCAGCAATAAGTATAGCTAAAATTATAGCCAGCACTGGAACTAATATTGATCTTATTATCTTCTTAAACATTTTTCTCCTCCTTGTTTAAGCTTCCGCCTGCCATAAGAATACCTAACTCCATCTCTGTAGCATCTTTTGCATCTAAAACATCCATAACCTTACCATCATACATAACAGCAATTCTATCAGAAAGATTCATTATTTCATCTAACTCTGAAGAAACTAAAAGTACAGCTCTTCCCTTATCTCTTTCTTCTACTAATCTTCTATGAATATATTCTATTGCTCCTACATCTAAACCTCTTGTAGGTTGCGCTACTATTATAAAATCAGGATTTTTTGATATTTCTCTAGCAACAATTAATTTTTGTTGGTTCCCACCTGATAGCTTACCAGCAAACACATCTTCACTTGGTGTTCTAACGTCGAATTCTTTTATAAGCTTTTTACAATGCTCTCTTATTTTCTTATAATCTAATAATAGACCTTTTCTAAATACCTTTTCTTTTTGTCTTCCTAAAATAGAATTCTCTACTAGAGAAAACTTTAAAACTAACCCTCTTTTATGTCTGTCTTCAGGAACATGCCCTATATTTAAAGCACTAATTTCTGATGCTGATAAACTAGTTATTTCTTTATCACCAATCCATATTTGTCCTGATGATGATTTTCTAAGTCCACTTAACACTTCTAGTAACTCGCTTTGACCATTACCATCAACACCAGCAATTCCAAGAATCTCACCTTTTTTAATCTCTAAATCTATATTTTTAATCACTTCTATTTTTCTGTGATCTAATACTTTAAGATCCTTTATTTTAACAAAAACATCACCTTGTTTTGCTTCTTTCTTATCTACTTTTAAGTTAACTTTTCTTCCAACCATCATTTCAGCTAGTTCGTCAATATTTGTATCTTTTGTATTTACTACATCAATACATTTACCTCTTCTTACTACAGTAACTCTATCACTCATATTCATAATTTCTTTTAATTTGTGAGTTATTAATATGATTGATTTACCTTGTGCAGTAAGATTTTTAAAAATTGAACCTAATTCTTCAATTTCTTGTGGCGTCAATACCGCTGTCGGTTCATCCAAAATTAAAATATCAGCATCTCTATACAATGCTTTTAAAATTTCAACTTTTTGTTGTTGTCCAACACTAATATCCTCTATTAAGTCATTTGGTTTAACATTAAATCCATACTTTATTGCTAGTTCTTCAACTTTTTTACTAGCTTGTTCTTCATTAATTGATAGTCCCTTTTTAGGTTCTGCTCCTAAAATTATATTTTGAGTAACAGTAAAATTATTAACAAGCATAAAATGTTGATGGACCATACCTATACCTAAATTAATGGCATCTGAAGGTGTTTTTATTTTTGCCTTCTTACCATTGATAAAGATTTCTCCCTCTTCTGGTTCATACAATCCATAAAGTACATTCATTAAAGTTGTTTTTCCTGCACCATTTTCTCCTAATAAAACGTGGACCTCACCTTTTTTTAAATCAAAATTTACATTATCATTTGCCACTGTACCTGGAAATTTCTTAGTTATTCCACGCATTTCAACAACTGTATTCATGAATTTCCTCCTTATTATCTCTAAAAGAGCTAGATGTGAAATAAGACATCTAGCTCAACTATACTTAAATAAAATCTACTCTTTTATGTAGAGAGACTTATTTAATTTCTCCTAATGTTGATGGTACTGTAATAGCTCCATCATTTATTTGTTGTTTATAGTCATCTATCTTTTTAATCACATCATCAGGCAAGTTATCTTTAGTATCTGCTATTCCTATTGCATTTTCAGCTATTCCATATACAACTGTACTTCCACCATCAAAACTTCCTTCTAAGAACTTTCTGGCAATATCTGCTGTTGCTATATCTGCTCTTTTTATACATGAAGAAAGAATTGCATTTTTTGCATGTGGCATTGTAACTGCTTGGTCATCATCTACCCCGATAACCCATACATCTTTACCTTGTTCTCTTAATTCTGCTGCTTTGTTAATAATACCTACACCAGTACCACCTGCTGCGTGAAAAATTACATCTACACCTTCATTATATAGTTGATTAGCAAATTCGCTTCCTTTTGATGGATCTCCAAAACTTCCTACAAATCTTGAATACTTACCATGCTTTGAACCAGATTCAGCAATTAATCCTTCTGCCGCTTTTGGATTAACAGCTTTAACTCCAGCTATGTATCCTGATTCAAATCTTTCCATAACTTCGCTATTATCAACTCCACCTATAAATCCTACTTTATTAGTCTTAGTCATGGATCCTGCAATAACTCCCATTAAAAATGCACCTTCATTTTCCTTAAATAAAATTGAAACTACATTATCATTATTAATAACTGCATCTATTATAGCAAAATTCTTATCTGGTTTAGCAGTTGAAATCTTTTTAAGAGCATCTTCCATAGTAAATCCTACTGCAAATGTTAAATCATTTGAATCGGCTAATTCCTTTAAGTTTTGTTCGTATGCACTACTTGTTGCTGATTGTAAAACTTGAGTTTTCAAATTATACTCTTTTTTTATGTCTTCTAATCCCTTATTAGCAGAATCGTTAAATGACTTATCACCAATACCACCTTGATCTGGCGCTAATCCAATTCTTAGGTTAGTAGATTTTAAGTTAGCATTTGATTCTTCATCGCTTTTTTTGCTTCCACAACCAGCTAACATACTAATAGAAAGTATACTAGCAGTAATTAATGCAACTATTCTTTTCTTTTGCATAGTAAGTCCTCCATTCATCATTTTCTTTAAACAGTTAATACCATCTTATTTCAACATTCGACAAAAATCAAGATTTAATTATATTTTTTTAATTCTATTTAATAAAATTGCTATTATTTTTTTAAATTTAATTTAATTCATTTAGTTTAAAATACAACCCTATTTAATTTCTGCTAATGTAGTTGGTGCTTTAATTGAACCTTCGATTATTTCCTTTTTATATTTTTCTACAAGATCTAAAGTTTCTTGATTTAGATTATCCTTTGTATCAGCAATACCAATACCATCTTCAGCTAATCCGTATTCAATAGTAGTTCCACCTTCAAAATTACCTTCAATAAAGTTCTTTGAAACATTATATATCGCTACATCAACTCTCTTAACACATGATGAAAGAATAGCATCCTTTGCTTGTGGCATTGTAACAGCTTGATCTTGGTCTACACCAATAACCCAAACATTTTTACCTTGTTCTCTTAATTCTGATGCTTTGTTAATTACACCAATCCCTGTACTTGCTGCTGCATGGAATATTATATCTACACCTTCACCATATAATTGGTTAGCAAACTCTGTACCCTTTGTTGGATCTCCAAAAGTTCCTGCATATCTAACATATTTACCATGCTTTGAACCATTTTCACCTATTAATCCTTCAGCTGCTTTAGGATTAACTGCTTTTACACCTGCTATGTATCCTGCTTCAAATCTTTCTATAACTGGATTATTATCAACACCACCGACAAATCCTACTTTATTAGTTTTCGTCATGCTTCCTGCAATAACTCCCATTAAGAAAGCACCTTCATTTTCTTTAAATAATATAGAAGTTACATTATCATTATCAATAACAGTATCTACTATAGCGAATTTCTTATCAGGTTTAGCCGTTGAAATTCTGCTCATAGCATCTTCCATTTTAAACCCTATTGCAAAAGTTAAATCATTAACATCTGATAATTCTTTTATATTTTGTTCATAAGAAGTACTTGTTGGTGATTGTAATACTTGTGTTTTCACATTGTACTCTTTTTTTATCTTTTCAAGACCACTATTTGCTGCATCATTAAATGACTTATCTCCAAGACCACCTTCGTCTGTTGATAATCCAATACTAACATCTGTTGATATTAAATCTTTGTTATCTGCACTTTTCTTCTCACTTCCGCATCCTGTGAAAATTCCCATTGAAATTACACAAGCTGTAATCATTGCTATTATCTTTCTGCTTTTCATCTTCCGTTTCTCCTTTGTAGTTTTTTGTAGTTTTTAGTCGCATTTAAAATTCGCTAAGAATATATTATTTGAACATCAATTAAAAAGCAAGTATTAATTTTCCATTAAATGTTCTATATTTATAATTTTATTTTTTCTTTTATTTATAAAGTTATTCAGATATTTTCTTTGCAAGTATTTAATGTTCCCCTACTCCACTTTCTTTAAAACTTTCAACAAAATTCTCTGACATCTTATTAATAGGTTTCTTTAAAACTACACCTAATATTATTGATATAACTACAAAAATAATAAGAACCAAGATATCAGTAATCAAAACAGATCTCACAATTCCTCCAACAGTTTCTCTCACAAGAGAAATAGCATAGGTAAATGGTAAATATGGATTAATTGCTTGAAAGAAATGGGGTGTTAGTTGCACCGGGAATGTTCCTCCTGATCCTGCTATTTGTAATACCAATAAAATTATACCTATAACTTTTCCTACATTACCTGCTACAGAAGATAATGTATATACTATTATAGAAAATACACTGCTTATAAAAGCACAAGCTAAAATAAAACTTATAGGTCCTACACAATATACTCTAAGTATAAATAAATCTCCTAAACAAACTATTAGTCCTTGTATTACTGATATAGTCAAAAACAAAAGATATTTACCAAAATATACTTCTATTGAATTATATTCTCCATGAGCTTCTGTAGTTAGAATAGATACTAAAAGAAGCATTCCTACCCATAATGATAAAACTGTATAAAAAGGTGACATAGCTGATCCATAATTTTTCATAGGAAACAACTTATTTTCTTTTATTGTTACTGGATTAGTTAAAAAATTACTTCTACTTTTTGCATCGCTCTTCAGTATATCTATAATTTCTTTTAATACCTCATTCTCATTAGCTTCTTCTACTTTAGTTACAATCTCATTAATAGCTCCCTCAATTTTAGGTAACATTGTCTTTGCATATGCTATACCATCAGAACCTTTTTCGGCCAAAGAATAAGCTATATCCAACATTTTTTCTAAATCTGGTATCTTTTCATTTGCTTCATCCAATACACCTGATATATTATTACTAATTTCTATTCCTCCACCAAAAATATCATTTATTTTCGGTAATATTTCTGAATCAAAATTTCCATATAGATTATCTATTATACCTTTAACATCATTAGATAATGTAATAACTTTGTTCATAATATCTACATTTGGTTTTTCTCCATTTGATATATTTGTTTTAATCACTTCTAAATTTTTTATCATATCACCTAACTTACCTTGAACACCTTGCAACGCTTGTATAAGCGGTGTTAATGGTTTTCCTGGACTTATTCTATTTAATGATTCTAGAACCTTTATAAGTGGATTTATAAGATTAATAGTATCATTAATCTTTTCATTAATACTATCTATCATTTCTGGTGCTTTCTCATGGCCATTTAATATAGCATCTTTAAGTTCTGTTGCTGATGTATTTATACTACTTGCTAAACCACTTATGATACTTAGATCATTTTTTACAGTTGGTGACACATTGTTTATACCATTTTTACTAGAATCTAAAAAATCATTTATCTTTTTATTTAAGTCTTTGCTTTCTGTCAATATATTTTCTATATTAGGAATTCCTTCTTGAACTTCTTTAACTATATCTTTTACTCTTTTTGCACCTTCGTCTCCCATATCAATTGTTTCATTAATATCAGAAAACTTACTTTGAAATTCCTTTAATTTTGAAAGTATATTCTCTATTTTAGGAAGTTGATTTTCTATTTCAACACCAACTTCATTAGCTATAGAAAAGATAACTTTACTCACTGTTTCTACCACTGTTTTATTAACATTTTCTTGTACTCCCGTAGCACCTTTATCTGTAAGTTTAGGTGCTATAGCATTGATTTTCTCATTTACTGTATAAATAATCTCTCCCTCTTTTATATCATTACTTAATATAGATGTTATATTTTCTGAAAAATCACTTGGTATTAATATATATGCATAATACTTCCCCTTTTCAATTTGTTCCTTTGCTTTCTCCTCTGTTACAAATTGCCATCCCATTGCCGAGTTATTTTTTAATTCATCTACAACTTTATCTCCTACATTTAAATCTTTATCATTAAAAATAGTACCTTTATCTTCGTTAACTACCCCTATCTTAATCTTAGAAGTTGCCGCAGGATCATATGGATCCCAACTAGCTTTAATATTAAACCAAGCATATAGCGATGGTATTATGCAAAGAGCAATAATTACAACTAATGCTCCATAATGAGTAACTATATTTTTTACATCGTCCTTATAAATCTTTAAAATCTTTTGCACATTAAATCCTCTTCTTTCGTAAATTCCTTTTATCTTATTATTAACATAAAAAGAGCACTTAATAACTTAAGTGCTCTTAAAATTAAAATTATTTAATTATTTTTTTCTAAGAAAAAGAATCCACAAGCATTTGTTCCAGAATGTACCCCTACTACACAACCTACTTCCGCTTCTATATAATCTATATTTCTTTCTTTTAATGCAGAAATAATAGTTTCTTTAACTTCTGTATCTTCAAGTCCAGCAGTTAAAAATATTAACTTACTACCTTCTCTTACACCCTTTTCATCTATATATGATATTATACTCTTTACCCCTTTTTTAGTACCTCTAATCTTTTCTCTTACATTCATCATTCCATTTGAAACATCTAATATAAGTTTTATCCCAAGAAGATTTCCAATGGCACCAGCCGTCTTAGATAATCTTCCACCTTTTATTAAATTATCTAATGATGTAAACAATAATGCACTCTTTACATTATCAGTAATATTTCTTAGTTCATTAGCAATTTCTCGATATCCGTAACCTTTTTCTTTTAAGTTTTGGGCTTCTAATACAAGTATACCTAATCCTGATGTTACATTTTGAGAATCAACAACTTCTATATCATCAGTCTCTAACATATCTTTAGCTATTAACGCTGATTGAGCTGTTCCACTCATTTTTGAAGATATATGTACTGAAACTATTTTATATCCTTCGTCTATATATTTCTTATAATATTCATAAAATCTTTGAGGATTTATTTGAGTTGTTGTTGGTAATTCTCCTGAAGCCTTAATCTTTTCCATCATTTCAGAAAAAACAAGCTCTTCTCGATCCTTGTAAGTCTCACCATTTATTGTCACAAGTAAAGGGATCACTTCAATGTCAAATTTCTCAATCATAGACTGCGGCAAATCACAGGTACTATCTGTAATAATCTTTATTTTATCCATCTCTTCACCTCTTATTTCATATTAGGAAACCCAAATTGTCTTAATCCTTCATAAGCAATTATAGAAACAGTATTTGATATATTTAGAGATCTTGTTGATGTTTTTATCATAGGAACTCTTATACAATTTTTAGGATCACTATCTCTTATTTCATCAGGTAATCCACTTGATTCTCTTCCAAACACCAAAAAATCTCCTTGTTTCATTTCGATTTCGTCATAATATGCTTTTCCTTTTGTTGTACAAAAATAGAATGTTCTATCTTCATAAGCTTTTCTTAAATCCCAATAAGAATCCCAGATAGTTAAATCTAAATCTTTCCAATAATCTAACCCGGCTCTTTTTACATTCTTATCTGTAATTTCAAAACCTAATGGTTTTATAAGATGTAATTTAGAATTAGTTAAAACACATGTCCTTGCTATATTTCCAGTGTTTTGTGGTATTTCTGGTTGAAATAACACTATGTTTAAATTTTCTTTATCAATAATCATAATAATTCCCTCTAATATTAATATTATAATAATTCATTTTATTATTATAATATACTTATTTATTTAATACAAATTTTTTAATAACCTTTCCTACACCAGCATTAACGTTAGTATCTGTTACATAATCAGCCTGCTCTTTAATAAAATCACTACTATTTCCCATAGCAACTCCAAGCCCTGCATATTTTATCATAGAAAGATCATTTTCACCATCACCAATTGCTATAACTTCATCTTTTGGTATTCCATACTCTTTAGCTAAAGTTTCTACAGCTTTTCCTTTTGAAACGCCCTTATTCATTATCTCAAAGTTATTATGATTTGATGAAACTACCTCAATAGAATCTATCTCTTTTAGCTTCATCTTTAATTCTTCAATTTCTTTAGTGTTATATACGTTGTTTTCATTAATACATATACATTTTAAAATTTCGTCTTTATATCTTAATGAAGTACTTTTTAAATCTTCATTTATTAAAAACTTTACTTGCATTTCTTTCGGTAAATCTTTATTCATTTCCATATATGCATTTCCTTGCAAAATATCTTTATCTGTAATAACAGTATCTACTGTATTAAAAAATACCCTTATATCATATTCTTTAACTACATCTAAAATAGCTTTTATATTTTCTTCACCTAATAAGAATTCCGCAATAACCTTATCACTATCTTTTTCTCGTATATAAGCTCCATTTGATGCGATAACAGGAGTCTTAACCCCTATTAAGTCTGAAAAATATCTTGCTGATGTAAATAATCTACCAGTAGTTATTGCTACTTTCACACCTTTTTCTGTAGCAGATTTTATAGCCTCTAGATTTTCATTAGGAATATTCTTTGCAGAATTGTCTAATAATGTTCCATCCATATCAATGCAAATAAGCTTATAATTCATATAAATCACCTCTCCTAATTTAATCCGCTAGTATAAATTTTTCAATAGCCTGTGCCACACCACAATTATTATTTGATGATGTTACATAATCTGCTATTTCTTTTACTTCTTTTGAACCATTCCCCATTGCTACAGCACAACCTGCATATTGAAGCATAGATAAATCATTTTCATTATCTCCAATACACATTACTTCTTCTTGTTTTATATTATACTTCTTGGCCATTACTCTTACTGCTTCACCTTTAGATGATCCCTTTATCATAATTTCACAATTAAATTTATTTGATGAAACTACTTCTAAATTATCTATTTTTCTAAGAACTTCTTTAACTTTTTTCATCTTCTTACTACTTACTGAAATTCCTATAAATTTTAGCATCTTATCTTTGTTATCTTGTAATCCTATATCAAAAGATTTTACACCTTTTAAAGTATTACCAAATAATTTTCTTGCTAAAAACTTATTCATATCTTTTTCTCTATAAATTATATCATCAGTAGTATGTATAAATGTTTTTACTTTATATTTCTCCATTACACTTAATATTGTATTAGCAGTTTCCATTGGTATAACATTTTTCAGCATTACTTCATGTCCATCTACTATATATGCTCCATTTGAAGCTATTATTGGCGTACTTATACCCATCTTATCTCTAAATTCTTTTGCAAAAGGATAGCCTCTTCCTGTAGTAAGCACTACCTTCACTCCTCTTTTATCAGCTTTTTGTATAACTTCTATATTTCGTTTTTTTATATTTTTACTACTATCTAACAATGTCCCATCCATATCAACACAAACTAGCTTATACTTCATGTAATCCTCCAACTTATATCAAAAAATTTTCTTATAATGTATTTATAGAATTTTTCTTTTTTCTTTAATTGTTCTTCTAAAAGTATAACATATTCCTCAGCATCAAATAAAATATTTTTCTCACCAAACATATTAATATTATATGTATTCAAAAGTTTCTCTACACATATTTTAAGTTCTTTATCAGAAATTTTCTTTAAGTACTCTTCTCCAGTTTCATAATTTTCTTTCTTTATACCATAACTTTTCAATCTATGCATATAGTATCTATACACTACCTTAATATCTTTACTTCTTTTAACTTTACTTATAATATACAAGTTCTTTATAACTATTAGTATAAAAAATACTATTATAACAAATATAATTATTATGTAAACATATATACTTTTACTATTACCATCTTCTTCCACAGCCTTAGTATTTTCTATTTTTTTATTTTCTTTTACTAAAGTATCCTTTTTAGCTTCATTAGTATTTATATTATCATCTATTTCTTTTTTATCATCTTTTACAACATCATTTCTATAATTGTTATATCCCGGTGTAGACTCAACAATTGTCCAAAGTCCTCCTTTTGCATCAACATCTAAAAGAACTTCACACCACGCATGGGCATCTGAACTTCTAGCAATATACTCTCCCTCTCTAACTTTTTCATCTAGCTTGACCCCTTCTACATACCTTGCAGGAACTCCAATAGCTCTACACATAATAGTAGTGGCTGTAGCAAAATATGTACAATACCCCTTTTTCTCTTGGAAAAGAAATTTTTCTAAAAAATCTTCTCCTTTTCCTAAAGAAGTAACATCTAAACTATACTGATAATTTTCTCTTAAATAATCCCTGATTTTTTGAACCTTTTTTAAGTCGTCGTTTTCATCTCCAACAATATTATTAGCTAAATTTACTACACTTTTAGGTATATCTTTTGTTTCCCAATACACATCATCATAATTAACTTTAAATCCACTATTTATAGCATTGTCAAGATATTCTAAATTATCACTACTCTTAAAATAATCTCCTACAAACTCACCTTCATAATTTCCCATAACATCATAATTTTCACGGAAAACATTACTAAATAAATTAGCATTAAAATCATCTATGTACATATTATTTACAGAGTTGATATTTCCACTTTTATATCCACTATATACTTCTCTTAAATTTAATGGATGAGGCCATATTGTAGCATAAATATCATCATACTTAACTTTATATTTCTTTAATTGAAAACCATTGCTATAATAATTTTTATTATAATCTCTAGGATATAAATTCAACTTAGGATGCGGATTAAAATTTTCATCTACAAAAAAACCATCAGGATAATCTATATACCATTGCTTATTATATTCATGTGGCTGTCCATCTCTATCTACATAAAAACCTCTTGGATATTTTTCTACCCATGTCTCATCATAAGGATGTTGTTCCCCTTTCTCATCTTCATAATATCCATTTGGATATTTTTTATTAGATTTATGAGATAAGGTAATTAACTCATCATTTTCAGTAATATAATACTGCTTATAATTTTCTTCTACATTTTCCGTATCACCATAAACTACATTCCCTCTTTGATCTATGTAATAACCATTTCCATATTTATCTATTATATTGTATAAATTATCATAAGATTGTGAGTTAAACGTCTCTACTTCTTCAGCATTTCCTATTTTTTCTATTCCTTTATATATAATTATATTATTATCACCAATAGTTTTTTCCCACAAACCATTACTATATTTATAATAACAATTAGTCTTTAAATAAGTTGGTTCATCTATTTCTACTTCAAAAAGTTTTTTATTATCTAACCGTAACTTTCCACCTAGTTCAACCTTATCATTATCACTTAAACCTACGATTTGATTTTTAACTTTATTTTTCCCCATTAAAGTATCTATAGCACTTTGTAAATCATAACGATGTTTGCCAATAATATCGATATCTATATTACTTATTACCGTTATAGATACAATTGATATTATTATTAATAATATAAGCTTTTCTTTTCTTAAGTTTCTATAATCACTACCTAAAATAAAATTAATTATTGTTAATATGCAAAAGAAATACAGAACTTCTCTTGTAGTTATGGTATATCCTGTGAACCATATTGTCATAATTATAGTAAAATTAATTATATTTATAATAAAACCTTTACCTTTATTAATAAGAAATACATATATATTTATTACAGCAAAAATAATGATATAAATTATTAAAGGAATATCCTTAAAAGAGATAAAATCATTTTTTAAAAAATTGTTATCTATTTCTACTAATATATTTACTACATTATCTACACCTAAAATTAAACTATATATAATTGTGCCTATTAATAGCAACAAAGAACTTAATATCACTTTTTTATAACTAACATTAATTTTGTCATAAAAATAATTAATAACACTTACAACTATAAGCATTGTCAATACTAATAATATATTAACACTGGTTATCTTATAACATTTTATAAATAATATAAATAAAAATATAATATTTATGTAGATTAGAGAATATTTAGCTAATGTTTCTTTTTTCATATTCTTTGTCCCCTTTAATATAATCACTAATATTAACTAGCTTAATATTATTACAAAAACTATAATTTTTATTGCAATTATTAAAATATATTGTTATGTTAAAGCCTTTTCTAGATAATCTATCAATAAGATTTTTTATATTATCATCTATATTTGAAATTATCAATACAACATTCTTTTTATCTAAGTTATTTTCAATAGCATCATTAAAAGAATAAATAGAATTTTTATCACTAAAAGAAAATTGATTTTCTAATGAATATTCTAAAAGATTACTTATATCAATATTATTTGATATATAAGACATATACTTTTCATCATTATTAATTAATAATTTTATATGATCATTTCTATTTATAAAATCCTTACATAATGATATAACAAAAGATGTTAAATCTTCTTCCATGAAATAATTAAAATTGTCTTTTTCTAAATAATAAGATACTATTACTATTTTTTCTTCATTATGTTTATTCGTATATGTCTTTGTATATAGTTTATTTTCTTTTGCTGTTATTTTCCAATGAATATCTTGTAAATTATCTCCTACTTCATATTGTCGTATATTATTAATATCATCAGTTCTATAATTAGACCTAATGAAAGATTCTTTTATACCACAACTACTGTTATAAAACTTATAATTGTAATTTAATGAATATATCTTAGGATATATTTTTATGGATTTATTAACTTTATACTTGCCATTTATTGAAATCAAATTAAATATACTTTGCATTTCAATATCTAAATTATTTATTACATATTTACCTCTTTTTATTGCTGAAATAGTATAATATTGTCTCTCTAAATTTAACTTATCCTTTCTTTCTTCACCTCCACTAATATCATCTATAATTTCATTAATAACAAAAATATTAGATGATAAATATATACTCAATTTATTACACATATATCCTATCGATATTTTTTCTCCTACAACGGCTACTTCATCTAAAGTCATTTCTATATTAAGGAATATTCTAGCTACTAATAAAGAAATCATATCAACAGAAAATATAACTATAAGTACTAATATTAATGAATAACTTATAAAATTCCCTATAGCGTAATTTATCAAAAGTAAAACAATAAAGCTTATTAAAAACCCCTTATTTATCTTTATCATTAAATCACCACCGGAATTGTAGATATAATATCTTCTATTATCTTTTCTTCACTGTCTTTTATATTTTGTTTAATTATCCTATGACTTAACACTATCTTTGCATTTTTCTTAACATCTTCAGGTATAACATAATCTCGATTATCTAATAAAGCCTCTGCTTGAGCAATTCTCATTAAAGCTATTGCTCCTCTTGTACTGACTCCTAAGATAACCTTTTCACTACTTCTTGTAGCTTGTATTATTCTTATAATGTAGTTTTGCACTTCATAAGATACATGTATATCTTTAACCTTATTCTGCATTTCTATAATTTCTTCTTTACTTACTACTGTATTAAGATTCTCTAAAGATGCCCCCATATTTTTACCTTGCAATATTTTTAATTCGTCTTCAGTTCTTGGATACCCTAAATGCACCTTTATAATAAATCTATCTAATTGTGCCTCTGGCAAATTGTATACTCCTTGTTGCTCTACTGGATTTTCTGTAGCTAAAACTATAAATGGCTTATTCAGCTTATATGTAATATTTCCTTCTGTAATTTCTCCTTCCTCCATTACTTGTAATAAAGCAGATTGAGTTTTTGAAGTACTTCTGTTTATTTCATCAGCTAAAATTATATTTGCAAAAATAGGACCTTTTTTATATTGAAATTCCATCTCCTTTGGATTATACAAAGATACACCTAATATATCACTAGGCATAAGATCTGTAGTAAATTGTATTCTATTACATGATAAATCCAATGTTCTAGCGATAGCTTTTACTAACGTTGTCTTTCCTACCCCTGGAACATCCTCAATTAATATATGACCTTCTGCTAAAATCCCTTTTATAATATCTAATATCTCATTTTCTTTCCCAATAAAAACTTTACCGATATTATCTAATATCATCTTTGAAAAATTATTCATATGATACACCCCAATTTTACTTAATATGTATTTATTTTACACTATTTCTATCAAATAGAAAACATTTCTTGACTATATAAAAAAAGCTGCCACACTCTTCGTGCAACAGCTCTCTCCTATCACCTTTAATTAACTCTATCTTTTTATTTTTAATGATTCTTCAATAAATGTTGTTATTAATTTATCATAAGATAATCCTGCAGCTTTTGCACTTTTAGGGAAAAGTGAAGCTTCTGTCATACCTGGTAATGTATTAAGTTCTAAAATATATGGTACCCCATCTTTTATTATCATATCTACCCTTACATAACTTTCGCATTTTAATGCATCCCAACAAGCTACTGCTAGTCTCTCTACTTCCTTATGAAGATTTTCATCTAAAGTTACAACAACTTCTTCAGCACCACCAGCATCATATTTTGAAGCAAAATCAAAGAATTCACCAGTTGGTTTTATAGCGATAACTGGATACATTTTTCTATTTATCATGCAACAAGTAATTTCGTCACCTTTTATATATTCCTCAATCATAACTTCTTTATCAACATCTAATGCTAATTTAACAGCATTAATAACTTCTTCTCTGCTATGAGCAAGATTCGTAGCTACTGATGAGCCTCCCCCATTTGGTTTAACTACTACAGGATATCCCATATCCTCAATCTTATCAAAATCAATATTCTCTATTGATCTTGCCATAGTCCATCTTGCTGTTCTTATATCACTAGCTTTTAAAACTTTTTTTGTCATATCCTTGTCCATACATATAGCTGATGTCATAGGACCACATCCTGAATATGGTATTCCAAGAGTTTCTAACACACTTTGCACTGACCCATCTTCTCCAAACTTACCATGAAGGGCTAAAAATGCAAAATCTAAATCTTTAACTTTATTTATAACATCATCTTTAGAATCTATTACAACTGGCACTACATCATATTTTTCTCCATCAATACTTGCCACTATTCCTTCACCAGACTTTAGGGATATTTCTCTCTCAGTGGAAATTCCCCCCATTAAAACTCCTACCTTCATTATATGAACCTCCTAAATAATTAAACTTACTTATTAATAATTTTAACTAATTCCTTAGAATCAATGACTTCTTTTCCATAATAATTTATTAAGTTCTTCGCCATAGAAATCTTTTCGTCATTTTCTCCTATCTTATCTATTATATCATTTGCTTTTTCAATTGGAATAGCAACAGAGAAATAAGATAATAAAGTTAATTCGAATTTATTAAGTATTTTATCTTTCTTAAGTTTCCATTGTTCTACTGGCATTTCTAAAAATTCATTACACATTACTTCAATATAATCTTGTATCTTATCAACTATAGCATTAATATTATTATTGTGAATAAATTCTATAGATTCTACAATTTCAAAAACATTTGCAATTTTTATCATTATTTCTTCTTTTACTTGTAATGCTAATTTTTCTCCTAAAATTTCATCTATCTTTTTGCTTCCTTTCCAATCTAAAAGTTCTAATTTTAAAAATCCTATAAATTTTTCAAAATCCTCTGCATTATTTCCTAATTCTATTTCAAACATTATTCTAAAAAATAGATTCCACTGAAAATCATTATTCATATTAGATACTATTATTTGTGCTACTCTTCTTGAAAAATTGTCTTCAAAACTTAATTCTCTCTCAAAAGTTATCTCTGAATTAAATTCCACTTCATTTTCTCGTATCTCATTTAGTCTTTCCAAAAGATTTATTAATATAACATTATAATCTTCCATATTATCTTTTACAGCGCTTCTAAGAATATATTTAGCTACTTGATCACATGACTTTCTAAAATCCACTGCAAACCCTAATGAATTCTCAACTTTATCTGCAAATACATCGTAAATTATTTTTGATATTATTACCTCTACTTCTTCTTTTTGCTTCCATACATTATCTTTAGATTTATTATTTATATGATTATATATAAGCAACAATTCATTATCCATCAATGATAAGTTCTTTTTAATTGATGCCATTATATCTTTTAAAAACTTATCTACAACTAAATAATTATAATTTTTATAAACAATTTTATGTTCTATCTCACTCCAGAATAAATTAAC
This sequence comes from Clostridium bornimense, assembly GCF_018917145.1. GTDB lineage: Bacteria > Bacillota > Clostridia > Clostridiales > Clostridiaceae > Clostridium_AN > Clostridium_AN bornimense_A. The sequence continues at coordinate 46,707 of NZ_JAHLOD010000014.1, forward strand.
TAGAGATTTTATCTGTAACTCAAAAGGTATTTTTTCATCATTACTTATAAAGAAACCATCTATCCTATAAATAACAAAACCATTTTTTTGTTTTTGAGGTTGTCTACCTCTTAAATCTAATATTATATGTGGAAAATTCTTATTGTAATGAAGACCATCTTCATTTTTTTCTCTAAACTGTCTTTTAATAATTTTATATACTTTATCTTCATCCTCATTAAATCTACATTCTACTCTAACACCAATTAAATCCGGTAGATGTGATAGTAAATCATTAGGGTTATCAAACTTTTTATAGTAAGAATTTCTCAAAATCTTTTCTTTTAAACTTTCGCTACTTTTAACTCTAGCTTTTACATCTAAAAATCCCTCTCTATCTTCACCAATAATATCTCTAAAAACTTCTTTTATATTTATAGCAATATTTTCTAATTCAATTTCTCTGTTCTCAAGATTATTAATTACTTCATCTATAAACTTAAACATTTTCAATGTCATATCTTGCTTCCTCCATAATTTTATTAATTAATATTATATCATTTAATTGTAAACAATATATTTATGCGAAATAAAATGCATAATTTATTTTAAAAAAAATTGTCACACTTTTGTGCGACAATTTAAATTATAATTAAAAACTTCTTTATATCGTTTTGAAAAAGCTTTTACTTGTTTCTCTTTTCCAAATATACCTTGTCTATAAATAACTGATACTTTGTCCCCTTTAAATTTAATATAGAAGACATTTTTATATTCTCCAACCTCTAAAATTGTAGGCAACTCACTATTTTCTACAACTCTACCTTTTATACAAACACTAATAGGAATGACTTTTGTCTTACTATTATTTATATAACCTAAATACGCTGTGTAAGTACCATCCTTGTTAGTTTCTACACTATTTACTATTATCTTTACATCTTCATAGTAATTTTCCGCAAAAATCTTAGTCGGGTTTAAACATAGAATAATTATTAAAATTAACACAATCTTCTTATGCAATTTGTCACCCTTCTTTCCTCTATGAAGTTTTTACACTTATAGTTTATGAAATTAAGGTCTTTCTATGTTATTTAATTGATAGTGTTTTTACGGATTAATTCAAAACATTGAATTACATACCTATTATAGATTTTAATTATAATGTTTTATAATAACTGCAATATGGCTTCAAACTGCAAATATCACATTTAGGCTTACGTGCAATGCAACATCTTCTTCCATGCCATATTAATTGATGATGAACTTTAATCCAATATTTTTTAGGTATTTTTTTCATTAAGTCTTCTTCTACTTCATTTGGTGTTTTGCCTTTGCTTATACCCAATCTATTGGCTACTCTAAAAACATGAGTATCTACAGCCAATGCTGGAATACCAAATGCATTTGATACAACTACATTTGCAGTTTTTCTTCCAACACCAGGAAATGTTTCTAAAATTGATTTATCATTTGGTACTATACCATTAAATTCATTAACAAGAATATTTGAAGTTAATAGTATATTTTTTGCTTTTGATTTATATAATCCACAAGTTTTTATATACTCTTCTAACTGCTTATTATCTAGTTGTATCATTTTTTCAGCAGTATTGTACTTCTTAAATAACTCTTTAGTTACTATATTGACTCTTACATCTGTACATTGTGCAGATAACATAGTCGCAATCAATAATTCATATGGACTATTGTGATCTAATTCACAATTTGCATCAGGATACATATTTTCAAGTTCTTCTAAAATATTTTTAATCTTCTGAGATGTCATATACTCCTCTATACTCCTTTGGTAGTAATTTTGCAATTTCCATCATTGCTTCATCCACTACATCTTCTTCATATTGCTTTTTACCTTCATCTTTTCTTCTATCTCTTAGTTTAAATGGTTTTCCTATTGTAACTGTTACCTTTGCTGGATTAAATGTTTCGCTTCCCATAGACTTATCATTTATAGGCATAAGTATTTCTGTTCCAGTTGTAGCTACAGGAACTATTGTAGCTTTTGTCATTTTAGCTATTAAATATAACCCTCTTTTAGCTTTTATCATTTTTCCATTTCTACTCCTGGTACCTTCTGGAAATATAACTAAGTTACCATTATTTTTAGCAATATCTATTATCTTTTTTATTCCATCCTTATCTGCAGTATTAGCTTTTATTGGCGTAGTTTTTATTATATCTAACCCTAACTTTGTAAAAGTAGTTCCATCAAGTTTAACTCCTGCCACAAATGTAGGATCATACGGACTTAATACTTTACTTAAGACTAGTCCATCAGTATTACTCAAATGATTTCCAATAAAAATAATTGGTCCTTCTACATCTTTAGCATTATCTATACCTTCAACAGTAAGATCCATATTCTTTTCAAGTTTTCCATCTAAATATTGTTTTGCTACCTTATTTCTAAAAGCTGTCGGTAACATACTCATAATCTTATATATAATTTGTCTCATCACTTTAATCACCTCTGAATTTTATTTTTTATCTTTTCAAAATACTCCCTTACATAAGGACTATTGATATCTCTATCTTTTATATCTAATTTATAATTGCAGTTATAGGCAACAATCAATGCATTCCTTTGAAGAACATTTTTTCCTCTCCATCCACAGGATGTAGTTTTATATTTACTTTGAAAATCACCTTTACTAAGTAGTGCCATTTCTGCTATATTAGGTTCCTTCATAAACTCCTTTGGTTTAAATTCTTCTATACTAGAATACTGAACTTTTTCATTAAATGGACAATGGTTTTGACATGTATCACATCCAAATAATCTTTTATCAATAATCTTGAACCAGTTTTCTTCAATATCCTTCTTTTGTGTAATATAAGACAAGCATATATTAGAATTTTTCCGTTTTGGATTTAACGCTTTTGTTGGACATCTCTCTATACATTTTACACATTGTTCACATTTATTGTCTATAGCCACATCATATTTCATTTCTATATTAGTGATTATTTCTCCTAAAAATACATATGAACCATACTTTTCAGTAATAATCATATTATTTTTACCAATAAATCCAACTCCACATAACTTTGCTATATATCTCTCTGGTAAAGGATTAGAATCCACTAAAACTATACCATCTCCCCCTAAACTTCTTATGTACTCTAAAATCTTATTTAAATATGATTTCGCAACTTGATGATAATCTACCCCCATAGTATATTTTGAAAAATACGGATTTTCTTCTCCTTTAGTTGGGTATAAATAAGGAAAAGCTATTGATATTATTGATTTTCCATCCTTAAATAGTAAAAATGGATTTATTCTTTTTTCTATATCCTCCTCTTCAAAAGGATTCTCTAATTTTAGTTTTTTATTGATTTCTAGTTGTTCTTTGATTTCTTCAAATTTTCTACACTCTGTTGCTCCAAATGTATCAATTTCTAAAGAACATATATAATTTCTAATTTTACTATCTAAATCCATATCTTCCTCCAAAGAAACATGACTCCAGAAGTTATATATCTCTCTGGAGTCACATTCTACTCTTCTTTTCTTACCTTTACTATTTTAGCTGGTACACCTACAGCTGTGCAATAAGGTGGAACATCTTTTAGCACTACAGAATTCGCTCCTATTTTCACCCCATCACCAATATATATATTACCTAGCACCTTTGCCCCTGCACCAATTATAACATTATTACCTATAGTTGGATGACGTTTTCCTGTTTCCTTTCCAGTACCACCTAATGTAACTCCATGATACATAATAACATCATTTCCTATAATAGCGGTTTCACCAATAACCACACCCATAGCATGATCTATAAAGAATCCCTTTCCTATTTGAGCTCCTGGATGAATTTCTATACCAGTAAAAAATCTAGATATCTGTGATAAAAACCTTGCTATAAATTTAAGATTTATTTTATATAGTCCATGTGCTATTCTATGCATTATTAATGCATGAATACATGGATATAATAAAATCACCTCTAATCCATTTCTAGCTGCTGGATCATTTTCTAAAATCCAGTTTATATCATGCCTTATTGTTTTAAACAATATAATTCCCCCTAATTGTTACTTATATAGCAAGTAATTTCCCCCATTATACTTTAAGATTTAGAAATTAACTTACCCTCTTAAATCTTTTCTTATAGCTTGGAACTAAAATCTCATCAAGCAAATCGTGTAAAACTATTATCCCGCATAACTTATCTTCCGCATCAATAACAGGTATAGATAATAAATTGTATTTATTTACAGCATCTATTGCTGTTTCAACTTTATCACTATCCTTAACTGTTAACATCTCATCTTTCATAATATCTTTTAACATAGTATCTTCCTTAGCAAATACTAAATCTTTAAAAGAAATCATACCTTTAAACTTTTCTTCTTCATCAGTTATATAAACATAATAAATAACTTCTTCTTCTGGATTAACTTCTTTTATAATATCTAAAGCTTCCTTTGCTGTTATATTTACATTAAAAGCAATAAAATCTTTATTCATCATACTTCCAACTAATTCTTCTTCATATTCCATAAGTGATCTTATCTCATCTGCATCTTCTTTTTCCATATTATACAATATTTTTTCAGCAGTTTCATCATCCACTTCATCTAACATATCTGCTAATTCATCATTAGGTATATTAGATAATACTGTTGCTCTCTTGTCTCCACTTAAATTACCTAAAAGTTCTGCTTGAAATTCTGGTTCTATTTCCTCTAGAGTATCTGCTGCTAAATCTTCATCTAAACTTTCAAAAATCTTATTTCTATATGCAGAATCCATTTCTTCTAAAATATCTGCTAAATCAGCTGGATGTAATTTTGACAACTTTTTATATGGAACATTTAACTTTAAATTATCCAACACTATATCTAAAGCTTCAACATTATCCCACATAATTAATTGATCTTCTGGAACCTTCTTTATCAACTTATACGCCATCTTTAAAATCTTATAAAATCCATAACGTCTTGCTAAACCTTTAAAACCTGGATCTACAGCTACTACTCTAATATCTCCAGCTATAGATGCTAATCTTACATCATTTACTCTAACTAATTTTTTGCCATTAACATCTACTATCTTTTTATATAAAAGATGTTTACTTAATAAATATGAATATGAATTAGGAATAATATCTCTTTGTCCTCTTATCTTTATTGTTATTTTTTTATCCATATCCCTATAGAATTCAATATTTCTAAAAACACAACTAGATATTTCTCCCTCATTTTTGATTTGATATCCTATAATTTTAGGATATCCTCCATCATTCATAACAAACATATCATGCAAGATACCAATACAATCATTATATTCATTGTATACTTTTCTTTTATAAACTTTACTAAAGAAGAAATTGTAGAGCTTTTCCATAGAATTTTCCTCCTCACTAATTGAAGGAATTTTCTATTACTACTTAGCAATATATATATTCCTTCAACAACACTATTTTATTTTTTATTACATTGCTAAGAGGGACACCCTCCATGTTCTCCTCACCTCGTTCTTAATTTATTATTAAGCAATACTCTTTATTATATGCCCATAATAATTATATTACAAGAAATAAAAATTGTCACCGATTCATACTTTTATATCCCCCTCACTCTATGATAATATAATATCAGTCTGGAGGAATTAATAATGAAAATAAATACACAATTTATGCCAATATCTAAGGCAGACTTAAAAGAAAGAAATATTGATCAGTTAGATTTTATAATTATAACAGGTGATGCTTATGTAGATCATCCATCCTTTGGTACAGCAATAATTGGTCGTACATTAGAACATGCTGGCTTTACTGTTGGTGTAATAGCCCAACCTAATTGGAAAGACGTAGAAGCCTTTAGGGTTCTTGGCAAACCTCGACTAGGTTTTCTTATAAACTCTGGAAATATTGATTCTATGGTAAATCATTACACCGCAGCAAGAAAAAAAAGAAGTGATGACTTCTATTCTCCTGGTGGAAAAGCTGGCTATCGTCCTGATAGAGCAGTAATAATATATTGCAATAAGGCTAGAGAAGCTTATAAGAACGTTCCTATTATCATTGGTGGAATAGAAGCCTCTCTTAGACGTTTTGCTCATTACGACTACTGGAGTGATAAGGTAAGACGTAGCATACTAATAGATAGTAAAGCCGATCTTCTAATTTACGGTATGGGCGAAAAAACTGTTGTTGAAATAGCAGAACTTTTAAACTATGGAAAACCAATCAAAAACATAACTAGTGTTCGCGGAACAATGTATGCTACTTCTTCAATAGAAAAATTGGATAAATACTTACATTGTCCATCATTTGAGGAAATTGAAGAAAGCAAAAAAGCTTATAATGAAGCTTTTAAAATTCAATCACAAGAGCAAGATGCTATAAGGGGTAAAGGAATAATTCAAAAACACGGTGATAGATATATAGTACAAAATCCTCCTCAATTTTCATTAACTGAGGAAGAAATGGATATAACTTACAACTTGCCTTATACTAGAACATATCACCCTATATATGAAAAAGATGGAGGAATACCAGCAATCCAAGAAGTAAAATTCTCTATAACCTCCCATAGAGGTTGTTATGGTTCTTGTTCTTTTTGTGCTTTAACTTTTCATCAAGGTCGTACTATCCAAAATAGAAGTAGTAACTCTATTGTAGAGGAAGGTAAATTACTTACTACTATGAAAGATTTTAAAGGATACATTAACGATGTAGGAGGTCCTACCGCAAACTTTAGACATAAAGCTTGTAAGATACAAGAAAAAGTAGGTGTATGTAAAAGTAAACAATGTATTTTCCCTACACCATGTAAAAACTTAAAAATTGATCATATGGAATATTTAAGTGTTTTAAGAAAACTTAGAGCTATTCCTAAAGTTAAAAAGGTCTTTGTTCGTTCAGGTATAAGATATGATTATTTAATCTATGACGAAAACCAAAAGTTTTTTGAAGAATTATGCAAATATCATATTTCTGGTCAACTTAAAGTTGCTCCTGAACATATTTCAGATAAAGTACTAGCTCAAATGGGGAAACCTACCAAAGAAGTATATGACAAGTTCTCTAAAAAGTATTTTGAAATAAACAAGAGACTTGGTATGAAGCAATTCCTTGTTCCATATTTAATGTCTTCTCATCCAGGTAGTGATTTAAATGCAGCAATAGAACTTGCATTGTACATTAAAAATATGGGTTATATGCCAGAACAGGTGCAAGATTTCTATCCAACACCAGGATCTCTTTCCACTACAATTTATTATACTGGAGTAAATCCTATAACTGGTGAAAAAGTATATGTTCCTAAAAACGGAAGAGAAAAATCTATGCAAAGAGCCTTACTACAATTTCATAACCCTAAAAATTATGACCTTGTAAAAGAAGCTCTAATAAAAGCTGGTCGCGAAGATTTAATAGGTAACGGTAAAAATTGTTTAATACCATATAATAAACCTAGGGTTCGTAATGATAAATTAAAAAAACATAGTAATGAAAATAAGGATAAAAAATATAATTCAAAAAAAGGCAATCATAAAAGAAAGCAATCTCTGCACTAAAATTAACAATAACTTTATTTATTCTAATTAATAAAAAGGGGTTGTCGCACAAAAAGTAAAATCAAAGTACGGCAGTTTTTTCAGCAAAATAGAAGTCGGGGCACAAGTATGAATGCACAAGGCACAGGTTATGCATTAAATACAATTGTAACTTTAGCCGTCCGCAGGACTAAAATATTTTCCCTTTAGGGAAAATTAACCTTACTTGTGCCCTGTGCCATCTAACCTGTGCCCTGTTTTCTGCCATAATAAAAGGAGGTATCACTAACAACTTTTTATTTGTTACTGCGACACCTCCTTTCAAAATAAACTGAAATTAGTTTTCTTTTTATGTTATCCTTTTTATTGCCATACTACAAACTTTACATCCATTTATCGATGATGCAATGTTGTAATATTCTAATGCTTTCTCCTTATTACATTTCTTCTCATATACCATACCTAAATACAAATATCCTTTATAACATTGTGAAAATTTACACCGTGAACATTTCTTTCCTACAAGCGCTTTTTTAAAATATTTTATTGCTTTAATATTCTTATCTAAATAAAAATAACATTGTCCTATATCATTATAAAACTCCGAATCTTCTTCATTGAGGTTTTCTTGCTTTAAAGTAAAATAAATGATTTGACTCAATATGTTTCTTCCTTCTCCTCTCCTACCTAACTTAATATAGCACTTTGCTATCTTAAGCAATAAATGATATGAGTTGTATATTGTTGATTCTAACTGATAATTTCCTAAAGCTCTTTCGTAATTTCCATTTGAATAATATATATCTCCTAAATTCCTATAAGCAGTAGCATTATCACTATACATTTCTATAGATTTATTAAATAGCCTTATTGCATCATCGAATTTATTTATTTTCATATATATAATTGCTATATCATTATATAATCTCCATTTCGGAGATGCTGTATTAATCTTTTTATAGTATAATTCTAGAACCTTTTTATAATCTAAAAATGATTTATTAAAATCACCTAAATATTCATAAACCTCTGCCCTTTTTTTATATAATTCTAGAAGACCTACACCATTATCTATTGCTACATTTAATGTTTCTATAGCATCTTTATATCTCATAATTTTAATTTGCAATGTATATATCTCACCATAAATCTCAGGGCGATCTTTATTAAAGTTTAAGAACTTCAAAAAACAATTTATTGCATCATCATATCTATTTGTATCTATATATAAATATCCTAACTCATAATAATTCTTGTCAATTTCATAATTTATCTCGATAGCCTTTTCATAACATTCAATTGCCTCATCATAAAGTTGAAATTTTTTGCACGATTCTGCTTTTTTTATATATAAAGAATCCTCTTCTGGACACATATTTATTGCATAGTTATAATCATTAATAGCCTCTTCTTTCATTTTTAGCTTTGTATATACCTCAGCTCTTATACTATATAAAGTTGATGATTCTTTATTATTTTTTATAGCTTCTGCATAATTTTTTAGATTGAAATTTGCTTCTGCACTCCAAAAATAACATTCATCATCATAACTTTCAAATAACATAATCTCATTTATAATCCTCAATGCTTCTTCATACTTTTTCATTTTAATAAGTATTCTTACTTTATTCATTATAATATTGCTATTACTTGATACTCTATTAAAATAATCTAATGAAGATTCTAAATTGCCTAATTTCTCTTCTATACTTTCTATTATCTCATAATATTGTTGTATAGTATTTTTATCTATTAATTCAATTTCATTTAATAAATCTAATGCTTTGGATAAATCATTTTTAGATATATACAGCCTTGCTAATTTAAATTTTGACTTTATATCTAATATGTCTATGTTATATTCGTAATAGTTAATTAATTGAGCTTCTAGCTCTTCTATACATTTATTAATGCAATCCCTTTTTGAATAAATAGGCTGTAGCTCATAAAAATATCCTAATGCTATTTCTATTTCCCCTTCTTCTTTTAAACATTGAGCTAATCCTAACAAAGCATCATTATAACGATAGTTTTCCTTTAGTATTGTTTCATAAAGATTTTTTGCTGTATTAAAATCATTAATCTTTTTACATCCTTCTGCTTTCCAAAACAGTCCTTCTAAGTTCCATTTATAGTCCTCTCCTATACCCTCTAATAAAATTCGTATTCTATCAATTTTATTAACCTTAATCATATATTGTATTAACAATATATTTAAGCATGGATTATAATACCTAACTTCTCTATCTTATCTATATTTCTTTCTATTTCTTCATTATTATCTTCTACCTCATCAAAATTATATATTTGTTGTTTTAACTGATAATATAACGAAATCCATAAATCATAATTTTTATTTAACTCCAACGAAAAGTAATTATAATCTAAACTTCCTTTATTATTTATATTATAAATTACAAAATCTATAAACCTATTATCAAAACTTTTTTTAGTTGCTGTTCATTATCACATATATAAAAATATTCATCAATAAGTTTCCATACATCATAAGGAATATAGTAGTTTTCCATAAGAAAAATTAATAATTTTTCACCAGCCTCATCTCTACTATCTATTTGAAAACAAATATCATCATCAAATAACTCTTTCCACTTATCAACATTAACTCTAAAAATAAAATTGCTATATAATTTTTTAACTTTATCTAACCATTCTTCTATGGAATTTTCTTTCATTGAACTTTTCTCTTGTGTATCCATCTATACTTTAACAACACTTTTTAATGCATCCTAATATGCTTTTCTAACTCTTTTAAATCCTTCCGGATTTTCTTCTGGATGATTTTGTTTTAACTTCTCTATATATGCTATTTTAATTTTTGACTTATTATTAGTTTTACTTATACCTAATATACCCCAACATTCCATAATAAACATTCTCCATTTTGCATAATTGTATATATTATACTACTAATTGTATTTACCTCCAATAAACAAAAAAACTATCTTAAGTTTCTTTCAACCTAAGATAGTTTTTTAACTCTTACTTTTTATTTCCTTGAAATGATTCCACACACCGTTCTAAAGCTACCACCCAAATCGCCTCACCCATAAGTGGTTGTGGCATATATGAACCAAAACCTAAAATAAGCGCTACCTCTGCTAATGATAATAATGATGCTGCTACAACAATAAGAACACCATTTGTATCCTTTGCATATAATAAAAATTTCATTATGAAAGCGAAGGCTATAACATTTACAAATCCATAATAAAACTCAGTTATGGGAATAGCAAAATTTATTACATATCCCATTTTATAATCAGTAAAAATTTCAACAATAGGCTTATTTAATAATAATATAATCAAATACAACATTGCTGATATAATTAATACTATTACTAAGCAAGATGATTTTAACTTTGAATTTCTCCATAAAATAAAAAATACTATTGATATTATTATTGGTATATAAATAAAATTTAAATAATATGTATACTTGAAATATACCATATATGAAATAGATTTCTTTATAAATGTTAACATCAATGTTGCCATTCTTAGTATAATCATAATTGTAGCAATAGTAACTATTCCTTTAATACTTTTAGGACAATTTTTTCTTATGGAAAATATATAAAAAGATAAAAAAATTATAAGTAATAGAGAAATAAAATATAGGTAAATCATAAATTCCTCCTTAATTTCTATTACTTATAATTATTAATTAATTATTTATTTTATTCTTATATTTTATAATTTTATACCTTTCATTTTTAATCCATTACGTTCACAAGAAATTTTTAATGGGAATGATGGACCTAATTCACCATCTATATCTGTTGATAATTCTTCATCACAAAAAACTTCTAAAGATTTTGTTTGGAAATGAATTATATTATTTCCTTTATCTAAATGATCTTCCCTAAGAATTTGAATAAATAATGTAAGGGTTTGAGGTATACTTGCTGCCTTAACTAGTATTACATCTAGTAATCCATCATTTATTTTTGCATTATATGCTAATTTAAAATTACCAGCTGTTTGCCCATTAAATACTAATAAAAGATACATGTCCTCTTCAATATTCATCTCTTCACTAGTTATTTTCACTGGTATTTTTCTAAGGTTAGATACTTCTTCAACACCTTTTATGTAATAAGCTAACTTACCCATAGTGTTTTTTAAGTTTATATCTGTTTTATGCGAAACATCTGTAAAAAGTCCTGTTGAGGCCACATTTATAAAATAATCATCATTTACTTTACCTAAATCAATTTCTTGCACCTCTGAAGTTACTATTTGCTCACAAGCTTTTTCTACACTTCTTGGAATTCCTAATAATTTTGCAAAATCATTAGCTGTTCCTACTGGTAAAACAGCTAGTGGAATATCTATATTATTATGTTTCATGTAATTAACAGCTTTGTCTATAGTCCCATCTCCACCTGCAACTAATACATATTCAAAGCCTTCATTTATATCCTCAAATGCCTTTTCTAATCCATTATCTAATTCTATTCTATATGGTATTATAGAATATCCGTGTTTTTGGTGAACTTTTATTACTTTATCTACTTTGTTTATTATAGATTTTTCTCCTGAATATGGATTGTATATAAATTTTACCTTCTTCATCGTCAACTCTCCTACCTAATATTACATATTAAAATTATACTGTATAGTCCAAAATTTTTAAAGTAATATTTTTCAATCAACTTATTTATTTCTTAAGATAATATTAATATAATCTTATTTTTTCTCTTACCTCTTAAAAAATTCCTCACTTTAGTATATAATTACATTAACTAATTATTTATTAGTCAAATTTAAGTTTAGGAGTGTATATTATGTCTAAAAGCTTAATTCCAAACATGTTTACTTTTTCAAACTTAGCATGTGGAGTATTTTCGTTATTAATGCTATTTGAAGGTAAACTTGAAGCTGCATGTATTTTTATATTATTAGCAGCTCTTATTGATAGATATGATGGAAGAATTGCGAGATTTCTTAACGTTTCTTCTGAAATTGGTAAAGAACTTGATTCTTTAGCTGATTTAGTATCTTTTGGTGTCGCTCCTGCAATGTTATTATACATTTTAAATCAATATGAACACTTAGGAATCATAGGTTATATTTTAATTATTTTATTTCCTATAGCTGGAGCATATAGACTTGCTCGCTATAATATTTCAACTTTTGATGGTGTATTTACTGGTGTACCAATAACTATTGCTGGCTGTGTTGTTGCATTATATAGTTTAATAATTTTAATTGCAAAAATAGAAACATCAAAAATATCTTTTATCATTTCAACAATCATATACTTACTTTTTAGTTACTTAATGATTTCTAAAGTTAAACTAACAAAAGTATAAAATAAATCAGTACAACTTATAAATAAAAAGTTGTACTGATTTATTTTTTATTATTCCCTTTATCATCATTTTTTTTGCCTTCTATTTTTCCATCTTTGTTTTTCATATCTTTGCCTCTTGATGGATGCAAATTATTTAATTGCGCTGCTACCTTATTGCAATGCTCACAATAGTTTCCTTCACTAAGACATTGTTCTATATTTTTTATACATCCCTTTGCTTGGCAGATTACCTGAGCTTCTGCTATACTTTGTAGTATTTGCATCTTAAAGCAGAAGTAAGATAAGTATCCTCTTCCACAACTATCTATAGCTTCTATATAATCATCCAATATACATGTTATATTATTAGCAAGTCTTAATGCCTCTTTAATCTCTTTTTTTTCTGCAAGTCCTATAGTATTAAGTTGACTAGCAGTACCTATCAAAATTCTATATGAATCTACTAGTCTTGCCATAAGATCAATTGTTCTACTAAGAGTTAAAAAGTAATCTTCTGAACATCTATTCTCTGGCGCTCCATCCATTTAAACTCTCCTTAAAACCTGCTTATATTTAATTATATTAAGAACCCTGAGTTAAATTACTCAGGGATACAATTTATTTACTTTTTCTATTTTTAGAATGGCTCCTTCTTTCTCCTCTTTTGCTTTCACATTTAAGAATATATTCTTCATCAATATCTTTAAATTCTTTTTTAGCGCATCCTTCTGCTTTTAACTTAACTGGTTTTATACAATCTTCTTTTTTTACTACAACAGGTTTCTCACAACTCTTTTTTTCTGCAATCTTTTCACTACAACTTGTTTTTTTAACTTCTTCTTTTTCACAATCTTTTTTTACATCGTTACCTAGCATAACCATCAATTCTTTTTGCATAACCATAAGTTCTTTCATCATTTTTGTAAGTGAAGCTTTTTCTTTCATCATTTTAGATTTTAAACTCTTCATGTCATCCATTATATCTTCACTCATGCCCTTAATTTCTTTATGCATCTTTTTACAAATGCATTTTACATCTACGCAACCTCTTTCCATAAACTCATCATCGAAATCATCACTAATGTACTCTTCATCATTGATATAATCATCGCTATCATATTCCTCATTGTCTTCCATATTATCATCATACAATCTAGTTTCATCATCAAATTCTTCTATCTCATCATCTACTTCATCCTCTTCAATCTCCACTAATTCCTCAGCATCTATATTTCTATAAACATTTTTTTTGCATAGTTGAATATAATTTTCAGGATAATTCAAATACATATCTACACCTCTACTTATAATCTTCACAAAATCTTTTATAATAACCTTGTGGATAATGACATAACGGACATCTTTCTGGTGCTTCTGTACCTATATATATATATCCACAATTCATACATTGCCATTTTATTTCTGTATTACTTTTATACAAAGTCTTATCTTCTAGCTTCTTAGCCAATGCCTCATATCTTCTAGCATGTTCTGCTTCAACTTCTCTCAGTTCTTTATAAAAGTCTGCGATTTCAGTAAATCCTTCAGCTCTAGCATCATCTTCAAATTGTTTATATATCTCTTCATTTTCTGCCTTTTCTCCTGCCACTGCTGATAATAGATTCTCTATTGTGCATCCATTCATCCTTAGATAATCATTAAAAGCTTCTCTTGCATGAGCTAATTCATTATCTGATGTTATTTGAAAAACCTTTGAAATGTAGTATAGCCCTTCCTTCTTTGCCTTTTCTCCATATAGACTATACATAGTTCTTGCCCTTGATTCACCGGCAAATGTTCTAAGCAAGTTTTTTTCTGTCTTACTACCCATTAGTTTCATATTTTTCCTCCAACATTATATTTATACATTATTAAATTATTCTATGTCCTTTTATTTGTTACAAAATAAGAAACTAACACCATATATTCAATTCACATTTCTGGTCACTATACGTTATTTCTTCATATAAATTAATTAAAAAAACTGCCGCTTACGAACTCAAATCGTATTGCGACAGTTTCTATATCTATTCACCAAATACTTTTTCTTTTAATTCAATTCCTGTTTTAGTTACAGCAACCCCACCTAAAGCTGTTTCTCTAAGTGAACATGGTAACATTTTCCCCACTTCATACATAGCTTTTACAGTATCATCAAATGGTATTTTCGATACTATTCCACTTAATGCCATATCAGCCATAGATAATGCTATAACTGTACCCGCTACATTTCTTTTAGCACAAGGCACTTCTACTAATCCTGCTACTGGATCACACACTAGCCCTAAAAAGTTTTTAATTACTGTAGCACTGGCACTTAATGCTGTTTCCACATCTCCACCCATAAGTTCTACAACTGCCGCTGCTGCCATAGCCGATGCAGAACCAACTTCTGCTTGACATCCACCTTCTGCACCAGATAATGTAGCATTCTTCGCAATTAATATTCCCACTCCTGATGCTGTAAATAATCCTTGTATTAATTGTTCATCAGTAAAATTAAACTTTTCTCCTACACTTAATATTACTGCTGGTAGTACTCCACAAGATCCTGCTGTTGGAGATGCAACTATTCTTCCCATAGCCGCATTTACCTCAGATGTACCAAGGGCTTTTGCCATAGCTTCAACGATAAATTCCCCACATATAGTTTCTTTCCCTTTAGAATATTTATATAGTGTTGGCGAATCATTACCTATAATTCCTGAAACAGACTCTACTCCTTCTTTCATTCCTTTTTCAACAGCCTGTCTCATTGTGCATAGAACTCTATCCATCTTCTTAAATATTTCCTCTTTACTTAATCCCGTCTCTTTAGATTCAATATCTACTGTATATTGCCAAATTCTTTTTCCTTGGTTTTTACAAACTTCTATAAGCTCTTCTCCTGTATTTACAAACATACTTCTTATCCTTCCTTAATTGGGTTAATAATTGTAACAGATTCTATATCATTTATTTCTTTTATTTCTTCTACTATAGTTTC
The DNA here is from genome assembly GCF_018917145.1 of Clostridium bornimense. GTDB lineage: Bacteria > Bacillota > Clostridia > Clostridiales > Clostridiaceae > Clostridium_AN > Clostridium_AN bornimense_A. The sequence continues at coordinate 62,526 of NZ_JAHLOD010000014.1, forward strand.
TGGTATAGTATTATCCATTTCAAAAATCATTGATGCACTTTTACCTTTTTTACTTCTATAAACCTTCAGGAATGCAATATTTATATTATCATTAGATATAACAGTACTTACTTTTGATATCATACCAGGCTTGTCCTTATGATTGATAATCAATGTAGGATATTCCCCTGTAAATTCTATATCCATACCATTTATTTCAGTTACAATAACATTTCCTCCGCCTATAGATGATCCTGTTATTGTACTTATGGAATTATCAACTTTCTTAATTATAAATTTAACAGTATTAGGATGAGCTCCTTCCATCACTACTTCTTCAAAAGAAAATTTTATATTTCTAGCCCTTGCTATTTCGAAAGACTCCTTAATTTCTTCATCCCAAGGATCAAATCCTAAAATTCCTGCCACCAAAGCCTTATCTGTGCCATGTCCCTTATAAGTCTTAGCAAAAGATCCGTGTAACATAAACCTAACTTCTACTATGTCTCCAGCTGCTATTGTCGATGCTATCTTTCCTAATCTAGCCGCCCCTGCAGTATGAGAAGATGATGGTCCTATCATTATCGGCCCTAAAATATCAAACGCACTATAATTTTTCATAATTCCACCTTATCCTTAGTAATTTATAATTATATAAATTAATTTATATTCCTTTATAAAGTTTGTCAAACATTTTATTTATTTGCGTATAAAATTTATTTCTTTATGCCATCCTATTTACAAAAGAAAGATTGGAGGTGATTTTGTGGGAAAATCAAAAAAGAAAAAAAATCAAAACAAAAGTCTAGAAGCTGGTTCTGATATGGATATGACAAATGATTTATCAAATTGCTCAACTTCTAAAAACTCAAAAAAGAACTGTAAATAATTATGTACATAAGGAGCCACTAAAAGGCTCCTTCAAAATAAAATTGATCCTATTCCAAGTATTATAACAAGAATTGCACCTATAACTTCTGATACCTCTGATAAATTATAGTTATTTAATTTCAATGCTATGAACATTCCAATATATATAAATAAAAAACTAAATATTAGTGAAAAAACGCTAGTCCAAATCGGATTATACCCTGCTATACTCCCCCCTAGTCCTAATGTAATATTATTTACTGCTAAAGCTAATCCCAACATCAAAATATCTTTAGAAATCACTTTTTCTGGAATCTTCAATTCTGTTACTTCATTTTTTAATATTTCCTTTAAAGATTTTAATCCTAATATGATTAAAAACACTCCTCCTAATATAACAGCTATATTTAGAGGTATAAAATCTTTTAATATTCCTCCAAAGCACATTGAAATCAATGTTCCTAGTGAAGGAATAAGTGATAATAATAAAATTGAAAATATTGACATTTTCTCATTTTTCACGCCAATATTTATACCTAAAACTATAGAATCTGAACTTGCAGCTATGGCTAAAATCATTGTCGATATAAGCATATCCGTCTCCACTAAATTATTTCTCATTCTTACTATATGAAATAAAAAAAAATAGGTGTTTACTAACACCTATACATTATAAAATTATCACTACAAATTCTTTAGTTTATATGATCACTTTGAAATCCCTCTCTTTTTATTGAATGCTTTTTCATAGTTCTATTACTATTTTTAGCTTCTTCACTAGTCAATGGAGTTTGAAAATTACATTTCTCCATTCTAGCTCTTTTATTATCAATTTGACTATCCTTACTCATTTATATCCCTCCCTACTATATAGTATCTTTTATAGTAAAGGAATTTATTCAAATCAATTATTAATATTCATAAAAGCAACTACCGCCAATAAATTCCCTTATTATAGAATTCTCAGGAATATTTTTGCTGTTAATTTCATTAAAAATATCTAATAAATCTATTAATCTTTTAGCATCATTATATACTACAGAACTCTCTGGAATCTTCTTCAATTCCTTTATTGCATATTTTTTCAAAACACATAATTCATATACCAAAGTTGAATTAAATGTTGCATCAGCTTCCTCCTGAAATATAAAAATATTCTTCTTTTCTCCTCTCTTTATAGAATTCCACATTTTTAGTGTGGATTCTCCATCATATCCTCTTGATAATGAATCTCTTACAATTCTCCTTATTATCCTAACATCAGAAGTAGAAATTCTATTATGATTATCAAGATTTAATTGTGTTAACGCTGATAAATATATTTTATATTTATACTTTTTATCTATAGAACTAGTCAATAAATCATTTAATCCATGAATTCCCTCAATTAATAAAACACCATTCTCAGGGAGTTTTATACTTTTTGAATCTATTTTTCTCATTCCTGTTTTAAAATCAAATATAGGTAAATTAACTTCCTTACCTTCTAATAACTTATTTAAATCATCATTAAATAACTGCAAATCTAATGCATATATAGATTCAAAATCAAGATCTCCATTCTCATCTAATGGAGTTTTATCTCTATGAACAAAATAATTATCTAATGATATTGGTACCGGAATTATTCCATTTACTCTAAGTTGTATAGATAACCTATTGCAAAAAGTAGTTTTTCCTGAAGATGATGGTCCAGCAATCAAAACAACTTTAATATTTTTATCTTGATGAATTGAGTCTGCTATATATGCTATTTTCTTTTCATGCAAAGCCTCATTTATCCTTATGATATCAGTTATTTCTCCACTATCAATTTTTTCATTTAAATCGCCAACATTACCAACTCCTAAGATATTCCCCCACCTTTCACTTTCATAAAATATTTTAAATAAGTTCTTTTGTTCCTTAAATATTCCTAATTCCTTAGTATTAATTCCTCTAGGTGGTAATAATATAAAACCTGGATTATAGTAAATAATATCAAAATTTTTTATTTCTCCAGTAGACTTAATCATATCGCCAAAAAAGTAATCAAAATATCCTTCTAAGCTATATAGCGATACTTCTTCTTTTTTTACATACTTTAATAACTTTGTTTTATCTTCCAAAGCTTTACCTTTAAAGAAATTCTCTGCTTCACTTTTTTTCATTTTCTTTTTAATAAACCTATAATCAGATTTTATTATTTCTTCCATTCTATTTTTGATTAACACAATATCTTCTTTCGTAAGAGGCGTCTTTTTATAGATTTCTCCAAAAATACCGTCCCCGATAGAATGCTCTAGTACCACTCTGCTTTCTGCAAAAACATCATTAGTTGCCTTAACTAAAATCATTATTAATGATCTAACACAATTTCCATACTCTTGCATATTCATAAATACCCCCATACTTTATAAATATTTACATAATCTTTTATATAAAATAACCTAATAATTTTATTATATGTGGAAAAACTAATAATAAACTTTTATTTGAGGTGAGCTATGTTTACTTTATTAATTCGAACTTTTATATTATTTATTATAATTATAATAACTATGAGAATCATGGGAAAACGCCAAATCGGTGAACTTCAACCTTATGAACTAGTAATTACAATAATAATATCTGAACTTGCATCAATACCTATTTCAGATACTAAAATTCCTTTAGTTCATAGTATATGCCCTATCATAACATTAATTCTACTACAAGTTATTTTATCTGTTATACAAATGAAATTTGATAAAGCACGAACATTGTTATGCGGTAAGCCAAGCTTACTTGTGAAGAATGGTTCTATAGATATAAATGAAATGAAAAAGCAAAAACTAAATCTAGACGATTTACTTGAAGAGTTGCGTTTAGGTGGTTACTACAACTTAGAAGATATTGAATATGCTATTTTGGAAACATCTGGTAAGTTATCTGTTATCCCTAAAACAAAATTGACTCCTGTAACAAAAAAAGATTTAAATATAAAAGTTCAACAAGACATTTTGCCGCTTACTTTAATATCTGATGGTAAAGTTAGATATAAAAATTTGGAAAGCATAAATAAAGATATTACTTGGTTAAAAAATGAACTAGCTAGAAAATCTATTTATTCTTGTAAAGATGTCTTTATAGGTATCATAAATTCTGAAGGCAAAACTTATTTTCAAAAGAAAGATAATGGAGGCAAATAATGAAAAACTTATTTTTTTCTCTATCACTATTTATAATTATGATATGTGCTATACTATTTAGCACCTCTTTTCTAATAAAAACTAATGATCATCTAGTGGAACATATAGATTCAATCAAAAGCTATGTAGAAAATGATATGTGGGAAGAAGCTTCTGTTGAATTTGATACTCTTTTTGAACACTGGATAAAAGAATCAAAATTAATTGCCATTTTTATAAATCACAATGATTTAGATAATGTTACTAATGAAATCTATAGATTAAAAGAATATATAGAAATACATGAACGTGGAGAATCTGTAGCTACATTAGGGTCAATATACTATAACTTTAATAAAATAATTAACTTAGAAAAAATAAGATTTGAGAATATTTTATAATAATCTCTAAATAATCTCACAGCTATGATATAATTATGAAAGGTTACATTTTTAATGCCCAAATAATATACCCTAGGACAAGGAAGTGAGATTTTGCTATATAGAAGTAGACGAAACAAAACAAATAAGTATAGTACATTAAACAGTAGTTTTAGTAAAAGAAAACAAGAAAAAAATTATAAACCACTAATTTTAGGTTCTGTTATTATCTTTTTAGTTGGCTTTACAATATATATATACATATCAGCTAGAAACACTACAAACTTTCAACTAGATCTTTTATTAGCATCTAGATATTATGAAGATAAAAAATATGATCTTGCTTTAGAAAAATATAAAGACGTTTTAAAAGAAGATCGTAATAATCCTGATATAATTATGGGACTTACAAGAACTTATATTAAACTTGAAAAATATTCTGAAGCAGAAGCTTTACTCAATGAAAGTACTTCTTTAAGTAATGGTGAAGAGTATTTAAATGCTTTAATCGATCTTAAATTTAAACAAAACAAAACTATGGAAGTTTATGACTTACTTGTATCTAAATATAATGATACAAAAGATTCTATGTATAAAGATTTATTTGATAAATATTTTAACGTTACTATTGTAAGTAATAAATATATATATAAATCTAATGAAAAGGCTACATTCACTTTATACCTTACAGATAAAAGCAATAATATTATCTCTAATTTAGATGAAAAAATTGAAGTTTCTGGAGATAACATAAAAGATTTTAAAGTATCTAAAGGATCCGCTACTTTTGGATTTACCGGATTATCTGAAGCTACTATTAAAGTCTCAGAAGGTCTTATAGAAGCATCTTCAAAAGTTCTATGTATAGATGATATTGAAGTTGTGGGTATCCCTACAACTAAGGTAAGAGTTGATGATGAGTTAAAAGTAAAAATTCAAGGTATATCTAACAAAAATATAAAAACCTCAAATAAACAATCAAGTAATACTAAAAAAACCATGGATTTATCTTCTTTAAAAAATCAATATATCTTAAATAATGGGACTTTAGAAAAATACGAATTTTCAAACCCTGTAATTACTTTCGATGAAACTGTTGTTGAGAAAATAGATGGAGATAACCCATTTGAATTTAAACTAAAAACTATCGGACATGGTGATATAAAATTAAATGTTCAATGGGATGGATTTAACAAAACTACTAACAAATATGTAAATCCATAATAGAAAATAAGGAGATAAAAGGAGGTGTCGCATTAACATAAAAAATTGTTAGCGATATCTCCTTTTATTAGATCACAGGTTAGATGGCACAGGGCACAAGTAAGGTTAATTTTCCCCTGTGGGGAAAATATTATAGTCTTTAGGGCGGCGAAAGGTACAATTATGTTTATAGATATGTCGAGTGCGTATATAAAACTATTATTCTTAAGTGTTGTTTTTTATAAATCATAGATTCATAGTCTAAGCTACATGAAGGTGCAACCTTCATTAGCCCCCCGTAACAGTTATATCTGAAACACCAATATCTTAAAAAAACTAGCCTATACTATAACACAAAATTGTATCACTTAAAATTTCAGAAATTTCCTCAAAGGGAATTTCATCCATAACTGTGCAATGATATATACCTGTAACTTGTGCCTTCATACTTGTGCCTTGATATCCTATTTTATAAAAAACTGCCGCACTCTTGATCTCTAGCTTCTTTGTGCGACAGCCTCTTTTTTATTTCATACCTTTATAAAACTAGCTTTTTATTTATGACTTCCACAACCACATGGTCCTTTAACTAAATAATATAAGGTTCTAACTGGTGCTCCTGTTGCACCTTTTACCACGTATTCTGAAATTGGAGTAGATGTCCATGCTGTTCCTGCAATATCTAAATGTAACCATGGTTTATCTTCAACAAATTCACCAACAAATAGTCCTGCTGTTATAGTTCCTGCAAGTCTACCTCCAACATTTTTAAGATCTGCAATATCTGATTTTATCATTTTTTTATACTCATCATAGCCTGGTAATCTCCAGAAATGTTCACCTGTTTTTTCTGAAGCTTTTACTAGGTTATCATAAAATTCATCATTATTTGAAACTACTGCTGTTGTTGTTTCTCCAAGAGCTACAAGTGCTGCTCCTGTAAGTGTTGCTACATCTATTACTTTTGTTACTTTTTCATTTCTTATTATATATGTTACAGCATCAGCTAATGTAAGTCTTCCTTCTGCATCTGTATTAAGCACTTCAATTGTTTTACCAGCCATTGAATTTATTATATCTCCTGGTTTATAACTACCACCTGAGATTGCGTTTTCACAAGCAGCTACTACTGCAATAACATTCTTCTTAACTTTATTTTTTGCAAGTGCCGCAATAGTACCTATAACTGATGCAGCTCCTCCCATATCACTTTTCATATCTTTCATTGACTCATTTGGTTTAAGAGAATATCCACCAGTATCATAAGTTAACCCTTTACCTACTAGTCCAATAACCTCATTATTACTACTATCACCAAAATATCTCATTACTATAAGTCTTGGCTTTTTATCTGAACCCATGCCTACAGTTAAAAAAGCATCCATACCAAAAGATTTTATCTTTTCTTCATCAAATACTTCTACTTCAAATCCACTTTCTTCTCCGATAGCTACAACAGCATTAGCTAAAGTTTCTGGATATATTACATTAGCTGGTTCATTTACTAAATTCCTAGCTATAATTACCCCATCTACTATATTATTAGCTTCTTTTAATCTTTCAGTTGCCTTTATTCTCTTTTCTTCTGGTACTCCAGAAATATATATATCTATATCATAGGCTTCTTTTTTACCCTTGTATTTATCAAAAGTATATAATGCAAGTCTACTACCTTCTACAATAGCTTTTATAGTACCTCCAACACAAATGTTCTTAGCTCCTATAAACTTAATTCCTAAAGTAGAAATTTTTAATTCCTTTGCTTTTTTTATAGCTTTTGCTACAGAATTTCTTAATGTTTCTGCCGTAGCTTTTTCATATTCTCCAAGTCCAACAAGAATTCCATATTTTAATTCACTTTCTTCTTTAGTAAAATAAAATATCTCCCCTTCTTTCCCCTTAAGCTTAGCAGATTTTCTTACTTTCTCAACATATTCACAATCATTTGATTTATTGGAATATATAGGTACTACCATTGCTTCAACAGCAGATAAATCTACATCTTTAATATTAATATTCATTTAAGACTCCTCCTTTACTCCTTAGTAGTATGTGTAATTTATTTTTCGATATAACTTATAACATTCTTTATAACCATATTAACAGATCCATCTCCATTTGGTATAATTTCAAATCTCCTATTATCATTATAAGCTTCTTCACTTAAATAAATGTCTATGTCTTTATCTATTTTAAGCCTTACTCTCTTTAATCTTTTTTCAACATAATTCTTATCAAGATCTATAGTATCCTTAACACCTTTTTCAAGTAAGTATGTATTAAAACTTTCTTTTGCTTCTTCATTATCTTGGAACATTTCAGTAGCTAAATTTTCTATATTTATAGAATCTTCTTCACGAAGTTTTCTCTTAATTGTATTTCTTACTTCATTGGCACTTTCTGCATTTTCTTTAAAAGCTTTTTGAGTCCACTTTTCTGCATTTGTTATAAAATCCTTTGTTTTATCTCTATTTGTCTTTTCTAGAGTACACTCTAAATAATTTTCAATAAAGTAGTTGCTTGCATAACCTTCTTGATCTTCCTTCTTATTTATTTTATCTATAACAAGAAGATCACTAGTATCTCTCTCACTTTTAACAAAAGCACACTTTTGTAATTTTTGTGATGCAGCTGGAAGCCCAGAATATTGCTCTACTATTTTTATACCGATTTTGTCATTAACAAAATCTACAACATGAGCATAATTTTTTATATAATCTAATTTCAAAATACCTATCATCGGTCCTAAATCTGTAAGAAAACTAACAATAAGTAAATCACATGATCCTATTGTTCCATTACCCTTCATTACAGCAAAAAACTTTCTAGCCAATTCTTTTGACATATCTATAAAATTCATATTTCCATTAAAATATTCTAATGATGCCTCATTTACAATTATTCTTCCATCCTTAAAATATCCATACTTTAACTCTTCATCCTTTAGAGATTTAGTTAAATGTTTTGTTAAATATTCATCTATATCTTCTGTTAAAATAAGGGGATATTCTGTAAGAATTGGTTCATTTGAATTTTGATCTAATATATGTACAATAGCCTCTTTTAAATGAATTTCATTTATATAATCCAAGGAACAGTCCTCCTTTTACATTAAAATAACATATTAATAATATAACACTACAAGAAAAAAACAAATACCTATACATAAATTTTCTTGGAATTGCTTATTAAGTTGAAGTAATGTAGTATAGTAAATATATAATAAAAAAATGAGGTGCTAAACATGCAAGAAATGGAGACTAGAATAATTAAAATAGATGTATATAATATAAGATCTATAGCCAAAACACATAACTTAGAATTAGTAAAAAAAGAGAATCAGATCAATAATATATACGATTTTGAAGATAAAAGACTACTAAGTAAAAAAGGTTATGCAAGAATAAGAATAATTGAAGATTTACTTAATAATGAAACTATAAATTACATGACTACAAAAAAACTTATATCACAAACACCATACAAAGTTATGGATGAAAATGAAGTAATAATTTCCGATAGTGAAACTGGAAAGAATATCTTTACCTCTCTTGGATTAACCCTAGTAGAATCTATCAAAAAATATAGAGAAAGCTATAAATATAAAAATACATTAATTGAAATAGATATAAATGATGAATCTTTCTGTCCTTTTCCTTATCTAGAAATAGAAACAAATAACGAAGAAGAACTAAAAGAAGTTGTTACTCTTCTTGGATATACTATGGAAGACACTACTTCCAAAACTATATATGAAATATTAGATAATGAAGGAGTTACAAAAGGAATTTAATGTTTGGATATGTTTTACCTAATAAGATGGAACTTAAAGTTAAAGAATATGAACTATTTAAAGCTTATTACTGCGGTGTGTGTAAAAGTATAAAGAAAAACTTTGGACAATTGCCAAGAATGTCTCTTAGTTATGACATGACATTCCTAGCAATCTTATTAGATTCTATAGAGGACAATAATACATCAGTAAAATTAGAACGTTGCTTTGTCCATCCATATAAAAAGAAACCTTATGTATATGATAACAAAGCTTTATCCTATGCAGCATTTTGCAATGTTGCACTAACTTATTTTAAACTTGTAGATGATAAACAAGATGATAAATCAATTACCTCATCCTTTTTATCTTTTGTACTTAAAGGATACTTCAAGAAATTTCCTAAGGACTCTGACAAAATTCTATTAGAAATAGAAAATAGTCTTAAGGATTTATCAAAACTTGAAAAAGGCGGCATTGCTCATTCTATAGATGAGATTTCTCATCCTTTTGCGCATTTAACTGGATATTTAATATCTGTTTACAATTCAAACGATGAAAATCTTTATAATTTAGGTTATAATTTAGGTAAATGGATATATTTAATAGATGCCATTGATGACTTAGAAAAGGATATGCAAAAAAACAAGTTTAATCCATTAAACGATATATTAAATAAAGAAAATCTTCCATATCAAGAATTTAGAACTTCTATTTTAGAACGAATCGAATTCAATCTTACAACTTGTGGCAGAATATCATTTAACGAACTTGATAATATAAATCTAAAAAAGAATAAGGAAATTATTAAAAATATTCTTAGCCTAGGTTTAATGATGAAAATGGATAAAATACTTAATAAAGATAATTGTAAGGAGTGTGGAACTAGTGGCAAAGAATCCATATGAAGTATTAGGAGTATCTCCTAATTCCTCTAAAGAAGAAATCGATAAAGCATATAGAAAATTGATAAAAGAATATCATCCAGATCAATACGGAGATAATCCTCTAAGAAAACTAGCTGAAGAAAAGCTTCAAGAAGTTAATGAAGCTTATGATAAAATAAAGTCAAATAATAGTTACAATAACTATAGTAATACTAACTATAACAGTAGTAATTCTAATAATACTTATACAAATAACAACAATAATGAATTTACTCAAGTTAGATTTGCTATTCAAAATGGAAATATAGCACAAGCTGAAGCAATGCTAAATAGCATTCAAAATAGAAACGCTGAATGGAACTTTCTAATGGGGATGGTGCACGCTAGACGTAATTGGTACGATAGTGCTTACAATTACTTTAGAACAGCTTGCTCAATGGATCCTTATAACAGAGAATATTCTTCAATGTTAAACTCTATGAATAGACAAAATCAACAATATAGAAATTATAACACTTACAATAATCAAGGGTGCTCAGCCTGTGATATGTGCCAATGTTTACTATGCTCTGATTGCTGTTGTGAATGCTTCGGTGGCGACTTAATTTCTTGTTGTTAATCTCTTAATAGGAGGTCATTATATGAAAAATGTGTCTAATATAACAAAAGGTGGTATCCTTACTGCTTTATCTGTTATAGCTTTATATATTTCTTCATTACTACCTACTAATAAAATAGCAGTATTAGTTATACTAGCGTTAATAATACCAATATCAATAATATGGACTAATATTAAAACTGCCTTAATAATATACATATCCACATCTATTCTTGGTGTTTTATTAATCGGATTAAGAGGTAGTGTTATTTCTTATATAATTCTTTTTGGTACTTATGGATTTTTTAAGTTACTTATAGAAAAGCTTAAAAATCTCTATCTAGAGATTCCATTAAAAATTATATATTTTAATATAGCACTTACACTTATATACTTTATAATAAGTAAATTTATTATTGATATAACTACACTTAAATTTAAATTACCAATGACAGTATTAGTTATCGGTGCCAATATAGTATTTCTAATATCTGACTTTGTTATTTCACTATTAATACAAGAACTAAATGATAAGTATTTGAAAAAGTTAAAATTTTAAGTTAAGAGAGGTGTCGCATTAACAAATGAAAAGTTGCTTGCGATACCTTCTTTTATTATGACACAGATTAGGTCACAGGTTAGATGGCACAAGGCACAAGTCTCGCTGATCTTACTACTTTGTGCGACAATCCCTTTTTTTATTCACACACTCTCATACTCATTCATAATATAATAACATAATAATTTTCTTGGTTGATATATTATGACAGCGATTATTTTATATACATTATCACTAATATTACTTATAATTTCTTTTCTAAAAGACAAGAAAAAAACTCTTACTGCAATGAAAACATCTATTATCTCTTTTGAAAAAATAATGCCACAATTTTTAGGTATCATCATCATTGTAGGAATAATTCTTGCAATTATTGAACCGTCAACTATTTCAAAATTAATTGGTAATAGTTCAGGCTTTTTTGGTGTACTACTTTCAGCAATACTAGGTTCAATTGTACTTATGCCAACTTTTGTTGCTTTTTCAACAGGAAATATGTTACTTCAAAGTAATGCTGGATATCCTCAAGTAGCAGCTCTAGTATCTACTCTAACATTAGTAGGCATAATGACTATATCACTAGAATCTCAATATATTGGAAAAAAAGCTGCTATTCTTAGAAATTTTATTGCTTTTATCTTCTCTCTTATTGTAGCAATTTTAATTAGAAAGGTAATTATGTTCTTATGACCACTTTTATAAAAATCGTTAATAGATATAAGTTTTTTATTTTCTCTCTATTATTACTTATTTTTATATCCCTATTTAATAAAAAAATAGGATACAGCAGTATCATTAGTGCTTCTGATAGCTTTATACAAATGATTTCTGTACTACCTCCTATTATGATTTTATTAGGTCTTATCGATGTATGGATTCCAAGAAGAAAACTTATTAAATATATGGGGAATAACTCTGGGCTTATCGGGATATTATTATCAATGCTTATTGCTTCAATTGCCGCAGGACCTATGTATGCCGCATTTCCCTTTACCACAGTACTACTAAAAAAAGGTGCAAAATTTAGCAATGTGATTATTTTCATGAACACTTGGTGTGTTATAAAAATATCTACACTACTATTTGAATTTTCATCTTTAGGATATAAATTTACAATAGCAAGACTTATTATTGATATTCCCGGTGTTATATTAATGGGGTATATTGTTAATTACTTTATGGATAAAAAATCTTTAACTGAAGTATATGAAAAAGCCTCAAAATAACTTTCGTTATCTTGAGACTTTTCTATTATAATTTAGGTTTTACTCTCTTTGGTTCTTCTTTGTATGGAATTTCTTCAGCATATCCATTTAATTTTATATGTTTTAATCCAAACCACATGTAAATTAAACCTGACATTACTATTATCAGCAATTTAAACATTCCATTAGATATTGGAACAAATTTTAATACTAAATCTAAAATTACTGAAGTTGTCATAGCAAAAGAAGCTAATTTAAACAATTCCTTATATTCCATCTTTATAAATAAACTCTTAGTTGTAAATATACATAATGCTGCTACAATAGCTGTTAAAATAAAAAATTGAATATAATTCGCTGTAAATTCTATCGCTATAATTTGTATTCCCATTTTTGATGCATTTTTATATGGATTTAAAAGTGACTTTTCAAAGGAAGCAATATATGTTTCTTTTGTTAATGTATTTTTGTCTTTGAAGTTGTTTGCTATTACTCCTGTCATCTTACCATCAATTTCAATAATTAATTTATTTTTATCTAATAGTACCACTGATTTCATATTTTTAATTTCTTCAGTGCTATAATCTTTATCTTTATTCACTATAAGTCTTATACCATTAACTTCTTTGTCTATGTTAGTTTTATCTTTAATATTTACTTTTTCATCCTTAAATTCAAAATCTGGAACATCATTTTTTAGTATTTCATGTACTTCTTTTAATTTTGGATACATATCCTTAGAATTTTTATAACTATATATAATAGTTGGTATTGTAGCTAATGTAATTACTAATAGTAAATATAACATTGCTTTCTTTAAACTAACTTTCATAAACTTATGGTATTGCTTTGGCTTTGCTATTGCTATTGCAAAATACTTAAAAAAACTCATCCTCTTCTCCTCCAGTGTTCTACTTTATTATAATATTTGCTATAATAAACCAAATAGTTTATTCTTACTAATTTATATTAGACTTTATTGATTTTATTCCTCTTATAATTGTTATTGCACCTAATACCATAATAATAAATGTACTAGCATCTGATGATAATGGATACACAAAATTCATTATTAATAGAACCAATAGTGGCGTAGTTAAAGAATACAGTGACATATTAAATAATTCTTTAAATGACAAATTCACTCTCATTATAGATTTTGCTATATTTCCTACTAATGCAACTATAAGCGCAACCCATAAATAACTTATAAAATTTACTATTATAATAAAAAAGAATGCTAATATCATCCCTATCTTCATAATAGGCATAAACTTTTTAAGTTCCTTATCATCTATACTAAATTTCTTATCTATATTAAAACTCACACTATCATTTGGTGTTTTTATATAAATCTTATTTTTACTGATTAATATACCACTTATATATTTATTAAACTGATCTGTATTATCATTTTCTGCATTTAAATCCACCATAAATACAGAGCCTTCTAACTCTTTTTCATAAAAATCTTCACCATTTTTAAGCTCTACTTCACCATTTGCTACTTCAAATGGAGGAATTACTTCATTTGTTATTTTGTTAAATGTTTTTTGCATTGAAATCATAACCGGTACACTAGTAATTGCTGTGAATATTAATATAACAATAAATAGATACAAAAAACCATATTGCATACCTTTTTTTCTTACTTGTCTATATTCTTCTGGTTTAAAAGTTGAAGCTAAAAACCCTTTTAGTAAAAACATTATTTTACTCCTCGTATAATTAATTTTGTAGTGAATTTAATATGTATTTCCAGTAATAAAATTCACTACAATATGCTAAAGATTACTGGAAATTATATAGACTGTATAGAATTACTCCTAAATGT
>NZ_JAHLOD010000015.1 GCF_018917145.1 Clostridium bornimense
ACCACCGCGAGTATTACCATACTTAATTCCAAGATCTAAACATATTTGACGACAACTTCTAGTTCCTGAAATATAATCTTTTGATGCCTTGATTTTATCTTCAAAAGAATATTTATATTTTTTTCCCATAAAAAATACCTCCAAAGTAGATTTTGGTTATTTACCATGTCTACTTTAGAGGTATCATATCATTATGCTGGTGATAGTTCTTTTTTATAATTAAATGAAATAGATTAATAAAAATTCGTCATTACTTTCGTATAATAATTAAACATTATTATTATTATTGTTATTATCACTATAAAAGTTATTATATGTATTCGAAAAGTTATCTTGGCAAGGTGAAGTACTTAACTTTTCTTTATGTTTATCATTAAGTATTTTTACTGAAGTGCAAGTAATACCTACTACTGCTAGTACCATAAACACAATAGAAATAGCAGAAAATAGAAGAAAATCACCAAGCTCAGCATCTTCGTTTTTTAAGATAGTTAATGTATATTTGTCATCAGTAGATTCATTACTAGATTCATCCGTAGATTTATCACTAGATGTTATAGAAAAAGTATATGCACCTGGATCTTTAATATAAAATTCAAAAATTGCTTCACCATTTTCATAATCCAAATTGTAGTCATTATCTAAATTGCATGTATAGATAGGAACTTTTTTATTAGTTTCTTTATTAACTAATGAAATATCTGAACTAGTTATAGGAGAGTCATTTTCGTCAATTGTATTATTTTCATTAGGGAATAAATCATCTATATTGAAAGCAAAGTCATTGTCATAATAACTATCATCGTCGTAATAGCTGTTATTGCTAGAATATATATCGTCGTAGGTATAATCTTTGTATATAATATATTTTCCTGGCTTATCGAAAGCTATAAGATGTTCACCAGGAACATTTACTCTATTCATAGGAGTATCATTGAAGATATTAGAAGTGTAGCAACCATACACGAAAGTTACTACGGTAAGTATTATTAAAAATGCCCCAAGAATATATCCTAGAATATAAATTGTTTTTTTCATAGTCATCCTCCTAAAATTACATAGTTTATTTCAATATATATAATTATACAATAAAGGA
This sequence comes from Clostridium bornimense, assembly GCF_018917145.1. GTDB lineage: Bacteria > Bacillota > Clostridia > Clostridiales > Clostridiaceae > Clostridium_AN > Clostridium_AN bornimense_A. Next base: position 1,097 of record NZ_JAHLOD010000015.1, read on the forward strand.
TATAATTGAATAAACAAAAACTTACACAAAATTCAAATACATTTCATATTGATATGTTAGTATTTCCTCAATGAATAATGGAGAGGGGATTTTAATAATATGAACGATAAAAAGGCGACGAGGAAGTTTTGTATTAATGGATCAATGGCTATAATATATTTATTACTTATGACATTAAATACAACAGGAGTATTAGTTCATGAAATTTTAGGTATTGCATTTTCTGTTTTAGTAATAATTCATATTACATCTAATAGAAAGTGGCTAAAGCTTGTTGGTGAAGGGATATTTACTAATAGAATAAAAGTTCGAGCAAAGTCAATGTGGATTGTGGATCTAATTATGATTATTTCTATGTTAGCAAGTATTATTACAGGAATATGTATTTCTAAATATATTTTTAGTTTTTTAAATATAAGCAATACTAGTACCATTGAAAATTTACATATATCTGCATCGTATATATGTTTAATTGCAATTTCAATACACACAGGATTTCACTTTTCTAAAATACTTGATGCATTTAGAAAGGTTTGGGGAATAAATGAAGAGTTTAAAACTAGGAGAGTAATACTGAGAATTTTAGTTATTGTGTTAGTTCTTAATGGTATAAGAGTATCAATTCAAGAAGATATAGGATCTAAGATATTATCTCCTATAGCTTGGAATTCCAATAAAGAAAAGACTATTCAGTGGCCTGAAGATAATGGAATGCCGGATAATAACAATAATCAATATGTTATTGGCAGGTTAAACAATAACAATTCAATGGCAAGAGGAAGAAATTCTCAAGGTAAAGGTAATTTTAATAATGGAAACAATGGTTATGGGCAACAATCTGGTGAAGGTGAACAAGGTTACGACTCTCAATATGGAGAATCAGATAACTATGGACAAAATGATGAAGGAAATGGAGGATTTTATGGCAATGGTCAAGGAGAAATGCCAGATGGTTCAAGTGGTAATGGCCAAGGTGGAATTCCAGGAGAATTTAATGGTAATATAAAAATTAATGAAAGGTATACCTCTACCAGTGGAAATTTAGATTCTATTTTTAATATTATCTCAATTATGAGTATATATGTAGCTGGAACATATTATACAGTAAGGTTAATTGATAGAAAAAGTGAAATAAAGAAATAATATAAAATAATTGACATACATAATATTTTAAAATTAGTATTGTGTGTCAATTATTTTGTTTTTATAATAATTAATAATCAGGTTGGAAATTATATTCATAACACAATATTTAAACTGTTTTTCAAAGTAAGGAGTAATTTTTAATGAAGAAGTTATTAAATTTATTTTGGGCATTTTTCAAAATAGGCGCTTTTACCTTTGGTGGAGGATATGCTATGGTTCCTTTAATTGAGAAAGAGATAGTTGAAAAACAAAAGTGGGTTGATAAAGACGAATTTGTTGATATCATAGTTTTATCGCAGAGCTTTCCCGGTGCATTAGCAGTAAATTGTTCAACAATGGTAGGATATAAAATATGCGGAATTGTTGGAGCAGTAGTAACTCTTTTAGCAGTTGTATTACCATCATTTATAATAATGCTTATGGTAGCAATGTATCTTATGAAGTTTAGAAATAATATATATGTTAATGCTGCTTTTAAAGGAATTAATGCTGCAGTACCAATAATGGTATTGGTAGCAATAGTTTCATTATCAAAGTCATTAAGAAAATCAACAATGACATATATAATTATGGCAGCAGCACTAATAGTATTACTGTTTTTCGATATTAATCCTATATGGGTTATTATAGCTTCAGCACTATTTGGAGTGGTTTATTATGGTAGAGGAGAAGAAGAGTAATGATTTACATAAAGCTATTTTTATCTTTTTTAAAAATAGGTACTTTTAGTTTTGGTGGAGGATATGCAATGCTTCCTTTTATACAAAAGGAGGTTGTTGAAAAAAATCAGTGGATAACGATGACGGATTTTACTGATATAATAGGAATTTCGCAAATGACACCGGGACCAGTAGCTATTAATTCAGCCACTTTTGTTGGATATAGAGTTGCTGGAGTTTTAGGCAGTATTGTAGCAACAATAGGGATAATATTCACCTCATTTATTTTAGTGCTTATAACAAGCAAAGCTATAAAAAAATTTAAAGATAATCCTAGAATAAAAGGTATGTTTATGGGGATGAGGCCAGCACTTATAGCGCTGATATTGACAGCATTTTTATCATTGGCTAAGGAAGCTTACGTAGATTTAAAATCGATTTTTATAACATTAATAGCAGCAGGATTTTTATTTACGAAAAAGCTACATCCTATTTTAGTAATTATTTTATCAGCAATTTTAGGGATTATATTATATTTATAATTTTTATTTTGCCACTACTTATCTAGAACAGATTTTAATATGATTTATTTGAAGACAAAAGCTGCTGCACTTATATTTGTGTGCAACAGCTTTTGTATCTATATTAATGTATTGCAAATTGTGAATTATATAACTCTGCATAAATTCCATTTTGCTGTAGTAAATCTTCATGTGTTCCAGATTCAGAGATACCTTCATCTGTTAATACCATAATTTTGTCAGCATTTTTAATTGTTGATAGTCTATGAGCTACAATAATTGTGGTTCTACCTTCAGATAATTTTTCAAGAGACTTTTGAATTATAAGTTCAGTAGTATTATCTAGTGCAGAGGTAGCTTCATCTAAAATAAGAATTGGCGGATTTTTAAGGAACACTCTTGCAATTGAAAGTCTTTGCTTTTGTCCTCCAGAAAGCTTTACACCTCTTTCACCAATAAAAGTATCATAGCCATTTTCAAGACCTAAAATGAAATCATGAATATTTGCTTTTTTTGCAGCTTCTATAATATCTTCAAGAGATGCATTAGGACTTCCATAACATATATTTTCTTTAATTGTCCCTGTAAATAAAAATACATCTTGTTGAACGATACCTATATTACTTCTTAATGAAGCAAGTTTTATATTATTTATATCAATATTATCTATAGATATAGTTCCTTCTGTAGTAGAATAGAATCTTGGAATAAGATTACAAATTGTAGTTTTACCGCCTCCAGAAGGTCCAACTAATGCAACGGTAGAGCCTTTTTCAATTGTGAAAGATATATTATCTAAAATATGATTTTCGTCATCATAATTAAATGATACATTATTAAATCTAATATCACCTTGAACATTAGAAAGCTCTAATCCATTTGGATTATCTTTTTCACATTCTTCTTCAATAAGTTCAATAAATCTTTTAAATCCAGTGGCACCAGATTGAAATTGCTCAACAAAACCAATAAGTCTTTTTATTGGGTTTAAGAACATTGATATATAAAGGAAGTATGCGGCAAAATCACCAAAATTAATTACTCCTTTATAAGCAAAATAGCCACCAGCAATAAGTGCAACAAGATTCAATAAATCTAATAAAAAATACATTCCTGAGTAAAACTCAGCCATTGTTTTATATGCAAAGCTACGAGCTTTTATAAAAAGGACGTTATTTTTCTTAAACTTTTCTAGTTCATAATCACTATTAGTAAATGCTTTTACAACACGAATTCCTGAAATACTATTTTCTAATGAAGCGTTTATTTCTCCAGTTTGAACTCTAGTTTCCATAAATGCAGCTGACATTCTTTTTCTCTTTTTTATGGTAAACCAAATTAAAAGTGGTAATAAAAGAAATATTATAATTGTAAGAGGAACATTTATGGTGCATAATATGAAAAATGATCCAACAAGTGTTATAAGAGATATGAATAGATCTTCTGGACCGTGGTGTGCTAATTCAGATATATCCATTAAATCATTAATAATTCTTGACATTATAACTCCTGTCTTGTTATCAGAAAAATATCCAAGAGGAAGTTTTTGTAGATGAGTAAATACATCTTCGCGCATTTCAGCTTGCATTCTAACGCCAACAACATGTCCCCAATATTGAACAAAAAAATTGAATATATATTTTAAAATATATATCACTAATAAGGAAATACCAAAAACAATTAACAATCGTAGGTTTTTATTTGGTACTACATTATTGATTATTTCTCTTGTAATCATAGGGTATACAAGATCACAGAGTGCTAGAGCAAAGGCGCATAATAAATCTAGTATAAATAGTTTTTTATGATTTGAATAATAGCTAATGAATTTTTTAACCATTAAATACCTCCTTTTCAAGATTAAAAATGCATAATTACTATGTTACACTTATTTTTTGATTATTACAAATGAAAAATAAAGAAAAAAAGAAATGAGGCGATAATTTATTAGATATAAGTGAAAGGAAGGTGTTTATATGGATATTGGTAATTTATCTATGGCTATGAGTCAAAATTTATTAAATACATCAGTACAATTGTCAGTATTAAAATTAGGTATGGATAGTAGTGAAGAATTAATGGTTAATATGCAAGAAATGATGGAAAATGTAGTAGTGGATCCTAATGTAGGGAGAAATATAGATATAATGGCATAAAGAGGAATATTGTAAGGTTATCATAGATAAGATTGTTTATGATAACCTTTTTTAATGTATATTTTACAAAAAAATATGTGCATTTTCATGAAAATTATGAACAAACTTTGACTAAATTATTAAAAAAGAGTAAAATTAACATCGTCGAAAATTATACGGAGGTGGACAAAATGAGACCAAAGCTTTTTACGATGATAAAAAAGCAAGAATTCACAAAAGAGAAGGTTATTAAGGATATCGTTGCAGGTATAATCGTGGCAATTATTGCATTACCACTGTCAGTGGCGTTAGGTATATCTTCAGGGGTATCCCCAGAAAAGGGTTTGATAACAGCTGTTGTAGCTGGATTTATCATATCTTTTGTAGGTGGAAGTAGAGTTCAAATAGGGGGCCCTACAGGCGCTTTTGTTATCATTGTTTATGGAATTATAGAAGATTACGGTATAGATGGACTTATAATGGCAACAATAATGGCTGGTGTTATATTGGTCATTTTTGGATTGTGTAGGTTTGGTAATATCATAAAATTTGTACCCCATACAATAACAGTAGGGTTTACAGCAGGTATAGCTGTTACACTTTTAGCAACTCAATTAAAAGATTTTCTAGGGTTACAAATAGATAAAGTACCAGCAGAATTTATTCCTAAAATAATATGTTATGTTAAAAATATAAGTAGTATAAATTTTACAGCTTTGGTTATAGGAATTTTATCAATTATTATTATTTTATTTTGGCCTAAAATTAATAAAAAGATACCGGGGTCATTAGTGGCTATTATTATAACTACTTTAATTGTACAACTTATGGGATTAGATGTTGAAACTATAGGAAGTAAGTTTCCAACATTATCAGGAGCAATTCCTATGCCATCATTACCTAATATGGATTTGAAAACTATAGAGGGTCTTATACAACCGGCATTTACTATAGCGATTCTTGCAGCAATGGAATCATTATTATCAGCAGTAGTTGCCGATGGAATGATTGGTGGAAATCACAATTCTAATATGGAATTAATAGGACAAGGTCTTGGAAATATTGCATCAGGATTATTCGGAGGAATACCAGCAACAGGTGCTATAGCAAGAACTGCTGCAAATGTAAAAAATGGTGGAAGAAGTCCAATAGCAGGAATGGTACATGCTGTAGTGTTATTATTAACTATGATAATGTTTATGCCTCTTGCAAAAATGATACCTATGACTACACTAGGAGCTATACTTATAGTTGTTTCATACAATATGGGTGAATGGAAGACATTTGCATCATTATTGAAGGCACCTAAAAGTGAAGTAACAGTTTTACTTTTAACTTTCTTTCTTACTGTAGTTTTGGATCTTGTGGTGGCTATAGAAGTTGGTATGGTATTAGCAATGATATTATTTGTTAGAAGAGTTGCAGAAAATACTGAAATTAAATCTACAATACTTGGAGCTGAAGGCGATGATGAGGAAGTAAGCGATAAATCAAAAGGAAATGTTCTTGTGTATGAAATCAATGGACCATTTTTCTTTGGAGTTACTCACAAGTTTATAGATATTATGAAGAGATTAAATTCTTCATATGATGTTTTAGTTTTAGATATGAAACATGCAACTACTGTAGATGCAACAGCTATAGATGCTTTAGAAAGATTATATAAGAGATGTGAAAAGAATAATATTAAACTTTGTTTAGCTAACATTAAAGAGCAGCCTAAAAAAGTTTTAACTAATATGGGCTTTATAGATTTAGTTGGAGAAGAAGCAGTGTTTAAGAGTAGAGATAAGGCAATAGAGGGTGCAGTACCTAATGTTGCTATATAATTAGTATAAGTTAGTAAAGGCATTTCATTGGAATTGATAAATTTTAATGAAATGCCTTTTGTGTTTTTTTGGTATTTATTGAGGGGTGGGGAATATGTTGTTAAAGTTCATATTAGTATCCGTTGCAGATAAGTAGTGGTAAGTGGATATTTATCTCAGGTAAGGAAAAAGATTCAATGTATATTTTTATTAAGAAATGTTCAGAATTTAGAAAAGTATTCTGGAGGAAAAAAATATGCAATATTCAAAGAATCTATTAACTGATAAATCGAAATTCTACTCAATATTAGAGAAAATGAATAACAAGATTAAAGAGGATAAAGAAATTAAAAACAGAAGTTGTCCACATTGTGATAGTACGAAAGTAATAAAGTATGGAAGAGTAAAAAGTAATAAGGCACAGATATTTTATTGTAAGAAATGTAGAAGAAGATTTGTGGAATCTATTGGGACACCATTTTATTGTAGCAAAAAAAGTAATGAAGTATGGGATAAATATTTTGAAAATATGTGGATTGGATGCACTATAAGGCAATGCGCAAAGAAAGGTGAGATCTCTCAAAATACTGCCTTTTTCTGGAGGCATAAAATTCTGAGTTACTATTCAAAGTTTATTAAAAGAAAAACACTAGAAGATGAAGTGGAGATATTAGTGAGAACTTATGCACAGAATTCAAAAAAAATAAAAGAATCAGTTGTTGAAAATGTTAATAAAGAGATATTTGAATTAAAAAAAGGCGAGAGGTTTTACTTCTTTTTTACTAAAGATAATAACGATAATATAGGATTTTTGCCATTTGATAAATATCCCCTAGTAAGATCAACACTAGAAAGAAATTTGTTAAATATTTTAAATGAGGTGAAAAAGGTATCTATTTATGGAAATAATATTATCAAGTCTTATGTAAAAAGGAGATTTAAAGAAGTTTCAAGAATAGCTCAAGATTCCAAGTTATTTTTCTATGAAAGAGAATTGAAGACTTGGATTAGTGGTTTTTGGGGGGTGTCTTTCAGATATATTACTAATTATTTGAATTGGTTTAAATTATATTATGACAATAATAAGGAATATAAGAACACTAGACAGTATATGTATAGAACTATTAGGGAACTTATTTTAGAAAATGTAATATAAAATGAAAGGTATAGTTTTGTCCAATAAAGTGAATTATACAGAAGATAACAAAAAACACTACTTATCTATAACAGATGTTAATATGAAGTTTAGTTAAATGCAAATTCCATGTCGAAAAATATATAGAAAAAATGGTTGATATTTACTAAAAAGTTATTATATACTATATAACAAAATAACAAACAAGTTATAAAAAGTTTATTTTTAAATTGTATAGGGAGATGTGGAAAATGAAAGGAAAAAATACGACTATTATTGCAGCAGCAATAACTACGGTTAGTGTTTTAGGGGTGATTTTATTAATAGATGGGCACAAAACGGTACCTACTGGACATACTGGAATAAAAGTAGTTTTAGGAAAAGCACAAGAAGAAACATTAGCAGAAGGTTGGCATTGGAAAATGCCATTTGTTACAAAGATTGAAGTGATGGACAATAGGACTCAAAAAATTAAAGTAGAAGGTTCTTCTGCAAGTAAAGATTTGCAAACTGTATCAACTAAAGTTGTAGTAAACTTTAGAATTGATAAAGAACAATCATCTAATTTATATAAAAATGTAGGAAGAACATATGAAGATACAATATTAGCACCAGCAATTTCAAACAGTGTTAAGGCAGTTACAGCAAGATATACAGCAACAGATTTAATACAACAAAGGGATGAGGTAGCTTCTGCCATGACAGAAGATTTAAAAGAAAAGATGTCTGTTTATGGTATTGTAATAGATGGATTTAATATTACTAATCTTGATTTTAGTGAAGAGTTTAATAAAGCAATTGAAGCAACACAAACAGCACAACAAAATGCATTAAAAGCGCAACAAGAATTAGAAATTTCTAAGGCGGAAGCAGAAAAGAAAGTTGTAGAAGCTAAAGGTGATGCTGAAGCTAATAGAATAAAAGCAGAATCAATTGATGATAAGATATTACAACAAGAATTTATTAAAAAGTGGAATGGAGAATTACCAAAAGTTATGGGCTCAGATGGTAATGTTTTAGATGTAACTTCATTAATGGGACAATCACAAAATTAGAAGTTGAAAATTAAATAATAAATGATAATATTATTAGGGATAATAATATTATCATTTTTTTTGTACAAAAGAGGAGGAAAGTTAATGGAAGACAAGAGAACTTTAAGGTGGTATAACTTAGGCATGATAGCCTTTGTTATGGTATGGGGATTCGGAAATATTGTCAATAACTTCGCTCAACAGGGACTACAAGTAATAGTATCATGGGTACTAATTTTAGCACTATATTTTGTACCATACGCATTAATGGTTGGTGAAATGGGGTCAACTTTTGATTCAACTAGCGGGGGAGTAAGTAGTTGGGTTAAAGAAACCTCTGGAGCGAAAATTGCATACTTTGCAGGATGGACGTATTGGGTTGTACATATTCCATATTTAGCTCAGAAGCCACAATCAGTAGTAGTAGCTCTTGGATGGGTATTCTTCCAAGATGGTTCTAAAGTTAGTAGTATGAATCCTATAGTTTTACAATTAATTACTCTTGTAATATTTTTAATATTTATGTGGGTAGCATCAAGAGGAATAACCTCTCTTAAGACAATAGGAACAATGGCAGGAACAGCAGTTTTTATAATGTCAATTTTGTATGTAATTCTTGTATTAACTGCACCGGCGTTAAGAAATATAGAACCAGCTACAACTAATATTTCTGTAAAAAGTTTTGTACCGTCCTTTAACTTTAGTTATTTAACAACATTATCAATGTTAGTATTTGCTGTGGGAGGAGCAGAGAAGATATCGCCATATGTGAATAATACAAAGAATCCAGAGCGAGAATTCCCAGTTGGTATGATTATGTTAGCAACATTAGTAGGAATATCTGCAATATTAGGTTCTATAGCTATGGCATTTATGTTTGATGCAAATAATATTCCATCTGATCTAATGTTAAATGGTCAATATAATGCTTTTAAGAGATTAGGAGAATATTATGGACTTGGCAATTTATTTTTAATTATATATGCTTGTGCTAATACTATAGCACAAATTTCAGCGTTAGTTTTCTCAATAGATGCGCCACTTAAAGTATTACTTGCTGATGCTGATGAAAAGTATATACCAAAATCATTAATGAAGACAAATAAATATGGAGCACCAATAAAAGGATATTTGTTAACATTAGTTTTAGTTAGTATATTGATAATTGTTCCAGCTTTAGGGATAAAAGATATTAATGGATTATTTAATTGGTTATTAAACTTAAACTCAATAGTAATGCCAATGAGATATTTATGGGTATTTTTTGCATTTATTGCATTGAAAAAACTTGGAACAAAACAGAATAAAGATGGCTATAAATTTGTTAAGAATGATTCATTAGGATTTGCTATAGGAATGTGGTGTTTTATTTTCACTGCATTTGCATGTATAATGGGTATGTTTCCTAAAGTAGAGGCATTTTCTTCAGAATGGATTTTTCAATTAACGTTAAATGTAATAACACCATTTGTACTTATTGGACTTGGTTTAATATTACCGATAATAGCTAGGAGAGAAAAATCAAGAAATATATAAATATAAAAGTCGTCATATCTCTCTGGCGACTTTTATTTGATTTAATTGTTATAATAAAATATAATTATCATGAAAATGTTTAAATTGAGGTGAGGAATATGTCTAAAGGTAATAATTCGAAGCCAAGTAAAAAAGAATTAAGAAGAGAAGAAAAAAGAAGGTTAGAAGAAAAAGAAAATAAAGTTAAGAAGATTATAGATGTAATTTTAGCTTTAATTTCAGTAGTAATGATTTTATTTGTGTTTAGCATAATGATTGTGAAGACAGAAAAAGGAAAACTTTTAGTGTGTGGTATTGGGGGAATACTGCTATCAATAGTAGCTAGTGTATATGGATATAAAGAATACAGATTTTCAAAACAAGATGGCAAATACAAACAATATTTTGGAGGGGCAGTATTTTCTTTTGTAGTTTCAGTTCTAGTACTAATTACTGCTAATTTAGTATAATGAAAAAAGGATATGCACTTATTACTGGAGCTACTAGCGGTATAGGATTTGCTATAAGCGAAATTTTGATTGGACAAGGATACCCAGTATTGCTTACAGGAAGAAATGTAGAAAAATTAGAGGAATTTAAGAGAAGATTTCCAAATAGTAATATTGACACAATTGCGGTAGATTTAAATAAAGCAGAAGGTATAAATGATTTAAAAGAATATATAGATAAGCACAATATATATATAGAAATTTTAATTAATAATGCTGGAGCAGGATATAATGGCGAGTTTTTAGATATTCCTTTAAAAAAACATAAAGAAATTATAAATGTAAATGTAACGGCATTTACGGAAATTTTATATTTAGCATTAGAAAATATGGTTAAGAATGGCGGAGGCAAGGTGCTAAATGTAGCATCTTCTGGAGCATATCAACCTGGACCAACAATTGCTGTATATTATGCTACTAAAGCTTATGTATTATCGTTATCTTCAGCGTTGCGAGAAGAGTACAGAGACAGGAATATAAGCATTTCAACGCTTTGTCCAGGTGCCACTAAGACTAATTTTTCAAAGAGGGCAGGAAAAGGAGATTTAGTTAATGCTGTATCACCAGAATTTGTTGCTAAAAAAGCTATTAATGGATTATTAAGAGGACAAGCAATTATTAAGCCAGGGATGGTAAATAGATTATTAATAAATATTACTAAAATAATGCCAGCAACATTAAATGCTAAGGTTGTAAAGAAGATACAGAAGAGAGCGGCTAATAAGATTTAAATAAAGTGCTATTTTGGAGTTCTAAGGTTATAAGGTACGTTACCACTACTTAACTGCAACAGGTGTTAATATGGCAGATCACCACTACTTAACTGCAACGGATGTTAATATGATAAAAAAACTATAAGGTGGAAATTAAGAGGGGTTGTCGCACAAAAAAGTAAAATCAAAGTACGGTAGTTTTTTCAGCAAAATAGAAGTCAGGGCACAAGTATGAAGGCACAAGGCACAGGTGTCAGTTCACAGTACACAGTTATGGATGAAATTCCCTTTGGGGAATTTCTGAGATTGTAAGTGAGAGATTTTTGGGGATATAGTAAGCTTTAGCTTCCTAAAGACATTTATATTTGATATATAACTATTACAGGTAGCTAATGAAAGCTTTACTTTCATGTAGCTTGGAGTGGGAACCCATGATTTATGAAAAACAACACTTAAGTATAATAGTTTTATATATGCATTAAATACAATACATGTACCCTGTTTTCTGCCATAATAAAAGGAGGTATCACTAACAAATAAAAAGTTGTTAGTGATACCTCCTTTAATTTTATATTACAAATTCACCGTTTCTAAATATATCTACAACATTACCATCAAAAGTATCTGCTGTAATATTTAAATTAGCGGAACCTACCATAAAGTCTTCATGAACTAAAGAAATGTTACCACCAGCGTTTTTTAATTCTTCATCGCTCATATTTTCACCGTTTTTAATTGTTGTAGCATAGCAACTACCAAAGGCAAAATGACAAGATGCGTTTTCATCAAAAAGAGTAGAATTAAAAATAACACCACTTTGATTTATTGGAGAACTATTTGGAACTAATGCAACTTCTCCAAGATAACAAGACCCTTCATCAGTTTCAATTAATTTTTTTAATAAATCGTAATTATCTTCACAAGTGAAATCTACTACTTTTCCATCTTTAAAATGAAGTGTAAAGTTTTCAATTAATGATCCTCTATAATTAAATGGTTTTGTATTTTTAAGCCAACCATTTATACCAGTTCTATAAGGTGTTGTGAAAATTTCTTCTGTTGGTATATTAGCTATAAATTCGATTCCATTAGCATTTTTTTCAGAACCACCTTGCCAAATTGCACCTTCTGGTAAATCTACTGATAAATCGATAGTAGGCGATTTATAGTGCATTGTTTTTATATGTAAGTTATTTAATTTTGTAGTTCTTTCAAATAAGGTTTTAGTATGATTCTTCCAAGATTCTACAACATTATCATTATCAGCTCTTACAGCAGAAAGTACGATATCGTACAATTTGTCTAATGCTTCATCTATTGGAAGATTAGGAAATACCTTAGACGCCCATGTTGGTGATGGTACATTTACAACACACCAGCTAAGTACGGAGTTAAGAATATATTTACTATGGTTTTTTAAGGCTAAATTTGATGCTTTGCTTTCAATAGATATTCTTTCACTATCAATACCTTTAAGTGCATCAGGATTTGGTACTGTAATTGATAAATAAGCTGCATTAATTTCATCAGCACCATTTATACAGTCAACTAAGAACTTTGGATATTCTTCTAGATACTCCTTTTTAGAATATTGATATCGTGCTCTTTTGCATTTGTTAGATATCCAATTTACATGTACATATTTTGCACCAATTTTATATGCCTCTTCAACAACAATACTGGTAAAGTCTTCACATTCTATAGTACTATTAATATAGAGAGTTTGACCATTTTGTAGATTTATCCCGTTATTTACAATAAGCTTTGCGTAATTAATTAATTTGTCATTTAAAGATAACATTGAAGTCCTCCTTTAGTTGTATTTTATTTACTTATTAATTATTATATCAAAATACATTAGTATTATGAAATGTTTACAAATTGATTAAATAGTATAAAATATAAATATAGAATAAAATTTAGGTAGGATAAAGATGAATCAATTACAAAATAACAAGATCCTTGCTAAGAAGTTTTATGCAGAAAGAAATATTACAAAAGCAATGTACTTTTATTTAAAGGCATATGGCTGCGAAGGAGGAAATAGAGATAAAGAACTTATCTTAGATATAGCTTTATTGTATGATGAGATGGGTCATTTAGAAGAAGCAAAGGAAAAGTTCAAGGAAATAATAACAATAGATCCATTAGAAGAAAGAGCATATTATGGTATGGCCATTGTTTATGATAATAGAGGTCAATTTAGTAAAGCTGTAGAATTTTATAAAAAAGCTATAGAAATTAATCCAAATTATAATAGAGCATATTTTTTTATGGCTGGTGCATATGATGCCATTGGGAAACAAGATGAAGCTATTGAGGCTTATAAAAAAGTAATAGAGCTTAATGAAGAAGATTTTTGGGCTCATTTAAATTTAGGTGCTATATATGAGGAAAGAAATGAAAATCAATTGGCACTTGAAGAAATTGAAAAAAGTTTAGAGATAGAGCCATATGATTATTTGGCTTTATTTAATAAGGGGGTAGTATTAAAGAAGCTTAATAGAATAGAAGAAGCTAAAAAAGCATATTTTAACTCAATAGATGAAAATGATGAATATTCGTATACATATTTAAATTTAGCAGTAATATACAAAGAAGAAAATGATTTAAAAATGGCTATAAAAGTGATAAGTAAAGGAATATTAAAGAGACCAGAAGAGGGTTTTTTATATTATAATAGAGGATGTTTTTATAATAATTTAGGTTGTATTAGAGAAGCTATTGAAGATTTAAAAAAGTGTGTAGAGACATATATTCCTTTTGTTAAGTATATAAGAAAGGATAAAGAACTTAAGAACTTAATGGAGAATGAGGAATTTAAAGCTTTTATAGATAGTATTGACATCCATGAGGAGGAAGAAAAGTGAAAAAGATATTAATTGATTGGGTTTTACCAATATTAACAGCAATAATTTTAGCTATACTTATAAAAAAGTTTTTGTTTGTAGTAGTAACAGTGCCAACTGGTTCTATGAAAGCCACTATAATGGAAGGAGATAGACTTATTGTAACAAAAGTCTATAATCCAGAGAAGTTAAAGACAGGGGATATAGTAGTTTTTGATTTTAAAGAAGATAATGAAAAATTTGTAAAAAGACTTATTGGAACTCCAGGAGATACAGTAGAGATATTTGAAGATGGTAGTGTTAAAGTTAATGGAAAGTTATTAGATGATTCATATGTATATGAAAGAGAGTACGTTACTGATGTTTATCAAAAGTATGAAGTGCCAGAGGATTCGTATTTCTTTTTAGGTGATAATAGAAATGATTCAAAGGATTCAAGAAAGTGGATAAATAGTCCTTATATAAAAGGTGAAGATATTGAGGGAAAAGCTCAGTTTACAATATATCCTTTTAATAGAATTGGAAAATTGAAATCTTATGATTATGCAAAATAGTATAACATAATTAAAAACACAGAGATTTGTTATAAAAGATACATATATCTGTGTTTTTATTTTTAAAAAAAGTTTTTTAATCCAGTATAATATTTTTATAATATAAATGGTTAATACATGAAATTATGTTTCATGCTTTTATGGCATCTATTATATAATATTTAAATTTTATTAATAATAGTGTCTTTTAATATGTTATAATATAAGGTGCTACAATTTTTAATAACATATTAAAGGAGATTAATTAATGGATAATTTAAATCATGAAGTAGAACTTGCTATAGAAGAAAGTCATTTAGGATATGTTATAGAGCAATTACAAAGTGAAAGACTAAAGGAATTAGAAAAAAGAATTAAAATTTCTAACTTAATAATAGATCATAGAAAGAAGACTTTAGAAGCATACGAGGATGATGAAGATAGGGTAGCGGAATATTTTGATCATGAGTCTTATGTAATGGAAGAGACGTTTAAGTCTATAGATAAAACAATTCAAGAGATAACAACGCTAATGCCAGCACCGTACTTTGGAAGAATAGATTTAAGAGAAGAAGATAGTGAAGAAGATAAGCTATATATAGGGCGTTTCGGTGTAATGAATAAAGAAAAATTTGAACCTATTATAGTAGATTGGAGAGCACCTATAGCTTCTACCTTTTATAATGGAACTTTAGGAGAAACAACATATACATCTCCAAATGGTGATATATCAGTAAATGTTCTTTTAAAAAGACAATTTATAATTAAACAAGAAAAGTTAAAAGGAATGTTTGATTCTGCTATTGATGTAAAGGATGAAATATTACAAAGTGTTTTAAGTAAAAATTCGTCAGATAAGCTTAAAGATATTGTTATGACGATTCAAAAAGAACAAGATGAGATTATAAGAAGACCTAGAAATTCTGTTGTTGTAGTTAATGGTGTGGCAGGTTCAGGAAAAACTACAATAGCATTGCATAGAGTTGCTTATTTATTATATAACAATAGAGAAGTTCTAAAAGATAAGATGCTTATATTAGGTCCAAATTATATTTTTATGGAGTATATTAGAGACGTACTTCCTACTCTTGGAGAATCTGGTATTGATCAAATGACATTTGTAGACTTTGCGTTGAATCTTTTAAATTTTGATAGAGATCAATTGATGTCTTTTGATGAGTATATGGAAAAAATAGTTGATAATAACAAAGAATTTATTGAAATAGTTGAGAAGAAAACTTCAGATGAATTTATAAATGAATTAGATAATTTAGTTAAAGACATGGATGAAAATGCCGAAGTAAAAGAAATAAAATATTTTGATAAAGTAGTACAGTCTGTGGATGATATAAAAGAAATGTTATATACGCATTTTAAAACTATGCCACTTTATAGAAGAAAGAAAAAAATAAAAAGAATAATCTTTTCAAAGTTGAGAGATGCAAGAAATGAAAGAGTTTGGGAGATAGAAAGAAAGTTTAAGGAAACTGTAGAATCTCTTAATGAAGATGATCTTAAGTTACAATTAAACAATTTAGAATATAAAAAGACATTAGATATAAGAGAAGCTGTAATGGAAGTTATAAATATAAAGAAAACTTTAACATGGCTTGATAATATTCCAGTTGAAGAAGTATATGAACCATATAAAAATGGTGATATTTATACAATAGATGATTTAGCACCATTACTATACTTAAGAATTAAGTTAGAAGGTATTAAGCTAGGAAAAGAAATAAAACATGTGGTAATTGACGAAGCACAAGATTACTCTAAACTTCAATTTTTAGTTGTAAAGAAAATAACTGAGGCATTAGGACTTACTATTGTAGGGGATAGTAACCAAAGAATAACACCGATAGAAGGCAATATTCCTATGGAAAATATTAAAGAGATATATTCAGATTGCGAAGATATTGAAGTATTTTCACTTAATAAGAGTTATAGATCTACGAAAGAAATCATGGAATATGCTAATAGTTATTTAGAAGGAGAAAAAATAGTTCCATTAGTTAGAAGCGGAAATAAGGTTGTTGTTGAAAATGTTGGATCTAAAGAAGAGTTAGTAGATACTCTAAAAGAAGCTATTATGGATATGGAAGATGCAGAGATGGAGACAGTAGCTATAATAACTAAAAATAAAGAAGAAGCAGAAGAGTTAAATGAACTTCTTAAGGGTGAAGGTCTAAAATTATATGATAAAGAAGAGATGATATATAAAGGCGGTTATATTATTATTCCATCATACTTGTCCAAAGGATTAGAATTTGACGGTGTAATAGTAGTAGAGCAAGGAAATGAAGAAAGCAAGTTGTCTTATGTAATGAGTACAAGAGCATTACATAATTTAAGAGTAGTTAGAAATTGTTAATAGTTAGGAGCTGTTGCAAACAAAGTTTATTTGTTAATGCTACAGCTCCTTTTTGATTTAAATGAAAAGTCTAAATAGTCAGTAATCTTATTTTAAATTTAATACAATAGCTTTTGGTCTGCTCATAGATTCTATTGAATATTTGATACCTTGTGTACCCATACCTGAAGATTTTACACCAAGGAATGGGAAATGGTCAGGTCCTCTTTCAGTTTTATTATTAACTTGAACTGTTCCAACCTCAAGCTTTTTAGCTATGTAGAATGCCTTGTCTATATCTTGAGTGAATACAGATGATTGAAGACCATATTCAGATTTATTAGCAATTTCAATAGCTTCATCAATTGAAGATACTCTGATTAATGGTAATACTGGTCCAAATGGTTCTTCCCAAGCAAGACGCATATCTGTAGTTACATTATCGAATAATGTTGGGTAAATAGTATTACCTTTTCTTGTGCCTCCAGTGATTAATGTAGCTCCAGAGTCTTTTGCATCTTTAATTAAACCTTCTACATAATCAGCAGATTTATTGTCGATTAAAGGAGTTATTACAACACCTTCTTCGTCAGGATTACCAACTTTTAAATTTTCTATTTTTTCTTTTAGTAGGGGAATTAACTTATCTGCAACACTATCAAAAGTTATAATTCTTTTTACTGCAGTACAACGTTGTCCAGAATAGGAGTATGCTCCATTAATTATATTAGTAGCAGCAGTTTCTAAATTTGCATCTTCTAAAACTATAGCAGCATCTTTACCACCTAATTCTAAAAGAAGAGGGATCATTTTTGATAGGGAAGCTATATGTTGACCTACTTCTGTACTACCTGTAAAGTTGATGAAGTTTATACCAGGATGAGTTGCTAAGTAATCTCCAATTTCACTACCTCTTCCAGTTACAGTATTTAAAACACCGGCAGGTAAACCAGCTTTATTAAATATTTCTGCAAGGTATAGGGCTGATAATGAACCTTGAGTAGGTGGTTTTAAAACTACAGTATTTCCTGCCACTATTGCAGGACCAATCTTTGATGCAGATAGATTTACAGGGTAGTTGAATGGAGCGATTGCTAGTACAGTTCCAAGGGGCTCACGAGAAACAAAAGACATTTTTGATTTAGATCCTCCAGGAAAGCTATCGCCAACTAAAGCTTCACCTTGCATAGTTTTTGCAGTATCTGCTGTAAATCTAAGCAAATCTGCAGTTCTAACAACTTCGGAAACACAAGATTTTTTATCTTTTGATATTTCCATCATCATTAATGTTGCCATTTCTTCAGAATTTTCATCTAAAAGATCGGCAGCTTTGTATAGAATTTCAGTTCTGTCACTTAGGGAAGTTTCTTTCCATGAGATAAAAGCTTCTTTGGTATTCTTTATTGTCATGTCAACTTCTTCTGTTGTCATAGCTTGAACTTTACCAAGTAAAGAACCATCTACTGGAGAGAAAATTTCGATTAATTTATTAGAATTAGATTCAATCCAGTGCCCATTATATAGGTTTTTATAAATTTTGTTTTTACAACATAAATTTGTGAACAATAGTATCACCTCTTCAGCCAAAATTTTTTTAATATTTACAATATTTTAAATGTTGTTATACACTATATTATATTGTTCCACAAAAATATACAAGTATTATGACAAAATAAAAAATCTACTGAGATTATTCAGAGTAGATTTTGTTATAACCTATTTTATTGTATTTAATTCAAATAAAAGCCTGAATAATAGCCTAGCGAGCATAACCAATACCTTGTTCTACTAGGTACCATTTTTTATCTTCTTTGTTATATTCATAAGTTACATCATGATAAGGTGTATCATAAAAAAGCTCTGCATACTTGCAATCTTTCAATAGATAATCATATTTTTCGCAAATTTCACTAATTTTCAAACTACTTTCTCTTAAAAAATAATTTGTATCGTTTACAGAAAGTTGTAATATATGTTCACTACAAGGAAAAAAAATAGTATCATCATCTAGGATAATAGGTGGTTTTTTTCCGTAGTGAGCAAAGCCTATAAAGTTTGGATTTAAAATAGGATTTTTTCTCAATGGTAATTCCTCCCTAAAAATGCTATATTTACTATAATTATAAAATTATGAAAACTAATCCTCAACCCTGTTAATTTGGCATTTAAGTATAATATCTCTTGCATAATATCATTTTCTCTTATTAAAAAAAACACACATCATTTTTCAAGTTAAACAATTTTAAATTTTATGATATTACATTTTTAAGAAGATCAGAGGAATATTTTTATATAATTTGCAATTGTTAAAAAAGGGTTCTCGCTAACGATATTTAACCGTTATTGAGAAAACCCTTAAATATTATTTACAAAATGCTTTTGTGTTTATATTAGCAATTACAATTATTTCTGCCAACGATTTGATTTAATGATAAAGTTCTAGTGTCGCAATCGCAAGAACATCTACAAGAATTGTTACAATTATTGTAGTTATTGTTGCTATAGTTAGCTACATCAGAATAATTACGACTATCGTTGTAATTAGCTATATTAGCATAATTGTTGTAATTATCATAATCTACATAATCATTTGAACATTCATTGTAATTATCAGCATAATTTTCAGTGAAGTTATTCCAAGTATTTCTAGTATTGAAATCATTGCTATAATTGCTATATGAATTATAGTCAGAATCACAATTTCTACGAGAATCACAATCACAGTCGCATTGACAGTGGCAATCACAAGTATTTTCGTTTTCTAAAGCTGTTAGTAATTGTGCAAAATCACTAGCTAATTTATTTTCAGCCATAGCTGTTGAATTTAATAATTCTATGAATTCACATACTTTTTTACATAAGTTCTTTGAGCAACCTTTGAAAAGACAGCAGATAAGTCTAGTTACCTCTTTTGTGAAACAAGCAAATGCTTCTGCTTCTTTTTCAGCTGCTTCGGCTATTTGTTGTACTAGACAAGGAGAGTTATTTCCACATTCTAGTGCTTGATTTAAACTATATGCTGTGTTGAATAAATTATTTGCAGCAGCTTTTCTATTACAGAAAGCTTCTTTAACTTCGCAAAGTAATTCTTTCTTTTTGCAACAATTTAAATTGCTTTCTTTAATTAAATTTTGAATTTTACGAAGAGCACAATTGAAAGAATGATTTAATTTCTCCTCAGACTCTGCGATTGATTGATAAAAACAGTACATAATTTTTTCCTCCTATTTGATATTATAATATCAATGTTTTTTTATAATATCAGTATATGAATAAGAGGAAATCTGGTGAAAACTATTTGTTTTTGTTAATAGTTATTACTGTTGAAAAATTTATATTTTTAAGTTTAATTTCTTTATTTATATCATTAATTAAGTCAATTTCAGATTTATACTTTTTAGATAAAGTGTCATCAGTAGTTATATTAAATAATACATTTTTATCATCACCACTACCTACAAGTCTTAAATCAGTCATTTCAGTAACACAAGGGAAAGACTTAAGAACATCGGATAGTATATCTTTTGTAATGCTAATTTCTTTTTGATCTAGATTTATTGGATCCATGTGTATAACAAGATGTACGTTGAATTTTCTAGAAATTTCATTTTCAGCTTTATCAATTATATTATGAACTTCCACAAGACTTAAAGTCGAAGGAACTTCGGCATGGATAGATGCAAGACATTTATTAGGACCATAAGAATGAATTAATAAGTCATGAACGCCTAATATATTAGGGTATGATAATACTTCTGATTCAATATTTTTAACTAATTCACTAGATGGTTTTTCACCTAATAATGTATTTAATGTTTCTTTTGATAATTGAAATCCTGAATATAATATAAATATAGCAACGATTAATCCCATTGTGCCATCTAAAGGAAAAGAAATCCATTGAGATAGAATTAATGATATAACAACAGTACCAGAAGTAAAACAATCACTAAGAGCATCTACAGAAGATGCCTTTAGGGCAGAGGAATTAATAAGTTTAGCTAAATATCCATTAAACTTACTAAGCCATAGTTTAAATGATATTGAGATTAGTATAAGTAAAGTTGGTATCCACTGAAATTTTATTGTAACAGGATGAATAATTCTTGATATAGACGATTTTACGAAGGAAAAACCAACTAACAAAACTAATACAGAAACTATTAGTGCTGATATATATTCAATACGACCATGACCATAGGGATGATCATCATCAGCAGGTTTTGCTGCTAATTTGAAACCTATAATTGTTACTACGGAACTAAAAACATCAGATAAATTATTAAAGGCATCTGCAGTAACAGCTAAAGAATTAGAGAAAATACCAACCACAAATTTTATAGAAAATAAAATTAAATTAACAATTATTCCTACGATTCCACCAAGAAATCCAAATTTATCTCTGACTTTACTATTAGTTTTGAAATTTTCATTATCTTTTATAAATGTTT
This sequence comes from Clostridium bornimense, assembly GCF_018917145.1. Classification (GTDB taxonomy): domain Bacteria; phylum Bacillota; class Clostridia; order Clostridiales; family Clostridiaceae; genus Clostridium_AN; species Clostridium_AN bornimense_A. Next base: position 22,455 of record NZ_JAHLOD010000015.1, read on the forward strand.
TTACTAGAAATTTAGAAAACATAGCTAGATGTACGCCCCTTTACTATAGTTTTACTTTAATTATATATTAAAGAAGTGCCATTTGCATATCAATAAATTAATTTGTTATACTGTATAAATCAGGAGGGGATAAATATGTGCAATTTAAGTAACGAATTAATAGATTTTTTATATAATAGTCCTACAGCTTTTCATGCGGTAGAGAATATTAAAGAAATGTTAAAATCAGAAGGATTTGAGGAATTAAAAGAAAATCAAAAATGGCAAGTAAATACTGGTGGAAAATATTTTGTAGATAAAAATGGATCAGCATTAGTGATTTTCAATATTGGAGAGGAAAGTGTAAATTTTGACGGCTTTAAAATAGTTGGTGCTCATACAGATTCACCAGGTTTTAGAATAAAACCTCATCCAGAAATGGTAAGCAATAATTATATTAAGTTAAATACTGAAGTTTATGGTGGTCCTATAATTAATACTTGGTTTGATAGGCCATTAGCTATTGCAGGAAGAATTTGCACTAAAGGAAATGATATTTTAAATTCTGAGTATCATTTTGTTAATATAAATAAACCAATAGCTTATATACCTAATTTAGCAATACACATGAATAGAGAAATAAATAAAGGCGTAGAATTAAATAGACAAGTAGATACATTACCGATTTTGGGACTTATAAACGAAGAGTTTGAAAAAGACAATTATCTTTTGAATATAGTAGCAAAACAATTAGAGATTGATGTTAACGATATTTTAGATTTTGATTTATATTTATATGAATTTGAAAAAGGAACAACTTTTGGTGTTAAAAATGAATTTATTTCATCTTCAAGAATAGATGATTTATCAATGGCTTTTGTTGGAGTAAAAGCAATGATAAATTCTTTAGATAGTGGATTTAAAGGAACAAATGTATTAGTTCTTTTTGATAATGAGGAAATAGGAAGTACAACTAAACAAGGTGCAGATTCACCGATGCTTTCTAATGTATTAGAGAGAATAATATATAGTATGGGTGGAAATAGAGAAAATTTCTTTATGAATATTGCTAATTCATTTATGATATCTGCTGATGGTGCCCATGGAATTCATCCAAATAGAGGCGAAAAGAATGATCCAACAAATATACCACTTATAAATAAGGGTCCTGTAATAAAAATTTCTGCTAATCAAAGATATACATCAGATGCAGATTCAATAGCTGTTTTTAAGAATATATGTAATAAGGCTAATGTGCCATATCAAACTTTTGTAAATCGTTCTGATATGGTAGGAGGATCTACTATTGGACCGATTTCTTCATCACAATTACCAATCAAAAGTGTAGATATAGGTGCAGCTATGCTTGCAATGCACTCTATAAGAGAAGTTATGGGAACTAAGGATCTTGAATATTTTGAAAAAGTTATTACAGAATTTTATAAAATATAGAACTTATTATCAAGTATTGAAATATGTTGTTATTAGTGATAAAATAATTGCAAGTAAATAATTAATCAATGAATATTGCCTATGGTAGAGGTGCTAAAGTCAATAGTAGTTATTTTTAGTGGGTACACAATGAGAAATAATGAAAGGGGCGATGGCCGAAGTGAATGGATAGACATTGAAATTCACTGGCATTGTAAATAATATTTATAATGTTGTCACTAATTTTCGTGGAGAGCTACAAAGGTTACATTTTACAAAAATGATGTATTGTATAATACAGCTAAGGTAAGTGTACCCTAGCTGTTTTTTATTTTTTTAATAACTTTTACATAAGAAAAATAAATCTATATAAATGTTGTAGCATAAAGCAGTATTCGTAGTAAGTTAATTAAGGGGGATATTTTAATGAAATTATTAGGGACAATGAGGACAGAGGAAAATACACTTTATATAGGTGGAGTATCTACAAAAGAATTAGTTAAAGAGTATTCTACTCCATTATATGTTATAGATGAGCAACAAGTTAGAAGCGTATGTAGAGAATATCTAAAGAACTTTAAAGTAAAAGAGAATGGAAATAGAGTTACCTATGCAGGAAAAGCATTTTTACCTATGGAAATGTGCAAAATTATAAATGAAGAAGGATTATGCTTAGATGTAGTATCTGGTGGAGAATTATATACAGCATATAAGAGTGGATTCCCTATGAAAAATGTATTATTTCATGGAAATAATAAAACTATTGAAGAGATTAAGATGGGTATTTCATTAGGTGTTGGAAGATTTGTTACAGATAATCTTTATGAAATAGAAAAGATTAATGAATTTGCTAAAAAAGAAAATAAGACTGTTAATATTTATATTAGAATAACACCTGGAATTGAAGCTCATACCCACGATTATATTAAAACAGGACAAATAGATTCTAAGTTTGGTTTTACACTTATTAATGATGGTGTAATGAATGCTGTGAAAGATATATTAAAGTTAGAAAATGTTAAACTTATGGGATTACATGCTCATATAGGATCTCAAATATTTGATGTGGAACCATTTGTAGATGAAGTAGAAGTGATGTTCAATATAATGAATGATATAAGGTCCGAACTTGGAATTGAACTTCCTGAGTTAGATTTAGGTGGTGGATTTGGAATCTACTATACAGAAGAGGATAAGCCGAAAAATCCAAAGTTTTTTTGTGATGCTATATTGAAAAAGGCGGAAGAAATGTCTAGAAAGTTGGAATATCCTATGCCTAAATTAGTAATTGAGCCTGGTAGATCCGTTATTGGTAATGCTGGTACAACACTTTATACAGTAGGATCAATAAAAGAAATACCAGGAGTAAGAAAGTATATATCAGTTGATGGTGGTATGACTGATAATATAAGACCGTCTTTGTATAGAGCTGATTATGAATGTGCAATTGCAAATAAAATGAATTGTAAGGAAGAAGAAATAGTAACTGTGGCAGGAAAGTGTTGTGAATCAGGAGATATACTAATATCAGATGCTAAGCTGCCAACTGTAGATAGTGGTGATATACTTGCAGTAGCTACTACAGGAGCATATGGTTATTCTATGGCGTCTAACTATAATAAGATACCTAGACCGGCAGTAGTTATGGTTAAAGATGGAGTTAGTAGAGTAGCATGTAAAAGACAAAGTTATGAAGATTTATTAGCTTTAGAAATTATATAAAAGGTGGGGATTTTTATGAAATTTAGTGGAGTATGGTTACCAATTATTACACCATTTAAGGATGGAAAAGTTGATTTTAATTCTTATAAGAACATGATAGAAAATTATATAGATACAGGGATTACAGGGTTTATTCCTTTAGGTACTACAGGAGAAACACCTACATTAAGTGATGATGAATACTTTTCTATAATTGAAAAGACTATAGAATATGTAAAAGGAAGAGTAAAAGTAGTAGTTGGTGTTGGCGGAAATAATACTAAAGCTTTAATTGAGAAAGCGAAGAAGGTAGAAGCTTTAGGAGTGGATGGTATCTTATCAGTTTGTCCATATTATAATAGACCAGATCAAAGGGGAATATATGAGCACTTTAAAGCGCTTGCAGAAGCTATAGATACAGATATTATCTTATATAATATTCCTTACAGGACTGGAAGAAATATTGAAATACCAACAATATTAAAGCTTGCAGAAATACCAAATATAGTTGGTGTTAAAGATGCTTCTGGAAGTTTCACTGAGTCTCAAAAGTTGATTATGAATAAACCTAAAGATTTTGCAGTATTAACAGGAGAAGATGCTTTATTTTATTCCACTTTAGCTTTAGGAGGAGATGGAGGGATACTAGCTTCATGTCATGTAAATACTAAAGAATTTGTTAGCATATATAAATATGTAAAAGAAGGAAAGATGGAAGAAGCGTTAAAACTTTGGAAGCCATTATATAAGTTTATTCCATTATTATTTAAAGAACCAAATCCAGCACCAATTAAATATATAGCTAAAAAGATGAATTTAATTGATAGTGATGAGATAAGATTGCCACTTGTTAAAATTAGTGGAGAATTAGAAAAAGAATTAGATGAAGTATTAAAATTATAATAAAAGTAGGAAACTGCCACAGAAAAATGTGGCAGTTTTTTTCGTAAAATAGTAGCCTATTAGATGAATGGATAATAAATAAGCGAAAAAGGTTATAGGAATTATTAGTATTGTGTTATTTTTGTAGTTGGATTTCAATCATGTGCTTCAGGTTTAGGTAATGCTTTATCCAATAATGGAGAAGTAAGTGGTTCTGCAGGTATTATATTAGGGATTTCAATGCTTATCGCAGGTATCATTACATTAGTATCAAAGGAAAGTAAAGGTTTAACTATTACAGCAATTGTTTTTTACATACTAGGTGGTATTTTAGGATTTGCAAATGCAGGTACATTTAGTGATTTAAAGATATGGGCAGTAATAGATTTAATATTTGCAGCATGTTTGCTTATACAAATATTAAAAAATGGTAAGAAGGAAAATTAGTATATTTCTTCATTTCGTTGAAACAATACAAATGAAGAGGTGATTTTTTTGAGTGATAATAAAAAACAAGAAGAGAAAATTCAAAGAGAATATGATAAAGTGAATAAAGAAGAATATGATAAGTTAAGTCTAGCAGATGACAAAAGAAAGCTAGGAAAAGGCAATCCTCTTAATCAAAAAAGATAAAAGAGTATTGGAAAATATTAAGTAAGAGAGTATGATAAAAAATATCACACTCTCTTTTTTTATATTACTAATAAAATCTATAATAATTTAAAATGAATAGTCATAGATTATTATATCTATGATTATACTAAGGAGTTGTTAAAATGAAAAAACTTTTAGGGACTATTTTATCTGTGATAGTTCTAGTGTCAATTATTGTAGGAGGAGTATATTACATATATTTTTATCCGCAGACAGAGGTAAAATCTTTAGACAGTGACATATCAATAAATCAATTAGAAATTTTAAAAAGATTTATTCCTAATAATACAAGTTTTAGTTTGAATAAAATATCTGTAGATTCTGATGTTAAGTTTTCAGAAGATGAAATTACGGATTTTGCTATATTAGCAGTTAGGAACATAGAAGATATAAAAGATAATATTACAGGAATATTAATTAATATAGAAAAAGATGAAATAAAATTAGTTGTTGATGCAAAATATAAGTCTATACCTGTGGAACTTAATTTAGTATTTAATTGCAGGAGTGAAGATGGTAATGCAGTACTACATTATAAAAAAGGATCTGTAGGATTTTTCTCAATAAGTAAGGATAAAATTTTAAAGAATATAGGAGAAAATAAGTGGCTTAAGGTAGATGAGTCAAGGGGAGATATTATAGTAACTTTAGATTCAATAGATGGATTAGAAATTACTAATGTTACAACTGATAAGGATAATATAGAGTTATCCATTCACGGAGATATTAGTATTTTTAAATAGTAATATTGGCATTAGAGAAAGGAAAGAGTAGAGTGATAAATAAAGCATTGAAAATTGCAGCAGTAGTAGATTTAGTAATGTTTATTATATTTTCTATTATATTTGTAGAGTTTACAGCTATTAATGAGACTTCATTATTTATATTAATTATTTTAATAATAGGATCTATTTATGGAGCAACAAAATTAATAATAATCTATTTTAAATATGATAAAAGTTTAAGTTACTTTTTTTCGATATTGGCCTATTGTTTGGTAGTTGTATTATCTGTAGTAGCAATGATAATTATAGGAAGTTTATTAATATAAATATAATAATTTTCTCTTATTTGGATAAACTAAAAAAGTAACGTTTATAGTAGGAGGAAAGATATGTATTATTTCATAATAATTTTAGTATTATTAGTTATATTAATTGCTTCGGTTACAATATATAAAATAAGTGAAAAAGATAGAAATCTTATAAAAGATATACCTTTTATAAATTCTAAGGGGGTATCTCTAGAAGAAAGGGCAAAGAGTATATCGCTTGAAAACTTAAATGTAGAGATATCTAATTGTAGAGTACAAATTAAACATTCTGTGAAAGAATCTTATGAAACTATCATAAATGGCTACAATTATTTTGATAATGATATAAAAGATGGTGTAGATGTTATTCCACCTAGTGAATGGTTATTAGACAATATATATATATTAGAAAAGGAACATGAAGAAATAAGAACTGCCATTAAGGGTAGAATTCTAAAAGAATTGCCTGTGATAAGCGATGGCGCAATGAGAGGATTCCCAAGAATTTATTTTATTGCCATGGAAATAGTAGGATGTATGGATGGAAAAATAGACATATCATCTATAGAGAGATTTGTAAGGGAATATGAAGAAAATGTTATTTTAACATCAAAAGAAATATGGGCATTACCAATTATGATAAGGATTGCTCTTATGCATAGAGCTGCTAACATTGTTGAGAAAATGGTATATGTACAAAAAGAAAAGGCATTGGGAAATATAGTTGGTGAAGAAATTGTAGATAAAATAAATTCTAGTGATGAGTTAAAGGTAAAATTAAAAGAAATATATGATGATGAGAAGGTATCAGTGCATTTTGTAGAACGTGTACTTAAAGTATTAAGAGATAATGAAGTAGAAAAAATAGAAGTATATAAATTTTTAGAAAAAAGGCTTCATAAAGAAGGAACAACTTTTGATAGGGCAATTACTATAGATCATAATAGAATTTCATCATTTGGAATATCTTTAGGAAATACAATAAACTCTATAAGAACTATGATAAGTGTAGTTTGGGCTCCAAGTTTTGAATCATTAAGTTATGTAGAGAAAGATCTTAGAAGAGATCCTCTTAGAATATATGAAAAAATGGATTTTGATTCAAGAGAAAAATATAGATTAAAAATAGAAGAGTTATCTAATAAATATAACTTATCTGAAACATTTATAAGTGATGCATTATTAAATTGTGCAGAAGAAGGAAAAGAAGATTATAGTAGACATATTGGATATTATTTATTAGGTGATGGAGAAAATACATTAAGAGAGAAATTAGGAATAGAAAAGAAGCAAGAAAAGATTGATCCGAAGTTTTATATTAATAGTATTTTACTTACTATAATTCTTTTAGCATCATTTGTAGTATATGGAGCATATTATACTGGTTACGATGGATTTTCATACATGTATATAATAGCCTTCCTTTGCTTATTAATTCCTTGTAGTGAGATTGTTTTATCATTGATTAATTGGATTATAAACAATGTTTCTAAACCAACATTTATACCTAAATTGCAATTGGAAAATGGAATACCAGATCAGGGGAAAACTATAGTAGTAATACCTACTATGATAGATAGCAAAGAGAAAGTCGATGAACTTTTAGATAAGTTAGAGATATATAGCTTATCCAATGAAGATAAAAATTTGTATTTTGCTCTATTAGGTGATTTTAAAGATTCACTTGTTTTAGAGGAAGATGGAGAAGAAGAGATTAATAATTATGCAGTAGATAGATTTAGATTAATAAATAGAAAATACGGTTTAAAAGAAGATAAGTTTTATTATTTTAATAGAAAAAGAGTTTTTAATGATAAAGAAGAAAAATATATAGGTTGGGAAAGAAAGCGTGGAAAACTTGTAGAATTTGCAGCATTGATACGAGGAGATGAAAATACTACTTATAATGTTATAAGCGGAGATTTATCACCACTAAAAAAAGCACAATATATAATAACCTTGGATTCAGATACAATTTTGCCAAGAGATTGTGCAAAAAGGTTAATAGGATCAATGTTACATCCATTAAATCAGCCTATGATAAAAGATGGGGTAGTGGTAAAAGGTTACGGAATAATGCAACCTAGAATAAACATCACTATTGAAAGTAGTAATAAGACATTATTTTCAAAAGTATTTAGTGGTGAAATAGGAATGGATATATATACATTAGCAATTTCTGATGTGTATATGGATTTATTTGGTGAAGGAATATTTACGGGAAAAGGAATATTTCATATAGATACTTTTAATGAGGTATTAAAAGATAAGTTTCAAGAGAATCAAATATTATCTCATGATTTAATTGAAGGAAGTTATCTTAGAACAGCCTTGTTAAGTGATACAGCTTTATTTGATTCTTATCCTAGTAGTTACATGTCATATATAAAAAGATTACATAGATGGGTAAGAGGAGATTGGCAATTACTTCCTTATATTTTAAAGGATAAGAAATTAAATGCTATTTCAAAGTGGAAGATGATAGATAATTTAAGAAGAAGTTTATTGACACCATCTATAATAATATTGTTTTTGGCAGCATTATTGTTTTTTAAAGGCAATATAGATACTTATATTTCTATTGGAATGCTAGCAATATTTATTCCTATGTTATTTGATGTTTCTGAAGCAGTAGTAAGCCCTATGAAAGGTATTGCTTTATCTGGTGAGATAAGAGATGGAAAAACCCTAGCTTTACAGATTTTTTTACTTTTTGCATTTTTACCTTATTGTGCTTATAGAATGATAGAAGCAATTTCTGTAACATTATATAGATTAGTAATATCTAAAAAGCATTTATTACAGTGGGTAACTGCAGAGGATACTGAAAGATTTAGTGATAATTCTCTGGGAAGCTATATATCGAACATGTGGTTTGCTCCAATATTTGGTTTAGTTATAGCTATATTATCTTATAGAAGTTTTTCTAATGCTTTTGAATTACTTCTTCTAGCATCAATCATATGGGTATTGAGTCCAATATTAGCTTTTATAGTATCTAGAAGCTTAATAGGAGAAAAGGAAGATATATCTGAAGAAGAAGAGAGAGAGTTATATAAAGTTGCTAGGAAAACTTATTGTTACTTCGAGGATTTTGTTAATGAAGAAAATAACTATTTGCCTCCTGATAATTATCAAGAAGATCCTTATGTAGGGGTAGCACATAGAACATCACCTACTAATATAGGTATGGGTCTTATGGCAAATGTTGTGGCTTATGACATGGGATTTATTTTTATAGAAACTTTCTTATGTAATACTGAAAAGATAATAAATTCTGTAGATTCTTTAGAAAAGTATAAGGGACATTTATATAATTGGTATGATACATTAACAAAAAAGCCATTACATCCGTTGTATGTATCAACTGTAGATAGTGGAAATTTAATTTGTTATTTATGGGTTCTTAAAGAAACTATTAAAGATTATATTACTAAACCTATAGATATAGATAGAATGTTAAAAGGTATGGATACTGTTATAGGATTATGTAATGAGGAACTAAGACTTTCTATGGAGAGTTTTGATTTTTATGATGATATAGTAAAGGAGTTTCCAAGAGAAAATTTAGATATAGAATCATATTTAAAGTGCATATCTAAAATATATTCTAAGGAATTGGAGATTGATAGAGTAAAAAGAGAAAAAGGAATAGTTTCTTACTGGAATAGTAAGTTAATAAGAAATATACAAAAGGAAAAGAAGGAGATTTTATCAATATATCCTTTTTTAAATGTTGATGATATAAATAGTGATAAAGATAAAAATATATATAAAGATTTAGTGGAAAAAAGTAGCACATTACCACTAAATCAGTTGGTAGATTTTTATAAAAAAGCTTTTCTAGCTATAGAAAGTAAGGAATTTAAGGCTGCTGTAAAAAGTGGAATAAGTTATATTGAAGATATTATAAAAAGATTTTTAAGTTTAAAAGATAAAATAGAGATTCTAGATAAAAATATGAATCTTTCTATAATGTATGATAAAGGCAGAGAATTGTTTGCTATAGGATATGATGTTGAAAAAGGTGAGATAGGAAATTGTTATTATGATTTATTAGCATCAGAAGCTAGAGGAGCTTCTTTTGTAGCTGTTGCTAAGGGAGAAGTACCGTCAAGTCATTGGTTTAAACTTGGTAGAAGCTTAACTAATACTTATGGATGTAAGGGATTAGTATCTTGGAGTGGAACTATGTTTGAATATATGATGCCATTAATAATTATGAAAAGTTATAAAAATACCATATGGTCAAGTACATATCATTGTGTAGTAAAAGGTCAGATTGATTATGGTGATAAAAGAAAGGTACCTTGGGGTATTTCAGAATCTGGATATTATTTAGTTGATAAATTTAAAAATTATCAATATAAAGCCCATGGTGTACCCGGATTAGGCTTAAAGAGAGGCTTAAGAGAAGATTTGGTTATTTCGCCATATTCCACAATTATGGCTATGATGGTGGATTACGATGATGGGTTTAAAAATTTAAAAGCTCTTAAAGAAGAAGGCTTTGAAGGAAAATATGGATTTTATGAGGCGATAGATTATACTAAGGAGAGATTGCCTAAAAATGAAAGTAGGGCAATAGTCAAGAGTTATATGGTTCATCATCAAGGAATGGCGTTAATGAGTCTTAATAATGTACTGAACGATTTTATTTTTCAAAAAAGATTTCATAATATAAAAAGAGTTAAAGCAACAGAGTTATATTTACAAGAAAGAGTTCCAAATAAGATAACATATAGTAGAGAAGTTATTTTTGAAAGTAATAACACTAAAAAGTCAGTACCAAGAGTCCATACAAGAAATTACTCAACACCATTTACTGATATGCCAGAGTGTGGATTATTATCTAATGGTGTTTATTCGGTGATGGTAACTAATTCTGGAAGTGGTTATTCTAAAAAAGAAGATATGGATGTATATAGATTTAAAGAAGATGTAACTTTAAATGAAAGTGGAATGTTCTTTTATATTAAAGATGTTAGAAATGAAGATATATTTTCACCAACATATCAACCTACAAAAGTTTTAGGAAATGATTATAGAGTTAGTTTTGCTTTAGATAAAATAGAGTTCAAGAAAAATTATAATGGATTTTCTACTTCATTAAATATTGCGGTTCTTGAAGAAGATAATGGAGAATTAAGAGAAATAGATATTACTAATAATAGCGGTGAAGACAAAATTATTGAGGTAACTTCCTATATGGAAGTAACTTTGGCAAATTATGGTGCTGATGCTGTTCATCCAGCGTTCTCAAACTTATTTATAAATACAGAATTTATTGAAAATCCAGATACATTGTTGGCGAACAGAAGACCTAGATCAAAGTATGGAAATAAGCCATGGGTAATGCAAAAGTTACTTGTTATTGGTGGAGAAGATATTAGTGCAACTCAATACGAGACCAGTAGGGTAAATTTCATTGGTAGAGGAAATACGTTAAAAAGTCCTGCTGTCATAAAAAAGGATGGTAATTTATCTAATACAGTAGGTGCAATATTAGATCCGATAATGAGTTTAAGAAAACGAATAAGAATAAAAAGTGCTCATAGTGCGAAGTTCTATTTTTTAACTGCTATAGGAGAGTCACGAGAAGAAGTTATTAATATCGGAAGAAAATATAATAATGAAGATGATATGAATAGAATATTTACTGTAGCATCATCAGAAGTTAATATGGAACTTAATCATTTTGGATTAAAATATCCAAAGGCAAATTTATTCAATTATATGGCTTCAAAGATTATATATTTAAGTCCTCTTATGAGAAAACAAGAAAATGAAATAAAAAGTGTATCTTTAGGTCAAATGGATTTATGGCAATATGGAATATCTGGAGATAATCCAATAGTGTTACTTAAGTTACACAAAGAAAGCGATAGAGAAATGTTATCACAAATGCTTATGGCTCATGAGTATTGGAGAAGAAAAGGATTAAAAAATGATCTTGTGATTTTAGATTATGAAGAAGTTTCTTATTATAATAAAGTAACAAACATGATCAATGAAGAATTAGGAAAGAGGAGTTTACCTAATGTTTATAGTTTAAAGGCAAGGGAAATATCAAAGGAACTATTAAATTTATTAGAGGCTTTAGGAAGAATAGTTATAGATTCTAAGAAAGGTTTATTGGCTACGCAAGTTAAGTATAAATGTAATGGTTTTAAAAATGAAGAAAAACTGCCAGTTGTAAATGTAGATTACAATTATAAAGAAATTAATTTAGAAGAAAATGATTTACTATTTTTTAATGGTTATGGAGGTTTCAAGAAAGATACTGGAGAGTATGTAATTATTATTAAAGATGATAAAAATACTCCAGCTCCATGGATTAATGTAATATCTAATGATAAGTTTGGAACTCATATATCTGAATTAGGATCACAATATACTTGGTGTGGAAATTCTAGAGAAAATAAGTTAACACCATGGAATAATGATTGGATTAAAGATTCACCAGGAGAGGTGTTATATATTAGAGATGAATATGATGGTGAAATTTGGAGTGCCACAGCAATGCCAATAAGACATAAATCACCTTATATTATTACTCATGGTTTTGGATATTCTAAAATAGATCATTATTATAAAGGTATATATTCATCTATGAAGGTGTTTGTTCCAAAAGATAAATCTGTTAAGTGTATAACTTTAACTTTAAAAAATGAAAGTTCTATGAAAAGGAAGTTAGGAATTACTTACTTTGCAACATTAGTAATGGGTGTAATTCCAGAACACACATATACACATGTATATACAGAAATAAATAATGATGGAAGATATATACTTGGAAGAAATCCTTATGGTGGTAATTTTAAAGATAAGATAAGTTACTTGACTATGATAGGGGTAAAAAATGAAAGCTTTTCTGGTGATAGAAAAAGTTTCTTAGGTAGAGAAGGCGAGATTTCAAACCCAAAAGGATTAAAGTATAGAGAGTTAAACGGTATTTCTGGAGCAGGAATAGATCCAGCATTAATTACTATGGGATATGTTACATTAGAAGAAGATGAAACAAAGGAAATTACTATTTTACTTGGAGAGGAAGAATCTATAGAAAATATAGATGATACTATTAAATCACTATCTACAACAAGTAAAGTTGAAGATTCATTAGAGGATGTTAAAGTATTTTGGAGAAATTTACTTGGAAAGATAGAAGTGAATACACCAGATAAGTCTATGGATTTGATGGTAAATGGGTGGTTAATGTATCAAGATATAGCTTGTAGAGTATATAGTAGGACAGCATTTTATCAATCCGGAGGTGCTTATGGATTTAGAGATCAACTTCAAGATGTAATGAGTCTTAGCTACTTAGAACCAGTAATGACAAGAAAACAAATAATTTATTCATCATCAAGACAATACTTGGAGGGGGATGTACAGCATTGGTGGCATCCTATTGTAGATAGTGGTATAAGAACACAATTTTCTGATGATTTACTATGGTTGCCGTATGTCACTGCTGATTATATTAAGAATACAGGAGATTATTCTGTTTTATTTGAAGAAACAACATATCTTGAAGATGAGCCACTACGAGAAGGAGAAGATGAGAGATATTCTATTACAAAATATAGTGATAAGAAAGGAACTATTTATGACCATTGTATAAAAGCTATAGAAAGAGGTTTAAGATTTGGTCAGCATAATATTCCCCTTATGGGTAGTGGGGATTGGAATGACGGAATGAGTGAAGTAGGTAACAAAGGAAAAGGAGAATCAGTATGGCTTGGATGGTTTATATATTCAATATTAAATGACTTTATTGATATATGTGAATATATGAAAGATGAAGAAAAGAAAGTTAGATATATATCTATGAAAGAATTTTTAAGAGAAAATTTAGAGAAAAATGCATGGGATGGAAAGTGGTATAAGAGAGCATATTTTGATGACGGAACGCCACTAGGAAGCAAAGAAAATGATGAATGCATGATAGATTCTTTAGGTCAAACTTGGGCAGTAATTTCAGGTGCAGGATCTAAACAAAGAATAGAAGAAGCGATGAACTCTCTAGAAAAATATCTAGTTAAAGAGAGTAGCAATATGATTTTACTTTTTACCCCTCCATTTAACAATTCTAAGTTAGAACCAGGATATATAAAAGGGTATGTACCAGGAGTTAGAGAAAACGGAGGACAATATACTCATGCTGCGACTTGGGTTATATTAGCTTATAGTAAAATGCACAAAACTAGCAAGGCGTTTAGAACTTTCAATATGATAAATCCTATCACGCATACTAAGACTTACGGAGATTGTAATACTTATAAGACAGAGCCTTATGTAGTAGTAGCGGATATTTATTCTACTGAAGGTCATGTAGGTAGAGGTGGATGGTCATGGTATACAGGGTCAGCAGGTTGGCTATATAGAGGAGCTGTTGAAGGTATATTGGGACTAAAGTTAAAAGGAAAAGATGGTTTTATAGTAGAACCATGCATACCAGATTATTGGGATGAATATACGATTAAGTTTACAAGAAATAATGCAAAATACAATATTAGTATAGAAAGAGGAGAGGATAAAGGTATATATATAGATAATAAAAAGGTAGATATTATATCTTATGATTTATCTGGTGAGATAGAGGTAAAAGTGATTATTTAATTGACTATAGGTCTTGGCAAACTAAAACTAGTTTACAGGACCTTTTGTTGTTACAATAGAATTTAATATAGTAAAAATGCAATAGATACAAACTATTAACAAATTTTTTGGTGTAAATATAGTAAAATAATAGTATTAGATAATGAGTGGGTGAGATAATGGAGAGTAAGGTAGGATTAGTTTTATCTGGTGGAGGAGGAAAAGGCGCATTTGAAATTGGAGCTTGGAAGGCGTTGAGAAGATTAGGTATAGATGAAAAGATACAAGTTATATCAGGTAATTCTATTGGTTCTTTAAATGCTATGATGTTTATGTCAGGAGAGTTAGAATTGTCACTAAAGATGTGGAGAAATTTATCACAGAAAGAGGCATTACCATTAAGCGCTACTCAATTGCTTGGATTATATAAACAATATAAAAAGGGAATAACAAATATATTAGAAGAGGATACTATAGTGGATAACAGCGGTTATCAGAAGATTATAGGAAGTTATGTAGATTTTGAAAAAGTACGAAATTCAGAAATCAAAGGATACATTTCAGCTTATAATATGGATGATGATAGTATTGATTATTTCACTGTAAATGATAAAAGTGATGAGGAGATAGAAAATTTAATTAAGGCTTCATCAGCATTACCAGGTTTATTTGATCCTATAAAAATCAATGATAAGTTTTATAGAGATGGGTGTATAAAGGACAATGTACCTATTGACCCTTTATATGAAGAAGGATGTAATGAAATTATAATTATATATTTAGGTGGCGATGAACAAGTTGATGTATCTAAATATCAAGGGGTAAAGTTTTATGAAATTTGTCCTAGAGCTTACTTAGGAGGAATGCTTGATGGGAATTTAGATTTTAGTGGTAGTGGTGCTAACAAAAGAATTTTACAGGGGTATATAGATACAATGGCATACTTTGACAAGCTAGCTTATGAAGAAGGTGTACCTTTGAATGAACTAAAAATCACTGGAAAAATAAAATAGGTAAATTTTTGAATTGGAAATATTAGATAATATTGACATAGGCGATGAATAGTGATAAAGTAATATTAAATTAAATAACCTTCAGGGCAGGGTGTGATTCCCTACCGGCGGTAAAGCCCGCGAGCGTCATGCATGATTCGGTGAAATTCCGAAGCCGACAGTATAGTCTGGATGAAAGAAGGAAAATAGAATTTTTTTAGCTAAAGTATTATGTTTTACAATTAGGCCCTGAGTATGTTTATACTCAGGGCTTTTAGGTTTTAGGACATAAAATATCTAAGGTTACTGAAGGTTATACAAGTTTTATGGAAAAACTTTGTATAGCCTTTAATTTTTGTAAGGGTGGTGAAGATATTTTGAAAGAAGAATTTATGGAGAGAGCCTTACAATTATCGCTAAAGGGATTGGGATATACTAATCCTAATCCTATGGTTGGAGCTGTTATTGTTAAGGATGGAAAAATTATTGGAGAAGGGTATCATAAAAAATATGGAGAGGCTCATGCAGAAGTAAATGCTTTTGATAATGCTATGGAAGATGTAAAAGGTGCAGAAATGTATGTAACGTTAGAGCCTTGTGCACATTATGGAAAAACACCACCATGTGCAGAGCGAATAGTTAAAGAAGGAATAAAAAAAGTTTATATAGCAATTGGTGATCCTAACTTAAAAGTAGGTGGAAAAGGAATTAAAATTTTAAAAGATGCAGGGATAGAAGTAGAAGTAGGATTTTTAGAAGATAAATGTAATGAAATAAATGAAGTTTTTCTTCATTATATCAAAACTAAGACTCCTTTTGTTATTGCTAAGTGGGCAATGACTCTTGATGGAAAAATAGCTACAAGCACTGGTGATTCTAAGTGGATAACTAATGAAAAAAGCAGAGAATATGTTCATAAATTGAGACAAAGAGTTGCTGCAATTTTAGTAGGACATAATTGTGTAGAAAAAGATGATCCAATGCTTAATGTTAGATTAGAAAATTTAGAGAATGGAGTAAGTAATCCGATTAGGGTTATAGTTGCAAGGAAAGGTAATATTGATTGTAAATTAAAAGTAGTACAAACTGCTAAAGAGATTCCAACTATTGTAGCTGTTAATAATATTGATGATGTAAAGAAGAAAGAGCTAGAGAGTTATGGAGTAGAAGTACTATTTTGTGCAGAAAAAGATGGAAGGGTTTCAATGAAGGATTTAGTAAAAAAGTTAGGTGAAAAAAATATAGATTCGTTACTTATTGAAGGTGGTGGTGAAATATTAGCCTCTGCTTTTGAAGAAAATGTAGTAAATAAGATATCGGCATTTATAGCACCAAAGGTTATTGGTGGAAGAGATGCAGTAACAGCTATAGAAGGTAAAGGACATCCTTTAATGAATATGGCAACGAAGGTGAAAAATATAAAGTATAAGACATTTGATGATGATATTTTGATAGAAGGTGATGTGGAGTGTTCACAGGAATAATTGAAGAAATAGGCGTTGTAAAAAATCTAAAAAAGACTTCGGATGGTATGACATTATTTATAGATGGCAAAAAAGTTACATCGGATATAACATTAGGAGCTTCAATAGCCATTTCAGGAGTTTGTACAACTGTTATATCTTATAAGGATGGAATATTTTCAGTGGATATAATGGAAGAATCATTAGATAGGAGTAATCTTAAATTTCTATCAGTAGGTGATAGTGTAAATCTAGAAAGGGCATTATCCGTAAGTGGAAGGCTAGATGGACATATTGTATCTGGACATGTAGATGGTATGGGAAAGATTGAAAAAGTAGAAAAGAGAGGTTTTTCTCATGAAATTACTATTTCATTAAGTAGTGATTTACTTAGATATATAGTTGAAAAAGGTTCTATCGCTATTGATGGAACATCACTTACTGTTGTTGATGTCAGTGATGAAGATTTTAAAGTAGACGTTATTCCTCATAGTGGAGAGAATACTACGTTATTAAAGAAATCTATAGGAAGCTATGTAAATATAGAAGTAGATATACTTGCAAAGTATGTTGAAAAGATATTTTCTAGGAGTAAGGAAGATAAGAAAAGCAATATAACTTTAGAGTTTTTAAGGAATAATGGTTTTTGATAGGGGGAAAGGATATGAACAATAATTTTTGTACTGTAGAAGAAGCAGTAGAAGATTTAAAAAAAGGGAAAATGATTATAATAGTTGATGATGAAGGTAGAGAAAATGAAGGGGATTTAGTAATTCCAGCTGAAATGGCTACTGGCGAAAATATTAATTTTATGATTAAGTATGCTAAAGGTCTTTTGTGTTCTCCAGTTGAAATTGATATAGCAAAAAGATTATCTTTAGATCCAATGGTAGCTAATAATACGGATAATCATGAAACTGCTTTTACAGTTTCTGTTGATTATAAAGATACTACTACAGGAATATCAGCTTTTGAAAGAGCGGAGACAATAAGACAATTAACAGAATCAAAGGAGCCTAAAGATTTTAGAAGACCGGGACATATTTTTCCGCTTATTGCGAAGAAAGGTGGAGTGTTAGAGAGAACTGGACATACAGAGGCTTCAGTGGATATATCAAAAATTGCAGGATTTAAAGGTGCAGCAGCAATTTGTGAAATAATAAAAGAAGATGGAACTATGGCAAGAAGAGATGATTTAATAATTTTTGCTAAGGAACATAATTTAAAGATATTAACTATAGAAACAATTAAAAAGTATAGAATGGAAACAGAAATAATTGTTGAAAAAGTTACAGAGGCAAAACTTCCAACAGAGTTTGGTGATTTTAAGATAGTTGGATTTGTGAACAAGATAAATGGAGAAGAGCATGTTGCCTTAGTTAAGGGAAATCCAAGTAAAGATGAGCCAACATTAGTTAGATTACATTCTGAGTGTTTAACTGGTGATGTTTTTCATTCTAAAAAATGTGATTGTGGGGCTCAATTAATGACAGCTCTTAATCGTATTGAAGAAGAAGGTACAGGAGTATTATTATACTTAAGACAAGAAGGAAGAGGAATAGGATTAGTAAATAAAATAAAAGCTTATGCTTTACAAGAAAAAGGTATGGATACAGTAGAAGCTAATATAGCATTAGGTTTTCCAGCAGATATGAGAGAATATAATATTGGGGCACAAATGCTTTCACAATTAGGAGTAGGTAAGATAAGATTAATGACTAATAATCCTGATAAGATTGAAAATATAAAAGGATTTGGTGTAGAAGTTATTGAGAGAGTTCCAATAATAATTGAAAGTAATCCTATAAATGAAGGATATTTAAAAATTAAAGAAATTAAAATGGGACATATGTTCAAGTAATGAAAGTTTTAGGAGGAATTAATTATGATAATTGAAGGAAATTTAGTGGCATCAGGTTTAAAAATTGCAATAGTTGCAGGAAGATTTAATGAATTTATAGTAGGAAAATTAGTTTCAGGAGCAGTGGATGCTATAGTTCGTCATGGTGGAAATGAAGAAGATATTGATATAGCATATGTACCAGGAGCATTTGAATTACCACTAGCAGCAAAGAAACTTGCTAAGACTGGTAAGTATGATGCTATAGTAGCATTAGGAACAGTAATAAGGGGAGCAACAACACATTATGATTATGTATGTTCTGAAGCTGCAAAAGGAATTGGAAAGATTTCTTTAGATGAAGAAATTCCAGTAATGTTTGGTGTAGTTACTACAGAAAATATAGAACAAGCTATTGAAAGAGCAGGAACTAAAGCGGGAAACAAAGGATTTGATGCAGCAGTATCTGCAATAGAAATGTCAAATTTACTTAAGAATATTGGATAAGATGAAATAGAGCATGCATGGCACAAGTATATATCAGTGTATAGTGAACAGTGATGGAGGAAATTCCCTTTGGGGAATTTCTGAGATTTTAAATGTGATAATTTTATGTATAGAATAAGATAATTTTCTTAAGAGATTTACATTTGATATTAATACCTGTTATAGAAAAGTAGTGGTAACTGTAAAGAAAATATAAATACCACTACTTTTCTATAACGGATGCTAATATGAAATTTAGATATACTATAAAAGTTGGTAAATTAAAGAAGCTTTCTTATACCCTCTTCTAAATCAATAGTAGGATAATGAAGGTTAGAGTTTTTTAGTTTATCTGTATTAAGTAAGTAAGTCACATCTCTAAAAGGAAAATAACTACGAGCAGGAATATTTTCTGTCACTCTTTTTATTTTATAATCTTTTTCTAAAGCTTTAGCAATAGTAAAGGCAATTTCTTCAAAAGTATATATACTAGGATGAGTTAAGTTGAATATACCAACTATATCTTCATTTAGTATAGCAGATTCAAAAGTTTTAACTACGTCATCAATACTTATAAATTGGATTGAAGAATTCTTTGGGGGAATTGGAATAGTTTCATTATTCAATATTTTATCCATAAAAAACCTTTCACGATATAGATTATTATCTTCACCATAAATATAAGTAGGCCTAAAGATACAATATTTTAAGTTGCTAGCGATTAAGGAATCCTCAGCTTCCTTTTTGTTTGTTCCATAACTTCCCCAATTTTCATTGTAACCTGTTTTATAGGCTTCACTAATAATTTCATCAGTACTTGGATAAACAGCACCTGAGGAACAAAAGACATATTTTTTTACTGTAGATTTATTGATGGAATCTAAAAGAAAATCTATGTCTCTTTTTTCATAGGCAGAAATATCAATAATATAATCATAATTTTTATTTTCAAGGCTTTTCTTTAGCTTTACAAGGTCATGTCTGTCACAGATTATGTGTTCCCTAAAACCGGTATATTCAATAGGAATGATACCTCTAGTTAAAATATCAACAGTATAGTTTTTAGAAATTAAGTATTTTGCAATGGCTTTACTTACAAAAGTAGATCCTCCAAGGACTAAAATAGTATTCATACAATTAATCACCTCATTATTAGTATAACATATTTATTTAAATACCACACACTGTATAATAAATGTGATATACAATATAATTATATCCTTTATATGACAAAAAATCAATATTATGTTATAGTATTTTGTATAAATTTTATGAGGTAGATTAAATAATTTATCAAATTAAGATATTAAAGTGGTATAGGTGAATTTGATTAATTTTTTCTTTTTGGTGTATAATAACAATTGTAAGTATAAAGTAAAGGGGTGAAGCGTTAGTAGAGTTTAACTGCTAACAGTGTATTATGTTAAAAGAAACATTAAAAAAAGATGAAATAGCAGCTATGAAAGCAAAGGAAAAATCTAAGGTTGCTGTTTTAAGATTAATAAATGCTGATATTAAAGGTAAAGAAATTAATACAAGAACTACTTTAAGTGATGAAGAAATAGTTTCTATAATTGAAAAAAATATAAAACAACAAAAAGAAACTTTAGAATATGCAGAAAAACTTGGTGATGAAGAAAAAATCAGCGAATGTAATTTTGCTATTGGAGTATTAACACCATATTTACCAGCGCAATTAAGTGATGAAGAAGTAGAGAATATGCTTAAAGAAATTATAAGCACTAATAATTATACTGCTAAAGATATGGGTAAAATTATGAAAGAAATAATGCCAAAAGTAGCAGGAAGATATGAGAGAGGTAAGATTAATCCAATGGTTAAATCTTTATTATAGAAAATTACAGGTAGTTAGTGCTACCTGTAATTTTTTTATACAATAAAATTTTTTGTTATAGTCATTTTATTGTATATGTTAGAGATAAAATCTAGTAAAGCTCCTAACAATATAAAAGAAATAAAGTGAATTGCATAAGATAAAAATACATCAGATTTATTGAATAGATAGTAAGTTACCCCAGAGGTTTTAAGAATATTATGATTTGCTAAAAATCTAAGAAGTGGATTAGATATAAATAATATGTTGTTGTCTGGATAGCCTGAAAATGTATTTATTATATTTATAATTATAATTAACAAACTGGTTGTTCCAAAAGAAAAAGAAAAATTTTTCATATATACTATTTCACCACCTGTACATAATGTATAACCATAATTATACATTAAAAGTTCTAAAAGTAAATACGTAGTGGCATATGTATATATAATTCATTAAAGATATAAGGGTGGTATCAATAATAAACGATACCACCTAAATAATTATTTTGGTTCAAAGTTATCATCAACACATTCATCGGTATAATCAAATTCTTGATATGCAATATTTTGTTGAACTATATTATCATGAACACCTTTAATGATTGTTGCAAAATCTTTTTCTAAATAGCCTCTTTCTTTGGGAAGGTATTTTTTTTTATTCATATTAATCACCTCGAATGTAGTTTGTGTAAAAAAATAAGAAATATTAATTGGAAATATAATTACATAATTGAGAATATAATTTATAATATATATTAATAAATAGGAAGAGGTGAAATGACATGAATGATGAGAGCTATAAATGGAAAGGAATCATAGCCTACTTATTTAGTTTTGTGGGGGGATTAATTATTTATTTTACAGAGGATAGAAATTACACACTTAAGTTTCATGCTATGCAATCTACAGTTTTTGGATTAATTGTAGCAGTATTAAAGGTATTATGTAGAGCTATTCCTTTTGTAGGATGGATTATTTTTGATTTTGTTAAGATAATATGGATTATATTTGTTGTTATAGGTGCTGTAAATGCTGCTCAAAATAGACCATATAGATTTCCTGTTATAGGAGAAATAGCAGATGCAGCAGAAAAACTTATTGGTTAATATTGCTTTTGATATTTTATAGTGGTATAGTTAATACTATATTAATAATAGTAATTTCATTGATAAGGAAGAGTAGCTATAAAAAAGCTTATAGAGAGTTGTCGGTAGCTGTGAGACAATAGTGGATTTATAGTGAATGGACCTTTGAGAAGTGTGAGGAATACATACTCATAACGTTGCTCGCGTTAAGAGCTTTGGAGGAGAGAAATCTCGAAAATAGGTGGTACCGCGTACTTAACGCCCTATAAGCTTTTGCTTATAGGGCTTTTTATTTTATATAGTGATTAAAAATGGAGGAAAAAATATGAGTGAAAATAAGAAAGTTATTTTTAGTGGAATACAACCATCAGGAAATTTAACTATAGGAAATTATTTAGGTGCTTTAAAAAATTGGGTTAAGTTACAAGATGAAGAGGAATATGATTGTTATTATTGTGTTGTAGATTTACATGCTATAACAGTTAAACAAGATCCAGCAGAGCTTAGAAGAAGAACATTAGAAGTTCTTGCTATATATATAGCAGCAGGATTAGATGTAGATAAGGTTACTTTATTTATTCAATCACATGTTAAGGCTCATAGTGAAGCACAATGGTTATTAAATTGTAGTACTTATCTTGGAGAATTACAAAGAATGACTCAATTTAAAGATAAGTCAGCAAAATATGCAAATGTTGGTGCAGGACTTTTAAACTATCCAGTACTTATGGCTGTTGATATATTATTATATCAAACTGATTTAGTACCAGTTGGTCAAGATCAAAAGCAACATTTAGAATTAACAAGAGATTTAGCACAAAGATTTAATAACACTTATTCAGATACATTTAAAATACCAGAGCCATATATACCAAAAGAAGGGGCAAAAATAATGGACCTTCAAGATCCAACTAAAAAGATGAGTAAGTCAGCAGAAAATCCTAATAGTTATATATTTATTATGGATCCACCAGATGTTATAAGAAAGAAGATTTCAAGAGCGGTAACAGATTCATTAGGTGTAGTTAAGTATGATGTTGAAAATCAACCAGGTGTTGCAAATCTTATGACTATACTAAGTACTCTTACTGGCATGAGTTTTGAAGAGATAGAAAAGAAATATGAAGGTCAAGGTTATGCTAACTTTAAGAAAGATGTAGGTGAAGCTATAGTTGCTGAATTAGAACCTATTCAAAAGAGAGTAAAAGAAATCTTAAGTGATAAAAAGTATCTTGAAGAAGTTTATAAAAAAGGTGCAGAAAAAGCTAATTATGTAGCTAATAAAACATTAAGAAAAATGCAAAAGAAAATAGGTCTTATACCACCGGCAAGATAATAAAGAACTCCCATTTTGGGGGTTCTTTTTATTTTGTCTAAAATTTATAGTTAAGTAAATATAGAATATATAAAAGTTTAATTAAAACTTGAAAATAAATTATTGAAAAAATATACAAAAATAAAAATATATTGTATCATATAATAAGAAGAAAGGTGGTGTGGTGTGTGAATGTAGATTATCAATATAGTTGTGGTGATATTATTATTGAGCCATATAAATTTGATAGCATTTTATATGTTAGTTTAAGTAGAGAAATGAATGAACATGGAAAGTTATTTGTAAAAGGAATTATAAAAGAAGAGAGTCTCGACGATTATGTGGAACAGGCAAATGATAATTCAAAGATTACTTTTGCATTAAGGAATGAAGATGGAAGTGAAAAAATACTGTTTCGAGGTATTGTATCAAATATAGAAGTTATTGTAGAGAGTGGTACAAGAATATTAGTAATAGAAGCATTAAGCAATAGTTTCTATTTAGATATTACTAAGAACTCTAGAACATTTCAAAGTAGTGGATATAGCTATAATGAAATATTGAACATAATTAATAGCAATTATAAAAATGCAGAGGTTTCTGAAGATATACTTAACAATGTAAACGTAGACAAAATGATAGTTCAATATAAAGAAACAGATTGGGAATTTATAAAAAGGATAACATCACATTTTAATGCTATGGTAATAGCAGAATGTCAACTAAATGATATTAAGTATTCATTAGGAACTTCAGAAAGTGATGAGGTTTATATTCTTGATGAGGTGAATTATACGATAAAGAAAAATTTGCATCAATATAGAATTTTAAATAAAGAAGTTAGCATAAGTGAAATAAATGCCATTAGTTATGAGGTTTATAGTAATAAAATTTTAAATTTAGGTAATAAAGTGAAATTTCAAGGAAGGGATTATTATATTTTCTCTGTTGAAATAAGAAGTGATAAAGGTATTCTAAAAAACAAATATATTTTAAAAGACAAAAAAGGAATGATGATAAAAAAGTATTTTAACAATAAAATAAGTGGTACTTCATTAAATGGAAAAGTTTCAGATATAAAAAATGATGAGGTAAAAGTAAATCTTGAAATTGACGGAGGAAATTCTGAAAAGAAACAGTGGTTACCATACTCTACAGTCTTTTCTTCAGAAGATGGTACGGGATGGTATTGTATGCCTGAGGTTGGAGATAATATAAGACTATATTTCCCAGACAATGATGAAAAGAATGGATATGTTATTAGTTCTGTAAATGTCCAATCAAAAGACTCAAATAAAAGAAGTGATCCATCTGTAAAGAGTATAGGTACAAAGTATGGAAAAGAAGTAGTAATGAAAGAGGGCTCTGTAGAGATTGTTGGTAATGGAGATTTACTAATGAGACTTACTGATGATGGTGGTATAGAAATTAAGAGTAATAAAAAGATTGTATTAGATGCAAAAGAAGAAATCGAAATAAATGGTGGTACATCAATTATGATAATTGGTGAAGAATCTGTAGATTTAAAACAAGGAAATGCTGAATTAAAAATTCAAGATGATGTTACTTTGACTGGAGGTAAAGTTAATATTGAATAATTTAATAGAATACTTTTTACTTGAACAAGATAAAAGGTATTTAAAGGTACCAGTATTACTAGACGTTTTTAAGAAAATTGATAAAAGAAGTATAAATAGACAAGATGGATATAAGATAAAAGACATAACTATATTTAATTTAAGAAAAGAAGAGAGAATTCAATTTATTGATATATTAGATAATCAATTATTTATAGTATCTAAAGATATGAAGAATATACTTGGAAAATATGATGAAGATATTATGTTTAAAAATATAGTCTTGCTAGATCATGTAGAAAAGAAGCAAGGTAATTATGTTTTGCCAATATTTGAAGAAGTTGATGGTTTAAGTGAGAAATCTATCTTTAATATGAATAAGACTATAGTAAAGAAAATAGTTCTTGATGGTAAAAAAGTTCAAGGTAAAAAGATATTTAAAATAAAAGGAGGAGACAAGCCTTTAATTGTAGTGAGGCTTGATGTTGCAGAGAGTTTACTTAGAAGAGGATTTACAGGAATTAAATTAACACCATTAGAAGTGAGTGAGGGGTGAATATATGTCTGATAATAGTTTTTATATTGTTCGAGGAGCAAAGATGTTTTGCGATAAAGGCACTCATAAAAGAAAAATAAACTTGCCAGTTAGTCATGGAAGTTATGTAAAGGGTAAGCCTAAAATGAATAGATGTGATGTGGTACCAGAAGAGAATATTAGTTATTTTGGAATATGCAATGGTGAATGCAAAGAAGGAGAGGGAGACATATATTTAGTAGGGGAAGATGGTAGCACTGTATCAGGAAAAAAGTGTTGTTTTGAAGCATTTGATCTTTGGCAACAGTGTAAAGAAGATGCTTTAGTTGATGGTGAACCAGCTATAATTTCAGACTCATACTTAATATGTGCTCATGGAGGAATAATACAATTTGCTACAACAGGTCAAGAGGATGAATAAAGAAGGAGGAATTTTATGAGTGATAATATTGATGAAAAGATACTTGATATTATTAATGCAAAAGAAAGAGTGGAGAGATACAAGAATCTTGAAGAAAATGAAATAAAAATAGGAAAAGAATATTATATTTTTAAAGAGTTTAAGTTTTATGATAATAAGTTAATTATGTATTTACCTAGTGATTTTTCTGATATGAAATTAGAATTAAGAAAAATTAAATATCCCTATGAAGATAGACCGGAGATTATTCGATGCAACAATGATGGTAGCATTTGCTTTACATTAAAAATAATAGACAGTCCATTAAATGAAGATAAAGTAGAAACATTAACAAATGGAATGAAAGAGATGATGCAAAGATTAAATCCAGCAAATGTATTCTTTGATATGAAAATTGAAAAAGCTAATGAAAAAAATATAGGATATTTTGATTTTAAAACTACTGTGATAGATGGATTTTTATATAATATTATGTTTTTCTTTGAGTTTAAAGGGAAAACTGCTTTCGGAGGATTTAGTTGTAAATATAGTGATTGTAATGACTGGAGAGATATTGTAATAGAGGTAATTAAGAAAATAAGGGTAATTGAAGAGGAATAAGTAGTGAATAAAGTTATAGGGTATAAGCTAAATAGAGATGAGAGTAGAAAAAAGGTAGAAAAATTTTATCAAGATTACATTAAGAATAAGTGGATAGAAATTTTTGTAGAGCTAGATAAGGAATATCAAAAAAATTTAAACGTCATAATTAATGATGTAGTAAGAGATTTTTCGAAAGTATGCCAAAGGGTTATAGAGCTTCAGAAAAGAAATGAAAAGGGAAAAGTAAAATATATATATTTTTCTTTTTTACGTACAAACATATTAGCAGACAATGGTGATTTTAGAGTAGATATTTATGATGAAAATTGGTTTTTAGATAATAAACAGTGTAGTGGTAGCATTGATATGTCTTTTGTATTTAAATATCTTTTTAATTTTATAGAGGAAATTAAAAAGAATAGCTTAGAAAATAAAATAAGTATGTCAGATATAGAACTAGAAAAAATAAAATTAGAAGAAAGTGAGAGGTATAAGATACTAGCAATAGAATACTTAAAAACTATTGTATTAAAAATGGTAGAAGATGAAAAATACAAACAAATGATAAAGGATGAGAATATTTATATTATTGCTGGTGAATATATGGACGAATGTCAATTAATATATCCTAAAAATATTGAAGCAGTAGAGTAGTAAAAAATTAGATAAAGATATTATCGCAAAGAGCAAAACATAATAAGGAGTGATAGAATGGGTGCAGTTAGTGATATAAGGGTAAAATCTCCTTATAAGATACTGCAAGTAGAAGATATTACTATTGAGAATAAGCCTAATAATCATGGATACTTATATTTAAAGTGTCTAATAGATGATAGTTTTCAATGTAATACAACTATTAATGCCGATTCAGAAGATAAGATATATGTTTATGAAGAAACTGACTATAATAATTTATTGTTTTGTGGAATAATAAAAACAATAAATACTACTAAGTACGACAATGATTATTATTTAGAAATTGAAGCAATAAGCTTAAGTGGCATGCTAGATACAGAGGTAAAAAGTAGATCATTTCAAAATATTGAGATGACATATGAAGAGCTAGTAAAAGAAGTTATTACTGATTATGTACCTTATGATTTTGTATTTTCCGGAGAAAATAACGTGAGGATAGGTAAACCTATTTTTCAGTATAAAGAAACAGATTGGGAGTTTTTAAAGCGGATTGCTAGTGAAATAGGAGAAACAATAATTATTAATAGTAGTAATGAAAAGTTTTTATTTAGTTTTGGAAAAGAATATGCTAAAAGTTATTGTATAGAAGATGATACATATTATAAAGTTGGTAAGGATTTAAAGAGTTTTTATAAAGCTGGAGGCTATGAAGCAGGTTTTCATGATACCGATTACTTTTATTATGAAATTAATAGGAAAGAAAAATATAATATAGGCGATAAAATAACCTTTAAGAATAAGGAGTTATATGTTGAAAGATATAAAGGTATAATAGAAAATGAAGAAATAATATATAAATATCGTTTATGTAGAAAGAATGGAATTTGGGTTACTAAAAAATATAATGATATGATAGCCGGTGCTTCATTAGAAGGAGAAGTACTAGCTGTTGATGGTGAAAATGTAAAGGTTAAGTTAGATATTGATAAGAAACAAGAAGAAAAAGGAAATGCATGGTTTAAGTATTCTCCACCTACTGGTAATGTTATGTATTCTATGCCACTAGTAGGCACAAAGGTTGATTTATATTTTCCAGATGAAACGATGAATGATCCCATTATTACAAATTGTATAAGAAGTAATGGAGGCAGCTGCGAAAAAACAAGTGATAGTAGTAAAAGATACTTCGGAACAGAACACGGTAGTGAGTTAGAAATGACTCCTAATGCCATTAATATAAAGGGAGGCTGTAAGGAAAATCTAAGTATAAGTTTTGACGATAATGTTGGAGTAATATTAAGTAGTCCTAAAAAGTTAACATTGAAAGCTGATGAAGAAATAATATTTAATACTCCCAAAGAAGTAAAAATAAAAGGTACAAGTCAGGTATTAGTTTTAAAACCAGAAAGCAGTAGTGGTATATCAGTAGAAAATGAGTTTCATATATTAGGAGAAAATGTAGTACAAGATGGTCAGATAAGAGAAACTTATGAAAAATTTGATGATGAACCTAAGAAAGCAGATCCACCTGAGGAAGAGCCTTTTCAATGGGGAAAATTATTTACAAATGTGTTAGCAGGATTAGCAGTAGTGGCAGTAGCAACAGTAGCAATAGGATTGGTTATTGGTACAGGGGGAGTAGGACTAGCAATGATGGCAGGTGCTGCTTTATCAGGTACAATTGCTGTAGGAACAATGGCGGCATCGGATATAATTAGTGGTAAAGTAAGTAGCATGTCGGACTATGTACTTGGTGCAGCGCGGGAAGCATTTATAGGAGCAATATCGGGAGCAGTTTTTGGACCAGTTGGTGCTTTAGAAACATTGACAGGTAAGATGTTATTTGGTGGAGCTACAGGAGTCTTTGAAAGTGTCTTGAGACAGTTAATTCAGGATCATAAAATAGATATAGGAACACTAATTTTTGATGGAATGATAGGAGCAGCTACAGGAGGTATTTTCCACGGATTAGGAAAGGCTGCAAAAGGTTTAGGAAGTAAATTTAGCAAAGCATTCCCGGGAATAAGTGATGAATTAAGAAATTGTTTTAGAGCACTAAGTGGAAAATCGAAAGATGATTTAATAGCGCTAGGAAGATACATAGATGATATAGTAAATAGATTGAACCCTAAAGGCGTAGCAGTAGATGCCTATGGAGGAAAATATTCACTGCCTAATGATAAAAGTACTTTTGAGGACTTTATAAATTATATTGTTGGGCATGGAGATGATTCGGTAGGAAAAGTTAGTGAGACCAGCTATGTGAAGTCAATAGCTGATTTGAAAAATACAAAGAATTTTACGAAAAATGCATTGAAGCATATTTTAGAAGGGGAGATAAACAAAAGAGGAAAAGCAGTAGGATTTCATTATGAAGGATTTCCTACAGCAAAAGGCAAAATAATAGAAGGCACTAAGTCAGTACCTGATGAATTAGGTATTTATACTGGAAGGGTTGAAATAAGTGGCATTGCTAAAACT
This sequence comes from Clostridium bornimense, assembly GCF_018917145.1. Taxonomy (GTDB): domain Bacteria; phylum Bacillota; class Clostridia; order Clostridiales; family Clostridiaceae; genus Clostridium_AN; species Clostridium_AN bornimense_A. The sequence continues at coordinate 51,985 of NZ_JAHLOD010000015.1, forward strand.
GCAAATGGAGGAAAGTCAACATTCTTCCCAGAAAGCTGGACTGCTCAGGATATTGTAGATGGAATCAATGAAGCTTATAATAATAGAATATTTAAAAGTGGAAATGAATTTTATGGATATACATCTAAAGGATTGAAAATTAGAATGTATATTGACGTTAATTCTGACAAGATAATTAGTGCATTTCCTGACTTTAGTGTAGGAGGATTAAGATGAAGATAAATTATAAGAAACGATATTTATTTTTGGATGGTAAAAAAGACGATATTTTATTTGAATTCAATAATAAGTATATGTTGATATCAACCTTTTTATCAGCAGATGTCACACCATTTGAGGATTATGTTAAAGAGGGCTTTGATAAAGTGTTAAGTGGAGAAAGTGACTATGAAGAGCTAAATGGAAATGTGTGTGGTGTTGAGATTCATAAGGATAAGACGCAGATATATGATAATTTAGCTGAAGATGGTATGGGAAACTGGTGTGAAGTTGACACAAAAGATTTAAGAGAACTTGTGGACATATGGTGTAAAGAGGTTAAGAAATTTAAAGAGCAACACAAATAAGCCATTAAAGAGATGAAATTTTTTAATAGCTTAATAATGAAATATATAATTTTAATGAGGATTATGACATAGGTTCATAGTCCTTATTATCTCTCATAATGGCATAAATAATATGTGTAAGTTTATGAGCTACTGCGCCCACGGCAGTGAGATGATGCTTACCTTCACTACGCTTTTTGTTATAATAATCATTAAGTGGGCTTTCGTGTAATGTACAAGTTGAAGCACATAGGAATAAAGCTCTTCTGAGATAAGGAGAACCACGTTTTGACATTTTATTATTATTAGCTAAGAATTGTCCGGATTGTTTGACAGTTGGATCAATACCAGCATAAGCAACTAAAGCTTTAGCACTTTTAAACCTAGTTATATCACCAATTTCACTAAGAATAATGGCAGCAGTTACTTTACCTACTCCAGGTATAGATTCAAGATGAGAATCAAATTGATTATAATAAAATTCGATTTCCTTGTCTAAGTCTTTAATTTGATTTTCAATAAATAAAACTTGCTTAATTAACTGTTTAAGTTGAAATTTAAAAGCATTCTGTGCAAATTTTATTCCAAAGGTATTTTGCGCAGATTCCTGAATCTTTTCGGCTTTGGCAAAGCCAAGCTGTCCTCGGCTATGTTCTTTCAAAAAGTCAGCCAATTTATTAGTATCAAGTTCGAGAAAGTCTTCAGGAGTTTGATATTTTTCTAATAATTTTTTAGAGCTTATGCCCCAAGTGTCAGAAAAAAGTTTTTCATATTCAGGAAATATCTGATCAAGAACAGTAATAATTCTACATTTAAGTTCAGAAACACTATCTACTAAAGAAAGTCTATATCGGCATAATTGTTTTAAAGATAGTATTTTTTCGTCTGCTAACTGGGTAGTAGTAAATCTTCCAAATCTGATAACTTCAGCAATTATAAATGAATCTTTAGTGTCATTTTTAGTTTGTCTGATATAAAGATTTCTAAAGCTATCAGATTGAATAGGGTTAATTACATTAATAGTGTAGCCCTTTTCTAGTAAAAAAGAATAAAGGGAAAGCCAATAATGTCCAGTAGCTTCAAGACCAAAGACAACTTCTTGATTTCCTATATTTTTATAAATATGATCCATAAGTTTGTTAGCACCATTATGAGAATTTGTGAATTTTATAGATTTACCAATGATAACCCCAGTATCATCAATAATAGTAGCTTCATGATGATTTTTACCAATATCAATTCCTATAATATACATAACACCAACTCCTTATAAAGTTTAGATAGAATCCTCTATACAATGCAAGTTACATCCTGGTTCGACATACGAAGAATTATAAAATTTATAATCTACATCCAGCTTATACGCAATATCTCGCAGAGATGAGGTAACAGTCTCAATAACGAGGTCATAATATAAAAATGCCTCAAGGGGGCGTAAGTAAACCTCTATCTATACGAGAATATTGTCTCAAAATAAGAGGGATTAAACAATATAAACAGAATAATTAACTTAAGATATTATTAGAAAAATAATTTAAGTTTTTGATATGATTGTTGTTTAATCCTTACTAGCTTATCATACCAGGGGGTAGGTAATCCTAAAATAGATTATAAAAAAGTATTTTTTGATGAATATCCTGATTTAAAGGGAAAGGTAGTAGTTCATCATGGTATGGAACAACAAGTATTAAGAAAACCTCAGACAAAAGGATTATTTACAGAATTCGAGATGCATTCATTAGAAAATTTAAGGGGGATTCCAAAAGAAATAAATTCTGATTTACATTTATCTAAAATAAGAAAAGAGTGGAATAGATTTTATAAAGAATTTCCTAATCCGACTAAAGAACAGTTACTAAATAAAAGATTAGAAATTGATAAAAAATACGGGGATTTATTTAATCCACCACTAAAATAGGAGATGATGAGTATGTATTTATATATGTTAGAACCAGAAGTAGCAGGAGAAATAGGAGAAAATACTATATATGACAATTTTGAAGATATAAGATATACAGGCGCTAAGCCAGAAATATCTAAGTTACATTTTATATTTTCAGGATGGTTGGGTGATGATATCATAGAAAGTACGCCATGTTTTATAGTAACAGAAGAACTAAAGAGAAAGATTGAAGAAAGTAAGCTAGTAGGATATGAATTTCAGAGTGTAGAAATTTCATTAAGTGATGAATTTATTGAAATGTATCCGGAAAGAGAGTTACCTAAATTTAAAAGGCTGATTCCAAAGGGAAGGGTTGCTATAAAATATGAAAGTTATACAGAGTGGACAGGAGAAGATTTTAATTTTTCAGATAAATCCTATCTTGTAGTTTCTCAAAAAGCATTAGATATAATTAATGAATTTAATATAGATAATTGCGATATATATAAATTAAGCCCGAAAGAGGATGCAAAATAAAATATCTGTTAACTGCATAAAGAATAAAAACATAGCAAATTATCTAAATCAATCAAGGTGAGAAAAATAAATACTGTATAATTTTAATAATGCAGTGGATAGAGGGCAAAGGGGGAAGAGTGGTAGATAAAATGAAAAAGTAAATTCTAGTTGATGAAACTAAAAATACTTTCTAAAATTCTTTACCACCTTATCCCCTTTCAACCTAAAGTAAAAGAAAATATCGTTGTAAATGAAATACTGATACTTCAATTACAACGGTATTTTTTTTGTTTATGTAAATTACCTAATGTAGAAATTAAAGATGTAGCATGATAAAATTAGATTAACAGATTAAGGAAAATTAAGGGTGAAAAAGTAGCTACATAACACTAAAAATGGTAAGTAATTAGAAATAGCTGAAAAATAGTGTAAGGTATTGAAAACACTAGATTTATAGAAAAGACAGACTCTGCCCCAAGGGGGATACACAAGCTAAGACTAAGCAAGTTAAAAAAGGACTTCCAGATTGGCTTAAGGAAAGATTTAACCAAGGAAATCAATTTAATAAAGACAATAGACCTAGATATGAGTATAATGAAGTAAGAGTAACTAAAGATGGAAGTGAATTTAGAGTAGATTCATATAACAGAAACTCAGAGATAGTGTCAAGAAAGTTTACACAACTAGGAGAAATTAAGGAAGAAACGGCTATATCTTATCTAAATGAATTAGATAAAAAATATTCGCCAGGAACAGAAATAATTAATGGGGCCTTTAATCCAAAAGAATTAGGTGGATTAACGTTAGAAGGTCAAATGATATTAGAAATCCCAGTACAAAAATATGATATTCCGGCAAAAGTTTTAGAGAAGGCAAAAGAATTGCACATAGTAATAAGAGATGTCGAAGGGAAGGTGTATAAGTAGTGGAAATAAGATATTGTGAAAGATGGTCATTATTCTATAAAGAAGCTCATAAGTATATAAGTGAAGATGAAGCTTGTAAGAGGCATGCTGAGAGAAAAAGTTATACTGCTATTATTGTTGAAAATGATGTAGAGAAGTATATAATTAATGTAGCTGGAGCATGGGTAAGTGTCTACTTTTTAGATAAATATAAAAGAAACTATTTATATTATTCATTTAAAGAGGTTGAAAAAAATAAACTTTTCCTAAATGAGTCATCATACTGGGAGTATGATGGAGAGAGCGAAAAAGTTTTAAGCACTATGCATTTTACTTTTTTACAGGATGGAAATACAATTATGAGTGAAAAAAATGAAATAACAGGAGAAGTGGTGCAAAAGGAAGGTAACTTTAGTGTTGAAGGGAATTGGGATGTATATCCTGCATTTGCAAGATATAATAGTTTATGTAGAGAACAGAGAGAATAGAATAAATCTAAATGCAAAAAATAAAAAAACTAACTGTGTAAAAATGTTTATTTTGAAGATATTATAGTATTATAAGAATACATGAATAGTGAATGTCCACATAATTTTAATAATGAAGTGGATAGAGGGCAAAGGTGGGAGAGTGGTAGATAAATTTAAAAAGTAAATTCTAGTTGATGAAACTAAAAATACTTTTTAAATACTTTGCCACCCTATCTCCTTTTCAACTTAAAAGTTAAAGAAAATATCGTTGTAACTGAAATACCGATACTTCAATTACAACGGTATTTTTTGTTTATGTAAATTATCTAATGTAGAAATTAAAGATGAGGCTTGATAAAATAAGGTTAGCAGATCAAGGAAAATCAAGGCTGAAAAGTCACTACTTAACAGAAAAAATGATAAGTTGTTGAAAGTAGTCTTAAAAAGTAATTTTAAAAGTTTTCTTAATAATTGTACCATTAGTATCAATAATAGTTACTTTATGAGTAAATTTTCCGATATCAATACCAGCAATATACATAATAAAACCTCCAAATAAGTTGATTTTATAGATAGTCCTTAAATCCTCTATGAGTTACAACTTAGTTAGACATAAGAAGAATTATAATAAATATAACCAACATCCAGCTTATTCGTAACATCTCGTAGAGATGAGGTTCTCAGTCTCAGGGACGGAAATTAAATTTCAAGGGGGCGGAGGACATCCTCTATCTATACGAGAAATTATTGCCTCAAAATTAGATGATTAAACATCGTTATATTACTTTGGGAGGATTAAGCAAATAAAGGCTTTAGAAGTGATTCCTATAATAGCTTAACATACTAGGGAGTAAGTAAAGTTGAAAAAATTATTTCAAAAATAGATGAAATAGAAGTAAAGTTTAATTATAAGACTAAAAATGCTATATTGATAGGTTCAGGTTTTTATGACGCAGATTTTAGAAAAGCAATATTAATTAATGCAGATGTTAGTTCAACAACATTTGAAGGAGTTTTAATAAATGGAGCAAAATTAAGTGGAGTTAAAGGAATATTAGAGGCGACTATAAAAAGCATTGATGTCGGAACAAGAGAAAATCCAATAATTATAGAAGGTAATCAAGCTGTACAATGCTTATTAAGCAGGAGCTTATTAGATTAATGAAATTAAAGTATATTGTAATTTTAAATATTACCCAAACTTTTGAGAGAATAAATTTGCATATATGTAATACTTATTTGAATGCATTATAAAGTATTAATTAACTGCATAAAAATAATAATTGAGATACTATAATAAGATTATGTTATAGGAACAATGGCTGCATCAGATATGATTAGTGGCGAAGTAAGTAGTATGTCGGATTATATATTTACTGGAGTACGAGAAGCAATTATAGGAGCAATATCGGGAGCAGTAATGGGAGGAGTTTTTGAAAAACTAGGTGTTTCTTTAAGCACACTGACAGGTAAGATGTTATTTGGTGGAGTCACAGGATCCTTTGAAAGTGTCTTGAGGCAGTTAATTCAGGATCGTAAAATAGATATAGGAACACTAATTTTTGATGGAATGATAGGAGCAGCTACAGGAGGTATTTTCCACGGATTAGGAAAGGCTGCAAAAGGTTTAGGAAGTAAATTTAGCAAAGCATTCCCGGGAATAAGTGATGAATTAAGAAATTGTTTTAGAGCACTAAGTGGAAAAGCGAAAGATGATTTAATAGCGCTAGGAAGATACATAGATGATATAGTAAATAGATTGAACCCTAAAGGCGTAGCAGTAGATGCCTATGGAGGAAAATATTCATTGCCTAATGATAAAAGTACTTTTGAGGACTTTATAAATTATATTGTTGGGCATGGATATGATTCGGTAGGTAATCGTGTTTATCAACCAAGTCCAAAACATGACCCAATTTCAGGATGGGGAAGTCCAAATCCAATTCCAGATATAAAGACAGGACAAGAATTATTAGATACTGCATATTCATCATCTAAAAACAAACAGTTGTATAATTTCTATGATGGCAAATTAATTAAGTTTCAGCCAGATACAGTAAATGGATGGCATTCATATTTAGTTGAAAATCCAGCAAAAGAGGTACCGGTGGATGTATTAAGACAAATGCTTAAAGATGGTAAAATTACAAAGGTTCAATATAAAAATTTTATTAAAAATAACTAGAGGTGATAAATATGAAATGTTTTGGAATAAAAAATGTATTTGCAATAGAATATGAATTGTATAACTCTAATAATGGAAGTTTAGAAGTTTGGGTAGATAATAAATCTGTATGTAATTTTTTGAAAGATGGTGAAATTTATAAATATAAGTGGGATTTAGTGTACGTTATAGAATGGTTATGCAAAAATAAGGATAACATAATAAATGAAATTGGATTTCCATTACAAGTTAAAGCAGAAACTTCTATAGAATTCTATAATAAAAGTGGAGAGTTTGATTCAGATGATGCTGATGAGTTTGATGAATGGTTTGAAAAAAGGCAAGAGTGGTATTTTAGGCATTCATGGTATTCTAATAGAGGAGGTTCGTATTTACCAGACATTTTATTTAGAAGAGTTAATGATAAAATAGAAGTAGAGTGGGATAATTCAGTTTTATATGATGGAATAAATTTCATAAATCCTAAGGGTATATATTATGTGGATATTTCTTTATTTCAACAGGTGATTAATGGTTTTGTAGAAGATTTTTTTATACAAATATCTAATTATACAGAAGGAAATAAAATACTTGAAAAGTTAAATCAGATTGATTAAATATATAAAGTAGTTAGTACACTTCTGATTAAATTCAGAAGTGTTTTTTTGAAAAATATAGTTATCTTCAAATAAAATATATGAATATAGATGGTATTAATAAATTATATATGGAGGTATTTTCCACGGATTAGGAAAGGCTGCAAAAGGTTTAGGAAGTAAATTTAGCAAAGTATTCTAAGAATAAGTGATGAATTAAGAAATTGTTTTAGAGCACTAAGTGGAAAAGCAAAAGATGATTTAATAGCGCTAGGAAGATACATAGATGATATAGTAAATAGATTGAACCCTAAAGGCGTAGCAGTAGATGCCTATGGAGAAACATATTCATTGCCTAATGATAAAACATACAATAATCCAATAATTGAAACTAAAAGCTAAAAAGTGTATCATATTACTTATAAATACAAAATACCGTTATAAAGGGGATGGGAATTTGGGATTTTTTACACCAGCAGAGAATGCTTCAAATTTTATTAATATTGGACTCAAAAAGACTACAGAGAAGCCTATAAAAATATTCTTATTAGCAATGATGGCAGGTGCTTTTATTGCTATTGCTGGATCAGGAGTAGGGGTAGCAACTCATGCTATTAGTAATGCTTCTTTATCAAAATTGATAGGAGGAGTACTTTTTCCTTGTGGATTAACAATGGTCATTCTTGCGGGATCAGAGCTATTTACAGGAAATATGTTAATCTCTATTTCGTGTCTAGAGAAAAAATCAAAATGGAGTGGAATGATTAAGAATCTTATTATAGTGTATTTGGGTAATTTTGTTGGTTCAATTTTAGTTGTGTGGATATTATCAATTGGTAAACAGTGGGATTTATCATCAGGACTTTTAGGTGCTATGACAATAAAAACAGCAGTGGCTAAAGTATCATTACCATTTGTATCAGTTTTAGCACTTGGTATAATGTGCAATTTCTTAATATGCATAGCAGTATGGATTGCATCAGCAGCAAAGGATGCTGCTGGGAAAGTTATAGGATTATTTTTACCAGTAGCTTTTATGATTTTTTGTGGATTTGAACACTGTATTGCCAATATGTACTTTATACCAGCAGGTATTTTTGCACTTAATAATCCTCAGTATCTTAATAAGGCAGTTGAATTAGGTGTTAATGTAGATAAGTTAAGCTGGGGGACATTTATAACTAATAATTTAATACCAGCGACTATAGGAAATATAATAGGTGGACTTTGTGTTGGTTTAGTTTATTGGGCAGTATATTTAAATAGAAATAGAAATCTTATGGAGAATAAAAAATCAGAAAAGGAAACAGCGTAGCATAATACATAAAAAACTTTCCTCGGTGTAAACTACCTAAGGAAAGGATGTGATTTTTATGGTTAATAAGCAAGGGTCATCTAACCCAATGCAAAAAGGAACAAGAAGACAAAAACTTCATGAAAATCAAAATAACGTAGGAAATCCTAAAAAGAGTTCAGGGTATGAAGATTTTAATGGAAATCCTATAGAATAGGGATAGAACAGGGCGTTTTGCAATAAAGTATGCAGTGCCCTGTTTTTATAAAAGAAATGATTTTATTGATATAACAGGGAAATATACAGAAGAAGCTTTTAGAAAAGAGGTTTGATATCACAAACCTCTATTGTTCTTCTAATATAAATTTATTAATGACTTCAGCAACGCCATCTTCTTCATTAGTTTTAGCAACATAATTAGCAGCTTCTTTTACAAAGTCAAAAGCATTGCCCATAGCTACACCAAGACCAGCTGACTTGATAAGATTCAAATCATTACCAGCATCACCAACACCGATAGTTTCTTTTATGTCGATTCCAAGTTTTTCTGCAAGCATAACTAAACCTAAGCCTTTGTCCACTTCTTTTGGTAATATTTCAAGGAAGTGTTCTGCACTTCTTACCACATTATATTTTTCATATAACCATGAAGGAAGCTTTTCGATTGCCTTATCTAGTTTTTCAGGATGATCTATGAACATTATCTTAATATAATCTTCACTACCAACTAATTTTGAACTATCTTCATAATATAGATAGATATCATTCATGAAAGCTTCTAAAACAGAATATTTTGAGATATCTTTATTTGGTGTTAATACAGCATCTTTTGTTAAAGCATGGATGTGTATATTTAATTCTTGTGATAAGTTGTATAATTCTTCAAAAGATTCTTTTGGCATATGGCATTGATATATTACATTTTCAGTTTTAGTTTCAAGAACTAGTCCACCGTTGAAAGATGAAGCGATGTCACCATCTTCTAGAAGATTAAGCTCTTGTAAGTATTTGCGTATTCCATTTATAGGTCTTCCTGTTGATAATACTACTTTTACTCCTTTAGCTTTTGCTTTAGCGATTGCTTCTTTAACAGCTGGAGATACAGTTTTGTCATCTCTTAAAAGAGTCCCATCCATATCAAGGGCTATTAGTTTATACATAAATGACTCCTCCTATGTTTAACAAGTTTATAATAATTATATCATCTAAATATAAATAATAAGAGAAAATATATCGTATTTTCATAAAAAAATTCTATATTTATAATGTTATAAAGATAAGTGTAAAAATCCATTGAAAATAGCTATAGTTATTTGATATAATGAAGTTTGTTGTTGGGCGAGGAGGAAAAAATATGACTACAAGAATTGCCATATTAGGTGGACCAAGATGTGGAAAAACTACATTGATACAACAATTATATGTAGATATGAAGATAATGGGCAAAGATGTAGGTTTTGCTACAGAATATTCAACTGATTATTTAAGAGATAAAGGTATGATAGAAACTATCTCTGAACAGTATGGAATATATCTAGGCCAATTAAAAAGAGAAAATCAGTTAAGTGTTTATGAGTATGCTCTTACTGATTATGCTACATTTTTACCATATATTTATGGTAGGTTCATGTTAGGAAATAAAAAGCGTACTGTAAAAGAAATAGAAATTCTCAAAGATTTATATAATTTAGCTTTAAATGATATAGGAAAATATGACTATATATTTTTTCTTCCAAGAGAATTCGGATATGAAAGAGATGGAGTTAGATGGCAAGATGAAGAAACTGCATTAGCTGTTGATAATGCAATAAAAGCATTTTTAGATAGTGAGAATATAACTTATCGAGAAATAGATGGAACAACAAAAGAAAGAACGGAAAAAATTATAGATATTTTAGATTTAAAAAAGGATGAAAAATAGTTATTAAGATAAGAAAGGATGAAAGCGGTTTGAGTAATATAAAGAGTGAAATTGATAGAAGAAGAACCTTTGCAATTATATCTCACCCGGATGCAGGTAAAACTACTATTACTGAAAAGTTACTTTTATATGGAGGAGCTATAAGAGAAGCTGGATCAGTAAAAGCAAGAAAGGCATCTAAGCATGCAGTATCTGACTGGATGGAAATTGAAAAACAAAGAGGTATATCTGTTACTTCTTCAGTATTAGAATTTAGTTATGATGGATTTAAAATAAATATATTAGATACACCAGGACACCAAGACTTCTCAGAAGATACTTATAGAACATTAATGGCAGCAGATGCAGCAGTAATGGTTATTGATGGTGCAAAAGGTATAGAGGATCAAACAAGAAAATTATTTAATGTATGTTCATTAAGAGAAATTCCTATATTCACTTTCGTAAATAAGATGGATAGAGAGACTAAAGATCCATTTGAACTTTTAGAAGAATTAGAAAAGGAACTTGGAATAAAGTCATATCCAATGAATTGGCCTATAGGTAGCGGAAAAGAGTTTAAAGGTGTTTATGATAGAGTTGGAGAAAGAATTATAGCTTTCGATGGTGGAAACCATGGTTCTACTCAAGCTCAAACAATAGAGGGACATCTTGGAGATGCTGAGTTTGATGATGTTTTAGGCGGACATCTTCATGAAAAGTTACAAGAAGATATAGAACTACTTGATATGGCTGGAGATGAATTTGACTTAGAAGCTGTTAGAGAAGGAAGATTAACACCAGTATTCTTTGGATCTGCATTAACAAACTTTGGTGTAGAACCATTTTTAAAGGAATTCTTAAAGCTTACACCACCACCACTTGCTAGAAATTCATCTAAAGGTGAGATTGATGTTTATAATGAACCATTTTCAGCATTTATCTTTAAGATTCAAGCTAATATGAATAAAGCACATAGAGATAGAATAGCATTTATGAGAATTTGTTCAGGAAAATTTGAAAAAGGTTTAGAAGTTAAACATGTTCAAAAGAATACTAAAGTGAAGTTATCACAACCACAACAATTCTTGGCTCAAGATAGAGAAATTATAGATGAAGCATATGCTGGTGATATTATCGGTGTATTTGATCCAGGTATTTTTTCAATAGGTGATACACTTTGTGTAGGTGATAAGTTCAAATTTGAAGGTATTCCTACATTCGCACCGGAACACTTTGCAAGGGTTAGACCTGTAGATACTATGAAGAGAAAGCAATTTGTAAAAGGTGTTACTCAAATAGCACAAGAAGGTGCTATTCAGGTATTTAAAGAATTACGTATTGGTATGGAAGAGATAATTGTAGGAGTTGTTGGTGTTCTACAATTTGAAGTTTTAGAGTATAGATTGAAAAATGAATATAATGTAGATATTAAGATGGAAAGACTTCCATTTAGAAGCATAAGATGGATTGAAAATACTGAAACTCCACTAGATAAGTTATCACTTACATCTGATACTAAGTTAGTTAATGACTTAAAAGAAAGACCAATTCTTTTATTCCAAAGTGATTGGGCAATATCATGGGCTTTAGAGCATAATGAAGGATTAACTTTATCAGATATAGGTAAAAGCGAAGAATAATATATTAAGCAAATTATTTTCTCATCATATTAGTGATGAGAGTAATTTGCTTTTTTTATTTTTAAATATAATTTTGTTAACTTTGACAGGGTGAAATGATTTATAATATATGGTAAAGTAGAATAGAAGGGGTAGAATATTGACAAGTGTTTTAAAACAACGTATAATATAGTATATAAAACAACTTAAAGGTAGGGGATTATAGTGAATGTAGCTTTTTTTCTTACTCCCAAAACGGAAGTTATTTATGAAAAAATAGATGCAACAATGAGACAAGTACTTGAGAGAATGGAATATCATAGATATACGGCAATTCCACTGATAGATAATGAAGGTAAGTATGTTGGAACAATAACAGAAGGGGATTTATTATGGAAACTTAAAAATACTCCTGGGTTAGATTTCAAAAATACAGAAAAGGTTTCAATAAAGGATATTTCAAGAAGATTTATTAATCATCCTGTTTCTATAAATGCAGAAATTGAAGATTTAATTTCAAAGGCTATTACTCAAAATTTTATTCCTATAGTAGATGATGATGGAATTTTTATAGGGATAATAAAGAGAAGTGATATAATTAACTATTGCTATGAAAAAATAAAGAAGTAATGGGGAATATAGCCTTATCTATTTTATCTTTAGTTTTAGATTTATGTAATATAAGAGTTTTAACTCCATGATCTTTTGTGTGTTCTAGATAAGGCCTAAATGAAACATATTTTGATTTATTAAATCTATTCATAGAATTAGTAATGGAATGTTGAGGTTGTAAAAGAATTAAAGTTCTTTTACATAGTTTAGTATATCCTATAATAAAAAAATTATTAGCTTTGCTAATAATTTTTTTTTATATTATAAAGAGATTCATAAATTAATAGAATAAGTCCTAGTGAAAGAACGACATTAATTAATATAAAGAAGTTGGAAAAGAATAATAAAGTAAAAATTGAAAATAGAAATAATACTAATAAGAATAGTAATATTTTCATTGTATGCCTCCTAAAAATAATTTGCTAAAAATATAGTAACCTAAAATAACATACATTATTCATAAATGTATGGGTACAGTTGCAAAATGTATGTGGTGAAATATAATAGAAAGTGAACTTTTAATTAATAGAAAATTTATAGAAATAAGAATATGGAGGGGAAATATGGAGAAAGGTTTAGCAAGAAGAGGAAAAACTTATGATTTGGTACTTACAGGTATTTTTGCTGCATTAATATTTGTAGTAACATATTCAACACACTTTCCTTTTCCAACAATGGGTATAGGGCCTAAAATTTTAGTACATTTAGGGGATGCAGCTCTTTATTTAGCTGTTATCATGATAGGAACTAGGAGAGGAACAATAGCATCAGCGCTTGGTATGGGGATGTTTGATCTTTTAAGTCCATATGCAATATGGGCACCTGTAACAGTAATTGCAAAAGGTGGAATGGCACTTATTGCTGGATTGTTTATTAATGGTAATAAGAGAGAAGGAAAATCAGTTAAGTTTAATATAATTGGTGGTATTATTTCTGGTATATATATGATAGTTATATATTGGATAGGTGGAGCTATAATAACAATATTAACTACAAAAAATGTAGGGCTTGTAACAAGTTTAATTGCTAATACAGAAGGAATACCAGGAAATATAATTCAAGTAGTACTTGGTATAGTTATAGCATTGCCATTAGGAGTTGCTTTAAATAAAGTTAAGAAAAGATAAAATTATTTGAATTCACAATTTGCAATTAAGGTGAAAATTCCTGCGGAATTTCTTATAAAATAAGTGCGATGATATTAGCGTTTGGTATCATCGCACTTATTTTATAATTAGATATTTATATTAGTATCTGTTCTAATTAGGTAATGGTGGAGTGATATCAAAGAATAACAACACCTAAATATAACAGTTTTCTACGCTAAATTTTAAGTATAATTGTTAATTGACAATTGCGGTGTAATAGGGATATACTAATATGAGGTATAGAACAATATATGATACAAGGAGGAGTTTCGATGAGTGTTATTGATACACTATTAGAACGTGGATACATAAAACAATTTACTCATGAACAAGAAACAAGAGAGTTATTAGATAAGGAAAAAATAACTTTTTATATAGGCTTTGATCCAACAGCGGATTCATTACATGTAGGACATTTTATAGCTATGATGTTTATGGCACACATGCAAAAGGCAGGGCATAGACCAATAGCTTTAATCGGTGGGGGAACAGCAATGATTGGTGATCCTTCAGGAAAAACTGATATGAGAAAAATGCTTACAGCAGAGCAAATTCAACATAACGTTGATTCAATAAAGAAACAAATGGGAAGATTTATTGATTTTGAAGATGATAAAGCATTAATTGTAAATAATGCAGATTGGCTTTTAAACTTAAATTATGTAGAGTTTATAAGGGATATTGGTGTTCATTTCTCTGTTAACAGAATGCTTACAGCGGAATGTTTTAAACAAAGAATGGAAACAGGTCTTACATTCTTAGAATTTAACTATATGTTAATGCAAGGATATGACTTCTTAGTTTTAAATCAAAAGTATAATTGTATGATGGAACTTGGTGGAGATGACCAATGGTCAAACATGATTGCTGGTGTTGATTTAATAAGAAAGAAGGAAAGAAAGCCAGCTTTTGCAATGACATGTACATTGTTAACTAATTCTGAAGGAAAGAAAATGGGTAAAACTGAGAATGGAGCATTATGGTTAGATCCAGAAAAGACTTCTCCATATGAATTTTATCAATATTGGAGAAATGTTGGTGATGCAGATGTTGAAAAATGCTTAGCATTATTAACATTCTTACCAATGGATGAAGTTAGAAGATTAGGTGCTCTTAAAGATAAAGAAATAAATGAAGCTAAGAAGATATTAGCATTTGAAGTTACAAAGCTTGTTCATGGAGAAGAAGAAGCTAAGAAGGCTCAGGAAGCATCAGAAGCATTATTTGGAGGCGGAATAAATTTAGATAATGTACCAACTGTTAAAATATCTAAAGATGATTTAGGTCAAGGTATATTAGAAGTTATTGCTAAAACAAAGATAGTGCCATCAAAATCAGAAGGTAGAAGACTTATACAACAAGGTGGAATTTCAGTAAATGGTGAAAAAGTTACTGATCCATTCTTTGCAGTTGTAGAAGAAATGTTTGAAGATGGACATATGATGGTTAAAAGAGGTAAGAAAAACTTCTATAAAGTAGAAATAGAGTAAGTTTATTTTGATAAAGGAATTCATTTATGAGTTCCTTTATCTTGTTTATTTGTCATTATTAATCACTATTATAAAGTAATATAGATAAATTTACGATAAATAATTAATGAGCTAAGGTGGTGAGAGTATGGCAAATATATCAAATTTAAATAGACTAAATAGTAGCAATACTGGAATTAATGAAAAAAAGATATCATTTTCAAAGGGTGATATTTTTAATGGAAAGATAAAGACAGATTCATCAGGTAAAATTGTAGTAGAGCTAAAAGATGGATGGATGTTTGAAGCATTATTTGAAGGAAATGTAGAAGAAAATTTTGATAAAGAAGCTTTTTTAAAAGTAGTTGGATACTCTAATGGTAAATTAAAATTACAAGTAATAGATAATTTTGAAACTGATTATAAAAAAGATTCTAACGAAGAAGTTATCGAAGAGGGTTTTAATCTTAAGAGTATTGGGCTTAACAAGGAAGATATGAGTTTTATAAAATCTTTGTTAAAACATAATATACCTTTAACTAAGGAAAATGTATCAGATATAAAAAGTTTAATAAACTTTAGAAATAGATTAATAAATAATAATGAAGAGTCAAGTGAATTTATAAACAAATTTTTAATAAGTAAGGATATTTCTAAAGATTCTATAGAAGGAAAGAATATAGTAAAGGCATTAGAGGGATTTACTGAAAAATTTAAAAATTTGACTGACGATGATATTTTATTATTAAAAAATAGCGGTATAGATTTTAATGAGGAAAATATTAAGGCGTTAGATGTTATTAAAAAAGATAATGGAGTTATAAAAACCTTAAGTGATTTAAAAGATTCTATTTTTAAAGATGGAGAAGTAATAGAAAATTTTAAAAAGGATATAGATTTAATTGAAAGTAATGATAAGAGTCAAAGCTATTTGTCTTTAAAGGATATTAATGAAAAATCAGAAATAATAACTAATACTAATAATCAAAACTCTAAAGAGATAGTTAATGATATAAAAAAAATAAATGTATTTGAGAAGTATTTTAGCGAAGATAAAATAGAAGATAGTATTAAAGAATTTATAAATACAAATAATAATGAAGATAAGGGTAATATCAATGAATTTTTAAAATCGAGTCTAAAAGACATAATTGATAAGCCTATAGAGAAAATTTTAGATAAATTAAATAGTAATGAATTTAATAATGATGAGAAAGAAATTATTAGTAAATTTAAAGATTTTATTTTAGACAAGTTTAAAGATGATGTATTAGAGCTAAAATCTAATAAGGAAAACATAAAAGAAAGTATTGAGCTGCAAAGTAAAGATATAAAGGACTTAGTTAAATCTTTATTAAAAGAAAATGTTGATGTTGATAAGGTAGTCACTACATTTAAGGATCAATTTACTGCTATAAAAGTGTTTAATAACTTAAGTAAGGAAATGTATATACTAGATGTTCCCGTTAAAGTTAAAGAGGATACTTATGATTGTAAGCTAATTGTTAAAGATGAGAGAGGCAAAGGGAAAAAAATTGATTCATCGAATGTAAGATTATTTGCGTCTGTTTCTACAATCAATATGGGAGATGTTGATGCAATTATTAGCGTTTTGGATAAGAATCTAAATGTTAATTTAAAGATAAAAGATGAGTTCATTAGCGTTATTGAAAAAAGTAAGAATATTTTAGTAGATAGATTAAGAGAAATAGGATATTCACCAGTTATTAATGTTACAGAAAGAACAGAAAAGACAGATGTATCTAGTGTTATAGATTTATTAGAAGAAGAATATAGTAAGGGGTTAAATGTGAGGGTTTAAAATATGAAGAATTTAAAGAAAGCTGTAGCATTAAAATATGAGGCGGCTAATGATGCACCTACTGTCACTGCTACTGGAGTCGGGAAAATTGCAGAAAAAATACTATCTACAGCAGATGAAAATAGTGTTCCGATAGTTTATAATAAGGAATTAGTTAATATGTTAAGTAATGTAGATATCGGTGAATCAATACCGGAGGAGTTATACGAAGCAGTTGCTGAGATATTAGCATATGTAATGGATGTAGATAGAGAACAAAAAGGAGGATGATAGATTGAGTTTATATGCAATATCGGATTTGCATTTAGCTTTTAATGTGGATAAACCTATGGATATTTTTGGACCAAAGTGGGAGAATCATGTAAGTAGGTTAGAGGATAATTGGAGAAAAAAGATAACTGATGAAGATACAGTTCTTATAGGTGGAGATATATCATGGGGAATGAATATGGATGAAACTATAGAAGAACTTAATTGGATTAATAAGTTACCTGGGAAAAAGATTATTATTAAAGGAAATCATGATTATTGGTGGAACAGTATAACAAAGCTTAATTCAATGTATGATAATATGAAATTTATTCAAAATAATAGTTTTTCCTATGAAGATTATGGTATTTGTGGTACAAGAGGATGGATTATAGCAGAGGAAGAAAATGCTTCAGAGCATGATAAGAAAATATATAATAGAGAATTATTAAGACTTAGAATGTCTTTAGAGGATGCAAGAAAAAAAGGATTTACAAAATTAATCGCAATGATACATTATCCACCGATACTAGAGGAAGGCAATAGAACAAAGCTTGTAGAAATTCTAGAGGAATATAACGTAGAAAAAGTTATATATGGACATATTCATGGTCAAGGGTTATCACGAGCATTTAAAGGTGTTGTGGGATCTTGTGAATATATATTAACTTCTGGTGATTTCATTGATTTCGATCCAATAAAGATAATTGAATAAAAAAGATTGAGTCATTAATCAATAGAAATTTGTTAGTAATGTTTTATTTTAAAAAGCTGCTGCACTTTTATGTGCGGCAGCTTTTTACTACTTACTTATTTAATAATGAATTTGTTTGCTTTGTTAATTGATCTAAAGAAGAAGTTATATCTTTTATATTATCTTTAAAGCTATCAATACTTGATAGTATAGAATTAACTTCTAAGTTACATTTTTCAGAAGAGTCTTTTATTGAGTGAACTTTTGAATCTATATCAGTTCTAACTGATGTTGATGAGTTAACAGAGTTAACAGAACTTTTAATTTGACTAACAGTATCATCAATAGAAGTTTTTATTGATGTGAAAGTTTCCTTTGTAGTTTGAACTGTATTATTTTGAAGTTCAATAGCATCACCAGCAGAATTCATTGCAGAAGAAGTATTCATAATATCTTTCTTTATTTCATCTAATATTGTTGTTATATTTTCAACAGCATTCTTAGAACTTTCTGCTAATTTTCTGATTTCATCGGCAACAACACCAAAGCCTTTTCCAGCTTCACCAGCTCTTGCAGCTTCTATAGCAGCATTTAAAGCTAAAAGATTAGTTTGAGAAGCAATTTGACTTATAGAATCAGTTATTGAGTTAACAGATTCTATTTTTGAAACTAAATCTGAAACTATTGAAGCGGAAGTAGAGAAAGAATCTTTTAGTTCGTTTAAAGAAGAATCAAGTGTATTCATGTTAGTTAAACCATCATCAGCAAGTTTAGATGTATTTATAACTAAGCCGTGAACATCATTAATATTTTGAGATAATCCTTCCATTTCGTTATTAAATTTGTCCATAGAATCTATTGTTGAGTCTAAATCTGAAGATTCTGTATTTGTATAATCAGAAATTTTACTTGCAGCAGTATATATATCTTCTGTTGATAAATTTTTAGTCTTATTTTTTATAGAAGCTACTGAAGTTTGTATTTCTCTAGAAAGTTCCTTTATTTCATCATTATTTGAATTTGTAAGTGGTGTATCTTCAATAAAAGTAGAGTTGTCCTTTTTTTTCGAAAATAACATAGCTACCTCCCGTTTTTGTAGAATTTATTACTATATATACTTTATCGAATAAAAAAAGAAAATCTTCACTGTAAATTACAAAATCTTATTTTTTTATGGAGTTTTTTGCTAAATCTCGTTGGCAACGAGCTTTTTCTTTAAGTTTGGGATCTACTCCTGTTTTTACTATGAGACTAGAAAACCATTTTAAAGATGCATCAAAATTGCCTATACGTCTATATAATTCACCGATTAAGTACTCTAAAGAGTAGGAATTCATTCCATAAATAGGAAAGGATTCGTTTGTATATGCAAATTCTAGACCTTCTACAGCTTTTGATAAGAATAAATTTTCATTATCATGGGATTTTGTGAGTCTATATAACCAACCTAATCTTAAGCATAATATTGCTTTGGTAGATGCCGCTGAATCGATATATACAGAGTTCAGTAAAGCTAGCTTATATCGTTCTATAGCAGAATTAATATCTAATAATCGCGGATATTCTTTTGATATATATTTAGGGGTAATATTTTTTATTACATGTATCCTTTGATAATTACGTAGTTTAGAAAAATCATTTTTTAATGCTGCATAACCACATTTTGGGCATAATATTATATCGTATAAATAAGGGTTTATATCTTTATAGTATATAAAAGAATCACTATCTCTTTTATCGATTTTATAACCTTCTTTTTTTACAGAAGGTGTTTTAAAATTTGTATGACAAACAGGACAATCAATAGTTCTATCAAAAAGCAATGTTGATGGATCTATAATTTTATTGGCTGTTTTTTTTGTTTCAGTTTTTTTTATAGTTGCTTTTTTGTAAATACTGATATTTTCTGTATTATTAAAACCTATTTTATCTAGACCTTGAAATAGGTTTTTTGTGTTTGACATTAAAAACACTCCTTGTTATTAAAATTAAATATGCATATATTATAGCAAAAAAATATGTAAAATACAGTATTGGTATTTTTATTATTAGTTATGATATATTATAATAGTAGTTAGATATAATTATCATAATATAAAGAGGTTTAATTATGGCAATAACACAATGGAAAACTTTTTTATTTCCTTATGAACAAGCAGTGAATGAGCTTAAGGTTAAATTTAAAAGTATAAGAACTGAATTAAGAAAAAAAAATGATTATTCACCGGTAGAATTTGTTACGGGAAGAGTAAAAGAGATAAACTCTATACTAGAAAAAGTTAATAAATATGATATTCCTATTGATAGGATAGAATATGAGCTAGAGGATATAGCTGGTATAAGGATAATGTGTCAATTTGTTGATGATATATGGACGGTAATTAGTATAATTAGAGAAAGAAAAGATATGCAAATTGTTTATGAAAAAGACTATGTTACTAATGTAAAAGAAAGTGGATATAGAAGCTATCATATAGTAATAAAATATCCTGTTAATATGTCAACAGGGCTTAAAATGATTTTAGCTGAAATTCAAATAAGAACATTAGCTATGAATTTTTGGGCAACAATTGAACATTCATTAAATTATAAGTATAGAAAGGCATTGCCTGAAGATGTAAAAGAAAGACTTAAAAATGCAGCTCATGCAGCATATAAACTAGATGAAGAAATGAGAATTATAAAAGGCGAAATAATGGATGCACAAAAGTTATTTGAAATAAAATCTTCATTAGTTACAAGAATATCTGACAATATATTAGCATTAACTAATTTAGGAAAGCATATAGAGGCAGCAAGATATAGAGAACAATTAGATAGATTTTTAGAAAATGGAGAAGTAATAGATCTTACTAATTTATTATCATCTACAGAGAAAACACTTACTATGTATAAACATAGATCATATTAATAGAAAAGATGTTACAGAATAATAAAGTTTTGTAACATCTTTTTTGTTACAATTTGAAACTTTTTATTAAATATTCAGTCTAATATATGAAGATTAGTATTAAGGAGGGGCCATATTTGGTAAGTACCATATCAAAAATAATAATTAGAAATAGTTGCAGCACAATGTAAGAATATTGTTGCTACAACTATTTTTTTAAGAATTTGTTACATTGGATAATTTTTTATTATAAAAGAAAGTAAATAATGCTGCTGTTAGAATCAAAGCATAGCCAATATAGCTAAAGATATCAGGAAGTTCACCCCAAAGTATGAATCCTATTATAGTAGCAAAGATTATATTAGTATAATCAAAAATAGAAATTTCTGAAGCTGGAGCATATTTGTAAGCATTAGTAATTGCAAATTGTCCAACAGATGCAAATACACCAGCTAGTGACAAGTAAATAAATTCTGTTAATGTAAGAGGTCTAAAATTAAATAACATAAGGAATCCGGTTACTATTAGTGAGAATGTTGAAAATACAAATACAATAGTAGAAGGGGCTTCTTTATCTCTTAGGTATCTTACAAAGGTATAGGCAGCTCCAGCGCAAGCACCAGAAGTGAATCCAATTAAATAAGGGATTGTTTCAATATTAAAAGATGGTTTTATAATGAATAAGCTTCCAATAAAAGCTATAACTACAGCAGTTATTTGTGTTAGTGATATTTTTTCTTTTAAGAACAAATATGAGAAAAGTATAAGAAAAAATGGTGAAAGTTTATTTAACATTGATGAATCAGAAAGATTCATATGACTAATTGCATAAAAATTGAATATAATTCCTAAGGTACCTGCAAAGCTACGACCTAAAAGTGCTAATCTATTTTCTTTTTTTCCAATTAAGGATTGTTTATTTTTTATTATCATAAATAAAGCTACTATAAATGAAATTAAGTTTCTAAAAAAGGACTTTTCCATTGAAGGAACATCACCGGCTAATTTTACAAAAGTACTCATAAGAGCAAATCCTAGTGCAGAAGTTATGAGTAAAAGTATTGCTAAGTTTTTATTTTTCATATAACCCTCCATATAATATAAATTTAGTAGCGCAGAAGAAATTGAATTCTAAAAAAAGAGGCTCACAATGAAGTGATATCCATCATTGTGACAGCCTCGTAATGTTATTTTACAACTATATTAACTAATCTACCTTTAATAACGATAACTTTAACTACTGTTTTATCACCAATAGCAGCTTTTACAGAATCATTATCTAAAGCAGCAGCTTTAATCTCTTCTTCTTGTAGACCACTTGATATGTTAATTTTAGCTTTAATTTTGCCGTTAACTTGAATTGCGATTTCTACTTCGTCCTTAACAAGGGCAGATTCATCGCATACTGGGTATTTTGAATTAAATACAGAATCAGTATTGCCAAAAGCTTCCCAAAGGTCTTCAGCTAAGTGAGGAGCAAATGGGGCAAGTAACTTAATATAGTCTATACAAGTTTCTTTTAAGAAACTAAGATTTTTTTCTTTTTCATTTACATATTTAGAAAGTGCATTTGTAAATTCCATCATTCTTGCAATAGAAGTATTAAATTGGAATTTTTCAGTGTCAGTTTCAACACTCTTAATAGTGTGATTTCTAACGAAATTAAGTTCTTTTTCTAATTTATCCATTGTTTCTTTATTATTTTCTAAAGAGTTAATAGAATCTAAAGCTGTTCCAAGAATTCTTTCCATTCTTTCAACGAATTTGCTTATAGATTTAATACCTTCATCACTCCAAGCTCCACCTTCTTCATATTGGAAGCCGAACATTAAGTATAATCTAAATACATCTGCACCATATTCTTTAATATAGTCATCAGGAGAAATAGTATTTCCTTTAGATTTACTCATTTTTAATCCGTCTGGTCCAAGGATAAGACCTTGATGTTTTAATGAAGTAAATGGCTCATCAAAGTTTAGATATCCCATATCTCTTAATGCTTTATTTATAAATCTTGCATATAGAAGATGCATGCAAGCATGTTCTGGTCCACCAACATACATATCAACTGGTAACATCTTGTTTACTATTTCAGAATCAAATGGTTTTTCACTATTGTGTGGATCTGCATATCTTAAGTAGTACCAAGAAGAACATACAAATGTATCTAATGTATCTGCATCTCTTTTAGCTGGTTTACCACATTTAGGACATGTAGTATTGATAAATTCATCACACTTAGCTAATGGTGATTTTCCATCTGGAGTAAATTCAACATTGTATGGTAGTTGTACTGGAAGATCTTTTTCAGGAACTGGAACGACACCACAGTGATCACAATGGATAACTGGAATAGGTGCTCCCCAATATCTTTGTCTAGATACTAACCAGTCTCTTAATCTATAGTTAACTTTTAGAGAACCATTTTTAGATTCTTCTAGTTTTTTAACAATTGCTAATTTAGCATCATCGCCTTTTAATCCATCAAATTCACCAGAGTTTACAAGTGGTCCGTATTCAGTAAATGGAAGATCTCCACCTTCGATAACTCTTGTTATTGGTAAATCATATTTAGTAGCAAAGGCAAAATCTCTTTCATCATGAGCAGGAACAGCCATAACAGCTCCAGTACCATATGATGCAATTACATAGTCTCCAACCCAAATAGGTACTTCTTTTCCGTTAATAGGATTAATAGCATAAGCACCTGTGAATACACCAGTTTTTTCTCTTGTAATAGATTGTCTTTCTATTTCAGATTGCTTAGATGTAGCATCTTTGTACTTTTCAATTTCTTCTTTATATTCATCTTTTACTACTTCATCTACTAATGGACTTTCTGGTGCTAAAACAACATAAGTAACACCGTTTAAAGTATCAACTCTTGTTGTAAATACATCAAATTGAACATCGCTATCTTTAACTTTAAAAGTTACTTCAGCTCCATTTGATTTTCCAATCCAGTGACGTTGCATAGCTTTAGTTTTTTCAGGCCAATCTAATGTATCAAGTTTTTCTAATAATTCATCAGCGTAATCAGTAATTTTAAAGAACCATTGAGTAAGATTCTTTTTAGTTACTTCAGAATTACATCTTTCACAAGCACCATCAATTACTTGTTCATTAGCTAAAACTGTATTACATGAAGGACACCAGTTTACTGGAGCATTTTTTCTATAAGCTAGTCCTTTTTCGTATAATTTTAGGAATAACCATTGAGTCCATTTATAGTAATCTTCAGAACAAGTTATTACTTCATTTTCCCAATTGAACATAGCACCCATAGCTTTTAATTGTTCTTCCATTGTTTTTATATTTTTAAATGTTGAGTCTTTTGGGTGAATTCCTGTCTTAATAGCATAGTTTTCAGCAGGTAAACCAAAAGCATCAAATCCCATTGGTTGAAATACGTTGTATCCGTGCATTCTTTTAAATCTAGCCCAAGAATCTACAGGACCATAGTTAAACCAGTGACCAGCATGAAGTTTTGCTCCTGATGGATAAGAGAACATTTCAAGAACATATAACTTTTTGTCTAGATTACTTCCATCAAACTTATAAGTTTCATCGTCACTCCATTTTTTTTGCCATTTGGCATCGATTTTAGTTGAGTATTTTTCCATTTTTTAAATCGCTCCTTTTATCATAAAAGTTAATAGATAACATAAAAAAGCTTTCGTCTCAAATTTAGAGACGAAAGCTATACTTCCGCGGTACCACTCTAGTTAAGTATAAAAATATACTTCACTTACAAAATAACGGCTTTTACCGTGCTAATTTTTAAATTAGCAAGCTCCATGATAAGTTCATGCTTTTTCTTACTGTTTTGCACCAACCAACAGTTCTCTTAACTAAGAAAGATAGCATTACTACTTCATTTCAATGCTTAATATAAAGTTATAATATTACTTTATATAAAATAATATTTATTGTCAAGGAAAAGAAGTATATAATTCTCTTGAAATAATATTTTATTCAATAAAAGTTTACTATTTTGAGAATAAAAATTAGTGTATAATACTATAGTAAGATAACTAGAAAGACGACTGGTAATATGTCAAGATAAAAAAACTTTAAAATTGGAAATTTTCTAGTTTGTCTTATTAAAAAAAGGGTAACTTTAATAAAGCTCATTCTGATTCCAAAATTTTACAG
>NZ_JAHLOD010000016.1 GCF_018917145.1 Clostridium bornimense
GTTAGTATCTTTAAATTTGTAAACTTTTTCTCATGAGTATTCATTTTAGAGTAATTATTATGTTTTACACATCTTGCTATAGATAATGCATCTATAGGATCATTTTTACCTTTACCATTTCCATATAATAATCTTGTTAATTTTACTTTTTGCTGATTAACGAATACTGCTTCGCAGTTATCCATAGAAGTAATAATATATGATGCAATACGTTGCCAATAGATGCCGGTAGGCTCCATGCCTATTATACAAGATTCTGTGTTTGTTTCCTTCATAATCTTATATACCCATGATTTAAAGGTTTTAAATCCTTCCCTATCATTCTTAAGTGATGATAAATAACCAACTTGTATACCATTTATATCTATTGCTTTTGCTACATGTATTTTTTTAGCTAAATCAATTCCTATAAAAACCTTTGACTGATTTAATGAAACTATGTTATTATTCATTTGAATAACCTCCTTGGTATTTTTGTTTTACGATTATTATTTTACCTAGGGAGGTTATTTTTTTCAATTCTTATAAAGTCTCAAAACAGGAATGCTGTGCACTGAAAACTATGCACTATAAGCCGCCTCCACAAGTATATTTTTCAATCTTTCATCATACCACTCTAACGTATCCCTATTAAACAAACCAAAAGTCTCTGCTTCATTTTCTCTTGATACATTATTATCCCACCAAATACATGTCATTCCCCTTTTTGCTGCTTCCTTAACATAATATTCTGCTAAATTCATTCTAGATTCAACATTTCCTTTACTTATTGATCCAAACTCACTTATAACCACTGGTATCCCTTTTGAAACAAAAGCATTATAGTATTTATCAAATTCCCAATCTAAATTCTTCTTATCTTGATCAGATCCCCATATGTCTGTACCATTGATATTCATTGCAAAATCATATGGTAAATATGCATGTAGAGATATTATGATATTATCATCATTTGGTATAACCATATCATTTATAGCTACATCTACTACTCCTGCAGCATATGTTGGCATCATCACTGCTCTTTTTTCATTGTTTCCACCAGTAGCCCTTATTGCATCTAATGCAACCTTGTTATATTCATTGACCATAGCTCTTGATTCACTAGTACCACCTGTCCATTCATATTCAGTACCTTTTAATCTTGGCTCATTCATTGTTTCAAATATTAATTTATCACCATAATTTATAAAATGATTAGCAATTTGTAACCATAACTTTTCAAGTTTATCCTTAACTTCTGCCTCTTCACTTCTTAATGGAATAATCCAATCATCATGATGAAGATTAATTATTGCATACATATCATTACTTATACAATAATCTACTACTTCTTGAACTCTTGCCATCCATTCTTCATCAACTTTATAATCAGGTGCCTCCTGCATATGCTGACTCCAAGTTACTGGAATCCTTACAGTATTAAATCCACCTTCTTTAATTTTATCTATCATTATTTTTGTTGTTTTAGGATTTCCCCAGGCTATTTCATATTCTTCTGATGTTTTATTATTTCCAATCCATTCTCCATGTGAATCAAGTGAATTACCAAGATTCCACCCTATACCCATATCCTTAACTATTTCATTAGAACTTTTCATTTCTGCTGCTTTTACCTCATCAGCCATAACATTTACCATTCCTAATGCTAATAATATAGTCATTATCAAGTAGGCTGGTAACCTCTTTATCATTTTCCTAATTATCATATACATTTCATCCTCCGTTTCCCTTTAATTCTATTTTTAGGGTTCTATTCATGGTAATTTATTTTTTGAAAATCTTCAACTTTTTTTATTGTTTTTATAATCATTTTATAAATTTACTTAAAATACTTCTAAATCTATTTTCTTAACCTTTATTAATCATCAATCATATATTAAATAGAACTAATTTTTATATGAGGAGACTTAACATGTGTGGAATTGCCGGTGTTGTTAATTATAGAGAGAATCTAAATTCCTCTTCTAATATTAAGACCATAGAAGATATGACAAAAACTTTAGAAAAGAGAGGTCCTGATTCATCTGGTATTTACATTGACACTCACTGTACTTTAGGTCATAGAAGACTTATTGTTGTTGATCCAGAAGGTGGTCTACAACCTATGACTAAAAAAACTTCTACTAATGAATATACTATTGTTTACAACGGAGAAATTTATAACACAGAAAATGTGCGCTCTGAATTAATAAAGGAAGGTTACTCTTTTGATTCATATTCTGATACTGAAGTATTATTAACCTCTTATATACATTGGGGAGTAGATTGCTTAAGTCACATTAACGGTATATTTGCTTTTGCAATATGGGATAAATTAAATGAAAGTCTTTTTTTAGTAAGAGATCCCCTTGGTGTCAAACCATTATTCTATACTAAAAAGGGAAATTCTTTTATATTTGGATCTGAAATAAAAACCTTACTTGCAAATAATAAAGTTAATAGGGTATTAGATAAAGAAGGTATATTAGAGTTGTTCGCTCTTGGTCCAGCCACAGCTCTCGGCAGCGGTGTTCTTAAAGGTATAAAGGAAATACCACCTGCTAATTACATTATAATAAGTAAAGATAAAGAAGAATTAAAGGAATATTGGAAGGTTACCCCAGAACCATTTACCGAATCTTTAGATGAAGCAACTATTCACCTACAATCCTTATTAATAGATGCAATTAATAGACAATTAGTCGGTGATGTTCCTGTATGTACTTTTTTATCCGGTGGTTTAGATTCTTCTGCAATTTCAGCTATAGCAGCAAAAACTTTTAGAGAAAATGGCAAAACTCTAACAACTTATTCTATAGATTATAAAGATAATGATAAGTATTTCAAATCATCTTTATATCAACCTACTTCTGATCAATTTTGGGCACTAAAGGTTTCAAAAGATATTGGCTCTAACCACGTTACTGTTGTTAATGACAATATAGAACTAGCAGAAGCACTTATTCCATCAGTAATAGCAAGAGACTTACCTGGAATGGCAGATGTAGATTCATCTTTGTATCTATTCTGTAAAGAAATACGAAAGAATTTCGTTGTTGGACTATCTGGAGAATGTGCTGATGAATTGTTTGGAGGATATCCTTGGTTCACTAGAAGTGAACTTATTAATTATCCAACATTCCCTTGGTCACGCTTCGTTGACGATAGAAAAACTCTATTATCTGATGATTTGCAATCTTTAGATTTAGATGGTTTTGCTTACTATCATTATAAAAAAACTTTAATGGAAACACCTCATCTCGATGATGAAAGTCCTATGGATTATAGAATGAGAGAATTATTCTATTTAAATATTAAATGGTTTATGGTTAACTTATTAAATAGAAAAGACAGAATGAGTATGAGTAACTCTTTTGAAGCTAGAGTTCCTTTTGCAGATTATAGATTAGTTCAATATGCATTTAATCTACCTTATGAAATAAAATTTGCTGATGGAAGAGAGAAAGGCTTACTTAGAAGGGCTCTTAAAGGTATTCTCGCTGATGATGTTATATATAGAAAGAAAAGTCCTTATCCTAAAACTTATCATCCAGATTATACAAATAAAGTTTGCTCTATGCTAAGCGAAATTATGGACAACCCTAATTCACCTATACTAGAAATAATAAATAAGAAGAAAATTCATGAAATTATCGATTCAAAAGGCTCTTCTTATAAAACACCTTGGTTTGGTCAATTAATGACCGGTCCACAATTAATAGCATATCTAGTTGGCTTAAACGCATGGCTTGACTATTATAATATAGATATTATTAAGTAAAATTAATAGAACTGTTGCATAATGAATTTTATAGCCTTATGCTTCAGTTCTTCCTTATATATAGTGAATTATGAGTTGAACATATAAATATATCACTATAATTGTAAATTGTAAAAAAGAGTTCCCGCTCACGAATCTTATTCGATATTGCGAAAACTCCCCTATTCAAATCTCAGCTACCATAAGTTTTTTGTTTTCATCACAAACTATATATAACTCTTTTCCATCAATGACAGTTTTCATCCTTACCTTGTATCCCCATAGTTCTTGTATATATTTTAATGTACCTTCAGTATAAGAAAGTTGTAATTCACGACCATCATAAACATGTTCTAATGTTAATGTTTTATCTTTTAAGTTCATATCATACACCCTTATATACGGTACAGATCCCATACCACAATCTGCTGCTAGAGAATTTCTTATTTCCTTCCAGCCAGATTCATCTGCAACTTCTTTTACATATATATCTCCTGATTTTCTAACATACTCAAATAAATTAAACTCCGCACATAAATCTTCTGTTAGATATCGTCTTAAGAACGATGAATCTCTATCGCATTCTCTCACTTCAAATATCTTTTCTCTACCATAAGTTTTATCTAAATACTCAAAAATTTTGAAACCTAAGAAATATGGATTTAAACCGCCAATTATAGGTGCAATAACATCATTATGCCTCTTTATAAACTCTAGATGTAGTCCTGTTGGCAATTCTAATTCCTTCAATATTGTATAATGCCAATAAGATGCCCATCCTTCATTCATTATTTTAGTTTCAATTTGCGGTATAAAATATAATGTTTCATCTCTTACTATAGATAATATATTCTTTTCCCACTCAGCTAAATTTCCATGCTTAATAATAAAATATAATAAATCATCCTCTGGTGATAATGGGACTTTAGATATATCCGGCGCCGGAACTTCCTTATATCCATCTAAAATGGAATAACTTCCTGTCTGCTCTAAATAACTATCCATCATTCTTTTTTTAATCTCTTCCTCATCTATTCTCTTTTCTCCGACAGCTCTTGATGTCTGCATTTTCAAGGAATGAGCAGCGTCTAAAACTCTCTCTACATTTTCATAGCCTATAGAAGGATCGTTTATATAGCTCCTTATAGTATCAGCATGTACCTTAAACATTTCAATTGTTCTATTAGCATCAGTACCTTCTTTAAACAACCTATTATTTTTAAAGAAATCATTATGTCCATATACATGTGCCATTGTTAATATTTGAAGAAGTAACGTGTTTTCTCTCATTAAATATGCTAAACATGGATTAGAGTTTATAACCATCTCATAAGGTAATCCTGTTAAGTTATATCTATATAATGTCCTGTTTTTTTCATAGGCTTTTCCAAAACTCCAATGTGGATATCTTGAAGGCATTCCTACATAAGCTTCATAGCCAATCATTTCTTTATACCCTATAATCTCAAATTCCTGTGGATAATAATCTAAATTTACACGTTTTACTACTTCCTCAATCCTATCATTCCACATTTCTAAATCTTTTACTGTATAATCCATGCTACTCCTCCTTTAGCTCTTTCTTCAGCATGGTTTTTAATGCAATCCACAAATCGGACTTTTGTTTTATTGATGCAGATATATAATTTTTATTCTTAATTTCATTATTTAACTTATACTTCATTGTCGTTGCATAGGTAATAGGTAAAATTTCTGTATACCCAAAAAGATTGCAGACTTCACATAAATCTTTTACTGCTTTTATAGTTTTTTCATTATCTTCACTCCAATTATCTCCATCAGATACACAGAATGTATATAAGTTCCACATAGCTGGGTCATATCTTTCCTCTATTATTTCCAATGCCTTATTTAATCCGGAGGATATATAAGTTCCCCCTGATTGTCCCTTGTGGAAAAACTCATTTTCTCCTACCTCTTTTGCTGTAGTAGAATGAGCAACGAAAGCTACTTCTACATTGTTATACTTGTTCTTTATAAATCTTGATAGCACATAAAAATATGACCTAGCTAAATATTTTTTAGTATTATCCATAGATCCAGATACATCCATTACAAATATTATCGCTGCATTACTTTCTCTTTTAGGCTGTACTTTTACTCTATAATATCTAAGATCATCTTCTATAAAAGGAAATCTCTCTATCTCTTCATCAATATTAGCTTCTCTAAGCGCTCTCTTTTTTGACTGCAATCTTTCTATTTTAGTCATAACAGTCTTTTTCTTCGCTAATCTTGGATTAATCCCATGTTTTTGATATCCCTTCTTCTTAAAAGAACTTTCAGTAATAATTTCTGAGTACTTCTTCCTGTCCATATTAGGTAGTTCTAAGTCTTCTGCTAAATAATCAAAAACTTCATCTAATGTTATTTCTGTTTCATAATAATCTTCACCTTCAGCATTACCAGCACCTTGACCTTTTCCTGGGCCTTTTCCTTTTCCCCCTCTATCACTACCTATTTTCTCTCCTCTTTTTTCTTCACCAGTACCACTAGCTACGCCACCAGAGTTTTTGCCATATATAAATTGATATTCCTTAAGTCCTCGTATAGGAATCTTAAATTTCTTATTCTTAGTTTCACCAATAATACTCTCCTCTGAAAGTATATCTCCTAAATTATCCTTTATAGATTTTTCAACTAACTGCCTATGTCTTCTTCTATCTTCAATGGATCTATCATGATCTACAGGATTTAAACTATGATCTTTAAATATGGCCATAGTCTATCAATCCTTCCACAAGTTGTTTGCTGCATATTTCAAAATTACATCACAACAGTTTAGACAATAACCATTAGATATCATCTCTGTAACCATTGCATTATATTTTTGATCTTGCTCCTTATTTCTAACTTTAGATTTAGTAACAATTCTTGAAAGATCCTTTACAGACATAGTTAATTTCTTCTCTATAGCCTCTTTTAACGGTTCGTAAGTTGTATAATCTATTGTTCCACCATTTCTTACAACATAGAACATATATGAAGTTACATCAGATCTAAATCCTTTAGCTGAACTTTCAGATATTCCAAGTTGTTCTTCTATACTTCTCATAAATTCTTCATCTGGATTTAATTCTTCTCCTGTTGAGCCATCCTTAATTTTTGTCTTATTAACATAAGCTTCTGCATTATCAAGATAATTGTTAAATAGTGATTCTGCTTGTTCTCTGAAAGAATGGATAAATGCTCTTGTTATTTCTTTTTCTAAAGTTTTATTATATTCTTTTCTTATAGTGTCTTGGACAAGACCTAAATATCTCTTCTTTTCATCCTCTGCAATATCTAATTCTTTTACAGACTTTATAATGCTCTCCATTATACTAAGTGGATTTATACAATCATGTTCTGAATTAGACAATGCATTATCTATAGCCTTTATAATGAATCTAGTAGATATACCCTTCATACCTTCTCTTGGTCCTGCTTCTTCTCTTAGTTCCATTATATCTATTCTCTTTGTTGTACCTTTTTCCACAATTTCCTCACCATTATAGATTTTAAGCTTAGTCATAGGATCAGCCTTAGCGGATAATGTAAGTCTTGAAAGTATAGCAAACATGGCTGCTGTTTCTATAGTATGTGGTGCAATATGAGCTTTGAAGTTTGATTTTTTTAGTATCTTTTCATATATCTTTATTTCTTCATTTAATTCTAAACAATAAGGTACTTCTATTTTTACTATTCTATCTAATATAGCCTCATTGGTATGATCTGATTTAAATTTGTTCCATTCAGCTTCATTAGAGTGCGCCAAAATTATACCATCAAAATAGATCATTGATCCTTTACCTGGAGATGGTATTGATTTTTCTTGTGTAGCGGTAATTATAGTATGCAAATATTCAACATCATTTTTAAATACCTCTATAAATTCTACTATTCCTCTATTTCCTACATTAAAGGCACCATTAAGAGAAAATATTCTTGGATCATCTTCCGCATATAAATCCATTTTAGAAATATCAACTGATCCTGTTAATATAGACGTGTCTTGATTATTAGGATCTACAGGAGGAACTACTCCCACACCTTTTCTAGATCTTATTGAAAAACTACTAGTTGTTACAGGCATTTCTTCATATTTACCATCATATTCATGCATCAACCTATACTTACAAATTGGACATAAATCTCCTTCTATTTGAACACCTAACTTTTCCTCAAATTCTTTCCTTAAGTGCTTAGGAATCAAATGTAGTGGCTCTTCATGCATTGGGCATCCCTTAATTGTATATATTCTGTCTGCACTCTCTAACGCCTTTTTTAATGATTCAACTAAAGAGGATTTACCAGCCCCTACAGGTCCTACTAAATATAATACTTGTCTAGCTTCTTCACCTTTCATAGATGCAGAATTTAAATAATTCATAAGTTTCATTAACACTTTATCAATTCCGAAAAAGTCATCTTTAAAGAAATTGTATCTTTTTATAATTTCATTTCCGTATATTTTCTTTATTCTCGGATTTTCTTCTGGTTTTAAAACTTCATATCCTTGACTTGTTATGATATCGTTCATTCTCTTATGCGCAAGTTTTGCAACATCAGGATTTTCTTTTACTATATCCAAATACTCTAAAAAGCTACCTTCAAACTTTTCTTTATTGCGACGTTCACGATCATTTATTATAAATTCTTTAAAATCCATGAACTGCACCCCCTTTACTCTAAATATATTCAGTAATTGTTGAAATATATTACAAATTAATATATAATCACATCAAAGAAAATATTTTACATTTTATTCCTTCTCAATAATTATTTTCAAGGAGTGATTTAGTTGAAGAAACGGCTTCCCAAAAAAGTATTTATTGCTATTATTATTTTTACATTTTTATTTTGGATTCCTCATTCATATCTTATAATTTCAGACACAAATTTTTCACATAATCCTAATTCTATATATTCTTCTATCCACAACAAATTCAAAAGTTATTTTAATTACAAAAAAAATAAACCAACACAAAATGCTGGTGAACGTTATACAAAATATTCAGATTTACCTATAGAAACAATGATTGCTTTAGACTGTATTGATACTAACAGTGATTATACTCTTGACGCAAATTCATTTATTGATGAATACTCAAAAATATACCCAAATACAGATTCACAAAAATTATATTCTAAAGTTAATAATTCAATAAATAATTTATTTCACATATATTCAAAAGAATCTAAAAAAAATATTTATACGGAAATAATCCTTAGGATATTTATAGCACTTCTATTTTATTTCATGACATTTTATATATCTGCAATTGAATTTATAAAAAGAAAATAATATTTATATTGGTAATTTGAATTAATAATCACTATACATTTACAAAAAACATATGAAGTTAATCCTTTCATATAGTTCTTGTAATCCACTTTTTATGACACTTTACTCTTTATCTTAATCATATATACTGCTAATAAGGTAACTATCGTATAACCTACAAGCGAAATAATAGATGATTCAATTCCAAACTCTCCACCTGTAAAAAAAGGAACGTAATAAATCTACGTTCCTTAGTCTCTATATAAGTATTCACTTTAATCGCATATACAAAAGTGGATAAGGATTTCCTTCCTCATCATAATCTGTGCGTTTATATACCTCAAACCCAAGATGCTCATAAAATCCAACTGCCTGTGGATTCTGTTCATTTACAGTTACTTCTTGAACACCATATTTCTGAATACCATACTGAATTAGACGCTTTCCAATTCCTTTGCCACGTTCTTCTGGAGACAAGAAAAGCATTTCCAATCTTTTTTCTTCAATACCCATAAAGGCTATTGGCTCTTTCTGTTCATTTTCAACAATAATAAGATTTGTAACACTGTTCAATGCCTGAGGAACGTATTTTTTGATTTGCTCAATTTCAGTATCAGACAAAAACAAATGGGTTACTCGAACTGAGTTTTCCCAAACTGTCAAGAGATTCTGAATTAGCTGATTACTCCGTGTTTTGGCATCATATAGTTTCATATGTTTTCCTCCACAAATTCCGATTGAAATTTCACCTGTTCTAAAAGATTTAAAAATTGTTATGTTCTATTATCACATTTATCTCAAACCCTTGCAAGTACTGGATTTATATCAGGCGAGTCCCCTCCCTATGTTATATTTTTACCTTTTTCAAAAGCTTCATATTGTATACTCCATAAGGATATGTGGAATATTATCCTCGAGGAATGGTTCTGACACTTGTACAAATCCTGCTTTTTCGTATAATCCTCGTACATAAACCTGTGCTTCTATTTTAATTGCTGTTGCAGAGAACTTTTCCTTTGCAGTCTCAATAGCAGCGGCAACAATCTGGCTACCCAGACCACATCTTCGCTTTCTTGCAATAACTCGTCCAAGGGAGGCTTCGTCGAAAGTTGTACCTTGTGGCAAAACACGTGCATATGCCTGTATGCCATTATCATCCTTTAAATATAAATGATATGCTTTTTTGTCGGCATCATCAATTTCTTGATAAGGACATTTTTGTTCAACTACGAATACTGATACTCGTAATTTATAAATATCAACCAACTCTTCCAAACTTAGTTCACTAAAATGTTTTACAACCAATTCCATAAAAATCCTTCTTTCTGCAAAATAAAACAGCGTCCAAAAACAATCTTGTAATGCAAACGCACCGTACCTACGATTGTTCTTGAATGCTGTTGATCCATTTACCCGGTGGTAAATGACAGCTCTGTTAAGTTTGCTAATATTGTAGTTAAGTTCAGCATATTTGTCAAGCACTTATTAAATCAATTGAATTTATAAAGAAAATACTATTTATATTGTTGTAACTTAATCAAAAAGTTATCTTATAACATCAGTTTTGTCCTATATCAATTTTCCCATTCATCATTGTTTTCCTGAGTTGCCTTTACATCTATGCTACTATCAAACTTTAACTTAAAACTCTTAAATGGATCTATAAGCCCCTTAGACTTTAAAATTATCTTATAATCCACAGTATAATAAAATCCTGGATCTATTTTTAAATCTTCTATGTTTATTTCACCGCCATCTCCACTTTCTACTACTTTTATAGGTACTATAATATCTTCTCCTACCTTAACATTTCCTTTAGCCTTGTCATATTTTCGTACTGTAACTTCTCCTGTAAACTTAAGTTGCGGTTCCATAGTAATCGGTATTTCCCTTTTCGATAAATACAATGTTACATTTACCTCTGAATTACTTGAGATATTATATATTAACTTATTACCTTTATTGTAAGCTAGATGTTCAGCTGCTATAACCACTTGTCCAGGTTCTACGTCATTTAATTGAAATTCTCCATTTCCATCTGCTTTAGTTTTTTCTATACCATTTACCATAATTGATGCATAAGGAATTACCTTCTTAGTATCATTATCATAAACTGTACCCTTTACTGTACAATGATACTCCGCCGCTTTGTTTACTATTAACTTTACAAAATCTATTGCATAAGAATCTCCTGAGGCTATACCTTGTCTATCATCATCAATTTTTATTTGTATCCCATTACCTGAAGTACTACCTTTTCTTATATATTTATAAAATCTTTGTGGTATTTCAAGTGTAATCATATTAGATCTAGCCCCTGTTTGACTTAATTTATTAATTGTATCTGACCATTCTTTTACCTCAACAAATTCTCCAAACTTATCATCACCAGGTACTCGTATAGTTGCTTTATATACAGCACGGGACTTTGCTGAAAATCCTAAATACCATTCTGATTTACTACATCCATACATACTACTCCAACTATCATTATCAACTGCTAAACTTAATGAATTCCTAATTGTCGTATCATCTTGCATTGGTTGTATATCATCCAACATTATTTTTACAACGGCTCTATTAATCCTTTCTTCTTCGCCTATCTTTCCATCATATTTTATTGTCACCGGTTCTACTGGGTGTAAATATCTCCAGTTAACATTTTTAGAATCTATTTTATCAGAATTATTTGTCCATGAACTTGATGATGTCCATCCTCTTATAGACCTTTGTGTATACCCATCAAAAAATATTTCATCATTTACCGCTGTAAAACAGCCTAACTTTGCACTATCATTTTCAAAACTACTCATTTTCCCCCATGTTCCATCTTGCTTAAAATAAATAGAATAAAAATTAGCATCCCACTGACAATTATCATTAGCTTTCTTACTAGCATCAGTACTATTGGACCATTTCCATGTTAGACCATCAGCGCCTTTAGTATACGCTACTAATGAAAGTCCACCTGTGTAATCTTTATTTTCTGAAATTATTGGTATACTTTTATAATAATTATAAAATCCTGTTGTCACCATTTTTCTATCTGTTCCATCAGGGTCATTAACATCAGGAAACACTGTTAAAGGATGTCCTGATGTTATTTCTCCCGCATATATATTTGTTGTTCCATATCCATAACCAAAATTATCTTCATCACCTACTAATACATCAAAACCCGCAGCATCTGGTCCTGATGGTTCTTCTGAAATTCCTCCACCTGATTCTCCACCAGAGTTATCTTCTACAGTTCCCCCTTCTTTTTTACCATTAAACTTCATCTTTACTTGAACATTTGAAACTAAATTAGAATCATTAATAATTTTCAATCCCTTATATTCCAATTCTTGCCCTTCTTGCGGATTACTTATTGTATCTCCATCTACCCCATACCATTTTGCTGCACTCTTGTCTACAACTATGGCCTCTTTACCATTTTCAATATTTATTCCTTGCAACAAGCCATTTGCCCCATGTATCCCTTTGAATTTATTATTAAAATATCCATAACTCACTGAAGTACTTATAATAAAAACTATAAATAATATCATCATTAATATTACTTTAAACTTTTTCTTTCTCATTGTTCTTCCACCTGATAATCTATAGTTAATCCATCTATTTGATCACTCTTATTATCATTAAAATATCCATAGCTCTGAGGAATAACAATAGATATACTAATTATTAATATTAAAACTAAAATTAACATAATAAATCCCTTTTTGCTTTTCATCATTGCCTCCCATAACTATCTTTCATCCTTTAAGCCATATTACTATTCCTCCACATATTATTAATACGCCTACCATAATTAAAGTATCTCTATCACTAAATCCTCCAGTCTTCGTTAATGACGACAAATTATTTTCCACCTTATTGTTTGCCGTTACTACAAATACCTTTGGTTCTAAAATATATTCATAGCTCTTATTTTGATAATCATTTCCCGACTGATTATTAAACACTATTGTTATATAGAACTCTCCCACAAAATTTAAATCCATAAATATAGGCTTCTTAAATTTTATAGTTCTACTAGCTAAGTTTTCCATGGTGCCAGAATATATTTTTTCATCATTATATGTAATAGTTACATTATATATATTGTCTAATATTTTCTCTTTTTCCGCTTCTTCTATACTATATTTATAATCAGTATCAGTATCCCTAATATAACTTCTACTAAACTCTATCCCTTCTAAATAACACTTCTTACCCCAAATATTTTCTATCTCAAATGTTTTAGAAATCTTATCTGTGGGTCTCCATACCCCATCTTCCTCTGTACTATATATATTTGTAGTTGCTGCCTTTGCACCTACAACCTTAATTATTGATAAACTAAGTATAAATATAAAAAGTTTTATTCTTCTCAAAACATCTTTATCCATAGTTCACCTCGTTATATGCATAAGACCATAAACTAAAATTGCTTATGGCCTTACTACTAATACACTATTTAAACTATCATGGTTTTATTGGATTCTTTACGCTTCCAGTTCCATCTGAGCCACTTCCATTTTGCTCCCATCCTGGATTATTTTCTTGAGTAGCTCTAATTTCGAAAAGATTAGATATATTTAAATCAGTAACAGCTCCAACTCCACCATCTGCATTTTGATATTCATTACCTGTAGTAAGTGGCAATTCTAATCTAACAGTTACAAGTTGTGATTTTGTTGATGCCAATGTTGCTAAATCCACTTGTGCTCCAGTAGCTAGATTTTCCATATTAACTTCTGAATCATTTACATATAGCTTCCAACCAGCATTATTTAATTTAGTTATTTCATTAACGGCATTTTGATTACTAACTACGTTCAATTGTGCTTTTATTGTTATATTACTATTATTAGTTATTAATAAACCTGTTTGACCTAAATCATTTTTAGTTCCAAGGACTATTGCATCACCAGGTCTTGTATATTGAATATTTGTATCAGTAAATGGAGCTCCTATAGTGGCTCTTTCAAGTCCGCTAGTATCCCCGTCATATGCTTTCTTTACAACTCCTGTTATATCAGGACTAGCATTGGTTCTTTCATATGTAGCTAACTCTGCAGTATCTGTTGGTAATGACGGATTGCTCTTTCTTACTACATCATAAGACCAATCGTTAACAGCAGTAGCATCATTTGTTGCTTGAGCTATAACTTCAACCTTACCATTAGTTATTTGAATTTTTTGTAATGATTCACCTTTAGAATCTGTGATATCATTTGTCTTATTTGTGAAATATGCAAAGGATGTAGCTATTCCTACGATCATTATTATCCCCAACAATAACACAATAACTTTTTTCTTTCTCATAATTTAAAACCCCCTATTTATTTGTGCTTTTTTCTCTAAAAATAAAATCATATATAAAAATGAATATTATTATAGCAGCTATAGTTACTAGTCCCACCTTTGATATAGCAAATGAAATTATGTACCCAATCTTTGGTATTGAAAATGCAAACTTTCCTATTACATCATTTTTATTAATAGGTGTATCTTCAAGATTATTATTATCTCCCTTAGTAGTAATACTATCTCCATTAATCTCTTTAATTCTATGAGTAGCTACCATATTGTCTTTAGTAAATGTTATAATATCGCCTTCTTTTAATTTATCTACATCTGTCTTTTTTACTAAAATAAAATCTCCTGGATTAATTTTCGGCTTCATACTAGGTGTTACAATTACATAAGATCTATATTTTATTACACTATATATCTTGTCTGATTTACTAGACAAACTAGTTGCAAGCCCTATCAATAGTAATGCTACTGCTATTACAAATATCAGGTTTCCTAAGATTTTAATACCTTTTTTCATAATCTCACCTTCTTTTTTATATAAATAGTAAACTGATTAATGATAACATTTACATTCTATTTGAATATAATAGTTTTCCAATTATTAATTATATATTAATGTATCTTTTGGTAAATTATATAATTATTTTCTACTTATTTCAAGACTTTTTTCTATCATTCTTTCAGAAAAATTTTTATATAATTTTAAATTTATTTAAAATTATATTTAAAACCAATTATTATCCTATTTTTATCAAAAAAAATAATTAATAAAATGTTACATATAACATTAACTTTCTTTCTTTTTCACACTTTTGCAATAAATATATCCACTTTTGTTTTTTCCACTTTTTTCATAATATAGAAAATAAATTTTTTTGTAATTTACAACAATGCTATTTGAAATTGATATAATCGTTATGTAAAACTAAGTCCCTATCATATAAATAAACGCTAAAAGGGAGTTGTCGCACAAAGGAGTAAAATCAGAATACGGCATTTTTTTAGAAAAATAGAGGTGCAAGGCACAGGTAGATATCAGAGCACAAGTATGAAGTCACAAGGCACAGTTTATGAAAAACAACACTTAAGCACAATAGTTTTACATATGCACTAAATATATAATTGTAATTCGACGTCCACAGGACTTATAATATTTTCCCTTTAGGGAAAATTAACCTTCACTATTCTCTATTCACTATAAAAAAAAGAGGTATCGCTAACAATTTTTTATTTGTTAATGCGACACCTTCTTCTTTATAAGAACTTTATATTTCACTAACTTATATTATTATTTTCTTGCGTTATTTTTGCTTTTATCTCACTATTAAATTTCAACTTAAATCCCTTTTCAGATATAGTATCTATACTGCCCTTAGAATATAACTTTAAATTATAGTCAATATTATAATAAAATCCTGGTTCAACTTTTAATGATATATCATCTATTGAATATTTTTCACCAGACTTTATTATTTTAATTTCTTTTACTATAGGTTCACCAACCGGTATATTAGTACCTTGCTTGTATTTATTTATTAATATACTACCTGTAAATTTTATTTTTGCACTTATTATTGGTTCCTCACCTGTTGGTAGCATATTTACATTCAATGTGACTATATCTCCTGAATTAACATGATATATGGTGCTTACTCTTGTGGTATATAGAGGATGCGTAATTTTTAAAATTACTTGCCCTGGTGCCACCTTATCGATATAATAATATCCATTTTCATCAGTTATCACATTGCCTTCTATTCCACTACCTGTAATTACTGCCCCTTTTATAGGATTTCCTTCATTATCTAATATTCTACCTTCTATACCAGCACTTCTATCTATAGTTCCATTAACAGTGATTTTTGCAAAATCTATTGAGTATGAATCACCACTAGCTACATCCCCTAGCTTAATATCGGTACCATCGTAATTTTTCCCAACAACAGTTCCATCCTCTTTTTTCATCCCTGTATATATAGTGCCATCCCTAGGATCATCTACTTTTAATAATAATCCATCTCCACCATTTTCTATATACTTTAAGAATCGTTTTGGTACTTCAAATGTAACTAAATTTCCTCTTGGTCCATGTTGATCTATATTATTAATTATCTCTTCAAATTCAGGTACTCTAACCTCTGGATACTTATCATTACCTTCCACTGCAAGAGTAACTTGATATTTATTTGTAGATTTAGCTGAAAAAGAAGATATTCTCCATTCTGCATCATCGGCTTTATACTCCTTAAAATCCTCTGATGGCTGTGGTTGAACATCATCAAACATTACTTGAATAGTTGCACTAGAAACTTTTTTATCTTTATCTTCTTCTCTAATTTTATCTTTATAGATAAATTTTAATGGCTCAACTTTTTGCATAGTCCCCCAATCTACCCCGTCAAAAATATGCGTTTTTTGATGTCCTAAAGTTGTATTAGTATAGCCATCAAAAAATATCTCTCCATTATCCTCTTCTAGTTCTCCAACTTTATTAGTATCTATATTCCATCTTTTATCATAAAACTTACTCTCGTGTGTCCAAGTACCATCTTTCTTTTTGTAAAAGTATCCACCAAAACTACATCCTTCACCACTTTGCGGATTGATAGTATTCCACTTTAATGGCCACTTATAAGCTTCCGTATTCCAATTTCCATCTTCACCAAAAGTAATTCCTGATTTAGTTGTATATAATAATGAACTCCATGTGTTACCAAACCCACCACTACTAGTTCTATTAAAAAAATTATAAAATCCCGTATTTACCATCTTTCTATCTGTTCCTTGCACATCTCCGCTATCTTCAGGATATACATCTAAATTATGAACTGGTGTAATTTGCGTAAATGGATCTATACCTTCATATCCAAAACCTAAATTGTCTATATCGCCTACCAATAAATCAAAACCCATCATATCTTCTCTATGATCTACATCAACATTGTCATCACCAATATTAGGGTCTCCTTCTCTCGTTCCGCCTACCTTTTCTCCCGTAAAATTTAAACTCAAACTTAAGTTAGATGTTAAATTAGATTTATTTGTTACCTTTACCCCTTTATAACTTACCTCTAATCCATCTTCAGGATTAACAACACTACCTTCAACATCTTTGCTATCACCATATTGCCACTTACTATCGGCAGTGTTTATCTCAACTTTACTATTCCCATTAGTTATATACATCTTATTAATCGGATTGTTATTACGATTTTTCATCTTAACTCTAGCATTAAAATAACTATATCCTATATTAACAGTACAAAGCGATGTAATAATCATGATGGTAATAGCAATTTTCTTTCCCTTCACTCTACCATCACCTCTCATATAATAAATAAATCATATAAACTTATTTATCATACTCTACTTCTAATGTAGATATTTCTGAAGTTGATTCATTGCTAAAATACCCATAACTAGCACTTACTGAAACCCCCATAAAAATTATCGATGCTAAGAGTAATAAAATTTTTATTCTAAATTTTGACTTACTCATACATCGTCACCCCTTTTATATATCTTTGGAACCATTAGCAATAATGTTCCAAAAATAATTATTGCTAATGATCCTATAAGTAAATTTGTGCTACTAAGGCTTGAACCAGTTTGAGTAATAAACCTTGGCATATCTATATTAGTATCTTCTACTACTTTAAATGCTCTTGGATATAAGATATATTCATATCTCTTATTTTGATATGAATTTCCTGCCATTGCATTGAAATTTATATTAATACAAAAATCAACTTTTGAATTTAAATCCATGAATATAGGTTTATCTAATACTATTGTTTTTTTAGCTAATTCATTAATAGTTCCTGAATATAATTTTTCTTTTCCCATATTTATTGTTACATTATATTCATCATCTAATATACCTTCCTTAATAGCTTCATCAATAGAATATTCTTTATCTGTATTAATATCCTTAATTACAGTTCTATCAAAACTTATACTTTCTAAAAAACATTTTTCTTTCCAAACATTTTTTATAACAAAATCCTTTCTTATCTCATCTGTAGGTCGCCAAACACCGTCTTCTTCTATGCTATATATATTTTCTGCCCTAGCTATTATAGGATTTGTAACTATAACTAACATAATCAGCAAAAACTTAATTATGCCCGATTTCTTCTTACTCATAGTTCACCTCCTCAGACAAAAATACAATGTTTACTATGGTTGAATTGGATTTGTAACAGTTCCTGTTCCATTTGCTCCAGATCCATCTTCATTCCATCCTGGATTATTTTCTTGAGTTGCTCTAATTTCAAATATCTTACTTATATCAAATCCTTGCTCAGCATTTGTTGCAACTGCCTTATTTTGATATGTATTTCCAGTAGCTAATGGTAATTCTAATCTTACATCAACTACTTGTGACTTCTTACCAGCTATTGATGCTAAATCCACCTTTATTCCTGATGCTAAATCTACCTTTTTACCATTTACATATAACTCCCATCCTGCATCAGTTACCTTCTTAAGTTCCGCCTTTGCTACATCATCATTTAAAACATTTAATTGTGCCTTAATTGTTAAATTACTATTGTTTTTAATTTTTAATCCTAATTCTCCATTATCATTTTTTGTTCCTAATACTATTGCGTCTCCTGGTCTAGTATATTGAATCTCTGTTGGAAGTGATGAACCTATCTTTGCTCTTTCTAGTCCATTTGCAGTTTCCTTTTCAGTTGCATTTATATCTGGACTGGCATTTTTAGCTTTAAAGTCATCATTATAAACAATCTCTGTACCATCGGCATTTTTACTATACTTTACTACATCATATGACCAATCTAGTGAGTCTTCTCCTTCTGAAGTAACTTCTGCTAAAACCTCTACTTGTCCATTAGTAATTTGAATTTTTTGAAGTGCATCTCCATTTGCATCAGTTATATTGTTTGACTTGTTAGTAAAATAAGCAAATGATGTTGCTATTCCTGC
Organism: Clostridium bornimense; assembly: GCF_018917145.1. Taxonomy (GTDB): domain Bacteria; phylum Bacillota; class Clostridia; order Clostridiales; family Clostridiaceae; genus Clostridium_AN; species Clostridium_AN bornimense_A. The sequence goes on from NZ_JAHLOD010000016.1 coordinate 19,284, forward strand.
TATTATTGTTGTTCCTAATAATAATGCAATAATCTTTTTCTTTCTCATAAAAACTCCTCCTAAGATTTAAAACAATCAATTTTTTAATTGTTTTTACTTTTTTTATTTTCTTTAAAAATAAAATCATATATAAAAATAAATATGATTACGCAACCTATTGTCACCATTCCTATTAAAGATGTTGCAAAAGCAAAAACATACCCTATTTTGGGAATAGCAAAAGAAAACTCCCCTATTATTTCTTTTTTGTCTGTTGGATAATCTTCAGTATTATTACTGTCCCCTTTTGTTGTAATTGTATTTTTATCAACTTTAACAACTCTATGTGTTGCTACCATATCCTCATTTTTAAAAGTTATAATATCTCCTTCTTTAATCTTATCTACATCAACTTTTCTTACGAAAATCAAATCACCAGGATTAATTGCTGGTTTCATACTAGGACTTACAATTATATAAGTTCTATATTTTACGATATTATATACTTTATCTGATTTTGCTGATAAATTTCCTACAAGCCCTATTACCATCAAGATTATAATTAATGTAAAAATTGTATTACCTAATCCCCTAAAAAACTTTTTCATAACACCATACCTAATCACAAATCATAAATTTTTACCTTTATTGGTAAATTATATAATTATTTTTATACCATTTCAATGATAAAAATAGTGCTTTTTTTGATAACTTTTACCATTTTATTACATAAACTAAAAAAAGACAGTCAAACTTTTGGTTCAACTGTCTTTTGAAAGTATATATTTTTTATCAAATAACTCCTATAGATGACAAAAATACTATAATCAATAAGATAGGAGTCACAAATTTAATTATTGCATATGAAATTCCTGCTGCTAAAGTATTATTTAAAGTTCCTCCATTAGACATTTCATCTAAGAAATCTTTTTTATTAATAAACCATCCTATAAAAATAGCAATTAATAATCCTCCTAATGGTAAAAATATACTAGATGTTATTTTATCAAACAAATCAAACAGTGGATATTGATTTAAAACTCCGCCGCTTACTGTCATAGATGTTATTGCTGAAACAATAAATGTAATACTTGTAATCATGATAACAGCTTTTGTTCTATCCATATTTTTTTCTTCTGTGAAATATGCTACAAGAACTTCCATCATAGATATTATTGCCATTGTAGAAGCAAACGCCGCTGTTAAAAAGAATGCAACTATTAACACTGATCCACCTGGAATTTTTGAAAATATAAGTGGAATTGTTTCAAATAATAATGATGGACCAGAACTTGGATCTAATCCAAAAGAAAACACTGCTGGGAAAATAGCTAGTCCAGCTAATAATGAAACTAAAGTGTCTGAAATTATAACTTTAGCTGCATTTCCATATAAATTACTATCTTTAGTGTAGTAACTTGCATAAGTAGCCATTGTTCCCATTCCTAAAGATAATTTAAAAAATGATAATCCTAATGCTGATACTATTACAGCCATATTTACCTTTGAAAAGTCTGGCTTAAATAAAAATTCTATTCCTTCTTTTGCTCCTGGCAACGTTAATGATTTTATTGTACAAATAACTAATAATATCAATAATATAGGCATTAAAACTTTTGTTACTTTCTCAATTCCTTTTTTCACACCAGAAATTAAAATTACTGATACTACTACTAATACAACAAATACCCACATTGCTGGAGGGAAAATTGCTGTAGTGTGACTGGTAAAAATTTCCTTTACCCCTTCAGTAGTTACATCTTTAAATATTCCTTTTATAGATTTAAACACATAAGAATATACCCATCCCGATACTACTGCATAAAAAAATGCTATCATAGCTGTTGATATCATCCCTAAATACCCAATGCTCTTAAATGCTTTTTTGTCTGATAAAGTTGTTACTGCTCCCATTACATTTTTCTTTGTTCTTCTTCCCATGAAAAATTCACAAAGCATAACAGGTAACCCTACAATTGCTATACATAATAAATATATAAGAATAAATGCTGCTCCACCATTACTACCGGTTAGATACGGAAACAACCATATATTCCCTAAACCTACTGCGGAACTTAATGTAACTAAAAATACTGCAAGTCCCGATGAAAAACCTTCTCTCTGCTTCATATTAACTTCTTCCTTCCTACTATACTACTGTGTTAATTATTATGTGTTTACAGATATTATACTTATTTTATTCATTTTTATCAATAATAAGACATTTTTCATTCTTTTTTTATACAATTTTGTATTTTTATAATATTCATTTGAACTTTCCATTTATTTGGATTAAAATATAATTAATAAATTTTACTTTAGGGAGGTATTTTTATGTGGGAAAAATCTGTATCAATCAATGATATTAATGAAATTAGAACAAAGACAAATTTATATCTTGGAATAGGAGCAATATCTAAAATTAACGATATAGCAAAAGAATTATCTACAAAAGGTATAAAGAAGGTTATCCTTTTAACCGGTAAATCTTCTTATATAAAAAATGGTGCTTGGGGTCATGTAGAACCAGCATTAAAAAATAACGGTATTGAATATTTACTATTTAATAAAATAACTCCAAATCCTAATTCTTATGATTGTGATGAAGCAACTAAGCTTTCTATAGAATTTGGAGCACAAGCTGTTATTGGAATTGGTGGTGGAAGTCCTATAGATTCAGCTAAAACCGTTGCAATTATGTCTTGCTATCCAGAATATACTACCTCTGATTTATATGAATTAAAATTTACACCTGAAAAAGCATTACCTATTATAGCTATAAATACTACTCACGGTACTGGTAGTGAAGTTAATAGATTTGCTGTTGTAAGTCTTCTTGATAAGAATTACAAACCTGCTATCGCTTATGATGTATGCTATCCTTTATATTCAATTGATGATGCCAAACTTATGACAGGTCTTTCAAAAAATCAAACTTCATACACTGCAGTAGATGCTGTAAATCACGTAATTGAAGCATGTACATCTCTTGTTGCCAGCCCTTACTGTATGTTACTTGCAAAAGAAACTATTCGATTAGTTACAAAATATCTACCTAAAGCCTTAGAAAACGGTGAAGATTTAGAAGCACGATATTATCTAACTTATGCTTCAATGATTGCTGGAACATGTTTTGACAATGGTATGCTTCACTTAACTCATGCACTTGAACATCCACTAAGTGCCGTAAAACCAGATTTAGCTCATGGTTTAGGTCTTGGAGTTATTCTTCCCGCAGTTATAAGAGCTATTTATCCAGCTAGACCAGAAGTATTAGCTGAAATCCTTGAACCAATAGCTCCAGGATTAAAAGGAATTGCTGATGAAACTGAAGTTGCAGTTGAAAAAGTTAAGACTTGGTTACAATCAGTAGGTGTTACTGATACATTAACAACCTTAGGTTTTACAGAAAATGATGTAAAAAAATTAGTAGATCTTTCATTTAATACACCTAGTCTAGACTCCCTTTTAGGTCTAGCTCCAGTTAAAGCTACAAAAGAATTAGTGGAAGGAATTTATTCTCAATCATTATAAAAAATAAGGTATCGCATTAACATATAAAAAGTTGTTAGCGATACCTTCTTTTATATTATTGCACAGATAAGGGCACAAGGCACAGGTAGGGAATTTCATCCATACCTGTGCCCTGTTCCTTCATACTTGTGCCATGGCATTCTATTTTATAAAAAATATATCGGTAACAAACTTTCATTTGTTACTATGATCTCTCTTTAGCTAAATTATAAATTATTACTGCCCTTCTCCAGGCTTTTGATTTATCTTATTAATCTTTTTCTGCCTCTTCTCTGCTAACTTTCTTTCTTTCTCTTGAATTTTCTTATTCTTCTTATCTTCTTTTGCCTTACGTTTCTCTTCTTTCTCTTTTGCTTTTTTCTTATCTTCTTGTGCTTTTTCACCAGTATAATATCTTCTTATTCTTCTCGTATTTATATCGGCAATACACATAGATAAAAAATTTATTGTTATTGCTAATAAAATTATAATTTCTATATTGAACTTCTTTATTATTGTATCCATAACTGTGTCCGGTTTTAAAAATAATATTATAAACATATCTACGAATCCTATATAATATAGTAATTCTTGAACAATTCTATTTTTATTAGTAAGTATCTTGTTAAATTTACTATTTTTATATTTTTCATTCTTCATCTTTTCAACATCTTCTGGTAGTTCAAAACATGTTGCTATACTTATAATTAACGCTCCTATTGCCAATCCAAATATTGATTTTTCATCTATTTCTATATAATCACACACACTTAATATTGTTAATACTGAAAAAACAACAACCATAAGTCTCTTATTCTTACTCATCAAAACCCACCTCCTTTTTTGCATTATTATACATTATTCGCCTTATTTATTCAAGTTTTTACATTATATAGAGATAAGATGAAATATCATACTCTATTTTTATTAATATAAAAGCATGTTGCAAAACTATCCATTACAACATGCTCTTAAATTTATTCACTTTATATATATTAATAATCTTATTTCTTTCTATTTTGTTTCTTTTCTAATTCTCTTCTCATCTTCTTTTTCTTATTAATTATGTATGTAAATATTAATATTATACACATTACTACGCTTACATAAATTTCACACACACTTTTAACATCGGATACATTATTGGGATATAAATATGCCAAACCATCATAAATTGGTATTGTTGTGATAAAAAGACTTAATAATATTAACGCAACTAATATATTTTTCTTCTCCTCTTTTGTTGGCTTACCTAATTTAATCAATAATAAAAAGCTTCCTATAACTAACCCATATGCTATAATAATTTGTACTAAACGAGGAAACTTTCTAAGCCCCACTTTTTTCTGAATAATCATAGTAATAATAGCTACTGTCCAACATATTTTTTCTTTTTTATTCATCTTAAATCTACCTTTAATAAGTACCTTCCAAAATAAATAACTGTATTGGAAAATTACCTCCCCTTAGATCAAATTACAAATTATTTTTCTAGCCCTTTTTGGTTTATATAATTCTTATGTGTTTTAGTTTGTGGTTTTACTATGCAAAATTGACCAATTGAAATTATAGCCATAATTAAAGAAATCACATCATATCCATAAGTTTTTAAAATATATGCCCATGGTGAGCATATTCCTAAAATTAATATGGATATCTCTAATAATATATCTATGTCTTTTCCAGACTTAAACTTTCTTACAATTAAATATGTAAATCTTATTATTACAGCAATTATTAATTCAGCTGCTAAAATTGTCATAACACTAAACTCATCTATAAAAATTGATCCTAATATAGCTATTATTCCACCTATACTTGCTCCTATAACTTGAATCTTTGTTTCATTTTTCATAAAATTATCTACTTTAAGTTTCGTAGATATTAGACTACATTAACCATAATAAGTATATTATATCTTGCTTCCACCATTTTGGGTATATATTCCACATTTCATTCACTTGTTCCACTTTTTACTCATTTTATCTCTTATATAGGATTTAATATTTAATTGTTTCACTTTCTCCATATATTTTCAATCAAAATTACTATTGAATAACCTTGTTTCTAAATTATTATACGTATCTTTTCTTTTTAGTTTTTATACTTTTTTTTCTTTTATCTTCTTTTTTATCAAAATCTATATTAGTTAATATATAATATTTAAGTAAATATCCTACTGAACAACTAAATCCTAACGCAATAAATAGAAATCCTAATGCTACAAATACTAATATTCCATCTTCACTAGCATCACTTAATAATATACTTGCAAAAGACATTCCTAATGCCCCTCCAGCAAAAGCTACTGAATATATCATTGATGTATTACCTTTTACATTTTTAAATGCATCATTTTTTATATTTTTAATTCCTAATTTTATAAAAACATTCATGCTTATTATCATAAAAATAATAAATGAAATCAATAATATTATTCTCACATTATTGTTCCATGCGAGAATTTTATATGAGATAACAACGCATATAAATGCAATCACTACCCCTTGTACACCTCGATATAAATTTGTATTTGCCATATCTATCTCTTTAATTCTCAATACTCTTACAGATATATATGTATAATATATAACTAAACTCATTACTAATATAGTAGTTATTATTGGATTAGCACCTAATATAGAAGTCATTATACCAACTATCCACATTAATAAAATATCCCTAACTATTTTATATCTTTTTTGTGGTATGTAATTATGATTAATAAATGATTCCAACTTTTCACTATCTATTTCTTCAATGTTTAACATACCTTTTAATTTAATAAATATCTTTTCCATACCCCACCTCTTTAACCTTTATAAAAATATCGAAACTAGTATTAATATTGCTACAAGAACTATTATTGTTGGAACAGTAATTGATAATATCTTCTTAGCTTCTTCTACCTTATATCTTCCTTTAATCCCTTTTATATAAACCATTATCGCTGAAGTAATAAATAACTGAAGTATTCCAGCAATCAACCAAATTATTTGTTCTTTAGGCGGTGCATCTATAAAAATCGGAATCGCACCCATTATACACATTATAAATATAGAAACTCCTATAAGAAATATTGGTAATAATTTTCGATCTCTTATATAAGCTATAAGAAAAATTATCAATATAACTAACCCACCCCATATAGGAAAAGGTATTTTATTATCACCTTTCTCTGACATTGCAATCATACACCCTGCAATCCCCGATATTGCTCCTAATTTGCCCATATCTTTAATATTTATATCTTTTTTCATATGTATCCTCCCAATAACAGCATATTAATATAAAGTGAATCAATACTATCTACACCCTCCAGTTATTTTTCTACCCACTTTTGCCTTCTTTTTTTATAGCTCTAAATTTTTTCTACTCAAATATTGATGCAAAAAATTCCTTCTGACCCATACATTTATTAATAGAACGCCATCGAAGTTTAGATGCACAAATTAAAGTACCATTATATTCGTTTATGTCATCCTCAGATAAACCGCCACAATCACACCAGTAAATACCATCTTCTTTTAAAATCATAGTTGAATCAAGTATTTCACAAGTATATTTATCATCCACAGGAAATAACTTTAAATATTTTAATCCTTCAAATTCCATTTCAATCATAGAAAAATCTTCGAATTGACATTGTATAATAACATTTAACACTCTACGATCATTTATAGGATACATGGATAGTTCCTCATTAACATATGCTCCACTTAAATATTTTAATTCTTTTATACAACTATCATGAAAATATCCAACCCTCTCCATGAAGTTTCTTAAGTCATTATCATCAATAATTTCATTCCACATCACTATTTTTCTCTCCATTTTTATCTATATCTTTACATAATTACTATAAATTATATATAGTTCTTTTTGTATTTGCAACAATGCAAAAAAGGTTATTCCATATAACTTTAGAATTTCATGATATTGTATTATGATTTATTTTTACCAATATAAAAGCATGTTGCAAAACTACCAATTACAACATGCTTTTAAAATTATTCGCTTTCTATATATATCAATAATTATATTTCTAAATATTCACCAAGTTCTTTACACCTTAAATAATTATTATCAAATATTAAATCTAACTCTAATGATTCGGAATCATTTCCCCATCTAAATATAACATCACCCTTTTTACATAACTTAGTTGATAAATTAAAATAGTCTATACTCATATTCTTTTTATTATATTCAACAAAAGAATAATAAAAAATCTCTTTTATCGAATCATATGTAAGCATATTTTCATTTCTACTAGCGATAAGCATAAAATTCTTTGCATCCTCACTTATTAAATTTAACACCTGATCAATCTGGTGCAAATTTACTTCTGCAATACTAAACCAATTAACACCTGTTTCTAAGATAAATTTAATTTCTGATCCAAGCACAAAATTGCTGATATCTATATGATTCTGTACAATTTTCCAAACTTTTTTATAATCAGAAATCTTAGAATTCACATTATAACCATTAATATTGGCTAACAAATATAATTTGTATCCTTTTAACTTAGGTAATAAGAGTAACTTTATTATTTTCATACTACACATCTTAATAAATTGTCTTTTTTCACTTATACTAAAAATTTTATCACCATTAATACTAGCTACAGCTAAGTTTAATTTCCTCTTATCAACATCTTTAAATGCTTTATTATCATCTAAATACAAATAATCACATAAGTTTTCACATAATTCTAAGTAAGTTTTCATAAATCTCCCCAATCTCCTATTACAGTATGATTATAAGGAATCTTCGCATGTCCTAAAATATTTGATAATTTATATCTATTTCCATTACTTACAACATATATTATGAAGGTTATTTATATCCCAAATCACTTCCTGATTTTGAAAAGAATAGATAATATAAATAAATCCATATAACCAGTATTGAGATTACAAATAGTATTTTTAAAACCCATTCATATAAACTTATCTTAACTATATCAACTTCAGATCCATCTTGATTTACTAATACAACCTTACTATAACCAAAATAACTAGATAATCTATATTCTGAACCATCATCTAAAGTTACTATTTTTCTTCTTGCCTTAATACTTCTATAATTACTTATTATCTCATCTTTTTCATATTCTTTGTATATAATTATATGCAGTTTTTACCATAAGCTTTGCTATTAGAAATCTTCCAAGTTATATTTATTTATCCTGTTACCAATATTTGTATCTATAGAAATACCTAAATCCTCTAGTTTTTTTATACACAACTTAATAAATAATATTACTAAAATTATAAACGAAATCATTTGAATCAACCTAAAAATTGTTATATAAATTGGTACTCTGTATATTGTTCTTGAATTTCCCTTTTGATCCTCACATTTTACAGTAGTGAAATAAAACTTATTAGACAGAGTATATATTTTCGAATTACGTTTAATGACTTTTACTTCTCTATCATCTGTATAATCTAAAATTTTATCACTTATTATCATTCCATCCAATCTACAAATTAATTCAGTACTTTCTATTGCTATTATCAGATTTTCATTCTCATCTATTCTAAAAATGAAACTTTGGTCTCTTCCTAAACTATAAGATCTAATAAATTTAACTTCTTTATTATATACATTTATTTTTCCTACTACACCTATGTATATATTTTCCTCACTATCTATAGCTAATCCATGAACATACATAGGAAATCCTTCCTTGTGACTAATAATATTATCTTGTTTATCTTCGCTCCCTAATCCTCTTAATACACATATGACGGCTATTACTTGAATAACTATTAAAATAACAAACCATGTAGCTTTTATATCTTCTTTTTTCATTTATATTCTACCTCAGTGATACTTTTAATTAATATATTCATATACACTTTTACCATCTAGGCATAAAATTACATAATTACTATAAATTATACGCACTTTTTTCTTCTCTTTTCAATAATATAAGCAAAATTATTTTCATTTGTAATTAATACTACATTTTTATATCCACATTTTTTACACATCTCTTTTCTTATTCTCTATGTTTTTATCCATATTTTAAATACAAAAGTGACACCTACTAATAAGATGTCACCTATATTTCTCTTATTCTTTAATTTTCACAAGGCAATCCTTTTGATAAAAGGCTATACCATACTTAAATATATTTTTATATCCTTCACTACTTAGTTCTTTATCATACTGTCTATCTTCTATTTGCTTTATTGCCTCATCTGCTCGTTTCTCTAAATCATCAATATTATTTGCAATTTTAAACTCAATTACTATTGCAATTCCTCGCTTTGAAACTGCCTTTATAAAAAGATCACTACGTCCTCTTCCTCCTTCTCTATTGGACTTAACGATATATCCCTTCATATGAGACAATACTCCTGTTAGAAATCCATGATAAAAGTTTTCATAAGCATCATTAAAACTGATGGTTTCTATTAATAATTTTCCTAATTCCTCTTCGAATACTTCTGGATTTTTACTTAAAACAGCCTCAAATAATCTTGTTTTATCACATTGATTAATTTGTTCATTAAACCACTTTAATATCTTTGTCCTAAAAATATATTTTACTTCTTCGTTAGGAATAGCAAGTTCTATATATCTTATATTTTCTTCGCTTATTCTTTCATTTATTTTCTTAAAATACCCGGTAAAAAACATAAAATTCCATAAGTTATCCATAGTATCATAAACTTCATCATAAGTAATGTCCTCATGAATTGGCTTTTCTATAGTTTTTCCTTCTATTAAAGCTTCAATCTCGCCTTTAGTTATGTCATCGGCTCTTTCTATAAGACTTCTTACTATACTATTGGAGCTAGTGTTTGCCCAGTATGATGTAGGAAATCTATTAATATTTGCTTTAAGATCATCTATATACTGCATTACACTCCAAGGGTTGTAGACATTAACATTTCCGAAAATATACCCATTGTACCAGTTCTTTATATCTTCATACTTTTGTGACATATTATAATCACTACATATTTTCATAACCTCATCATCGGTAAATCCAAAGTATTCTGCATATCTATCATCTAGTATCGAGATTATTTTTAAGTTATTCAATCCTGTAAAAATACTTTCCTTTGAAATTCTTAAACACCCAGTAATTACTGCAAACTCTAATGATGGATTGGTCTTTAGTGATGACTCAAATAATGAACGTATAAATGAAATCATCTCTTTATAAAAGCCTTCAAAAAATGCATTTTCTAGTGGTACATCATACTCATCTATAAGAATAATCACATTTTTTTCATGATATTTTTCAAGACAATGGCTTAAAAATCTTAATGACGTAGCATATAGCTTCATATCATCTTCTTTACGGACTATTCTCATATATTCTTCTTTTTCCGTTGCTAGTTTATCACTTTCTAAAATATATAAATGTCTTCTAAACTCGTTAGATATTTCTTCTCTTAAACATTGAAAAGCTAATTGTAAATCCCCTTGCTTCGCTGACTTTAATGAGAGATTTATCACAGGATACTGTCCCATATGGGAAGTATAATTTTCTCCAGCACTTTCTATATCAAGTCCCTTAAAAAGATATGACTTATCTTCTTTTTCTCCAGTAACTTCATTATGCCTATCTTCAAAGAAATACTGTAGCATACTGATATTTAAGGTCTTTCCAAAACGTCTTGGCCTTGTAAATAAATTTACAGAAGCTTTGTTATCTAACAAATCTTTTATTAGCATTGTTTTATCTATAAAATAATAACCTCTCGTTATTAACATTTCAAAATTATCTATTCCGATTGGAAGTGGCTTATTTATCACTTGATACTCCCCCTTTTCGTATATCTTTATTATAGACTAAATACAGTTATATTAAAATAAACGAGATTCCACAAAGAATTAATAAATTTATCTTCACCACGCCTTCACCTTCAGTGGTTTTTGCTTCTTCTATTATTTTTACTATATATACTTAATCATCACTTTTATTTTATCTTCTATAACCTACGACTCATATCCACTGTTTAATAATTTATATATAGACAAAAGAGATAGAAAACTTTCGTCTTCTACCTCTCTATCTCTATTTATCTGTTAATTCTTCTAAAAACTATTTGTGAAACTCACAAGTAATTTTACTGTAATATAACATTTATCTATAAATTATTAATCCAATCAAAACTATCACTAATATTATTATTCCTAACCACAATTTAGGAACATATTTTTTCAGTTCTTTCATCTTTTCATTAGACTTTGAAAAAACATGTATTGTAACTATCTGACATGCGCAAAATTGTAATGCTGCTATTACAAGTAATATAAAAGACATATTTGTATCTGTATGCTCTAAAACTACTATCAATATAAGAATTGATGCTATTAATAATGATATAAATGTATATATCCATTTAACACTTTTCCCTCGTATTTTCTCTACTATAGCAAATGCTATACTACTTATACAAAGTAAACCACAAGCAATAGTAATTGCAACATTAAGATTATTTGTATAATTCATTGTAATCATAATAATTAATATAAATATAAAGTATATTATTTTGATTTTTTCTCCCCATGCTATCCTACCTCTATTCTATTAAATTATCATACCATGACTCCTTCACTTTTGAAGCTACCCATCCAATACCAATTGATGCCAAACCTGCTGTTACTATTGCTGCACCACCTACTAATATTGCCGGTGCTTCCATAGCAGTTAACACCCCTACTACTAATCCTACAAGGCACTTTGTTAAATAACCTCCTAATTGTGCTACTCCAATATCATACATACTCATTGCCATACATGTTGCTGCATTATTCCAACTAAATGTACTTGTTATCTTACATTTTAAAATATTTTGACCAATACTAATTGTTGTACCTGATATATTCATTGGTCCAACATTTTTTACAGTTTTGCCTATCCATATATCAGACTTCAGCTTTTTTGAATCAGATATAGCTTGATCTGTTGCTCCGCTTACAAAATTAACAACAACTTCAGTATTTTTCAATGGTTTAGGAGTTGGCCTTGGTGTTGGTTTTGGCTTTGGTTTTGGAATCGGCTTTCTATTTGCAACATTATTTGCTATTGCCGTATATTGCGATTGTATCGCCATACTTATATATTTACCATTATCACGTCCGCCAGTAATATCAAATCTATATCCATTTGAGTCTTCCATTATTACTGGATTATTTCCACAATACGCAAACATATTAAATGATAGTATATCTCCTGGTTGTCCTATTAATGCATCTGCATTTATAAATCTTCCCCACTCTGGATTATAATATCTACTTTGAAGATAATACATTCCAGTCTCTTCATCATATCTATATCCTCTATATCTATATGGGTTCTTTTTACCTACACTATCTTTTAAACTTCCACTTATTGATACTATATTTCCCCATGTATCATAACTATAGTTTACTACTACTTTTCCTTCACTATCATATAGTCCTATTACATCATTTTGTACATTTCTGATATAGAAGTACTCTTTTCCATTTAGATTCATAGATATTAGATCGCCGTCGGCATCATATGTATAGTATATCTTATCTGTTCCATTATCACTAGGAGTGTTACTGCACTTCCTGATAGATAATATTTTGTCCGATGACTACCATCCGTAATATTCACTTTGTGAATATACGGCTGCTACGTCCCTGGATAACGATTTCTAACCTTTAGTTTCGCTTTGCTCCCCTAAAGCTAAGAACTCTGTTTATTGTTACTCCATTTACTGTCTTTTCTGTTCTTATTCCACAGTCATTGTATTTATAACGTATTCCTTTTCCATTATGCTCCATGGACTTATCCTTCCAGTTGCTATCTCCATAAGTATATTCTACTGCACCACCTTCGGTGTTTTACTTCTTCTATATTTTAAACTTTCTTTTTTAATCTCATCATTTCTATTTTATCTTTTAGAGCCTCCAGCTCAGCTTCGCTGTTTTTTAATAGAAAAGTAATCTCAAATTTTTAAATATACATGATGTACATTTAATTTCTTTTTATTTTAAAAGGACTAGAAAACTATCATTTCCTAATCCTTTTCTTGTTACTTTTTTAATATTTTATTTCTATGTATAATCGCACATATCATACTTATTATCATTAAAACTGTAGTTATTCCCATTAATATCCCTATTAATATTATAATAGAGTGATTTACAAAACTTTCTCCTAATATAACCAGTATTATCAATAATGCACACAATATAGAAAATGTAGTCATCACAAGTATATTATATTTATTTTTACTATCATATCCTGTTTTAGTTTTTACACAAAAAATTATACAACATGCTATTGCTGCAACTATTATTATACCCTCAGGTATATTTTCATAACCTACCCTATTTATTAAAATCCTAACTATTGCTAGAGTTATTAATGCTACCATTACTGAAATAAAATTATTCTTTTTCATTATTCCCTCCATATTTATATAAATAATTATTTTTTATTCTATGCAACAATTGCTCCTCCACTGCTTAAATATTTTGAAGGTTTTTTAAGTTCAGCGTCCCACAAATAATATTTAAATGCTTCTACAGCTAATCCACCTACAAGTGAAACAGCAGCTGCGGCTAATGGTCCTCCAAAGCATCCTGCCATTATACTAACACCTGTTAGTGCCACATCTATAGCACTCCTCCAAAATGCTTCCTTTTTACTATATCCACTATGATAGTTATTCCATACACTCACTCCAGTAAGTGCTACACCCACAGCTCCTATACTCTCTACCTTAGAAACCATTTGTAATGTCTTGGCGCCTTTTACTGGCATCGTCACAGCCATCTGCCCAGCTCTTCTACCCGCTCTATTAACGGTACTTAATGTAACCTTACTTGGAACATTTTTATAAACCTCACTAACTCCGCCTTCTATAGCTGTAATAACTCCACCTTTTGTTGAATTTGAAACATCATTTTTAGTAATAGGAGTATTCTTAATATTATTACTTGGTTTATTATTTGATTTAGATGATGAAAATACTTTTTTCACCTTATTTACTACATTACTTACAGCCTTCTTCACTGCCTTTGCCGCCGTCTTCATCCACTTTGGCCAATATCCACTTTCATCACTCATATTCACCGGATTGTTGTTGCAGTACTGGAACATATTACATCCCTGAATACTGCCCACTTCTGCTATCCCTGCATCAGCATTTATAAACCTTCCCCACTCTGCATTATAATATCTACTTTTCAAATAATATAATCCTGTCTCTTCATCATATCTATATCCTCTATATCTATATGAGTTCTTTTTACCTACACTATCCTTTAAACTTCCTGTTATTGATACTATATTTCCCCATGTATCATAACTATAACTTACTACTACTTTTCCTTCTGTATCATGTAGTCCTATTACATCATTTTCTACATTTCTTATGTAGAAATACTCTTTTCCATTTAGATTCATAGATATTAGATTGTTATAAACATAATAGGTATATTATACTTCATCGTCACCATTATCTACAATATATTCTATTTTTTATTTATTTGTCTCATTTTTTCACTTATGATATTTGTTAGTTACAGCTTAATGTTTAACCATCTCCATAAAGTTAAAGAGATAGAAAACTTTCGTCTTCTATCTCTTTTATCACTTTTTCCACCTTATACATACTATAAAACCTGTTAAAACTTGTGATGAATCTTACTTAAATATAATTTTATATCCCCATCCTACTTTTGTTCCATTAACCTTTACTGCTATAAAAAAGCTAATAAATAACATAATTATTGATATTAATAATGATAATCTAAGAAATCCATTCCAAAGAGGAGCACTGTATTCAAAAATCAATTTTCCTTCTTGATCATATCCATATATCTTTGTAAAAAATAATGTGTTACTTAACTTGTACTTTTCACCGTTAGTTGTAATAAATTTATCACTATTTCTATCTATCTCCTCTCCTTTAACAAGATTATAATCATCTTCTTTCGTAATATAATTTCCATCTAACTTATACTTTAATATTCTTTCTCCTCTTACATCAGATATTATTAACTGTTGATTTTTGTCTATAGTAAAGCTATAACTTCCTGCTGTATTAATTAAATATGAATGAATAAATTGAGCACTACTATTATAAACATTAATTTTCCCACCTACACCCAAATATACATTCCTATTATTATCTACTGCAATACCATTTACATTAGTTATCATTCCTTCTTTAGAATCAATAATTTGTGAATTATCATATTTAGATTCACCACGACCATTTATGTAACAAATAAAATATATAATTAAAATCAATATTACAACTATAAACATTAATATTAAAAATATTATGCTTCTATTTTTTACATTCTTCATACTATATATATCCTTTCAATTATTAAGGCATAATTCTTATACTACCATCATATAAATTAACAACACCTAAGGTCTTTGTATATGTAGCTTCCGCGTGAACTTCTCCTCCTACCAATAATGGAGTAACTCCAGCTCCAATTTTTAAACCAACTCCAGAATATGCTCCTCCTCTACCATTAGGTATTATAGAATAATCAAGGTCTGCTGAAAATGGAGTTAACTGTGCTGATCCACCAACTTGTACTCCCCAACCTTCTAAACTTTTATAAGATGGCGCATTGGTAACTACTGGTGATCCTACACCTACACTAGCACTAGGTAATCCTGCTGAACCTCCAAAATTTCCTGTTGCCTGTAATGATATATTTCCTTTAGTATCTATAGTTACTCCAATACTTCCTCCAAGTGATAAACCACCTTTTATGCTCCCTGAAATAATAGGAATTGTAACAGTTCCTCTTTTATTAGTGTTACATATTGGTGATGAGTTAATTTTAGTTTTTATTACATTCTTAACCGTATTGCCTATCTTACTTACAGTGTTTTTTACTACTTTACCTACCTTACTTACAGTCTTTTTTACTGTCTTTGCTACTTTTTTCATCCACTTTGGCCATTGACCACTTTCATCACTCATATTTACTGGATTATTAAAACAGTATTGAAAAGCATTATGAGTTCCTAGTTCACCTATTTTTCCACCTATGTTATCACAATTTATAAACCTTCCCCACGAACCATTATAATATCTACTTTGAAGATAATACATTCCAGTTTCTTCGTCATATCTATATCCTCTATATCTATAAGGATTCTTTTTACCTACACTATCCTTTAAACTTCCTGTTATTGATACTATATTTTCCCATGTATCATAACTATAGTTTACTACTACTTTTCCATTTTCCTCAAGCATCATTGCATCTCCTGATAGATAATATTTTGTCCGATGACTACCATCCGTAATATTCACTTTGTGAATATACGGCTGCTACGTCCCTGGATAACGATTTCTAACCTTTAGTCTCGCTTCGCTCCCCTAAAGCTAATAACTCTGTTTATTGTTACTCCATTTACTGTTTTTTCTGTTCTTATTCCACTGTCATTGTACTTGTAACTTATTTCTTTTCCATTTCCTGAAATAGACTTTAATTATCTTCCCATCTCCCATGTAAACT
This sequence comes from Clostridium bornimense, assembly GCF_018917145.1. Taxonomy (GTDB): domain Bacteria; phylum Bacillota; class Clostridia; order Clostridiales; family Clostridiaceae; genus Clostridium_AN; species Clostridium_AN bornimense_A. Next base: position 36,282 of record NZ_JAHLOD010000016.1, read on the forward strand.
TATATCCATCATAAGTTAATGGATTTCCTATTTCATCATATGTTATTTCTTTTCCATTATATGCTGTTAGCTTGTCCTTCCGGTTGCTATCTCCATAGGTATATCCTACTGCACCATCTACGATGTTTTGCTTCTTCTATATTTTTAACTTTCTTTTTCATCTTATATTTTTCATTTATAACAGCCTTCGGCTCAGCTTCGCTGTTTGATTTCTTTACTAAAACAAAAGAGATAGAAAACTTCTGTCTTCTATCTCTTTTCTTACTTTTTCATTTTATTTATAGCTCAAAACCCATTAAAACTTATGATAAATCCTACAACATACTTTTATCTTACTTACTACACTAGCACCATTTTGCGTAAAGTATGGCACCTATTATAAGCAGAACACCGAATAATACCATCTTTAATCCTTTCGTAGCTTCCTTTTTCAATTTTATCTCTTCTTCAGAATTTCCTAGTTTAAAAGTATAAAAACACATATAAACTATAAATTGAAAAATACCCACTATTGAGATTATTCCTCTTATGTCTTTAGTAAAAGCATTACTATAACTTATTGCAACCATAATTACCATTATAATACCAGATATATATATACCTAAATACCTTTTATCTTTACCTTTAGGATGATATAAATAAACCCACACAATCAACCCTATTAATGTTAAAATTGATAATACACAACATACAAAGATACTATTTTTTGATAAAAAACTTGTTGACGCCATAGCTAAAACCGCCACTAATCCCATAATCTTACTTCTTTTATCTTTCATTAACTTCACCTCATGTTTATTAATTAATATATTTTTCTTTTATAATATTAGCACCGACAGATAGTTCCCATCCTATAACTCCAGCAATAAATACTCCACTAATTGCTGCAAAAGCTCCTGTTCCTAACATTAAACCTGCAGCTACACTTTTAACAATTTTATAACCTTACTTTTAAAATTATAAACTAATAAAAATAAGAAATACTCCTAATAATACAAAACCTATTCCTCCAACCCACATTGCTATTTTTTCTTCAATAGACATTTCTTCAGTTTTGTATCTTTTTATACTTTCTATTATTAATACAATAAATACTTGTATAAAACATATATCAGTAATTACACTTATTAATTTACTATTTATATATTCTTCATTTAAATTTGAAAGTGTTGTACCAATAACAAGTATTAATGTAGAAATTAAAATTATTACTACCCTTCTTGTTTTCTTATCTTGTTTTTTTCTTGACTTAAAATAGAAAATTGCTACTATAATCCCCATAATTATTATTACTGATAAAAACTCTTTTGGTATTACTGTCTGCCTTACAATAAACATTCCTAACAATGACGATATAACTGAATTTCTAATAATGTTATTCTTTTTCTCCATATGTATAATTCCTCACTACCTTTTATTCTTATCAAAATAATTATCAATCTTCTTAAATACCTCGTTGATGTTGTTGTTTTTATTAATTATTTATTAATAGCTTGTTCAACAACATTCTCTCCTGCCACTTGCACAAAACCTTTTAATGAATTCTTTATAACTGTGTTTTTTAATATATTTATCACTTTTGTTTTAACATTATTATAAATATTCTTTGCTTTATTTACTACATTGCTTACCGCTTTCTTCACTGCCGTTTTAATCGACTTTTAAAAAATATCCACTTTTATCACTTATACTTACAGAATTCCTGTGACAATATGCAAACATATTAAATAATAAGATGCCTTCAAGTTATCCCATTAACGTATCAGCATCATATATATATTTCACCTTATCTGTTCTATTATTTTCAAGCATTACTGCATATCCTAAATTTTCTTTCTAGTTACTATCTGCTTAGATACATCCTACTGTTAGTGTTATTATTCCTATATCTTCGGAGTCTTTTTACTTATTCTACAATCTTAACTTTCTCTTTTCATCTCATCATTTTTCTTTTATTGTTTACAGCCTATGGCTTAGCTTTCTTTTTAATAGTTTTTGTAATCTAAAAGAGATAGAAAACCTTCGTATCTATCTCTTTTTAATTTTATTTATTTTTATCCATATTCAGGCTAACAAAGAAACTTTCAAGTAATTTAAAAATACTCTTACTATTCAAGCCACTTTACTACCAGTATAAATAAGGTAGTACAAACTATTATGATTATTATTCCTATCATAGATTTTAAAAATGTCTTTTTAGCTTCTTTTATTTTCTCATTACTATTGTCAAGAGTAAACATAACATACGTTGAATAAATAAGTAACTGTACAAAACCTATCACCGATATTATCAATATAAAACGATCACTAATATTAATTAGTATTCCATCAGAATATGCTATCGTAACAGTAATCCACAACACCAAACCAGATATAATAAATCCTACTACCTTTTTCTTATGCGGTTTATTAAAAGCAACTAAAGTCCATATTAATGTTGATACAAGCAAAACACCTGCTATTAAACACCCTTTTAATACAAATTCTTCGGTAAAACATTGTGCTAAAAACATAGCTACTAATACTAAAGTCCCGCCTACTTTATTATTTATTGACTTATTACTTTTCATATAATCAACTTCCTCTCTTTCATTTGTTTATTCTATTACATCTCGTTTTATATTACTTGCGGTAACTGATATTACCCATCCTAATCCTGCCGTAATTAATATTCCAGCTATTGCTGGAGCTCCTACTGCAGACATTACAGCTGTTACTCCAAGTCCTGCCAAATAACCAATTCCCAGACTAGCTACATCTATTGCACTTGAAATAGCTGCATCAAATGTAATTCCATCCTTAAAATTTAAAAGTATACCAGATGCCGTCAATCCTATTCCGCACGCCCCTATTTTTTGTACTTTTGTTGCAAACTTGCTAAAAGTCTCTATAGCTGATAATGAATTGTCTATTCCTGATCCTACTGCATTAACTATATCTCCAGACGTGGTACTTGTAACAAAATTCTTTCCCTTATTTATTAAATTACTACCCGTTTGTTTTACTGATGATGCTACATTCTTACTTGTCTGCTTTATCGAACTCTTTATAACTGGCCCATAATTTTTAACAGCATTTTTGACATTTTTATATGATGAAACTACTTTATTTTTAACTGTTTTAACTACTGCCTTTACCTTTTTTACTACTTTACTTACCGTTTTCTTTACTACCTTTGCAGCCTTCTTCAACCATTTTGGCAAGTATCCACTTTCATCACTCATGTTAACAGGATTGTTATGACAATACGCAAACATATTAAATGATAAAATATCTCCTGTTTGTCCTATTAATGCATCAGCATTTATAAACCTTCCCCACTCTGCATTATAATATCTACTTTGCAGATAATATAATCCAGTTTCTTCGTCATATCTATATCCTCTATATCTATATGGGTTCTTTACTCCTACACTATCCTTTAAACTTCCTGTTATTGATACTATATTTCCCCATGTATCATAACTATAACTTACTACTACTTTTCCTTCACTATCATGTAGTCCTATTACATCATTTTGTACATTTCTAATATAGAAATATTCCTTGCCATTTAAGTTCATGGAAATTAAATCGCCATCGGCATCATATGTATAGTATATCTTATCTGTTCCATTATCTTTAAGTGTTACTACATCTCCTGATAGATAATATTTTGTCCGATGACTACCATCCGTAATATTCACTTTGTGAATATACGGCTGCTACGTTCCTGGATAACGATTTCTAACCTTTAGTCTCGCTTCGCTCCCCTAAATCTAAGAACTCTGTTTATTGTTACTCCATTTACTGTTTTTTCTGTTCTTATTCCGCTATCATTGTACTTGTAACTTATTTCTTTGCCGTTTCCTGAAATTGATTTTAATTGTCTTCCCATTTCCCATGTGAACTTATATCCATCATAAGTTAATGGATTTCCTATTTCATCATAAGTTATTTCTTTTCCGTTGAATGCTGTTAGCTTGTCCTTCCAGTTGCTATCTCCATAGGTATATCCTACTCCACCACCTTCGGTGTTTTGCTTCTTCTATATTTTTAACTTTCTCTTTTAATCTCATCATTTCTATTTTATCTTTTACAGCCTTCGGCTCAGCTTCGCTGTTTAATTGTTTCCCTACAATCAAAGAGATAGAAAACTTTCGTCTTCTATCTCTTTTTTATTCTTTCATATAATATAAATACATTTTGAATTTATTTACAAACCCCTTAACTTAATATGGATAATAAAAGTAAAAATGTAATCCAGCACATAACTGTAACTAAGAAACACAAAGTAACTTTTAAAATTGTACTCTTATCCCCTACATTAATTCTTGTGCATCCCATAACACCCATAACTGCTATTACTGCTGGCAATGCTCCACCTAGCGATATAACTGGAATAGCAAGACATAGAGTTATAAATATCCAACACCACCATGAAATCGACTTTAATCCTGTATATTTGTTACCACTTATTAAGTATTTTCCATTATATGCTATATCAATTTTACTACCTATAGATACAAACCTACATTTATCATTTCCTAACACAACTGGAACATCAATTCCTGTAAAAGCTCGAAATGACTTTTTAGGTAATTGAATCTCTTCACCATTAATTACTAATATTTCTTTGCCTGTCCACATATTTCTTTTATATTCAATATTATATTTATTATTATCAATTGATACTTCTAACAATTTTGAATTTGACATATATCATCTATGCCTCCTTTTTTTGCGTCTCTTAATATTTTGAATATTTTCTATTATTAATTGTATTACCGTGATTGTACCAAACACAATAAAACTCACCCCATCTATTACCATTACAATGTTTAATAAAGTTTCATGAAACTCTATACCATTTAGCAATAATATTACATAAGGTATAAATAGCACCATACATGGTATAAAACAAACGAGTAAATATATTACCCCATGTATCTTTATGTAGTACCTTCCCCTTCTTAAAGTAAGCCTATTGATTTTCTCTAATATTTTTAGCCTTGGTGGAATTCTCCATACACCTACTCCTCTTGCTTCTATTTCTCCTCCTATCTTAAAAGACAGCCTAACAGAAGAAAACGCTACTGCCATTACCCATTGTCTAAAAAGTATGTACATATAATAAGCTATATCATTCCACAATTTTAACCACCTCAGCCTTAACTATACTATTATTTTTTATACACCATACTCCTTTACTTAATCCTGTGTCCACTTTATCATTCCTAAATAATCATTTCCAGTACTAACAACCCAACCTTTAAAAATTGCACTGGATGCACAATCTCTTAGATACTTGGTACGTGCTGTATTAGTAAAGAATAATGCTTTTACTCCCTCTGACTTCATAGATGAATATGCACCTGCACCTCCTAACGCACCACCAAAAGCTCCAACTGCCATACTTCTAACAACCTCTATTGGTCCTTGATTATTCAAAATTGCTGACGAACCCGATAATGTTGCTGCCCCTGCTACTTGACCCAGTAGTCCGATTCCTGTAGCTGCCAATCCCCCACCTACAGCCCCAGTCACTGTCGCTATTGCTGTCTCTTTTACATTAATATTTTTCATTTTCTTTTTATCAACAACTTTCTGCTTCACTACATTAGAAACTCCTCCAACTACTGCACCGATAGCTGCTGAAGCCAAAACTGCAGCTCCTATTCCTGCAGATCCCAATGTAGATACAGTAACTGCGACTGCAACTGTTACTACTGCTACAACAGCAACAACCTTCGCTGCCTTTTTTATCACCTTTGCTGCTTTCTTCATCCACTTTGGCAAATATCCACTTTCATCACTCATATTCACCGGATTGTTATTGCAGTACTGGAACATATTATATCCCTGAATACTGCCCACTTCTGCAATTCCTGCATCTGCATTTATAAACCTTCCCCACTCTGCATTATAATATCTACTTTGAAGATAATATAATCCTGTTTCTTCATCATATCTATATCCTCTATATCTATATGGGTTCTTTTTACCTACACTATCTTTTAAACTTCCACTTATTGATACTATATTTCCCCATGTATCATAACTATAACTTACTACTACTTTTCCTTCACTATCATGTAGTCCTATTACATCATTTTGTACATTTCTTATGTAGAAGTATTCTTTTCCATTTAGATTCATAGATATTAGATCGTCATCGGCATCATATGTATAGTATATCTTATCTGTTCCATTATCACTAGGAGTGTTACTGCACTTCCTGATAGATAATATTTTGCCCGATGACTACCATCCGTAATATTCACTTCGTGAATAAACGGCTGCTACGTCCCTGGATAACGATTTCTAACCTTTAGTCTCGCTTCGCTCCCCTAAATCCAAGAACTCTGTTTATTGTTACTCCATTTACTGTTTTTTCTGTTCTTATTCCACTATCATTATATTTATAACTTATTTCTTTTCTATTATATGTTATTAGCTTATCCTTCCAGTTGCTTTCTCCATAAGTATATCCTACTCCACCACCTTTGGTGTTTTACTTCTTCTATATTTTTAACTTTCTCTTTTAATCTCATCATTTCTATTTTATCTTCTACAGCCTACGGCTCAGCTTTGCTGTTTTATTGTTTTACTAAAACAAAAGAGATAGAAAACTTTCGTCTTCTATCTCTTTTAAATGAAAATTATAATTATACTGTAACTTACTAATGACTATCTTCTTTAAACACTAATTCATTTTCTTTGTATATAACTCTATGCAATTTTTACCATAAGCTTTACTATTAGAAATTTCCCAAGTTATATTTATTTATCCTATTACCAATATTTATATCTATAAAAATATCTGAATCCTCTAGTTTTTTTATACACAACCTGATAAATAGGGCTAATAAAATTATAAACGAAATTGCTTGTATTAACCTAAAAATTGTTGCATAAATTGGTACTCTGTACATTATTCTTGAATTTCCTTTTTCATCTACACATTTTACAGTTGTAAAAAAGAATTTATTAGACAGAGTATATGTTTTTGAATTACGTTTAATAACTCTTACTTCCCTATAATCTATATAATCTAAAGTTTTATCACTTATTAGTGTTCCATCCAATCTATAAGTTAATTCATGATGCCCTCTTACAGTCACTATTATCAGATTAGCATATTCATCTATTTTAAAATAAAAATCTTCACTTAATCCTAAATTGTATACTCTAATAAATTTGCCTTCCTTATTATAATTGAAGTTACTAGTACTATTAATTTTCTTTTTCTAACTCTTTTTGTTTTATGTAATTTTTATGTGTTTTAGTTTTAGGCTTAACTATAATAAACTGCATAACTGAAATTATAGCTATAATTACACTAACTTCTCCATACCCACAACTTTTTAGTATATATGCAAAGGGTGAACATATACCTAAAATTAATATTGATATCTCTAATGCCATATCTATATCTGTTCCAAACTTTATCTTTTTTATATTTAAATATATAAATCTAATTATTACAGCAATTATTAATTCTCCTGCAATAATTGTCATAATACTAACTTCATCTATAAAAGTTAATCCTAATATAGCTATTATTCCACCTATAATTGCACATATACCTTGAATTTTTGTTTCATTTTTCATAAATTTATCCTCCTAAGTATTTATCTTACTAATTCTTCAAATCCCATCATTTCTTTTAATGTAGCTCCAATAACAGCTCCCGAAAACCCTATAGCAGCTCCTATTAATAAAGTTGGAACAAACGCCATTCCTGCTGTAGCTCCTACAATACACATTGATGTTAATCCTCCTACTCCAATGTCAAACATTGTCATAGCTCCAAATACAGCCAAATTATCCCATCTAAAAGTATTCACATTATTTAACTTACATGTTTTCATATCAGAATATATTCCTTGAAATTTAAAGTAATTTCCTGCCGGTCCAATTTTATCAACTAGCTTTCCTACTTTGGGTAAATTGATTTTCTTTGCTACTTCTACTACTATTTTATCAGCAGCACCTCCTGCTTCACCTTTTACAGCACTTTTTATTTGTTCATTAGTCTTTTTAACTGATAATATTGTTTCTTTCTTCTGAACATTCTTCTTTATTGCCGGATATTGTGATTGTATAGCCATACTTATATATTTACCATTATCACGTCCACCAGTAATATCAAATCTATATCCATTTGGATCTTCCATTATTACTGGATTATTTCCACAATACGCAAACATATTAAATGATAGTATATCTCCTGGTTGTCCTATTAATGCATCTGCATTTATAAATCTTCCCCACGAACCATTATAATATCTACTTTGCAGATAATATAATCCTGTCTCTTCATCATATCTATATCCTCTATATCTATATGGGTTCTTTACTCCTACACTATCCTTTAAACTTCCTGTTATTGATACTATATTTCCCCATGTATCATAACTATAGTTTACTACTACTTTTCCTTCACTATCATGTAGTCCTATTACATCATTTTGTACATTTCTGATATAGAAATATTCCTTGCCATTTAGATTCATAGATATTAAATCGCCATCGGCATCATATGTATAGTATATCTTATCTGTTCCATTATCTTCAAGTGTTACTGCATCTCCTGATAGATAATATTTTGTTGTTACTCCATTTACTGTTTTTTCTGTTCTTATTCCACTGTCGTTATATTTATAACTTATTTCTTTGCCATTTCCTGAAATAGCCTTTAATTGTCTTCCCATTTCCCATGTGAACTTATATCCATCATAAGTTAATGGGTTTCCTATTTCATCATATGTTATTTCTTTTCCGTTGAATGCTGTTAGCTTGTCCTTCCAGTTGCTATCTCCATAGGTATATCCTACTGTTTTAGATGCTGTTCCTAGATTTCCTGTTGTATATGGATATTCTACTTTGTTTAGAATATTTCCACCTTGGTCATAACTATAAGTTATTGTTTTATTTAATGTTTGGTTGTCTTCTCTTACTACTTCGTTTAGTTCGTTGTAATAATATTTTATTGTCTTGCCGTTTTCTGTAATAGTTTCTATATTTCCATTAGCATCATAAGTATAGCTTATTTTCTTTCCGTTGTTGTCCATTGAAGCTATTCTTGTACTTTCAGATGATCCTGTTTTTACAAGTCTTACTTCAAGAGCTTCCATTGCTTTACCTTGTCCTGTTGTTCCTGCTGTATCTCCTTCTCCTACCCAAGATAACCATCCTTTATCTGCTACATGTGCTCTATATTCTATAGAATATCCTTCTGGCGCTCCTTCTAGTTCTATTTGTACTGCTTCTAGCCTATTTCCTGTTCCTTCTGATCCTGCTAATGTACCATCATATACCCAATTTTTCCATGCTCCATCCTTATCATAAATTCTATATTTTACTCTACTTCCTGATGGCATATCTTTTAGTGAAACTTTTATTCCTTCTAATGCCTTTGATTTACCTACAGTACCTGATAATGCACCTTCTGTTTTATTTTCTTGCCATGAATCATTAACACCTTTACTTTGATATACTACACTTCCGCTTCCTTCTGCTTTTCCTTTTTCATATGTATATTTTGTAGTAAAGTTTTTGCTGCTAGAAACTCCAGATTTTACAACCCTTATCTTTATTGCTTCCATTGCTAAAGATTCTCCTGTTGTTCCTGCTACTTCACCATTTTGTACCCATTCTTGCCATCCTTTATCTTTTACATATGCTTTATACTCTATGCTATATCCTGATGGTGCTCCTTCTAATTGTATCTTTATTGCTTCTAGTCTTTTTCCAGTTCCATCTGTTCCTGCTAAAGCTCCGCCATATACCCAATCTTGCCATCCAATGTCTGCACAATGTGCTTGATATTTTACCTTTGTTCCTGATGGAAGATCACTTATTGATATTTTTATTCCTTCAAGCGAAATATTTTTACCATATGAACCTGCTATAGTTCCATTAGTCTTTTTACCTTGCCATCCTTGTCCATCACTTTTAGTTTGATAGGTTACTGTCCCTACAGTACTTGAAGTGTCACTTTCCATTATATTTGTCTTTGTTGTTACCCTGTTTAATCCGTCATAGGCTAACTTTTGAGAATATTCTTTATTATTTCTGTTATAAGTTATATTATTTATATAATTATCTTCGTCATATCCATATGTTGTATCATAACTTACACCATTTCTTGTTTCTACTGTTGATGATACATTATTTTTATTATCATAGTTTATAACAGTAAAAGCCCCTGTAGATTCTTCTACTTTTCTAAGTCTATTAGATAAATCATATCTATATTTATAATTTAGTCCACTTACATAATCTCTATATTCTCCAATGTTTCCATTGTTATCATAAGCACTTTTACTTCTTACCTTTACTAGATTTATCTTAATTGCTTCAATTCTTTTTCCTTTACCTTCTAAACCTGCAACTTCTCCATCTTGACAAAGCGGTGTGTTCCATCCTTTATCCTCCATATGCACTTGATACTGTACAATATAACCATCTGGTGCATTTTCGAGCTTAATTCTTACAGCTTCTAACTTTTTGTTCTTACCTGCTGCTCCAGATTCTTGTCCACCGTATACCCACTCTTGCCAACCTTGTCCTTCTATACAAGTTTGATATTTTATTTTCATTCCATTTGGCATACCTGACATATTTATATTCAAAGATTCTAATCTTTTTGATTCACCAGTTGTACCTAATACAGAATTATTCCCTACAGCTACTTTATTTCCTACACCTTCAACATTTCCACTATATGTGATAGTTCCTAAGTTATCTCCACTATATGCTCTTCCAATTAAATTATCATTCTTATCATAAACTGGTGTTATCTTTTGACCATTACCATAAGTTGAACTTAATAACTTACCAGTTTTATCTTCAAAAACATTTGTTATAAGTTTTTGGTTTCCTACAGATACATCTGTATTGTTTCCCCATTTATCATAACCAAATCTATAAGAAAAACCATTATGAGTAATAGACTCTAATCTATCATTGTTATATGTATAGGAATTAGATATTGTTTCATTCCCAACCTTTTTACTTACAGATGTTACTCTGTTTAAACTGTCATATTGATAATTTGTAGTACTTCCTTTAGCATCAGTAACACTATTTAATACATCTCTATTTTCATCATAATCATATTTTACAGTGTTTCCAAAACTATCGGTCATTGATGACATATAGTTTCCACTAGCTGTGTAACTAGATGATGATGATATACTTTTTTCTCCCATTCCTATAGATGTTTTTATAGGATTTCCATACTTATCATACTTAATGCTATATATATCATTTTCTTTAGTTGTATCTGATGGAACAGCATCTGATATTTTGTAGGTTCTACCATCTTTTGTTTCTGAATATTTTCCTTCTGTTTCACAATCAAAAATTGTATACCATGTTTTCCCGTCTTCAGACACTTCTGTCTTTGTATTGTTGTAAATTCTACCATCATACCAATGCCATACTTTAACTTCTTCTATACTATATTGCTTACCTAAATCTACCTGAACCCAACTTATTGTCGTTGAATTTGTTGAATCCGTTTGATAACATTTTGCCAAATCTAAATCTTCATCTACGACATTTGATTTACTTCCTACTGCATCATTTTCATTACTTATTACATCTTTACCTTTTGCAATATTATTACCTTTTTCATCTAATGCCTTTATTTCTATCCATGTATTGTCTTTATTTACCGTGTTTTCACCTAGAGTATCTCTTATATATCTAATTTTTAAATCATTAGATTGTATTAATTTATGTTTATCATCATACTTGTAATTAAAACTCGTTCCTTTTGGTGTTGTTGTTTTAATTAAATTATTATTTCCATCATATTTAAAAGTACTTTCTTCCTTTGAAGCATCTTTTACAGATACTACATTTCCTTTACTATCATAAGTATAACTGTCTCCAAATTCTTCTTTAAACAATTGTATTCCATCTAGATACACTGGATTAGCTTCATTAAAAACTTGAGCATATACATGTATATCTGTATAATCAATTGGTGCTTTTATAACATCAGTAACATATTGCCAATCGTTACAATCCTTATTTATATTAATGTGGCTCCACACATTACCAGATGGTGAAATAAACGCCAAAGAAATTAGAATATTCCCACGTGAAACTGATGCCGCTTTCAACCAAGAACTAAAAACAAAAGCATCACCTTTCTTACCTCTAGTTCCAGCTCCACACATAAGTCTTTTTACTTGATCTACGTTAGTAACAATCTTCATAACAGATTTGCTTAAGTTTTCTGGATGATCTATATCATTACATTCTAGCAAGCCATCTTTACCAGTTTCAAAAGTACCTCCATTCCAAAAATCTGGCTTTAATCCTGAAGATGATGCATTTACTCCATTTAAACCACTATTAGCTAGATAATTATATCTATTCGCAATTTCTCCAGTTTCTAATTGCAAATTATCAAAATAAGCCGTTCCTGTTGCTTCTTGTACTAACGGTCTTACAATAAGATGATTACTTTTTGAATCAGCCGGTATTGTAAAGGTTACTTGAATCCTCTGCCAATCATTTGTTCCTGTTATAAATTCTGAAATTACTTCTTCATAATTTCCATTCTTATCTAAGTAGTAAATTGCAAGTCCAGCACCTTTATTTTTTGTCGATACTATATTATCTGTCTTTATATAAGCAGAGAAAGTATATGGCTTACCTTTATCCAATCCTGTAGGTATATCTTGAACATACTGTCTTGAAACTGCATCTGTCTTTGTTATCTTTAAACTCTTATTTCCATCATATTTTTCGTTTGTAGTATACTCACCAGATCCATTACCACCATCCTTGGTAAATCCCCAACATTTTTCTTCTTCCGCCCCTGGATTTCCAAGTAAATTTAGGACTGATTTTTGCATTTTAGATTCTTCTGTTATCTTACCTTTATTACTTGAAGCACCATACTTATAGTACTTAGCACTTCCTTCATCATCTCTTATAGAAATTGTCTTTCCTGTATTATCAAATTGATAACAAGAGTATTTCCCTGAATTATCTGTTATCTTTGTTGAATTATCTCCATATTCAAAATTTACTCTACTGTTTTCTTCACCATCTACATTATTTGCTATTACTGTAGACATTCTATATGTAGACATATTGTAATATACATATCTTACTCTATTACCAGTATAATCAGTAGCATGCATTATTCTGTTGTCACCTTCATACTCGTAGCTACTACTTTTTCCATCGGGATATATAATCTTAGTTAATGAATTACCTGAATACTCATAAGTATTTTTTCTACCATCAGGATAAACTATTTCTCCTAATAGACCTTGCCCATTATAATTTAAGGTAACTACTCTTCCTGAACCATCAGTAACCTTTGATATTTTATTATTCCAATAATCTATAGTCATCTTGTTTCCATTGCTATCTTCTACTGAAATAAGCTTACCATCTTTAAAATTCAGTTTTGAATCTTCTGTATCTTTTATAGTAAATGTTCCATCTGAATTTTTAGTTAATGTTAACTCTTCTTGAACTTCATTTTTGAGAGTTGTTCCACCATCATCCTTATAACGTTGTTTAGTTCCATCCTCATCAATATGTTCATAATACCAGTCGTTACCATACTTTTTGCGTTCAATAGTTTGTGCTAAGTTCAACCTAAATCCATTTCCATAACCAATATTTCTAGTTCTTTCATAGTTATTGAATACGTGATTTATACTAATAGGCATTCTATTTCCACTCATTGATAAATCATCGTGAATTAAAGTTAAATTACCATTATAATTGTTAACATATCCTGTTCCTGCTCTACCTATATCTTGTGTAGTATATGTCCAATATGATTCCAATCCACAAGCATTAATAAACTGAAATTGTACTAAAGGTCTTCCTGCCACAACGTTAGGATCAGTTACATCAGAAGATATAAATTCTTGATAATAACCACCATCACCTTCAGTTTTTAAAAGTAACCCATAGTTATTACCTGTAGTAAACCACTCTTTAGCTATAGATGTTATATCCCAACTATACCAAGTTCCCCCATTTCCATTTACCATAGCATAATCTTCGATTACATTATTGTATCCTGGTTGGTTATTCCAAGTAATATTTCTTGTGTTCCAATCACCTAATACTTTATGTACATTTATTTGTGATCTTCCATCACTTTTAGACCACAATGCTAAATTAAGTTGAGCTTTAAGAACCATCTCTGCTGATGTAATTTCAGATGGCAATTTAAATTTAATAAATGTTCTTGAAATATCATTACCATCCTTTTCTGCCTTACCTATAGTTAATGGATTTGTATTGTAATAATTTTTATTAGCTACATCCCATCTACTATGAACTGAATTATCTTCTATATCCCTTATATCTGTAGATGTTGAAACTACCGGGTCTAATGTAATAGGATAAACTCTATTTTTATCATTCATCCATGACTTATCTGGCTGTAAGATGAGTGTATACTTACCATCTTCTCCTTTAATTTCAACCTTTACATCTGTAGTTGATTCTCCATTTGCATCAATAAGGTACGGTGACTTAATCAAAAAGATCTCTTTCTTTTCATCATTATCTGAATAAAAAGAAACTGTATTATCTTCATTTAATTCAGCTTTAAGATCTTTTGCTGTTATATTGAATTGAAACTTTTCAGTATCAATTTTTTTATTTATTATTAGATTTTCCTTTAATGATGTACTCCCTTGTATATATTGAAGAGTAACATCATCTAATATGTCTGAATAATTTATTATATTTGAATTACTTTCTAAAGTCTTAATGTTTTCATTGTAAGTTAAGACTTCTTTAATCTCTTTCTTGTTTTCTTCTGTTATGTTGTCATACTTTTTGTCATTGTTTATTGTATTATCTACTGTTTCTTTTATTAATTCATCTACTTGCTCTTTTTCTTTATTCTTATCTTTCTTTTCTTCTTCTAACTTCTTTTTTTTACTTCCTTCTAAATTCCAACTTATCTCGTATCCTTCTTTTACTATAGAAACAAGCTTTTCTTCATTGGAATCCTTTGCAAAGTTGAACTTTAAATCTCCATTTTCACTTCCTATAGCATCTATTTTCTTATTATCTTCTGTTTCTGTAGTAGTTTCTTTTAACGTATTGTCTATTTCTTTCCACTGCCCATCTTCTTCATAATGAATTGGATCTTTATATACAGCTACTTCTGTACTTCCATCTTCTTTTAGAAAATATTTTGTATTTTCCGTCCTCTTCTCTGTTAGTTCTTCAACTATTTTTGGTTCTTCAACTACCTTCTTTTCTTCTACATCTTCAGTATTAGAAGTAGTAATATTTTCTTCTGCTAATACGTTCATATCTATACCTTTAAATATTAGTGTTAACGTCATAACTAATACTAAAATTATAGATTGAAATTTTAAATATTTTTTCAATACAATTCATCTCCTTATATACTTTTTTCTGAATTTTTGTATTATTTACCTTTAATACATAAAATATTATATATTTGATATAAATTGTATTAAACAACTTATATATGTCATTTTTTATTCTTTTTCAAAATATTTTATATTTCATTTATTACAATTAATATATTTGATAGCAAGTTTTATTAATATTAAAATTGGAACTATAATTGATGATATTAGTTTATTGAATTTCATTGAATATTGCATTTTGATGTAATACGATTTTTTTGCATTTATATGTAATTATTACAACAAAATATTATTTTTATACCTATTTTGTAATATTGTGTATTTATATGTATTGCATACAAATTAAAAAAACAAGCACCATGTCTTCAACATAATGCTTGTCCTCATATCATATTTTAAGTTCCACTTTCACTCCAACTTGGATTATTTTCTTGCGTCACTTTTGCTTTAATTGAGCTATCAAATTTTAATTTGAACTCATCTGCAATAACATCTATCTTTCCTTGAGATACTAATTTTAATTTATAGTCTACTTTATAATAATATCCTGGTTCTACCTTTAGAGCTGTATCTTCTATAGAATACTCTTCCCCAGATTTAACTATCTTTATTTCCTTGGAAATAGGATCTCCTATGGCAACGTTGCTACCCTTTTTGTACTTATTAACTATTATATTCCCGGTAAACTTAGTCTCTGCACTTATTATAGGTGTTGTACCTTTAGGCAGCATTTGTATATTTAATGTTACTGTTTCATTATCCCCTAAATGATATATTGTGCACATTCTATCATTATAAGCTGGATGTGTAACCTTTAATATAACTTGTCCTGGTGCTACATCTTCTATGAAATATTCTCCATTTGCATCAGTAGTAACATATCCTTCTATACCACTACCTGTTATCACTGCACCTCTTATAGGATTTTCTTCCTTATCAGTAACTTTTCCTTTAATATTAGATGATCTATTTATATCCTTATTTACTATTATCTTGGCAAAGTCTATTGCATATGAATCTCCTCCGGCAATATCACCTTTTTTTATTTCTGTTCCATCATAATTTTTACCTACTATTGATCCATCTGCATTAACCATACCTGTATATATAGTACCATCTCTAGGATCATCTAATTTTAATAGTAATCCATCACCACCATTTTCTACATACTTTAGCAATCTCTTTGGAACTTCAAAAGTCACCAAGTTTGCTCTAGGTCCATGTTGATCTATATTGTTTATTATCTCTTCAAACTCTTGAACTCTAACTGCTGGATACTTTGGATTTCCTTCTACTTCTAGTGTGACTTGATACTTGTTTGTTGATTTTGGTGAATAAGCTGATACTATCCAATCTCCATCATTTTTCTTATACTCTACGAAATCATCTGATGGTTGTGGTTGAACATCATCAAACATTACTTGTATTGTAGCACTTGATACTTTCTTATCTTTTTCAATTTTGTCACTATAAACAAACTTTAGCGGCTCTACCTTTTGAAAGTCTCCCCAGTTTACTCCATTAAGTGAATGATTCCAATGCTTACCTAAGGTACTGTTTGTATATCCATCAAAAAATATCTCCCCATTATCCTCAACAAGCCTTCCTATCTTATTGGTATCTATCTTCCAATAATCATCGTAAAACTTGCTTTCTTCTGTCCATGTACCATCTTCTTTTTCATAAAAATACCCACCAAAACAACACCAACCATTTCTAGGATCTTTAGTATTCCAAACTAATGGCCACTTATAAGCCTCAGTTCTCCAATTTCCATTTTCACCAAAAGT
The DNA here is from genome assembly GCF_018917145.1 of Clostridium bornimense. Lineage (GTDB taxonomy): Bacteria > Bacillota > Clostridia > Clostridiales > Clostridiaceae > Clostridium_AN > Clostridium_AN bornimense_A. Next base: position 53,461 of record NZ_JAHLOD010000016.1, read on the forward strand.
TATCCCTGACTTCGTTTGATATAATATACAACTCCATTTATTACCCATATTACCTTTCTTAGTTTTCTTTATAAGATTATAAAATCCCGTTGTCGCCATTTTTCTATCAGTTCCTTGTGCGTCATTTTCTCTTGGATAAACATCCAAACTGTGAACTGGTGTAATTTGCGTAAATGGATCTATGCCATTATATCCAAATCCTAAGTTATCTATATCGCCTACCAATAAATCAAATCCTGGAGTATCTTCCCTATGATCTACATCCACATCATCTTCTGGTATATTAGGTTTTCCTTCTTCTGTACCGCCTATTTTCTCCCCTTTAAATAATAAGCTTAAATCCATATTAGCAGTTAAATTAGACTTATTAGTAATTTTCACCCCTTCATAATTTACCTCTAAGCCATCTTCAGGGTTTAATATGCTCCCATCAATATTATTCCCTCCACACTTCCAACTACTATTAGATGTATCTATCTCAACCTTAGCATTCCCATTTGTTATATAAAGATTATTTATTTTCTTGCCATCATTGCCAGTTACCTTTACTCTGTTAGCAAAATAACTGTAGCTAATACTTACCGTAAGTACAAAAGCTACCATGATGCTTAAAATGACATACTTCCCCTTTTTCACTTTTTTTATCACCCCTTATATAATTACTAAAATAATAATTATATAATCTATTTCTTATTGTTATACTCAACTTCTAGTGTTGGTATCTTAGCTTCTGTTTCATCATTAAAATAACCATAACTACTAGATACCAATAATCCAAGTAAAACAACGGATGCTAATAATAATACTATTTTAACTTTCTTTCTACTCAAATCTTATCACCTCTTCTATTGATTTTTGATATTCTTGCCAATACCACTCCCATAATTATCAAAACTGAGGCTTCTAAAATTAAAGTTTCTTTATTGAAAATTGAACCTGTCTTTGTCAAATTTTTAGTAATTACATTATCTTTTTCTACAGTAACAGTGTATGCATTGGGATATAATATATATTCATAGTTCTTATTTTGAAACTCATTCCCTGCTAAACTATTGAATGATATATTCATATTAAAATCTACCTTAGAATTCACATCCATATAAATAGGATTCTCAAAATCTATATCCCTATTTGCAAGATCAGCTATTTTACCACTATAGATATTTTTACTTCCCTGAGCAATATTAATATTGTATTCTGTATCTAAAATACCCTTTTCTTTAGCTTCATCTAAGCTATATACCTTGCCACTATTTATATCACTTATATAACTTCTCTTAAAAGAAATTCCTTTGAGATAACACTTTTCTCCCCATATATTATTTATAGTAAAAGTATTATTAACTATATCACTAGGTTTCCATACCCCTTCTTTTTCTCTACTATAAATATAATTGTCATCTTCATCACCAAGAACTCCTATAGAAGTAAAGCAAATTGTACAAATGGTGACAATACATAGTAATAAGATTTTCTTTGCTTTATTTAACATATTACTCATATCTCACCCTACCTATATAGGCATTGTTGCACAAAATACTGCTAATATGCATTATATTGTGCAACGTCCCATTATTTATAGAAACTATTTACCGTCTTCTGCCCATCCTGGATTATTTTCTTGAGTTGCTTGTAATTCAACTATATTATTAAGATCAAATCCTCCATCTGCAGTAGTTGATGTACTATCATTTTGATATTCATTTCCTGCTTTTAATGGTAATTCGAATCTAACATCAACATTCTTTTCAGCACCCTTTGCAACTATTCCTAAATCAACTGCTGATGTGTTTTCTAAGTCAACTTCTACATCATTAACATATAACACCCAACCAGCACCAGTAAGTTTAGCTAATTCAGCTTTTGCAGCTTCATCATTTTTAACAACTAATTGCATCTTAACTGTTAAATTACTTTCATTCTTTAAAACTAATCCTGCTTCTTCACCATTTTCTCCCGGAACACCTAATACTAATGCATCTCCTGGTCTAGTAAATTGTACTGGTGTTTTAACTGGTGATCCAATAACAGCTCTTTCTATATCATTTGCATCTTTAGCCTTCTTAACTGCATTGATATCAGGGCTGGCATCTCTTTCTGCAGTTGCTCCTGAATGTTTAGCTACATCATAAGACCATTGAAATTCATCAGCTCCATTATTGTCTACTTCTGCTTTTACAACAACATTACCATTAGTAATTTGAATCTTTTGTAATTTTCCATTTGCTCCATCACCGATTCCATCATTTTTACCTGTAAAGTACGCAAAAGATGTTGCAACTCCTGCAACCATCACAGCTCCTAATATTCCCGCTAAAACTTTCTTTCTTTTCATATAACATATCCCCCTATAAATAAAAAAATTTATTTAAACAGTAGCTACTTTGTTTAACATAATTTAATTTACTTTATTTTACAGTTCTGTTAAATAATATCACATAGTATTTCTTAATGCAATATGCTTTCTTATTTTTTTTAATTAAAGTAAAACATATATTTAATTCACAATTCAATCAATTCACAATTTAGACAGTTCTCAATTCACAATGAATGTTAATTTTCTCCCATAGAGAAAATATTTTAGTTTTGCGGATAGCAATTTTCAATTCAGGCAGTTAATAAATTTTCATTTCATAATTGTATTAATAGATGTATTTAGTTCATATATAAAACTGTTATACTTAAGTGTTGTTTTCTCAAATCATGAGTTTCTACTACAAGCTACATGAAAGCAAAGCTTTCATTAGCCCCCTGTGATAGTTCTATATAAAATACAAATATATTAAGAAAACTATCTTATTCTATACAAAAAATTATTGCACTTAAAATTTCAGAAATTCCCCCAAAGGGAATTTCATCAATAACTGTGCACTGTGCACTGACAACTGTGCACTGATATACACCTGTGCCTTGTGCCTTCATACCTGTGCCCTGATATCTACCTGTGCCTTGATATTCTATTTTGCTAAAAAACTGCTGAACTCTAATCTATCAACTAATACAACACTTCCGAAACCTACTTTACCCTATAAAATTTCGATGAAATTCTACGCAAAAATTCTTTATGGAAAATTTTTACACATTTTGTATGGACAAATAACTTACAAAAGATTATAATCTTAACTGTAAATATTTTACATTTGTTGTTTATACGTACAAAAGGAGGATAAAGTAATGATAATGGGAATAGATGTGGGATACTCTCACACTAAGGTTTGTACTGAAAATGGTCTCGATATATTCCGAAGCACAGTAAATGAAGGTGCTATAGATATTAATGTCAATTCTACTAAGATATCTTTTGAAGGAAAAGATTATACTATAGGTGAAAAAGTCGGTTCTTTTTCAGTAAAATTGAATAAAATTAATGATAAGATTTTTAGACTATGCCTCTATTCTGCAATAGCTAGAAATCTAAGAAATCATGATACTTCTATAGAATTGGTTATAGGCTTGCCTATACAATACTATAAAGATCAAAAAAAGCAATTGATTGATGCTTTAGAAAATACAAATGTTTCTATGACACTAAATAATAAACCTATTAATTTTGAAATTACAAAGTGTCTTGTCTTTCCTCAATCTGCCGGTGGAGTAATATTATATCCGGATTTATTTAAAGAAAATATCACTGTTATTGATATCGGTGGTATGACTGTTGATGTTGCTTTTTATAGCGACTTTTCGCTCCAAAATTATAGAACTTATGAAGAAGGTATGCTAAAACTTTATGACACTGTTGTCCAATCTATAAAAGCTAATTATGGTGTATCTTATGATATTCTACAAGCTGAAGATATCATTAATAGCAAGGTTATTCATAAAGATGGTGAAGATATAGATTGTAGCGATGTTATCGAACAAATTTTAAGTGCTCATGCTAATAGAATAATAACTAGAATTATGGCCGGAATCCGTGAATATGAAATATCAAAACATATTTTTATGGGTGGTGGCTCTTATGTATTAAGAAAATACTTACCAGACGTTATTGAAGAAAAAAATATTTTTGCCAATGCCGATGCTTTTTATAGAATTGGAGTTGAGCGATTTGCGAATTAAAAAAACTATAAGTATTCAACAAGACGTATTAGAAACAGGACAACATAGAGCTAATGAATTTTTTTCTGGTAACTTTTCTTTATATATAACTTATTTAATTAATTCTGATGTAAAAGGTGTAATGATTAATAGTGGAATTCATTCCACTAACCAACCTTATACACCACCACCAGCTAATGATTATAGTCATAAAAAAGAAGTTAAGAATGCTATCGATAGCATTTTAAATATGGAATAAAAAAAGACCAACGCAAGCAAATAAACTTTGTAAGCGTGGTCTTTTTTTCAATTCGCAATTCATACAATTCACAATTACTGTTTCTACTATCCGAAGGATTATAATATTTTCCCCGTCAGGGGAAAATCAACCTTAATTGCGAATTGTGAACTGTGAATTATAAATTGTAATCTATATTCTGTGTTCTGATTAAGCAAATCCTAAAAGTGATCCTACTTGGAATACTAATACAGATACTATCCATGCTACTGCGAATGTGTATACAGCGGCAAAGATTGTCCATTTCCAAGAGTTTGTTTCTCTCTTTATTGCTCCTAATGCAACTAAGCATGGTGTATATAATAATGACATAACCATGAATGACATAGCTGATAATGGTGTAAATACTCCTTGTATTGCTGATACTACGCCTGCGCCTTCTTCAACACCGGCATAGATTAATCCCATAGTTCCAACTACTGTTTCTTTTGCTAATATTCCTGTTAGAAGAGATATACCTGCTTGCCATGTTCCGAAACCTGCTGGTTTGAAAATTGGTGCTATAAATCCACCTATAATTCCAAGTAAAGAGTCTTCACTATTTGCTTCAACACCTACTGGTAAGTTTGATAATGCCCATAATACGATCATTACTGGTATTATGATAGTTCCAGCTTTCTTAGCGAAAGCTCCTGCTTTATCCCACATTAATAAAAATACATTTCTTATTGATGGTAATTTGTAACTAGGAAGTTCCATTACAAAGTAAGATGGTTCACCTTTAAATAAAGTTTTACTAAATATTTTACCCATTATAAGTGCTACTATTATTCCACCAGCATAAAGTGAAAATAAGATTAATGCTTGATGACTCTTAAAGAATGCACTTGTAAATAATGCATATATAGGTAATCTTGCTCCACAAGAGATAAATGGATTTATTAATATTGCTATCATTCTATCTTTTTTATTTTCTAGAGTTCTTGTAGCCATAATTCCTGGAACATTACATCCTACACTTACAATCATTGATACGAAAGTTTTACCGTGTAATCCTAATGCTTTCATTAACTTGTCCATAACATATGCTGCTCTAGCCATATAACCACTATCTTCTAGAATTCCAAGTAATAAATACATAATCATAATTAGTGGTAAGAAGCTAAGTACAGATCCTATTCCACCAAAAAGTCCGTCTCCAACAAATCCTTGTAACAAGTCTGGAGCTCCCATAGAAGCTAATGCATCTACTACCTTTTCACCTAATGTTCCTATAAGTCCATCAACCCAATCTTGAAGACCTGAACCAAAAGAGAATGTTATTTTATAAAGTAAGAACATAACTAATGCAAAGATAGGAATTCCTAAAAACTTATTAGTTACAACCTTATCTATTTTATCTGTAATAGTTTCTTTATGCTTTTCATTTCTTACTACAGATTTAGCTACTATATCTCCTATAACTGAATACCTTTCATTTACTATTGCCATTTCACCTTCGAAGCCAACTTCTTCTTCAATATCTTTATTGCATTTATCTAATTCATCTTTTAATGCCTTATTTTCATCTATGTTAAGTTGCTTCTTCATATAATCATCATTTTCTAATAATTTCAACGCTGCCCAATTAGATGGTATAGCTGATTTATTTTTTGATTTATCTATAATTCCTTTAATATCTTTTATACTATTATTTATAGTATCTCCATAATTAATATTTAAATTTGATTTCTTTATGTTATCACTTACGCTGACTTCTATTAACTTATCAATACCTTCCTTTTTCAATGCAATAGTAGGTATTACTGGTATACCTAATTCTTTAGAAAGTTCTTTTACATTAATTTGAATATCTTTATTTTTTGCTTCATCCATCATGTTTAAAGCTAGTACGACTTTTGTTCCCATTTCTAATAGTTGCATTGTTAAATATAAGTTTCTTTCAATATTACTAGCATCTACTACGTTTATTACTACATCTGGTTTTTCTTCAATTATATAATTCCTTGCTATAATTTCATCTTCTGAATATGCACCTAAACTATAAGTTCCTGGAAGATCTACAATTGTATATTCTTTATCATTATACTTTAGTATTCCTTCCTTTTTCTCTACTGTAACTCCCGGCCAATTTCCTACATGTTGCTTTGCTTTTGTTAAAATGTTAAATAGACTTGTTTTTCCACAGTTAGGGTTACCTGCTAATGCTATTGTCTTCATACCGTTCCTCCATTCTTAATCTTACAATGCTATCATTATATCTTTTGCTAAACTATTGTCTAAAGCAAATCTACTTTCATCAATAGCTACAATTAAACTTCTTCCATCGTTTTTAACTATCTTAATATGATTTCCTGATATGATTCCAAGTTCTGAAAGTCTCTTTGTTAATCCATCTTTCTTCGCTATTGCTTTTACTTGCACTATATTTCCCTCTTTTGCAGCAGTCATTGGCATTATCATAAAATCATCTCCTATTCTCCCATCACATTTTCAGCTTCACTCTTTCTAAGACTAAGCTTATATCCTCTTACTAAAATCTCTATAGGATCTCCGAAAGGTGCTTTCCCTGTAACTTGCAACCCAGTTCCAGGTGTTAATCCCATATCTAATAATCTTCTTCTTACTGCACTATCTTTACTAAGATTCTTAATCATCATCTTATCCCCAATATTTAGTTGATCTAAAGTCTTCATGTTTATCCCTCCATCTTTTTCAATACTTTATGTCCCTTTTCAGTAATCTTCCACTCTATTTTGTCATTCAACATCTTCGTATTACATCCACAAGAACACTTTTCACACATCGATGTATCACAAGAATCCTTTTCTATATATCCTGAACTTATAAGTTTATTTTTCATATCATCTACTAGAGCAGCTGGTAATCCCAATTCTTTTGATATGAAGTTCGTTGAGAAATTTCCTTTCTCCTGTATTAAACTTAGAATTCGTAATAACATATGATCATCTCTTTCCGTGAAATTTAAATATTAATGTAACCTTATGTAAATAGTCTACTACTTATTTTCAGTAATTGCAACTAATTATCAATTACATCTGAAATTTTATATCTTCTATTAATAATTCTTATTTTCTCAAATTTATTTTATTCCACTTTTCTATATGTTTTTTATATTGATTTTTATTTAGAAAAAAGCTATTATATTTGTGAACTAACACAATAGATAAAAACATTTATGGAGGTTATTATTATGATTAGAATTTGTCCATTTTGTTCAGATGTTGATATTGAAGAATTAAAGGAAATAGTTGGAGAAGAGAATGTAGATGAAGGTTGCATAGGTATGTGTGGTCAATCTCACGTTGCTTACTTCGATGATGAATTAATAGAAGCAATTAGTGAAGAATCTTTAATCGAAACTCTTAAAGAAAAACTTGAATTATAATTTATAAATTACAATGAGACTATCACAGTAACAAATGAAGATTTGTAGGCGAGAGTCTCTTTTTTATTTTTAACAATTCTATTTATTCATTGTAGAAAATATATTTTCACTATGATATAGTACCATAGAGGTGATTCTATGCTAAAAAATATTGAAGGTGCTATATTCGATATGGATGGTACATTAATCGATTCTATGTGGGTATGGCTTAAAGTTGATATAGATTTTTTAAAGAAAAGAAATATCCCTATGCCTAAAAACTTAAGATCTGAAATAGAACATTTAAGTTTTATAGACTGTGCAAAATATTTTAAGAAAACTTTTTCTCTTCCGGAAACTATCGAAGAGATTATGGAAGAATGGAATACTATGGCTTACACTGAATACGTAGAAAATGTACAAGTTAAAGAAGGTGTTCCTACATTTTTAAAAAATCTTAAGGATTCCGGAGTAAAGCTTGCATTAGCTACAAGTAACTGTAGACTTTTACTAGAAGTGATTCTAAAGAAATTTGAAATATACGATTTGTTTGATGCTATTGTTATAACTGACGAAGTAGGAAAACCAAAGTCCGAACCAGATATATTTTTAAAAGCTGCAGAACTTCTAAATGTACAACCTTCCAAATGCGTTGTATTTGAAGACATCTTACCAGCAGTAAAAAGTGCTAAAAAAGCTGGTATGAAAGTAGTAGCTATCTCTGACGATTCTTCTATTAAAGAAAGAGAAGAGATTAAATTAAATGCGGACAAGTTCATAAAAGAATACTCTGAACTTGAAGATATAATTTAATTTTTTTCATATTTACTATAAATCCATATATTCATAAAGCTATATGAAGGTACACCCTTCATTAGCTCCCTATAATGACTTTTATATTAGCTGTGATATAAGTAGAAGACATCGTCTAACTTATACCCTTCAACTTAACACTTAAAATCTCAGAAATTTCGCAGGAATTTCATCCATCACCGTGCACTGATATATACCTGTGCCTTGTGCCATCATACTTGTGCCCTGCATCTGTGCCCTGATAACTTTACCTCTTTATCCATATTTAATATTTAACACATCTGTGATTAGTTGTATACTATTCTTATATAATATATCATTTTAGGAAGTGTTCAAATTGAAAAAAGGATTTATCTATATTGGAATTACTACTTTTCTATTTAGTACTATGGAAATTGCCTTAAAAACAATTTCTGATAACTTTAATCCTGTACAACTTAACTTTAGTAGATTTTTGGTCGGAGGCATAATATTACTACCTTTTGCGCTGAAAGCATTAAAATCAAAAAATATTTCACTTACATCTAAAGATATAAAAACCTTTGCCCTACTTGGTCTTACATGTGTAGTAATAAGTATGACCTTTTATCAATTAGCTGTAATGAATACTAAAGCATCTGTCGTTGCTGTTTTATTTAGCTGCAACCCTATCTTTGTAATGATCTTCGCATACATCGTATTAAAAGAAAAAATTCACAAAAATAATATAATAGCATTAGTTTTAGAACTTATCGGAATTATACTAATAATCAATCCAATAAACACTAAGTTATCTATAACTGGCATAACCTTAACACTATTAGCTGCAATAACATTTGCAATTTACGGTGTTCTAGGGAAAAAATCTTGTGCTAAATTCGGTGGAATTGTTGTAACTTGTTTTAGTTTTATCCTAGGTGGATTAGAAATGTTAATTTTATCTCTATTAAGTCATTTAAATATTATCTCTAATGCTTTAAGAACCGTTAATCTTAATCAATTTGCTGATGTACCTATATTAAGTGGATACACTACTTATAGTCTTCCAACAGTTTTATATATCTTTATATGTGTAACTGGCATTGGCTATGCACTATATTTTAAAGCTATGGAGGTCACTTCTGCAAATACTACCTCTCTAGTATTTTTCTTTAAACCAATTTTATCACCTATACTTGCTTTAATTCTTTTAAAGGAACTTATCCCTATAAATATGATTTTGGGAATAATCTGTATACTTTCTGGTTCTCTAGCTTCTTTATTACCTAGCTTTATTGCTGAGCATCATAAAAAAGCAGCTGCTTTATAATTTTAATTTTTAAAAATATATATAAGTTTACAGGTAAGGTACTATATGAAGTTTACCCTTTCATATAGTACCTTACCTGTGCCTTTTAAATTGTACCCTGTATATTATTCCATAACAAAATGGACTATCTTTAAAATTCTTTACCCATACTCATTGATTTCCACTTCCATGTATCTCTACACATGTCTTCTATATTCAATGAAGCTTTCCAATTTAATTCCTTATTAGCCTTTGAAGGATCTGCATAACATATTGCTACGTCTCCAGCCCTTCTTCCTAATATTTTATAAGAAACTTTCTTACCTACAACTTCTGAAAATTGTTTTATCAATTGTAATACACTATATCCTCTACCAGTTCCTAAATTATATGTATTTATACCAGTTTCTTTTTCAACTACTTCTAACGCTTTTATATGTCCTTTTGCTAAATCAACTACATGTATATAATCTCTTACTCCTGTACCATCCATAGTGTTATAGTCATCTCCGAATACTGTAACTTCTTCTAACTCTCCAGCAGCGACCTTCATTATATATGGCATTATATTACTAGGAATTCCTTCACAATCTTCACCGATCAATCCACTTTCATGTGCTCCAACAGGATTGAAGTATCTTAAAACTACTACACTCCATTTCTCATCGGATTTACATATATCATTTAAAATTTCTTCTGCCATTAACTTTGTTCTACCATATGGATTAGTAACAGATAATTTATCCTCCTCTGTAACAGGCATTTTTTCAGCTACTCCATAAACAGTAGCTGATGAGCTAAATATAAGTTTTTTTACATTATATTTTTTCATTATCTTCAATAAGGCTAATAACCCACCTATATTATTGCAATAATATTTTAGTGGTTCTTCTACAGATTCTCCCACAGCCTTTAATGCGGCAAAATCTATAACTGCACTAATATCATTTTCTCTAAATATATCTTCTAACCTTTCTTCATCTAACAAATCAGCTTCATAAAACTTAACTGTCTTCCCTGTAATTTCTTCTATTCTATCCTTTATAATTATTTCACTATTGCAAAGGTTATCCAAAATAATTACATCATAACCACTTTCCATCAACTCCACTACAGTGTGACTCCCAATATATCCTATTCCTCCAGTAACTAAAATAGCCATCCTAATCCCCCATTTCATCTAAAGTAACTCAAATATTTCTTCCTATAATTAAATTTTTTATTTACTCCATCTTACGTTTTTGCAAAATACATAATATTCTATATTGTTAGTAAAATATTTTAGTCTTAATAACCCTAAGCACATTACTATAATTGCTGATATAAAAATACCCATTCCAAAATATCTTTCTCCTAAAATTGTCGTTTTTATTGTAAATAACATATTAGTGACTAAAAATATTCCATTTAAAACAAAGGCACCTTTTCTATCATCAAAATATAATAAAACATTTGTTATAACAAATATCATCATCATACAATAATATCCTAAAGCTAATATATTGAATTCATCTATCATCTGAGATGTAAATCCCATTCTCATAAAAATATTATCTCCAATAAAAATAGCTACAACTGTAATGATTAATTGAAACATCATAATATAAGTAATTTCTCTAAATAGTACTTCTTTCATTTCTTCTCTCGCTACTTCAATATCTTTATATGAAGCTCCATTATTTACGAAATGAAAATAAACTTTAAACTTATCAAAGAATGAAGTCTCAAACTTTACAACAAACATAATCATTGTTGGTAATGTACTTACTAACGCATAGAATGCTGGAACATCATAACTTGGACAATAAATAAATGTTTCTCCGACAACATAGTTCATATCAGAAACCATCCAAAATACAAAATTATGTATATATATTGCAAGTGTATAAAATGTATTTATTGCAAATAATAAATAATGTTTCTTAAACCATCCTAGAAATTCAAAATAGTTTTTATTATCTATCTTGAAATACTTTTGTATTTCATAATATAAAATCAATATTAATAATAATAATCCTACATCAAAAGATGCTATTAATATTATTAATGGATTTATATTTGTATAAGTTATCATTAAACTACTAATTATTGCTGTACATAAAAATCCAATAAAAAATGCTGCTGTGATAACTTTAAAATTTTCTAATGCTGTTACATATACACTTAATATTATTTCTATAATAAGTTCAATAAAAAGAATATATGCTAAAACTTTATATGTAATATCTAATGGCGACTTAAAATAAAAAAGTATTCCTATAATACTTCCTATGGAAACAATTATTAATATAGCTCCATATAAAGATGCTTTTATATCTTGATATTTTTTTTCATATAATTTATCTGATATATATCTAGAGATCACCATAGAATAACCACTTGTTAATATTAATAAAAAAATAAATGAATACATTATAGTTGCTTGTATTATATTTTGTCCTTCTATATTCACTTTTGCATTTTTCAATAAAATATTAAAAAATAATAAAGTAGCCATACAAATTACTGTAGGTCCTATAGTAACTGCTATTGAATATAAAATTGCTTTAGAATTATTAAATAATCCTTTTTTCCTATATAACTTTTTTAATTCAAATCCTATCCCTGCCATATTTAAATCCTTTCATATTGACAATACATATCTCTATAAGAACTTATCATCAATTCTTTTGTATATATATTTCTAACTCTTTCGTATCCGCTTTTACCCATATCATTTCTTAGTTCTTCATCAATAGCTAACTTTGTTATAGATTTTGCTATACCTTCATAGTCTGTAACAGCCTCTATAAATCCACATTGTCCATAATTATCCCCATAACCATAAAGCAATCCTCTACAATGACCTACATCTGTACATACTAATGGTTTTTTTGTTGCCATAGCTTCCATAACTGCTAGTGGTTGACCTTCACTTATACTTGTAAGTACTAGGACATCCATCTTATTGATATATTCTGATACCTTAACAGTCCCTGTAAAAATCACATCTTTTATATCTAAATCTTTCACTAAATTTAAACATTCTTTGTAATACTCTTCATCTTCATCTATAGGTCCCATTATATAGAACTTACTATTTTGAACAGTTCTTTTTACTATATTGAAACTAAGTAACATCGTTTTTATATCCTTTATAGGTACTATTCTCGCAATTGATCCTATATTAACAACTGAATTATCTTCTTTTGTAGGTAAACCTTCATAATCTTTTATTTCTACACCATTTGGTATTAACTTTATTTTTCCCTCATTGCAACCAAATTCAACTTGTAACTTTTTATTCTGCATAAATAATGATGTAACTACATCACTATATCCATATGCACATCTTGATAGGTTATTAAAATATCTTGTCCACATTTCTTTATGATATGGTTTTATCCATGTAGACTTTATTATTTCTTCTTCTCTTTCTCTAGTATAGATTCCATGCTCTGATAGAATCACTGGTGAATCATAAAGATATTTACCATATGCTGATATTACTCCTGCATAACCTGTACATATACTATGGTATACATCTGCTTTAGGAGGTTTTTTACTAAGTAAATAAAATAAAGTTAAATACATTGATCTTACATTCCATATAAACTCTGTAAATGGTGTATATTGATATTTCTCTTTATATGTTTTTTCTACAAAACTATAAAAGTTTTTGCTCATAAAGAATTCTCCAATTGATTTTATTTTTCCACTAGAGAAAAATTTAAATATATCCTTCCACTCTACATCATTTCCACTAAACAAATTTTGTAGTGCTTTTTCTTGATTTTTATCAATAGAATATTTTTTCCCTGTTTTGTACTTAACTAATTCTATTTCATCTAAAAAAACATCTACTATTTCCACAACATTTTCCGGAATATCATATTTATATTTTCCTTTTTTACTAGCTTCAACTGATATGCTATATATAATAAATTCATGTTCCGGATAACTTCTTATAATAGTATTAACCCAACTAGAAACACCACCTAATACATATGGATAGCTTCCCTCGGCAATTAAACATATCCTCATTTGTTCACCTCAAATATTAACTTACTTATTGATTTATTCACTTTAACCAAGTAAGTATTTTCATCTATTTTTGTTATATTACAATTTTCAACTTTCTTTACTTTCTTATCTGTTTTTAAAATAAACTCCATCTCACCTGTAAAATTATCACAATATATATTTATGTAATCATCACTTTTATCAAAATAAACATCTGTTTTAGAATTTCTTACAACCTTACTTGCTGCTTCTGAAGCAGTAGTTCCTTTAATCCACGGATATAAACTAGTAATATTACTTTGAAGATCATCAAAAGCTTTTTCTAGCTGACTCCACGTTCTACCGTCGCTTCTTTCATTGTCTAACACGTCATCTGGATGTATAAAGTGTGCTATATATCCATTAAGATTTACAATATTCATCATATCCCATTGAGATTCATCTATATCATATCCAGATGTTACTCTTGGTAAGTTAATAATATTATCCTCTGTGGCGTTTATTTCTTGTATATATGCATCACCATCAGTATCACCTGTATATAATGCACTTACTACTTTAAAATCAGAATTACCTTTTTTTAATGCTTTTAAGCCATCATCACTAACAATATTTGAAGGTGGTACATAGGCAGATATTTTATACTTATCTAATTCTTCTCTTGCATATTTCATAAGAATATCTATACCATCTACAATATCTTTTTCACTCTTCCAGTTAATATAATTTAAACTGTTATCTTTATGCTCAGTTAATATTAGCGGTTGATGATTAAATCCATGCAATCCTAGCTCTCCACCTGATTTTATTAACTCCCTAGTATAATATTTAAAATCATCTTTACTAAGATCTATTGGTGAATTTTCTAAATTCTCTACTTGATCTCTATATGTAGTAATAAATACTCCTGTATACTTAACATCATTTGCCTTCCCTATCTTAAGTATACTTGGCCACCATATTTCTTTATAAAACTTATCAATATTCATCTTATAATTGTCATATATTACATCGGCTGTTCCACTAGGAACTGGTGCTGGAAAATCATCTATATAATTTACCTTTGCATTTAATATAGGATATATATCTGTCTCATTAATCAAACTAATTATTCCAGCTATTAATCCTCTGCATCTCTTTTCTTCTAACATAGTTCCATTGAAATAAAATATTTTTCCTTTTCCATAATCATTACTCCATAATAATGGTTTATCTGAAACATCTGTTAAATATATCTTTGCAGTTTTTAAGAGTTCTACTTCATTAGATGTATTCTCGATATCATCTTTATAATTTAACTCCATACCTTTACTTTTGATCATTATATTTTCTAAGAATTTTATTCCCTTTGAATTAGTACTGATACCTATATTTTTAACACCAAACTTCTCTGAAACATTTTTAAATTCTTCACCTTCATAAAGAGCATTGGCGAAAAAAACTTTTCCTCCATTAGAAACATAGTTAAATAATTTATCAATTCTTCCCTTAGCTTTTAACTCTTCCTCTTTCTCAATTACATCAAATTCTTCATCACTAACGTTGCTATATTTATTTAATAAATCTTCATATTCAGTCATTTCATATATTTCATATAAATCTTCTACTACAAATATCACATTACTATAAGATGAATAATCCATATTATTAAATTGACTTATCCCAACTTCTTCATAACTTTTCTTCATATAATCTAATGTTTTTGTAACATTATTTTTTAGTTCTATTAATGAATCATTTATTTCTGTACCAACAATCAATATTTTTTCATTTTGAACATTTTTTAACAGTTCAGTGGATAACTTTTCCCCTTTTTCGTTAATATCTGATATATCTGCATTAGTTTGAGCTCTCATATAAAAATTGAATCTATCAAATTGAACAAATGTTGAAATAGCTAAAATCACTATAATCATAGCAACTATAAGTCGCCCCTTAAACTTCATTTATTTGTCCTCCTCTATTCCAAAATCTTAATATATTAATTCCTTCTCTGGACAGGGTAATAGAGGATTTCTTTAAATCACTTAACACTCTATAAAATTGATTTTTTTCATTAATTTCATAATAGTATTTGAGTTTCTTTAAATATGATTCTTCACAAATAAAGCTGCAAATAAATTCATCAATATAAAATTTCGCCTTATCCCATTGTTTTAATTCCATTAATACATCTATTAATTCTACATAATATTTTTTCTTTTTATCTCTAGCAATAAGTAATTGTAAAATCTCAGAATAAGTTTCTTTATATACTTTTATATAATGTTCATCTAACAACTTACTATTAAGATATTCTTTTAAACTATCCTTATATTTTATAAGGTTTTCCATATCTCCTTGATCTTGTTTATATATCTTACTGCACTCTTGTATATTTACATCTAACTTTTTCTTCATATCAACTATAGCTACTGATGCATAATGCGATGTTTCTATATCTTCATCTTTAAGAGCTACTTTTAATAAATCTACATTTTTTAAGTTGTCATTAGTTAATATATTCATCATTTGTTTTCTCTTTAATTTATTAGATCCACTTAACATAATATCTTCTAATGGTATAATTTCGCCATCTGATGAATTATCTAAATTAGTAAACATCATATTGCTAGTAAAATCCTCTAACTCATCCTGTTCTACTTTTACATCACTTTTTGTTTTACCTCTGACAATGCTAATAAACAAATCTATAACATAACCAGCTATAGGTAAACAAAATGCTATTAAAAAATAAAAATAATACTGTCTTTTCCCACTAAATAAAAAGCATATCAATGATATAACTAATGTAATTACTACATGTGTAAAAATCATATTATTTATACTCATATTTTTTTATCCCACCTTTTCAAGTTTCTTTTGTTTCTCTAATCCATAAACCTTTAACTCACTTAGATTTATAATTGCCGCATCTAAATCGTTCTTTCCTAATCTCTCAATAATAAGTGCCGCCTCTTCTTCTTTTGTATTAGTAACAAATATAAATAACTCTTCTTTATCATTAATTCCTATATAATCGATACTTCTAACAGAGTTTTTCACTTTAGTAAAATCATTATTTTCAACTTTTATTAATACATTCTCTTCTTTATTTCCTATATTATTTTTCTCTTCAATAACTCTTCTAAAATACTCCGGAGTTAATACTTCTGTACCTTTAATATATTTTTCATTTATTATAGCTTTTTCATATTTATAAGCTCTTGATAATGCTCCCGTTACTAATTTTGTTGTTATCTTAAATAATGTTTCATTATTTAATGTTAATTCTTCAAATTTTACATTAGATAAAGCAACAAATCCTATTACTTCTTCTTTAACTACTATTGGCATCATCATTGTTGGTATATTTTTATACATATCACTATTTATAAATAACTCTTTATTATTTAAAGCTTTTTCTAAATTACAATAATCGGATACTTTAATAGATTTTTTTATATTTTCATCTAATCCCTTAGATTTTGAAATTAATCTTAGATATTCTTTATCTTTTGGGAATATATAAATACTTACTTCATCATTTTTCATAACATCACTTACTACATTTACTGCTTCATCATATACTTCCTCTATATATAATGAATTTAATTTTTCACTTATCGCATATAACTTAGCAAAACTATCTTCTTTCATTGTAACTTGTTCTTCTATTTTCTTCTTTTCTTCTCTTATATCTTTATACATTGAATCTAAAAACTTAAATTTTTCATTACCTTTTTCTAATCTATTTTTAACTTCTTTAATATAAGCATTCTTCTTATCTACTACATAGCCTAAAGCTAATGCTACACATAAATACATAATAGCTGTTATGAAAGTTTTCTTATCATAAATTACTAAAACTAGACTTTTTCCACCTTCTACTGAAAGCAATACATTAGTTACTGTTGCAAAAACTGTTGATAGAACTGCTTGACCTATTCCATAAGTTATTGCCATTATCATAATATATATAATATTTAAATCTATATTTATATCTATTAAATGTTCTGCAAAAAACCTTGTTAGAAAATACATAGCTACACATAAAACTATATTTTCAATATATGGTTTTATAAAATTTGCAGCTGCTAAAATACTGCTTTTTTTCTTCTTTTCCTTATTTCCATGATAATATTTTTCATTATTTCTTATCCATCTATAAGTTTTGTTTATACCTTCATCAATGTTATATTTTAAATTCCAGCCTAACTCTTTTTTTGCCTTATCATTGCTATATAAATATCCTGATGAAATATTTAAAATAGAACTAGTATCTTTTTCTACAACTTTGCAAATAGCATCTACTAAGTCATCAATATAAATACAATCCTTATCAGCAAGTAATTCTTTAAATTTGTTCTTCACTATTGCTTCTTTATTAAGAGTAATATTCGAACTTAATATCTTATGAATAATTCCACTTTCATCATTTTTATTTTCTCTTGGTCCGTATATTGTAGATGTTCTCAATATAGATACATCCATAACAAACTTTTTGTCGTACATCTTAC
The DNA here is from genome assembly GCF_018917145.1 of Clostridium bornimense. Lineage (GTDB taxonomy): Bacteria > Bacillota > Clostridia > Clostridiales > Clostridiaceae > Clostridium_AN > Clostridium_AN bornimense_A. The sequence goes on from NZ_JAHLOD010000016.1 coordinate 71,709, forward strand.
AATACTCTTCAGCTACTAATATATCTATATACTTTGTATTTAAAGGATCTACCTCTACTTCTTCATTTATTACTTCATCACATTTTTTGTATAGTTCTGTAGTAGACACATATACAAATTTCTTTACTCCATTTATACTAGAGTACTGAAGTGAATCTTTTAGTCCTTCTACCCCTTCATTTGTTACGTCTGGTAGGTATACTACCACATCAAATTTATTATCTTTATAAACATTCTCACAATTAGGATCCTTTGAATCTAGTTTATATAATTTATGTTTTACTTTTACATTGTTCTTCTTACCTTGAGATAAATTATCTATTATATATATGTCATATCCTTCTTTATATAATCTATCTGCAACATTTGAGCCAATAAACCCACATCCTCCAACAATTAATGCTTTCATCTTTTCCTCCTTAGTTTTTCTCTATATATTTATTCTTCAAAATTGTAATATCCATCTACTATATCTAAATAAACTCCATCAAAATTCATATCTAAAATTTTATCTATATATGAGTCTTTTTTACCAACAATGATATCTTGCCATTGTTTGTTCCAATACTTTACAATGTAATTGCCAGACCAATCATTATTTTCATACTCCAACCACTTAGGTTTATTAGATTTCCATTCCTCATTCCAATAGAACCTATAATCTTCACATTCACCTATACTCATATAACTTATAATTAATCTCTTTCCACCATTTTTCTTATGTTTCATACTATTAATTTCTTCCTTAGTGTATTTTTCTATATCACTATTGAAAAAAGCATCAATAATAACAACATCATAATTAGTTTCATTTATTTCATTTATAAAATCTTTCTTATCCTGATATTTTTCTGGATTTATAAGATATAAAAAGTTTTTAGCATCATCTAATGTTTCTATATCATTTGAATTTTCATTATATATACTCTCTGGAAACTTAGGTATATTATTTAAATTTCTTTCATCAGCAGCAAATGAAATATATCCATATTTCTCATTATCTTTATACGAATTCAACATCTTTTCCTTGTCATAACAATAATCTACTGCTAATACCTTCTTACCATTATCCCTAAATACATTTAGATTCTTTATCATTTCTTTTTTTATTTCTTTATCAGTTTCCTTATTATCTTCATCATAACCATAATTTACATCTTCTCTTCCTATTCCATCGATCCCTTTAAGATATTCCTCTCTCTCATCACTTTTACTTGGCAATATATCTTCAGCATTTTGTTGTATCACAATAAATTTATCATTCTTCTCTTTTGAATAATCACTTATTTTCTTAACAAATTCTCTCATACTATATCTATAATCAATATTTTCTATATTGCTCTTTTTATATTTATAATCATGGCTTATCCCTTTTCCACACCCGCTAATAACTATCAACGCAGCTGCTATACCTGCTATTATCTTTTTTTCCATATTAATGTCTCATTTCTATTTATTTGATATTATGATTTTATTCTACATTATTTTTAATTTTTTTACAATAGTTTTTGTATTGTTTTCAAATTTTTTCTAATTAATTATGTTATTTGCATTCTAAATTATATATTTTGCAATAGATATTTCCTATATATTCCATTTACTTTTGTGCTTATAATCCCTATTATTTATATGTATATAAAGAAAGGTTGTTTCATATGGATAATTCAGTACCATCATCAATTAAAGATATTCTAAAAACAAAAAATGTAAAATTTCATTCCATCGGAGGTCTAAATAATAGCAATTATAAATGTATTCACAATAATAAAAATTACTTTCTCCGTATAGCTGACTCTGCATATATTTATCCAGATGTCAAAGAAGAATTTAACATTTTAAATAAAGCTCAAAAAATATCCTTATCTCCCAATGTTATTTTTTTTGATTTTTCTAATAGAAATATGATTACAGAATGGATTAATGGCAGAATGCCTACAGAAAAGACGACTGGTAATATGTCAAGATAAAAAAACTTTAAAATTGGAAATTTTCTAGTTTGTCTTATTAAAAAAAGGGTAACTTTAATAAAGCTCATTCTGATTCCAAAATTTTACAGGG
>NZ_JAHLOD010000017.1 GCF_018917145.1 Clostridium bornimense
ACCACCGCGAGTATTACCATACTTAATTCCAAGATCTAAACATATTTGACGACAACTTCTAGTTCCTGAAATATAATCTTTTGATGCCTTGATTTTATCTTCAAAAGAATATTTATATTTTTTTCCCATAAAAAATACCTCCAAAGTAGATTTTGGTTATTTACCATGTCTACTTTAGAGGTATCATATCATATTGCGAGAGCCTCATCTTTTTTAATAGGTTATATAATATTAAAACTATTTGTTAGTGAAGTATCTTTCTAATAATCCCTTGAATGCCATTCCATGTCTAGCTTCATCTTTGCACATTTCATGAACTGTATCATGTATAGCATCTAAATTTTGTTGTTTTGCAAGTGTTGCTAATTGCTTCTTACCTTCTGTTGCTCCGTATTCAGCTGCAACTCTAGCTTCTAAGTTTGCTTTTGTATCTGCTACTACTACTTCCCCTAATAATTCTGCGAACTTAGCTGCATGTTCTGCTTCTTCAAAAGCAATTCTCTTATATGCTTCTGCTACTTCTGGATATCCTTCTCTGTCAGCTTGTCTACTCATTGCTAAGTACATACCAACTTCTGTACATTCTCCAGTAAAGTTAGCTCTTAATCCTTCTAATATTTCTGGATCTACACCTGCAGCCACTCCGATTCTGTGTTCATCAGCCCATTTTAATTCTCCAGCTTGTTCTTGGAACTTATCAGCAGTTGCATTACAAATTGGGCAAAATTCTGGAGCTGCATCTCCCTCATGAATATATCCACATACTGTACAAATAAACTTTTTCATAACTAAATTCCCTCCATAACATTTTATTTAACTTTTTATATCTCAATTAAATTATTTACTTTTTTCCTTTGTGTTTGAAATTCTTTTGTTTACATTAACTATTATATAATAATTATTATCCGCTATCAATAGTTTTTATAATATTTTTATATTTTTTTTAATTTATTTAGTTTATTTTCTTTATATAAATATCGTCATCCTCATTATGATACGCAGTCAAATAATGTATTAAAGTTAAAAAAAATTATTGTTCTCTACTATAATTATACATCTATATAATTACACTCTCTTATATATATTTTACCCTTCACTAATTATACACAGTATATAAGCTTTAATTATATATGATATCCAAGGAGGTGTTGCCTTAACAAATGAAAAGTTGTTAACGATACCTCATTTTATTATGGCACAAGGTAGGGCACAGGTTAGATGGCACAAGGCACAAGTAAGGTTAATTTTCCCCTGTGGTCAAAATATCATATATTCAATTCGCAATTCAGACAGTTCTCAATTCACAATGAATGTTAATTTTCCCCTGTAGGGAAAATATTATAGTCCTGCAGACGGCCAGTTACAATTGTATTTATAGATATATCTAGTGCATATGTAAAACTATTATACTTAAGTGTGTTCAAATTATAAGTTCCTAGTACAAGCTATATGAAGGTGCAACCTTCATTAGCCCCCCGTAATAGTTATATATCAAATATAAATATCTTAAGGAAACTATCTTATTCTATACACAAAATTGTGCCAATTAAAATCTCAGAAATTCCTCAAAGGGAATTTCCTCCACCACTGTGCCTTGTGCCCTCATACCTGTGCCCTGATATCTACCTGTGCCTTGTGCCTTCATACTTGTGCCCTGCACTTCTATTTTGCTGAAAAAACTGCCGTACTCTGATCTCTGACTCCTTTGTGCGACAGCCCCCACTACAATTGTGAATTTTAAAAAAGGCTCTCGCCTACAAATTTTTATTTGTTATTGCGACAGCCTAAACCTTCTAACACCATACTATCATTACATTTCTTGAAGCTTTTTATCAATCATTTCCTTAGCCACTTTAGGATTTGCTTTTCCTTTACTCATTTTCATCACTTGTCCCATTAGGAATGATGCAGCTTGAGTTTTTCCAGCCTTGAAATCTTCCACTGACTTAGGATTATTAGCAATTACCTCTAACACCATTTTTTCTAACTCATCAGAAGAACTTATTTGCATAAGACCTTTCTTTTCAATTATATCCATGACATCATCATCAGTAACAAATAATTCATCTAATACTTCCTTACCAGCTGTAGTACTTATCTTACCAGCTTCTATAACCTTAATAAGCTCTGCTAATTTTTCTGGTAAAACAGCTATATCTTTTGATTCTAATTTCTTTTCTTTTAATATTCTTAGGATATCTCCTAAAATCCAGTTTACTGCTATCTTTGGTGTTGCTCCTTTACCTACAACCGCCTCAAAGTAAGTAGCAAGACCCTTATCCCCTATAAGAATATCTACTTCTTTTTCACTTAATGAATATTCTTTTAAAAATCTTTCTCTCTTTTCATCTGGCATTTCTGGAAGACTATTTTTTATAGCTTCAACTTGTTCACTACTTATTATAATAGGTGCAAGATCTGGCTCTCTGAAATATCTATAATCATGAGCCTCTTCCTTAGTTCTCATTGGAATAGTTTTTCCTTTTCCACTATCCCATCTTCTAGTTTCTTGAACTACTTTATGACCTTCATTAAATTGATATAATTCTCTTTGTCTTTTTTCTTCCTTTTCTAACGCCTTTTGAAGTTCCCTAAAAGAGTTAATATTTTTAAGTTCTACTCTTGTTCCAAACTCTTCTTGTCCTACTGGTCTAAGTGATATATTAGCATCACATCTTAATGACCCTTCTTCCATACGACAGTCAGATACATCAGCATATTCTAATATTCCTTTTAAAGTCTTCATAAATGCAACAGCTTCACCAACTGATCTTATATCTGGTTCTGTTACTATTTCCGCAAGTGGTACACCAACTCTGTTATAATCTATTAATGAAACTGGTTCTCCTTCAACGTGAACAAGTTTTCCAGCATCTTCTTCAATATGAATTCTATTTAATCTAACCTTTACATCTTTACCTTCATAATTAAATTCTACTAATCCATTTGAGCATATTGGAATATCATATTGTGATGTTTGATATGCCTTTGGTAAGTCAGGATAAAAATAATTTTTTCTATCCATTTTATTATATAAATTTATATCACATCCAAGTGCCTTTCCTGCCTTGATTGCTAAATTAACTACTTCTTCATTTAATACAGGCAATGTTCCCGGTAACCCCATACATATTGGACAAGTATTTGCATTAGGCTCTGCTCCAAACTCTGTAGAACAAGAACAAAATATCTTTGTCTTAGTTTTTAATTCTGCGTGGATTTCTAATCCTATAACTGTTTCAAAATTCATAACCCTGTCCCCTCCTATAAATCTAGAGCTAATGCTTTTTCCAAGCTATAAGCTACCTTAAATATTTTTTCCTCTGAGAAATGATCCCCAATCAATTGAAGTCCTATTGGTAATCCTTCTTTACTTACTCCACATGGAAGTGATATAGCAGGATTTCCTCCTAAATTAACATTGATAGTATATATATCTGCTAAATACATAGCTACAGGATCATTATTCTTTTCACCTATCTTAAATGGTAATACTGGAGATGTTGGTGATAATATTAAATCGTATTTTTCATATACTTTCTTTAATTCATATCTTAATTTTTTTCTAAACTTTTCTGCCTTATTATAATAAGCATCATAGTATCCTGAAGATAAAGTATAAGTTCCAAGCATAATTCTTCTCTTTACTTCATCTCCAAATCCTTCAGTTCTACTTTTCTCCATAAGTTCATCTACAGAATCAAATTCACTAGTTCTATATCCATATCTTATTCCATCATATCTTGATAAATTTGAACTTGCTTCTGATGAAGAAATAATATAATATGCAGCAAGTCCATCCTTAGATATAGGAAGAGAAAATTCTTCTACTTCTGCTCCTAATGATTTTAAAACCTCTATACTGTTATACATACAAGCCTTTATTTCTTCATCTAGTCCTTCTGCTAAAAATTCCTTCGGAACTCCTATCTTCATTCCCTTTATACTATCTTCTAATGCCTTAGTATAATCTTTCTTCTCTAATCCCTTAGTTGTAGTAGAATCAAAATCATCTTCTCCTGCTAATATATTTAGCATATAAGCACTGTCTTCTACAGAAGTCGTAAATGGTCCTATTTGATCTAAAGATGATCCAAAAGCAATTAATCCAAATCTTGATACTAATCCATAAGTTGGCTTAAGCCCTACAACACCACAATAAGCTGCTGGTTGTCTTATAGATCCACCAGTATCTGATCCTAATGAAACAGGTGCCATCCCTGCTGCAACTGCTGCTGCTGAACCACCAGATGATCCACCTGGAACTCTAGTGATATCTCTAGGATTCAAAGTTTTCTTAAAAGCTGATGTTTCTGTAGATGAACCCATTGCAAACTCATCCATATTTGTCTTACCTATAATAATTCCGTCCTCTTTAATTATCTTTTTTATTATAGTTGCATCATATGGCGGTACAAAATCTCCAAGCATTTTTGATGCACAAGTAGTTTTAACACCTTCTGTACAAATATTATCCTTTATTGCAATAGGTATTCCTGCTAAAGCTCCTGTAGCTTCACCTTTCTTTATCTTTTCATCTATAGCTCTAGCCCTTTCTAACGCCTCATCAGTACAAAGAGTTATAAAAGCACCTATAGTATCTTCTTTCTCTTTAATTGTATCTATATACTCTTTAACTAGTGCTTCACTAGTTATTTCACCAGACTTTATTTTTTCAACAGTTTCCGCTATACCCATAACTTCTGCCCCCTATTCAATAATTTTAGGAACTCTAATATAAGTGTCCTGCATATCCTTAACATTTCTAAATAAATCCTTACAATCAAATTCTTTAACTTCATCTTTTCTTACAATTGGTTCTAATTTTTCTTTTTCTAATTCACCATCTATATCTAAATCCATATCACTTAGATATTGAAATTGATCTAATATACTTTCAAATTCACCTGCAAATTCTTTTGCTTCATCATCTGAAAAACTTAATTTAGCTAACTTAGCTATATACTTAACTTCATCTATACTAACCTTCATTTTATTCACCTCTAACAATTATTTTAAGGAGTCAATCTCTTTATATCTCTTGGGAATAATGCCGCTTCTCTTATATTTGATAATTCCAATACCTTCATTGTAATTCTCTCAAGACCTATAGCAAATCCACCATGAGGAGGCATTCCATACTTAAATGTATCTAAATAGAATGCAAAGTCTTCTAACTTCATTTTTGCTCCTACAATTCTTTCCTTTAACATTTCATAATCATGAATTCTTTGACCACCAGTAGTTATTTCTAGGCCTTTATAAATTAAGTCAAAACTCTTTGTAAATCCTGGATTTTTTTCATCTTCCATAGTATACATTGGACGTTTACTTACTGGATATTCTGTTAAAAATACAAAATCACTATTATACTTTTCTTTTATATATTTATGAAGTAATGCTTCTCCTTCATGGTCAATATTACCTACTGGAGATTTCTTGCCGTACTTTTCAAGTAACATCTTTTGAGCTTCTGCTAGTGGAATTCTTGGAATCTTAAGTTCTTCTGGAACTTCAACACCATAAAGTTTTAACTCTTCACTACATGTTTCTTTTAGATGCTTAAACATATATCTTAAAAAGTCTTCTTCTACATCCATTAAGTCACTTTCATCTTTAATAAATCCCATTTCCACATCTAAACTTACATATTCATTTAAATGTCTCCATGTGTTATGAAGTTCTGCTCTATAAGCATGTCCAACTTCAAACACCTTCTCAAAACCTGCCCCCACCATCATTTGCTTATAAAATTGAGGACTCTGTGCAAGAAAAGCTCTCCTGTTAAAATAATTTACAGTAAACATTTCAGATCCACCTTCTGTACCTGAGTTTATAATTTTAGGTGTATGAATTTGCTCAAAATCATGACTTTTAAAGTAATCTTTAAATGCTTCTTCTATTTCTCCTTGAACCTTAAATATTGCTTTAACCTTAGGAATTCTAAGACTTATTGTTCTATAATCAAGTTGAGTTTCAAGACCTGTTTTATTTTTATAACCTTGAATCTCAAAAGGCAATTTATCATAATAAGTTTTACCAACTATTTCTATAGATGAAACTTCTATTTCAATTCCTTTTAAAGCCTTTTCATTTTCCTTAACTACCCCAACAACTTCAATGGAATTTTCTAATCTTAATCCTTTTATTTGTTCCTTTTCACATACTAATTGTATTATCCCTGATTTATCTCTAAGCATTATAAATGCAATATGACCAAAATCTCTTATTTTGTGTACCCAACCTCTAAGTAACACTTCTTCCTCTGACACTTTTAAATCTTTAATATACACTCTTTCCATATATAATTAGCCCCCTTTTTTATTTTTGTTATATAATAAAAAAATCTCATCCCTGTATATACCATATAGATATATACAGGGACGAGATTTTAAAATACCGCGGTGCCACCCCATTTGACTTATTAAAGTCCAGCTCAAAGGTACAGATTTTACTCGATACCCTTCACTTGTAACGGCGTGATCCCGTCTAAGTCTACTCTTCCCATCATATAAGAATTTCGGTTAGCTACTCCAAAGTGTTCTTCCATTCATGACTTGTACAGATATCCCACCATCATCTGCTCTCTACAACTTATCAACGAATTTACTCTCTTTATCATAGTATTTATAAAATTACGATTTCTTTACTATATTGATTATTATATGCTTATTATTTTAATAAATCAATATATTTTCTTATTTTTTATTGAATTTTTATTATATTATTGATAGTTTGAAAATATATGTTTATTATATTAAATATACATAAAATATTGAGGTGAATATATGAAAATTAACTTAAATGAATTAATAGAAGCTATAGAAGATATATCTGATGAAATAGAATCATTTTATAATAAAAAAACAGAAACTATAGTTACATTATTTAATGATAATCTTCCTTTTGATGTTTTTGAAGCTATGGAAAACTTAGAAAACTATCCGGATTGGATTCAAGATGGCATAAAATCCAAATATGATATCGAATGTAATCCAGAGAACTACATATCTCTTCCTGAAAAATATGATATTAATGATTATAGTATCATGGAAAACTTTATTTATTCTATTGAAGATAAATCTACTAAAGAAAAATTACTTTCATTAATATCAGGTAAAGGTGCCTTTAGACGTTTTAGAGATTTTGTAGAAAATAATGATTTAATTGATAATTGGTATAAATTCAAAGAAGAATCTTATAAACAAATTGCTATAGAATGGTGCAAATCTAATAATATATCTTATTAAAACAAAACTGGCAAAACTTTGTATTATTTAAGTTTTGCCAGTGATTATATTTATTCAATAATAAATTTTTCTATAGTCTCTTCTAAATTTTTAACTACTTCACTTAAATCATCTGCAACTGATTTAACATTTTTTACATGATATAACTGTTCACTTACTGTCGTTGATGTTTCTTCTGTTGCCGCTGCTGATTCTTCACACACCGCAATAACCCCATGAATTGATGCTGTTACATCTTCTTTAATTTCATCAATATAATTAATATCTTCAATTAAACTTTCAACTTCGCTAGTTAATTTAATAAATGACGTTTCAATATTTTCAAAAACCTCTTTTGATTCATTCATTGAATTACTCATATTATCAATAGTACTTGTTGATTTTTCCATATTAATTTTAGTATTGTTAATTTCTTTAACTATCTCATTAATTATATTTGCTATCTGCTTTGTAGCATCTGCTGTCTGTTCAGATAACTTTCTTATTTGATCAGCAACAACACCAAAGCCTTTTCCTGCATCTCCAGCTCTTGCTGCTTCTATTGCGGCATTCAATGCTAATAAATTAGTTTCTTCAGATATACTATTAATAGTTGAAACTATTTCACCAATCATATCTGATTTTTTAGCTAATTCATTTATACTCTTATTAGTGTTATTTCCTATTTCTATAGTAGCTTCGATATCACTAACTAATCTAGTAATTGAACTACTACATTTTTTATTATTTTCTTTAGATTCATTAAATTCTCTCTTTACACCCTCTGTTACTTCAATTATTTCTTCTATCTTACCTGTTAAATTTTCTAGCTTCTCTGCTCCACTTTGAGCATCATTAGATTGCTCCTCTGCTGCTTTAGCTAACTCTATCATAACTTCATTTATACCATTAGCAGTATCTGATAATACTTCTGTTGCACTATATAAATTATCACATTGTTTAGTTGTATTATTAGAACACTCTTTAATCTCGATAAGTGATGTTCTTATAGCTGTAGTTAACTCTACTAACGCATTATTCATAATAGCAACTTCACCTTCAAAAATATTTCCAGTATTCTCTTCATCACTTTCTGCAAAATTTAAATTTTCAGCCTTTTCTTTTAATAAATTTGTTAAAAATTCAACAGGTCTACTTATCTTTCTTACTATTACTATTGCTAAAATAGAAACAAGTATACACAATATAGTAGTTATAGCAACACAAACTAAGATTCCCCTATTAATTATTTTAAGAACATCTTTTTCTTCTGCTATTACTCCCATTATATTTCCATTGTATAATTTCGAAAAGGCAACAATGCATTTTTTGCCATCTTGTTTTACTTTTATAGCTTCTTCATTAACTTCTAACAAGTCTACATTACTTGAGTACACATTTTTTATATTTTCTTTTTCATTATAATTTTTATTTACAATAAAATTTCCTTCATTATTCATTAAAAATGCATATCCATTATTAAATACAGTAACTTCATTTATCATATCTTTATAGTCATCAAAAAATAAATCCACCGCTACTACTGCAATAAGAGTATCTCCAATATATACAGGCTTTGTATATGCCATTCTCATACTATCAGAACTGTCATCAGTATGTGGATCACTCCATATCGCTTCCTTCCTATTAACAGGATTATAATACCAACTCATATTCTTTTCTTTGTTACTTTCATTAAAATCTGTTTTTGAAAATTTATTTAATTTGCTTACTTTATTGCTATCCTTATCTTTTTCATAGATTAATTGGATAGCTTCTGATGTAAGTTCTGGATTTATTATAATAGCTGTTCCTAAGAAACCTTTGTTATCTTCTACAATATTTTTTACATAAGTATCTAATGAACCTATATATTTCTTTATATATTCATCACTACTATCTAATTGATTTAAATCCATTGTACTTCTTACAATATTTTCAATATTATTAACTACCGTCTCTGTATTACTTAATACTTCATTTACTTCTTTTGTTTTATTTATAGATATCTGTAATAAATACTTTTCAGCCTCTTGAGCTATTATATCCTTGCTAACATAACTCATAAATAAAGTAATTATTGTTGCTGTAAATACACAACATCCTACTATTGATAAAAATATTTTTTTTGATATACTTTCAATTTTTTTCATTTTTCATTCTCCCCCTCAATATTATTTCTCGTTTTTTTTTACTTTTTTCTTTAGCTCTTTACATTTTTTCGCGTAAAAATTCCATAATATTCCACATACTCTTGCTTACATAAACTTTAACGCAAAATAAAAAAATTAGGCTTATACTGCTATAACCTAGTTTCTTATTATTATTAAATTTCTAACTTAAATGGTACTGTAGTAATCGCTATATGATTTCTACGAAGTAACCCTTTTTCTATAAGGTGAATATCTTATTTCAAGCTTGATATCTTCATTTAGAAGCTTCCATTTCTTTTTTATCTTCTCTAATCGACTTGCTTTGTAATGTTTTTCCTATTAACTATCTTTTCAAAGCCCCATATATGTTATTTAATACCATATTTATTATTTTTTTTTGCATTATCATCTTATCATTTAAACTTTTATGCAGAAAAACAATATATTATAAACATTTAAAATCATTGACTAGTAATAATTTTCCTGTTAAAATATTATACGGTAATTATTTAATATTTATTAACAATAAGTTTATTTATACTAAACTTTTATTAATTTTTAGGAGGTTTTATGAGTAGTGGTTTTTTACTTTTAAAATATTTATCTGTTGCATAGAAATAATTTTAATTTACGGGGGGATTTATTAATGAAAATTGAACAATTAGGTAGACACATTTTAGTGGAATATTATAATTGCGATAAGGAGATTCTAAAAGATCATGAACTTATCGAAAAACATATGAAGCAAGCGGCGATTGAAGCTAAAGCAACAATTGTACAAAGTTGTTTTCATAAATTTAATCCCTGGGGTGTCAGCGGTGCTGTAATAATCCAGGAATCACATCTTACTATTCACACTTGGCCTGAATTTGGCTTTGCATCTGTAGATTTATTTACTTGTGGAGATAAAGTTAATCCATGGGATGGGTTTAAATATCTTGAAAAAGCTCTTAAATCTGAGCGAAGTGAATCTACAGAAGTTGCTAGAGGGTTGATAGATAAAATAAAAACTTTTGGCAATGGATCTTATGATAACATTGAAATGAATTACAAAATGGAAGGATAAGGTGAATATTATGAATATGGAATTATGGTATACAGAAAATCAAACTGACAACGTAAAATTTTCTATGAAGGTTAAAGAGCATATCTACTCTGGACAAAGTGCCTTTCAAAAAATAGATGTATTAGACACTTATGAATTTGGAAAAGTCCTTGTTATAGACAACTGGACAATGATAACAGAAAAAGATGAATTTATTTATCATGAAATGATCACTCATGTTCCTATGTCTGTTAATCCTAATATAAAGAATGTTCTCGTTATCGGTGCTGGTGATGGTGGTACTGTAAGAGAGCTTACAAGATATAATACAATTGAAAAAATTGATATGGTTGAAATAGATAAAATGGTAGTTGATGTTGCTAAAGAATATCTACCATTTACATCAAATAAATTAGATGATCCAAGAGTAAATTTATTCTTTGAAGATGGAATAAAATTTGTAGAAGGAAAAGAAAATCTATATGATTTAATTATTGTAGATTCTACAGACCCTATCGGTCCTGGAGAAGGCTTATTTACAAAAGAATTTTATACCGACTGCTATAATGCATTAACTGAAAAAGGTATATTAATTAATCAATGTGAAAGTCCATATTATCCAAACAACGCTAGAGAGATGACTAGATCATTCTCTAAACTAAATGAAATCTTCAATATTTGTGAAGCCTACCAATATCATATGCCAACTTATGCATCTGGCCATTGGATTTTCTGCTTTGCATCAAAAGCATTACATCCAACTAAAGATTTCGATGCTACAAAATGGAATGAACTTGAACTAGCTACTAAATACTATAATACAGACTTACATCTAGGTGCTTTTGCTTTACCTAACTATGTAAAAGATTTATTAAAATAATAAAAAGTTGCTAAGGAATACTTTAATTCTTTAGCAACTTTATTTATATTTTACTGATTTCTTAAATTACGTACTTCTTCTATACTTAATCCAGTTTTAATAGCAATTATTTCATCTTCTAAAACATCCAAAAGATTTTTTGCTATGTGTACCCTACTATTTTTTTCTCCTTGCTCTATTCCTTGTTTTATTCCCTCTTCTATACCTATTTTTAAGCCCCTTTTCTCTGCTTCTTCTTTCATCTCCTCAAGAATAAATGCGTTACTAGATACCATTGACTCCACATCCCTTCTATCTGCTTCTAATATTTTTATAGCTGATTCTGCCAACTGATCTGATACAGTATTTCTAATCCAATTCTTTATTGCTAAAATCTCTGTCTTACTTAATCCATCAAAAAATAATGCTATTGCCTTTATTCTTTGTAGAAATTCTAATGCATCTATTTTTTGGTCTAAAAGAAAAATAGCTGAAGTAACATTTTTACTTTTAACTAATTCTTCTTTTGTAAAACCATTATTAACATCTACTACATCATATGTAAAATTTAACAAAGAAGATTTGAATAAATTTTCATTATAAATTATTTTTCTAAATTCATTTGGTACATCCCAAATTTCTGAACCATTATATAAAACAATAGGAATCACTGCTGGAATTTTTAAATTTCTATCATGTTTACTATGTTTCGCATTTTTAGCATCATCTCTTAAAATTTCACACATATAAAATAGTAATCTTAATGGCATCCTATAATCTACCGTTGATTGAAATTCTATTAATATATAAAATATTATATCAACATCGTTTAATGTAGCTTTATATACTACATCACATTCTGTTTCTTCATAATCTGCTGTAACAAAAGACTTAGTAACAAAAGATAATTTGTCTGCTGTTAACTCTTCTGCCCATTCTTCTTTTAATAGTCTCTTAAATAAATCAGCTGCTACTTCTTTCTTTGAATATAAATCTTTATAACTCTTATCATGAATATGGTGTATACTTTTCTTTATATCATTTGACATTAAATTCATTCCTATCTTTATCTTTAGTAAAATTATTGTCACTAATTATAAAAATTATACCATATTTTATTAAGCAGAATAATATGGTATAATAAAGAAAAATATTATGAAAGTTACGAGGTATTTGGAACAATGAGAATGTAATTTCTTTTTAGATTTAAACACAATAAATTTTTTTAAGCCTTTATTAAAAGGTATTATTGTTGTGTTTGTTTTTAGAGAGTAAATTGCACATTGTACTACTATACCATTTTTTTTGCGCAATTTTACTCTCTCCTAAATATTAAGGAGGGATTTTTTTGTTATTAATTAAAATAGATAAACTAAAAAAATATTATGAAGATAAATTAATTTTAGATATAAATGACTTTGAGATTTCATCTGGAGATAGAATAGGTTTAATTGGAGAAAACGGTTGTGGAAAAACAACTCTTATAAAATCAATTTTAGGATTAATTACTATTGATGATGGTAGTATTTTCTTAACTGATAGTTATTCATATATAATCCAAAATGAAGATTCCATTGATACGTTATCTAAAAATGAACTTAATAAAAATATAAATGCACCTAAAGAATATAGAAATTATCTTTCTGGTGGTGAAAAAGTCAAAATCAGAATAAGCAATGCTTTAAAAGAAAATAAAGAATTACTTATAGCTGATGAACCAACATCTAACTTAGATAGAGACAGTATATGTAATCTTGAAAATACACTAAAGAATTATAATGGGGCTTTACTCTTAGTGTCTCATGATAGAGATTTTTTAGATAGTCTTTGTAATACAATTGCAGAAATTGAAAATGGGAAGATTAATATCTATCCAGGAAATTACACAAATTATTTAAGCCTTAAAAAATCGGATTTTGCAAGAAAAGAAAAAGAATATAATTCTTATATCAAGGAAAAAAATAGATTAGAAAATGCCATTACCGTTAAGGAACATTTAGAAAATAGAATTCAAAAAACTCCGAAACGTATGGGAAACTCTGAAGCAAGACTTCATCGTAAAATGGGTGGTCAAAAAGGAAAAAAGAAAATTGATAATGCAATAAAAAATATTCAGAAAAGAATAGATCATTTAGAAATTGTAGAGAAACCTACTACTTCAAAAGAAATTAAAATAACTGTTCAAGAAAACTTAGATTTAGTTACTAAGACACCTATTTCAATAAAAAATTATAATTTATATGCTTCGTCTAAACTACTTATAAAAGATATAAATTTCTCTATAAAAAAAGGTGATAAGGTCGGTATTCTTGGTAATAATGGTTGTGGAAAAACACTTCTATTAAAAGAAATTATTAAAAACGCTGATGAAAATATCAAAATAAATAGCAAAGTTAAAATAGGATACTTTGACCAAAATCAAAAAATTTTGAATGATGATACAAATATTTTAAACAATATAAAAGTAGATTCTTCTTATGATGAAAGCTTTATAAGAATTAATTTAGATAGATTTGGTTTTAAAGGTGATGTGGTTTATAAAAATGTATCATCATTAAGCGGTGGAGAAAAAGTTAAAGTAGCACTTTGTAAGATCCTTCTCAGTGATAATAATTTACTGATCCTTGATGAACCAACAAATTATTTAGATATAAAATCTATTGAAAGCCTTGAAACTGCACTTTCTAATATGAATAAAACATTAATACTAGTTTCTCACGATATAAAATTTGTTGAAAACATCTGTAACCATCTTATATTTATAGAAGATAAAAAAATCAAAGACTTCCGTGGTTCTTATAAAGAATATATTGAATCATCTACTAAAAATATTGATATATCAGTACGAAAATCTCTAGAAGAAAAAATGCTTTTAGAAAATAAAATGTCCGAAGTATTATCTCTTCTTTCTCTAGAAAAAGATTTATCAAAAAAAGAAATCTTAAATAATAAATATCTTCAATTAATAGCTGAAATAAAAAAGTTTAACTAATCAAAAATAAGGGACTAAAGTTTTATTACCTAATAACCTTAGTCCCTTTCTATTACCATCTATAAAAAATGTATGCATTTCTATTATTACTTTTTCTCAATTACTAAAAGCATAGGTGCTACTTCACTTCTATTTAAAAAACAATGCTCCATTACGCCATATTTATTTTTAGGTAGTGATTTAAGATACGGTATAATACAACCTTCTTCTTCTTTACCTTCAGCATGTCCTCTATATAAACAGATAGTCATAATCCCACCAGAACTTAAAATTTCTAATCCTGCTTTTATACTTTCTAACGAAGTTTCATGTAATGTAGTAACTTTCTTATCGCCTCCAGGCAAAAATCCTAGATTATACATTATACAATCAACAGGTTCTTTTATATATTGTTTTAATAAGTGATGTGAATCATTTATTACTTCAACATTTTCTATATTTTTATTCATATAAGTTTTGCATGGTTCTTCTTGTATTTCAAAACTATATACTTTTTTAAAATTGTCTTTAAGAAAATCTGTATCATGTCCATTTCCTAAAGTACCATCAACAGCTACATTTTTCTCTTTTAAAAACTCTGTAATTATATAATGAGATATTGTACTTATATCTCCAACATAATTAAACAAACTTATCACCTCAAATTATCTTATAAGTTCTTTTATAGCTTCTACTACCCCATTTTCATCATTACTTTTTGCTATAAATCTTGCAACCTTTTTCAAATCTTCATGAGCATTTTTCATGGCATAACTATAGTATCCACTACTCATCATTTCTAAATCATTTAAATAATCACCAAATACTGCTGTCTCTTCATATTTAATTCCTAATAGATCTTGTATCTCCTTTATAGCTACCCCCTTATTTACATTCTTAGCTGTTATATCAAGCCATATTTCTCCTGACACTGTAACTTGAGCCTTGTCTCTATATTCAGTAAAATAATTATTACTATTTTCTTCAGCACCTTTAAAATCGCATATAGTAACTTTCAATATATCATCATCTACAGTAGTTATATCATCTACTATCTTATACCTTTTGTAATATTTTGATACCTCATTTACTAATCTACTATCATCACTTTCTATATAAGCAGAATTTTTTCCACATAAAACTGTATAACCCTCATCAACTTTTCTTGCAATACTAACAAGTTCCATTGCCAATTCTCTATCTAAAGTATTTGTAACTATCTCCTTACCTTTGTACATTACAAATGTTCCATTCTCTGCAATAAACATCATATCATCTTTTATATTATCAAAAGTTTCTAACAAACTATAATATTGTCTTCCACTAGCCGCTGCAAAAATTATATTTTTTTCTTTCATTTCCTTAAAAACTTCATAAAATTCTTCATGTATTTCCTTTTTGCTATTTAATAAAGTACCATCCATATCAGTAGCAACAAATTTTATCTTTGCCATCTAAATTCCTCCTACCTAATTTCCTCTTTAGATAATTACAGTTGTATTGTTTATTATTGTTTATTATTATTTTATATTATTCATTTGCTATTTTCAATATCAAAAATCTTCAACAAAATAAGGCTATGCATTATGACTAACTAACCAATAACACACAAGCCTCATTCTCAAATTGCTCTAATTGTACTTACTATAGATGCTACATCGCTACTTAATTGCATATATAATTGAAAATTAGGATCTTCATCACTTATTGACATTCCAGGATACGCTCCAATTGTATACGTAACTCCATTTGAAACTACTTCTCTTCTGCCTCCAACTCTATCTAAATGATTTCCATTATCATACTGAGTTAAATCATTAGTTATTAAAAAGAACAATCCATCACCATAAGTAACATTTTTTAAACACACCATTAAATTAGTGCCATCTTCAACAACAGTATATTTATTTTCCCAATTTGCTGGAAAGTCTATCGCCAATTTAAAGTTATTACTTATATAAGTCGTTTGTTTAGGTGATTGTTGTGTCTTTCCAATTTGTTTCACAATATTCGTTTGTTGTTTTTCCTCTTCTCCTTTGGTAGTAGATTGTACAACTTTCTCTTCTTTATCTGCCTTACCTTCACTATTAGTATCTTCGTTACTTTTCTCATTATTTTGTACTTCAACTTTGTTTACTACTACTTCATCATTTTTTACTTCTTTTACTGAATATTCTCTATTGTTATTTTTAGAATTAATTAATATCGTATCTTTAGCTTCACTTTCAGTATTATAATTAAGTATAAATAATGTTAAAATTACAAAAAAGAAAATCATACTTATACCACTTATAATTGCTATCTTCTTTTTATTACACTTTGTAATATAGTTTAAAATTTTCTCCTTCATATTTTTCTCCTTTCTTACATATTAGACTATACTACTACATTTTTCTATTTTCAACATTTTTATACATAATCTTTGCTTATTTAACTTTTATCCAACACTTCCCTTGGAATAACTTATGAAAAAAATTAGACTTTATATTTTAAAAGTGTATAATACATTTCAAGTGCTCTATAAAACCTTTTTAGGAGGTGCCTATAAATGCATAAATTAAAAAAGAATTCTATTCTTATTCCTATATTTACAGCAATATTCTCATTGATATTTATGATAATAATTGCTTCTAATACTACAACTTCCATTATTAAAAATTATTCTAGCTTTATTGAAGATTTAAATTCTCATAATATATCTACAGTAATAATGGATACATCCTCTACTATGACTGTAATTTTAAATAGTGGTGAAAAATATTCTACCGATAACCCCCACAATGATAATTTAAAAGAAACATTACTATTAAATAATATAAAAGTAAAAGATGAAACTATTCCTCCACTTATAAAAACATTACCTTCAGGTATTTTTGTATTATCATTACTAACAATAATGTTTATGCTTATATCAAAAGCTCGTAATGGTTCTGGCTCTATAACATCTATTGATGTAGAAGACTTTAGTAAAAATAAAAAAGCTGCTTTAGATTTTAACTCTGTAGCTGGCAACGATGAAGCTAAAGAAAGTTTAATGGATATTGTAGATTTTCTGAAGAATCCAGAAAAGTATCAAAAATATGGTGCAAGAATGCCTAAAGGTGTTATTCTTTATGGTTCTCCTGGTACTGGAAAAACATTGCTTGCCAAGGCAGTAGCTGGTGAAGCTGGTGTTCCATTTTACGCTCTAAGTGGCTCAGACTTTGTCCAAGTATATGTTGGTGTCGGTGCCGCAAGAATAAGAAATTTGTTTAAAAAAGCAAAATCTCATGGAAAAGCTGTAATTTTTATAGATGAAATTGATGCTATTGGTAAAAAAAGAGGCAATAGTAAAGGTGGCGGGAATAATGATGAACGTGATCAAACTCTTAATGCCTTACTAACAGAAATGTCTGGATTTGGACAAGAAGAAGGTATTGTGGTTATTGCAGCTACAAATAGACTCGATATGTTAGATGATGCATTACTTAGACCTGGTAGATTCGATAGACATATTGAAGTATCTCTCCCTGATGTAAATGCTAGGGAAAAAATACTTTCTCTTCACTTAAAAAATAAACCTCATAATGATTTAGATATAAGAGCTATTGCAGAAAAAACAGTTTATTTCTCTGGTGCAAAATTAGAAAGCTTAGTAAATGAAAGCGCTATTCTTGCAGCAAAAGATAATAGTGATACTATAACTAATAATCATATAGAAACAGCATACTCTATTACACTAGCTGGATACGATAAAAAGGAAAGAAGCTATCTAAGTAAAGAAGACAAACTTCTTACTTCTTATCATGAAGCTGGTCATGGATTAGTTTCAATGGTTTTACTCCCAAAAGATAAAGTATCAAAAATAACGATAATTCCTACTACAAAAGGTGCCGGCGGTTATACATTAACTATTCCGGAAGATAAAAATTATCATAAGATGGATTATCTAAAAAATAAAATTAAAGTATTGCTTGGTGGACGAGCTGCTGAAGAAATTATATTTGGAAAAGACAATATATCCACAGGAGCCGAAAATGATATTTCTCAAGCTACTGATATAGCCTTAAAGATGATTTCAGAATATGGAATGGGTGAAACCCTTGGTCTTCTTAAATTATCTAGTGTTGGTTCTCTTTATGGAAGTTATGGAAATCCTGTTATTGAAGAATGTAAAAAACTTTTGGATAATTTATATGAAGAAACATTAGAATTATTACGTGAAAATAAAGATATTTTAGATTCTCTTGCATTAGAATTATTAGAAAAAGAAACTTTATATGATACTGAACTTGAGAAATTTGTTTCTTAAATAAAAAGTAGTGTGAATAACAATCACACTACTTTTTTATTTATTAATTTGATGATGCTGAAGCCGCTGCTGCTGCACTTGCACAAGCTGCTGCTGTTGCTGCTTGCATAGCTGTAACTATAGTTAAAGCAGTATTATTTGTTGCCTCAATTATCTTCATATTATCAATATCTTCTATCTTTAACTGATCAAGATATTTAGAACAAACTAAAGCAGCTACAATCATGCTTCTTATTTCTGAATTTAATGAAAAAGTGCCAAAACCACTATGAGATTTCAACTCATTTAGCGCCATCATGTACTTATTTGAAAAACCTTCAAAATCATTTGTAACAAAGGTAATTACTGCAAGCAAAGGCAATGCATAATTTCTAATATTTATTCTTTTTCCCTTTAGTACATTATTTAATAATATTACCTTTTCACATTTTTCTTCAGCTGAACCATTACCTAAAGATAAAATATGAGAAAGTGCTTGAAGGTTATTATTGCCCCAAAAACCATTAGCTTTTAATATATTGTAACATTTCTCAATTTCTTCTAAAGTTTCCTCTACATTATTTGATGTTGTTGCAATCATAGCTGCTGCAACATAATCATCACTACCTGTCAAAAAGAAATGATTTTTTTTCATTATCTCATAAGCTTTTCTCATTCTTCTAATGGCATCATCATAAGTAACTCTTTCTTTTGCATTATAAATTACCCATGCTGCTAAAGTTAAATATTGTCTTCCTATAAACTCATTTTTCAACTTATCGTAAATTATCATTACTTCTCTTAATGCTTCTTCTGGTGAATCTTCTAAAGATAAGTTGGTAGCATTAGTAAGAAAATTATTCCCTTTAAAATTAGAAAATATAGAAGTGTTATTTTTAATTAAATCTCTGCAATAATTAATTTTTGAAACATCTGCAACCTCGTCTCTTAATGTAACAGATAATGCATTGCATTTTTTAAATATATTGCTTTCAAATAAACCTTTTATATTGTCAAAATTATTAGCATTTTTCACCATTAAATTTATTTTATATATCATATATAATGAGCCCCCTTTATTTAAAAGGTAAAATTAAAGTTTTTATATAGTATTATTTACCTTGTATTACACATTATATAGTATCTAATACCATATTGCAATAGTTTTTTTATTTTTTTCCATTAACATCTTCAAATACAAATAGCTATTCTCCTAAGCTATATAGTAATCACTTTTATCCATTAATTCATCAAAATTTCCTTCAGCAACAATATCCCCACCTTTAAATGCGATAATACGCTTAAAGTTTCTAATTGAATTTAATCTATGAGCTATGAAAATCACAGTCTTATCTTGTTTTAATAGACCCATAAGCAGCTTTATTATTGTTGACTTTCCTGACCCACTTTCCCCTATAATAGCTACCTTTTCACCACTACTAATTTCAAAATTAAGTTTACTAAAAATATTTCTCTCACTATAACTAAAAGATAAATTTTCAACAGATATTTTTCCATTTAGCTTTGTTATTACATGTCCATCTTTCAATTGCTTATCTTCTAGCGAATCAAGAAAGCTCTTAAAACGATTAAAAGCTACCTTATCTAATTTATATTGCACAAACAATACATTAAATATAGCCACAGGTGTATATGCATTATCAACTAAAGTGATTAATGCAATTATTGATCCAATAGAAATAGCCTTAGTCTTCCATACATATATGATAATTCCTATCTTTATAAACGTAACTAATAATGCAAATATCGTAAAAAAAGCCTCATGAATAAGATTCATTTTAACTTTATATTCAATCAATTCCGATTTAGCTGACATTGTCTTTTCTATTTCTTTTTTAAATGTCCCACTAATCCTAAAGACAACCATCTCCATAAATCCTCGCACTAAGCAATGATTTATTTTTTCCTCATTACATAAAATATTCTCTTTAAATTTATATAAAATCTTTAATAATAAGTTTGTAACTATAAAAACTACAGTATATCCTGCTAATATAATATAGGTAATCGTTTTACTAATAGACCATATAAAAATTAGACTAAAAATTATTGATGGTACTAACTGTCTTATAACAGTAAAGTAATAGTCAAACAATATTCCTTTCCCCGCCATTGCCCTATTATCTATTCCTTGTATAAGCTTTTATAATAACTTGCACTTAAATTATTTAATAATGAAATAAAAACTCCTGTTAATATATAAACTACTATTAATATTTTATTTTTACCTCAGTACAATCTGCTAACAGATCAATTCAACTGTACTGAGTAGTTATCTCGATACTACTGATTCAAGAATTTCATATCCTCCATCTGCACCTTAACTTGATACTACTGGTATTCCTGCCATACAAAGCGTATCTATATCTCTAATAATAGTTCTCACAGAAACCTCAAACCTATCTTTTAGTCTCTGTGCTGTTGTTCTATTTTGTAACATAGACATTAATCTACAAAAACACCAATAACATTGTCCCAATAGTAATAAGTGCTAGTCCAAATCCAGATTTTTTAGATATTTTCTCTTTAAGAATAAAATATGAAAATGCTATTGTTACTAAAATGCTCAACTTATCTATAGGCACAACTACTGCAGCTTCTCCATCTTGCAATGCCTTATAATAACATATCCATGATGACCCAGTTGAGATACCTGAAAATCCAATGTACCACCAACTTTTTTTATCAACATTTTTTATCTCCTTATGTTCTCCTTTATAAAAAACAATAAGCCACGCCATAATAAGCACTACTATTGTTCTTATTGCAGTTCCCAAATTAGACTCTACATTTTCAATTCCTATCTTACCTAAAATAGAAGTTAAGCTAGCAAAAATTGCAGAAAGTACTGCATATATAAGCCAACTTTTCTTTTCAACATGTCCCTTTTCATTTTCCTTTTTCTCTATCATTAAATAAGTCCCTACCCCTATTAAAATCATTGAGAAAAACTTATATACAGATATATTTTCTCCAAGCAAAATGAAAGCTAAAATCATAGTTAAAATTGTACTAGATTTATCTATAGAAACCACCTTATTTACATCACCTAATTGCAACGCCTTAAAATAGCATATCCACGATGCCCCAGTAGCTAGTCCAGATAGTATTAAAAAAGTAAAAGTATATCCACTTATATTACCTATACTATCATATGACCCAACTACAAATACCATCATCCACGCAAATATTAATACTACTATAGTTCTTATTGCTGTTGCTAAATTAGATTGTACATTTTTAACACCTATCTTAGCTAAAATAGCTGTTATACCAGCAAAAAATGCTGATCCAAAAGCATATGCAATCCACATATTATCATCTCCCTTATTTATATTGTAACAGTTATGTCTCTTCATTTTTATCCTTTTCATAAAAATGGATCTGATACGAGAGTATAGCAGCTTTTTCAGTAAGTTTGATAGATCAAAAGCATGGCACAAGTATGAGGTCACAAGTCACAGGTAGATATCAAGGCACAGTTACTAAAATATTTTCCCTTTAGGGAAAATTAACCTTACTTGTGCCCTGTGCCATCTAACCTGTGCTCTGTTTTCTGCCATAATAAAAGGAGGTATCGCTAACAAATTTTCATCTGTTAATGCGACACCTCCTTTTATATTATTTATCCTTCTGCTTCAATCTCATTAGGATTAATTGTTCTTATTTTAAATATAAAGTAATACAACTTAAAAGAAACTACTAAAATTAGTGTAATTCTCATCATTAAGTTATCAACCATGATAAAAGGTATTGCTATCATAGTATCAGCAAAAGCCAATATTACTATTTTCTGCTTTAATGTCATCGCCCTCTCTTGAACAAATGACTCTAAATGCTTTTTATATATCTTAGTACTAACAAACCAGTTATTAAACCTATCTGACCCTTTTGCAAAACATACCGATGCTAATAACAAAAATGGTGTTGTCGGTAATACTGGTAGTACTACACCTATTGCTCCCAATGCAAATGCTATAAATCCTACCGTTACATATAAAACTTTTTTTATTTTATTCATTCCTAACCTCATTATTTATTTAATGCATGTTTTATTAATTCCACTGGATTATAAATTATAAGTCTTGGACCTGAAAATCTCATTACTTCCTTAATTTTAATCTTCATATCCTTTTTGTAACAATGAATTGGACACTTTCCACAAGTAGTCTTATTCTCTCCAAATTTGCAGTAGCTTAATCTCTTATGAGCATATTCTAAAAGCTCACTACATTCCTCACATAATTCACCCTTTTTATGTCCATGTTTCTTTCTACAATAAATCTCTATCATTAATTTTACTGTTTTCTTTTCTCTATCTATTTTTCCCAAATGTCGTTACACCTCAATTTACAGTTAATTTCTTATTCTGCAACTTGTACACCTTGTTACATATAGCTGTAGTTGATTTTCTATGTGATATAAGAAGTATAGTCTTATCCTCACAATTTTCTTTAATAGACTTCAATATTTCGCCTTCATTTAATGTATCTAAATTACTTGTTGGTTCATCTAAAATTAGCACTTCACCATCTTTTAAGAAGGCTCTAGCTAAACCTATTCTTTGTTTTTCTCCTGAAGAAATATTACCACCTAGTTCCCCTACCTTAGTGTCATATCCCTTAGGAAGTGTTGAAATAAACTCATGAATAGATGCCTTTTTAGCAGCTTCTATAACTTCTTCTCTAGTTGCATCTAACTTTCCAACCTTTATATTATCTTCAATAGATTCATTGAAAAGATATGTTTCTTGACTAACTAAAGTTTGTACTTTTCTAAGAGACTTTGTATTTACATTCTTTATATTACTATCATCTAAATTAACTCTACCTTCATTTACATCCCAGAATCTCATAATAAGCTTAATAAAAGTACTTTTACCTATACCACTTTCTCCAATTAAGGCAACTTTATCACCTTTTCTTATATCTATAGATGTTGAATCAAATACTTTTTCAGATCTACCAGGATAAGCAAAAGTTACATTATCATACTCAATAGATTCTCCAGTAATTTCATTACCATCTACAACTTCCTCTACTTGTGGCTTTTCATCTAAAAGCGCAAATAATCTCTCTGCACAAGCAAAAGTTTGAAGTAACGTATTAGATAAGTTACTTAATGCTACTACAGGTCCAAAAGAAGATGCTATAATTACAATTCCTACTAATGTCATAGTAAGTGAAAGATCACCTTTAGAATATTGAACAAATCCAACTACTACAAATGTTAAAATAGCAATCATTATAACTAAATCAGTTATCGCTCTAATGATACCCTCATGTTCTTTAATCTTATCAAGACTCTTATTTAACTTCTTAGAATTCTCATTAATCTTTTCTAATCTCTTATCACCATTTTTGAATAATAATACTTCTTTTAATCCTCTTAAAGAATCAAGAATATAGTTATTACTTACTCCAAACATATTTCTGTATTCTACTCCGGCATCCTTTGCTAAGGCTGAAGAAGCATATGGTATAACAAATCCAACTATTAAATAGAATATTACTGATAATGCTCCAAACCATGGATTTATTAAAAATAGTATTACTGCTATTATTGTGTTTGTCCCAATAGCTATAGCAATAGGTGCTATAGTATGAGCATAAAACACTTCTAGAAGCTCAATATCAGAAGTAATAAGTGAAATAAGATTTCCTTTTTCCTTGCCTTCTAATTTAGCCGGTGCTAATTTTCTTAAATGAGTAAATACCTTATCTCTTAATAAATAAAGAATTTTAAATGCTATATAATGCCCAGATAATTGCTCACCATATCTTAAAAAACCTCTAAGTAATGCACAAACTGCCATAACAACCATAGCGCCAGTAAAAGATATAAATGTTATATCTCCTATATATGCTCCTATAGCCACAGCGCCAAAACTTGCAATTGCAATAGCTGATAAGAAGCCTAATATGCCCATAGTTATAGTTATGAACATAATAGGAGCAAGAGGTTTTAACTCTACTATTAATCTCTTCATTATTTGGAAGCCTGATCTTCTTTTCATAACCCTATATAGCCTCCCTTATTTTTTCTAATTGATTTTGTTTATTTATCATATCGTAATAATGTCCTTCTTTTGCATATAACTCTTCATGTGTTCCACTTTCAACTAATGAACCTTTATTCATAACATAAATATTTTTTGCATCTCTAACATTTGCTAATCTATGTGATATTACTAAAACAGTCTTGTCCTTAGAAAGCTCATAAATTGCTTCCCAAATAGCCTCTTCACTTTCAACATCTATGTTTGAGGTAGCTTCATCAAAAATTATCATCTTTCTATTAGCTAAAATAACTCTAGCCAATGCTAATCTTTGTTTTTGTCCACCAGATAAATTATTACCACCTTCACCAACATTAGTATCTAATCCATCTTTTAAACTTTCTACAAAGTCATATAATCTAGCTGTCTTTAATGCTTCCTCTATTTCTTTTTCTGTAGCATCACTTTTAGCCATAAGTAAGTTATCTAAAATAGTTCCATTAAATATATAACTATTAGTAGATACTAATGCTATATTTTCATATATGTCATCTAACGCTACCTTTTCTATATCTATATTATTTAATAATATTCTTCCTTTTGTAACCTTATAATTATTTAAAATTAAAGATGCTATAGTACTCTTACCAGAACCACTTTCACCTACAATAGCTACAACTCCACCTTCATTAATATTCATATTAATATCATTTAGAACTGTTCTTTCACCATCATAACTAAACTGAACATCTTCTACTTTTATAGATACTTTATCAAAATTAATATCATTGTTACTGCAAGCAACTTTTTCTCTTTCTTCAGCATCTAAAATTCCAAACATTCTATCTGATGCTGCCATTCCATTCATAGCTATGTGAAAATATGACCCTAAAAGTCTAAGAGGTATAAAGAATTCTGATGAAAGTAGAATTATTACAATTAAACTACCAACAGCTATTTCTCCATTTCTAAATTGGAATAAAGCCATTATTGTTCCTGCTGCTGATCCTCCAAAAGCTACTAAATCCATTATAGTTATAGAATTAAGTTGCATACTAAGAACTTTCATAGTAATTTTTCTAAAGCCCTCAGCTTCTTCATTCATCTTTTTATGTCTTTCTTCATCTATATCAAAAACCTTAAGAGTTGTTAAACCTTGAAGATTTTCTAAAAACGTTCCACCAAGATCAGAATAACTCTTCCAATAATCCTTTAAAATTTTCTTAGCAATCTTCATAATTGCAATAATTGAAATTGGTATTAATGGTACTGAAAGTATAAATACCAACGCTGCCTTTAATGAAATAAAGCTAATAAATACAAATAATGTTACCGGTACTAAAAGTGAATAGAAAAATTGTGGTAAGTATTTTCCAAAGTATATTTCTAATTGTTCTACCCCTTCAACAGTAACTTGTACAACAGAAGATGTGCTTTCAACTTTGCTATATCCTCCCCCAAGCTTTAATAACTTCTTATATATAAGTTCTCTAAGTTTAATTCTTACACCAGCAGATGCTGCATTAGAAAATTTAGCATATAAAATATTACATGTATATCTTATTGCTAATAAGCATATTATCGATATAACAGCTGTTAAAAGTGATATATTACCTACTAAATTAAACTGAGACATAGCACTTATTAAATTATTATTATCAAGAACTAATCTTTGTCCTTCTGCCATTCTATTTATAAATTGTCCAATTAATAATACCGTTAATATATTGCATATAACAGCTAGCCAGTTAACAAATATAGTTAATGCAATATATTTTTTTGATTCACTACACAAGTTAATTAACCTTTTATTTATCATCATATGTTTGTTTCTCTCCTTATTATTCTAAATAATCGTCAAATTTACACTCCAAATACGTTTCTAACTTTTCCTCTAATATGCTTTCTATGTAATACAATATGGATTACAACGCCAACAAATAACAATGCTGCTGATATTTTATGAACTATAGCAACAATATCTCTATTGGCAATAGTTATGTTTGTCAAAATTGTATATGAAATTAAAATTCCTGTTATAACAGCTACCAATGCTAGTAAAAATAATACCAAGTTTAAACAATGATTAATCATAGCTTTACAGGTAAGTCGTCTATTTTTCATTCCTTTATGCATAGCCTTAAAAGTTCTTAAATTACTCCATACATGAATAATAAACATGCATAAAATAACAATTCCTAAAACTTCATGCCAAAACATTCCTGTTATCTTTATTCTCATTAAGCTAAGTAAAATTATAGCCATAATTATATCTAAAACTATTCTTATATATTTTTTATTCATATGTATCTCCTATCTATCTTTTGTTCCTTATAATATTAAATAGTTTTATAAAATTTATCTTTAACGATATTGAGAACTATTATCACTATTTTTAGTTTTTTTATAAATATATTTTTATTTGGTAACATTTTAGAAATACTTTTACTAATTTGGGTAACATATTTTTTATAAAATTGATTTGAAAAATATATTAGGAGGTACTAAAATGAAAAAAATAGTAAAAATCTTAAGTATGTCCTTGGCATACTTGCTTCTTTTATCTACTATTGTTGATAGCAATGTAGTAAATGCAAAAGAAATGTTCTCGAAAAGGAACGTAAAAAAGTATTTAAATTATTCCACTCTAAATTATTCTAATGAAAATCAAATAGAAAAAATAGTCCAATACAAAAATAAGGCTTTGGTTTTTTCTAATCATTTTCCTAATTTAAATTATAATTATAATTATAGTCTAGCCGGTGGTCATTATGACTTATATGAATTAAAAAATAATAACTATAATAAAGTATCTGATAACTTAGTTGGCAACAACATATCAAATCTAACTCGCTCTGATAATATAGTAAACTTTTCAACCTATCAATATAATTCAGAAATATTAACAAAATACTATTATGACTTTAACAACTCATCTGTAACAAAAAAAGATAGTGAAGATAATATAGTCTTAACAAATAAAAAAGTTGCTATTGAAAAAGTAAATCAAAAATATAATACTAACTATGATGCTAACGAAATACAATATTTTAATTTTAACGAGATATGTGATTATAAAGGAAATATATATACCACTTTTTCTCTATGTATCGATAAAAATTACAATTATCAATTTCATGGTGTTTACAACGATAATGTAGAATACATCTCAAATTCAATATCTGTACCTTATATATCATTTGATAATAAAAACAGACTCGTTATTCAAGAACCATCTACTAGTACCTTAATGATTATGAATAATAAACATATGATTAAAGTTAACTTACCAAAAAACTCTTCATCAAATGTTTACGTAGTAAATAATCATCTATATATATTAAATAGACACAGTCTATCTAAATATAGATATAATGCTATAACTGGTAAATGCACATTGATCAAAAACTTTAATGAAGAAATTCATAGTATACACACTGATAAAAACGGCAACTTATGGGCCTTAAAAATAGGCAATGATAGTAATATAATTTGCAAGTTATACGCTAATACCTTAATTGAAAAATACGAAATTAATAAAAATTTATATGATTTATCAATATACGATGATAACAACATTACTGCGTATAATACTAAGATGTATACTAGCATACACAAATAAAATAATTTAAAACTTTAACTTCCTTATACAGTGTCTTTACAAAGAATTCCCCCGAACTTTGTAAAGACACTTTTTATATTTCTTATACGTTTAACTGTAAATCATCTATATTATGGTTTAATTTTATATTTTTTGTATTTGTTAATACCTTGGAAACAACTTTTATATTTTTGGCAATAACATCCTATTATAATAATCCTTGTAATCATTAATACATAATATTTTTGTTTGATAACAAGGAGGAAATAACATGAAAAATTTATTAAAACTAACAAGTGTGCTTATGTCATACTTAATACTAATATTGTTTTCTATAAATGCAACTGTTGCATATGCTCAAGAAAATGCTCCAAAAAAATATATGGATTATTCAACTCTAGATAATATAATTACAGTAGTTCAATATAAAGATACAGGTTTAGCATTTTCATATGACGATTATAACTATTCTCCAAGTTCTACGTATTCTTTATATCACTTGAAGAACAACAATGCTAAAAAAATATTTGGAAATGCTAACCATGCTTATTTTTACGCTATTAATAGAAATGATAATATAGTATACTTTAAAAATAATGACCCACGCTACGTTGTAGATAGCGAATTATATCATAACTTTGATACAACTTATACTACTGCCTTTTATACTCATGCAGATGAAATAGAAAAAAATAATTCAATAAAGAAAGTTGTTACTAAAAAAGTAAATAAAGAATTTAATTCCAATTATAATAGCAATAATATAGAGTCATTTTCTTTTGAAGAAAAATACGATTTAAAAGGTACTAAATACACTACCTTTATTATGAGACCACAAGAAAATAATCCAAATAATTTCTTTACAGGAGTTTATAATGACAACTTTCAATATCTAAGTACAAATACAATATCAGTTGACTTTGACAATAAAAATAGACCATTTATTACTGAATATAATGGAGAATCAGTAAGTTTAATAATTGTAGATAATAAAAATCTACTTAGATTTTCTATTAATGAAAATATTCAATCCAATATATATGTAGTAGATAATCATTTCTACTTCTTAGGTGAAGATTTTACTTTAAATAGCTATAGTTTTAATGGAAATAAATTTTCTTTAGATAAAAAATATACAGGAAGTATAAAACAACTTACAACTGATAAAGATGGTAACCTATGGGCATTAAAAAATGCAGATGGTAGAAAAATTGTTTCTAAACTAGAAAATAATGAACTTATGGAAAAATATGAAGTTAATAAAGATATGACTAATTTATCAGTATATGATGATAATAATATGACTGTATATACTATAGATAAATTTACTACTATAAATAATACCGAAGACAATAACTGTAACGATACTAACGATACTAATGATACTAAAAATAATACTAATAACAATGATAAAAATAATATAAAACGTCTAACTCAAACTGGTTCCCCTATAAATACTAAAACACTTTTAATTTTAGCATCACTTTTAACAACATTAGGTGGCACAGTATTTATTAAGAAAAGGCTCTAACTAAATTTTTTATATAAAAAAGGAGGTGTCGCATTAACAAATGAAAATTTGTTAGCGATACCTCCTTCTATTTCGATTAATTTTCCCCAAAGGTAAAATATTATAGTCCTGCCTACGGCTAGAGTTACAATCACTGTGCACTGTGCACTGACAACTGTATACTGATATATACCTGTGCCTTGTGCCCTCACACTTGTGCCATGCATCTGTGCCTTGACATTCTATTTTGCTGAAAAAACTGCCGCACTCTGATCTCTAACTCCTTTGTGCGACAGTTCCTTTCATTAATTATTAGTTAATTTTAAAGGAATAAAATACTTTTCACCTTGATGTTCTTGTATAAATCCACCAATGTTATACACTTCATTTAGTAGTTTCATGTTTATAACCTCATTAGATTTTCCACAATCAATTACTTTTCCCTTTTTCATAACAATTATATTATCGCTATATTTTATAGCTTGATTAATATCATGAAGTACCATAACGACGGTTAAGTTATATTCCTCATTTAATTCTTTTACTAATTCTAATATTTCAATTTGATGATATATATCTAAATAAGTAGTTGGTTCGTCTAAGAATAGTACCTTACTTTTTTGAGCTAATGCCATGGCAATAAAAACCCTTTGACGTTCACCACCAGACATACTCATAACAGCTTTATTTTTTAAACCTTGTAATCCTGTCTTTTCTATAGCCCACTCTACTATATTATTATCCTCTTCATCATTTCCTCTATAATGCTTTCTATATGGTGTTCTACCATAAGACACTAATTCTTCAACAGTTATGTCTTCTGGTACAGAATTTTGTTGGTGAACTGTAGCAATTTCCTTTGCTAAATCTTTATAAGATAACTTCTTTATGTTTTTATTATTTATCCACACTTCTCCATTACTAATTTTGTTTAATCCACAAATTATACCAAGTAATGTAGATTTTCCACTTCCATTTGGTCCAAGTATTGTAGTAACTTTTCCTTCTTCTATATTAACATTAAGATTCTCTATAAAAGATTTATTTTTTTCGTACGCAAATTCTATATTCTTTACTTCTATCATTTTAAGTTACTCCTTTTTAAAAGATATAAGAAGAATGGTGCTCCTATTATAGCCGTAACTATTCCTACTGGTATTTCGTAAGGTGCCATAAGAACTCTTCCTATGGTATCTGAAAATAATACTAAAATAGCTCCAACTACACCACTACATGGAATTAAATATTTATGATCTGAACCAACAAGAATTCTACAAATATGAGGAACTACAAGACCCACAAAAGAAATAACCCCTGCTATAGCAGTTGAAATACTAGCTAAAAATACAGCTGCTAATGTCACAATTATCATATACAAATCAGCATTTACCCCTAAGCTTTTAGCATTTTTACTTCCAAGCATTAATATATTACATTTTCCACTTAATAATAATGCTAATGTAATACCAATTATAGAGTAGATAACTAATATAAATACGTTATTCCATGTTACTGTAGCAAGACTACCCATCATCCACTTTTGAATATTAGCAGAACCAAGTCCAGCACTAATAGTAAACATAGAAGAAAAACCACCTAATAATGCATTACAAGCCGCACCTGCTAAAACTATTCTTATAGGAGATAGCCCCTTATTAAATGCCATAAAATATACAATAATACAACTTATTAATCCACCTAAAAATCCAAACAATGGTCTTAGTGTTACAACACCAGGTACAAATACCATAAAAAACACTGTTACAGCACAAGCTCCTGAAGATATACCTGTTATATATGGATCTGCTAATGGATTTCTAATAACAGCTTGCAATAATACCCCTGCTATAGATAAATTAGCACCAATTAAAACTGCAATAATTACCCTTGGCATTCTTAAATCTTTTATTATACCTACATTGCCTTCGTTACTACCTAATAATATTCCTTTTATTAATTCACCATAACTAACTTCTAAACTACCTAACTTTAACGATACTAAAATCATCATTATTAACAATATAAACGAAGCCATAATGAATATTAATCTTTTTTTCTTCATCACTATTCTCCAGCAACTATCTCTCTTAATATGTCTAGACCTTCTATTACCTTAAGATTTGCGCTCATTCCAAAATAAGTATTATCTAAGTACACAATATTATTATTTTTTATAGCCTCTATACTTTGCCATGCTGTATCACTTTTAAATTCCTTTTCTAAAGCCGCCTTTGTTTGCTCTGGCATAGCATGCATCATAACTAATACTTTTTTCGGATTTAACTTTGATATTTCTTCCTTACTATAAGTTACATAAGAACTCTTATCATCTTTAACTATATTATTACCGCCAACTATCTCCACCAAACTTCCTATATAAGACTTTGGTGTAGCAATCATTGTAGATCCCGGTGCCGCAAAAAGCACAAGAACATCTTCACCTTTTGTATCTGATTCTTTAAATTTATTTTCTTTTTCTTCAATAGAATTTATTAATTCTGTTGCCTTATCATTTTTATCAAAACGTGTTCCTAATGTTTTGATAGCATCTTTCAGTCCATCTAAACTTTCAAGAGATACAAATTCACTTGGAATATTGTTATCCTTAAAAAGATTTATATAATCTGAACCTAATGTATCTACAGATACCACAACGCTAGGATTTAATGACTTAATAATCTCTAAATCTGGACTCATAGGATTTCCTACTTCTGTAGCACCTTTTGTGCTTTCAGGTAACTCATAAGATGTTGTCGGTACTCCTACAACCTTAACGCCTAAAGCATCTAAGATTTCAGTAACTGCTACTGATGTCGCTACAACTCCATAAGCTTCATTCTTAGCTTCTTTACTATCACTGCTACCACAACCAACTAATGCAATTAACATTAAAATTGATATAAGTAAACTGACAATCTTTCTATACTTCATATTTTATTTCACTCCACTATTTTTTTAACTTAAACTTTAATGCTGTTACTCCTGCAGCTATAACTACTATTGCACCAATAACAATAACTGCTGTCTTACTGTTTGACTTATCTTTATTATCTTTTGAAACACTTCTAGGTTCTACTAAAGATGTTACCTCTACCTCGTCATTGCTTACTTCTTCAACATTTGCTTCCTCAGCATTAGCATCTTCAGTATTATCTTCTTCCTCGATAGCTTCTACTAAAGTCATGTTTTCATAATCAGGAATTATAGAAAATTCTACATCTCTTCCCATTGGATCAACATATATTTTTGCTTGCATATCTACATCTTTTGATGCTGCCTTAACTTGCACCTTTATAGTTCCAGCATCCTTATTTTCCTCTACTATTTCAACAGGAACTTCTTGTCCATCAATAACTATTCTGTAATTATTCATATATGATGTTCCAGAAAAACCAATAGTAAACACTACTTCTGATTTTGTGATCTTAACTAACATAGTATCATCTAAATAACTTCTAGACATAGACATACCTAGTTCTGATTCATGATAAACACTATTTTTAACTTGATATACTCCACTCTTAACATCTTCGCTTCCATAAGCTAATGTAGAAAAAGCAATTGTTAGCATTAATGCTAGAAATCCAACCATTATCTTTTTTATATTTTTAACTATACTCATTTTTACTTCTCCTATTTCTATAAATTGAATAAAGCTGCCACACTCCTTCATTTGTGTGACAGCCCCTACATATCACTATCTTAGTGTGATAAAACTAATTATTTTCTCTTTATTAAAACATACCCTGCCCCTAAAAGTATTGTTCCTAAAGCCGCTGCTGTTTCAGGATTTATTGGGCTACCTGTTTGAGGTAATGTTCCATTTTCAACATCATATTCCTTAATGAAAGTTAAAGTATTTTCTAATAATTCAACAGAAAACTCAACGTTTCTAGACATCGGAACTACATAAGTACTAACTTTGATAGAATCACTTAATTTTGATACCTCAAATCTTACTTTTACTTCATCTCCACTATTAGTTATAGTAGCATTAGCTTTCTTACCATTTACATAAACAACATGTTTTTGCATAAATTCTTTTCCAGTGAAAGTTAAAGTAACAAAGTACTTACCATTTACTTCTTCAACATAAGATGTATCATTTAAATACTTTCTAGCCATAGCTTGTCCAGTAGCATTTTCATGAGTAACCTTATTTTTAATGGAGTAAAGCTTTCCTTTTACTATAACAGGTGCTGCATTAGCTTCTGTATTGGTACCTGCATTATTTGAATTATTATTAGTAGTGCCACTTGTAGTATCATTTGTAGTTATGTCGTCTGCTGTACTACCACTTACTAATTTAAGAGTATCATTTTTTAATGCTACACCAAATTCAACATTTCTGCTCATTGGTGCTACATATGTACTTACTTTTATATCTTCATTTAAGCTAGCAACTTCAAACTTAACTATTGCTTTACCATTATTATTTGTAACTGTTGCATTTATCTTATTTCCATTTACATATACTTCATGATTGCTCATATATTCAGTACCTGTAAAAGTTAAAGTAACAAAATACTTACCTTCAATTACTTCTACCTTAGATATCTTTTCTAAATAGTTTCTTGCCATTTGATATCCAACAGGATTATCATAAATAACATCATTTTCTATTGTATAGATTTTAGTACCTACTGATTCATTTCCTGTATTTACATCACCAGGTTTTGTTGACTCCTCTGGTTTACTTGTTTCTGGAGTTGTATTTTCTGGCTTATTTTCTTCAGGTTTACTTTCTCCTGGGTTACCTGTTTCTGGAGTTGAATCTTCTGGGTTACCTTCAGTGTTATTATCTCCACCTGTAACTTTAACTGGAACCTCTTCAGTTTTTGAATCTACTATTTTAAATGAATCTTGTAATAAGTTAACTCCAAATTCAATATCCTTTTCCATAAAGCCCATAGATACTTTAAGTTTAACTTTTATTTCATCACTTAAGTTGTCCATATTGAAAGTTAATTTAGCTTCATCATTTTCAACTACTTTTTCTATTTCTGTATTTTCACCATTTACAGAAACTTCGTAATTCTTCATTAAGTTAGCACTTGTAAGAGTTAATGTAACTTTGTTTTTGCCTTCTTTTTCAACTACATTAGACTCTTCTTTTAAATATCCTCTTACCATTTGATATCCAAAGCTACTACCATAGACAACATCATTTTTAATAGTAGCAATGTTAGTTACTACTAATTTCTTTAGAGTTGTTGTATCATTTGAAATTGTAAATGCTTGTGTATGATTCATCCCTTTAACGCCTACTTTTACCCCAATTTTTGACGCTAATGATGGCACTGAGAAAGTAAGTGTTTTTTCTTCCTTATTCTCTACTGCATCTATTTTTTGCCCTGCTAATGAAACTTCAATATTTTCAAGCATATTATACATTTTTTCATTTAATGTTAATGTAACATTGATTTTTCCATTCTCAACTTTGATTTTAGTGTCTTCTCCCACAATTTGTCTTGCCATAGCTTCACCATGAGAGCTATCTGATCCATATGAAGTCTTATTTTTTATAGTATAATTACCATCTTCTAAATTTGAAACTGTATTCTCAATCTTTGTTAATTCTTGTGCATTTGCTATTTGTACATTTGTCGTTAATACCGCCGTTGATATCATAATTGCAGCTAAGATGCTCGTAATCTTCTTTTTTATCATAAATGTTTTCCCCCTAAATATTAAGTTTATATTTGACTTTTATATATTTTTCTTAGATAATTATAGTTGTAATTGATACTGATTATCAAGTGTATTTGAATATTTTTCTAATTGATATTAGTTTTCATTTACCTTAGATATAATATCATACTTTTTACGACAATATTTTAAATATATTTATATATTTTTTTATTATATTTAATAAACTTGTCAAACTATAATCTTGAAAGGAGCTATTTATGAGTACTTCATTATCATCAATAACGGATTTTTTTAATTTTTTCAATCTTCCTATATCCATATTAGATAATAATTTTTCAATTATATATAAAAGATGCTATGAAGAAAAAGAACAACAATTATTTGATGAACTAAATATAATTGAAGACTTAAAAAATCTCAATTTTAAGCCTTCTAGAATACAATTAGATTATGAAGATGATATTACTATTACTACTATTTTATTTTACGACAATAAAAAACCTATGTTCTTAGTCATAGGTCCATATAAATCAACTGATACTAACGCTAATTTTGTTACTAACTCAGATTACCTTTATCACTTAACATCTTTAATTACAAATATATTAAACATAAATTCAGCAAATATAACTTCACCAGTAGTTTCAAGAGCTATTGATTACATAGAAGAAAAATATTCTGATTCTATAACTATGGATGATATTTGTTCAGAATTTAATATTAACAAATGTTATTTCTGTTCTGTATTTAAAAATAAGACTGGAACAACCTTTGTAAATTACTTAAATAATTATCGAGTAGAAAAAAGTAAAGAGCTTCTACAAAGCACTTCTTTATCATTACTTGATATATCTATTGCCGTTGGCTTTAACAATCAAAGTTACTATAGTACAATTTTTAAAAAGTTTGTTGATATGACACCTCTAGAATATAGATATAATTTTTCAAAATAAAATAATTAATTCAAAATGCTAATGAAAGTTACAGTTTCATATAGCTTGAAAATATGTTTTTTTACAATACTAATATATAGTTTAATAACAACACTTAATTATAATAGTTTTATATATAAAAAAATGAGCTGAAGCACAACGTGCAACAACTCATTTTTTAATTCTCTACACCCTTATATACCTTTATTAAAAATCAAATATAATTATTATTGATTTATTGTAACATTAAAGCTTCCATCTATTCCTTCTACTTCTGTTACACCATTCTCTTTATTAAAATTGTTAATATCTTCTTTTAACTCTGCTATAGTATTATTTGCATTCTCAATTTCTGCATTAGCTGCTTGTAGATTATTTACTAAAGTTTCATTTTTTTCTTGTAAAGTTGCTTTTTCTGCATTTAAACTATTAATTTGATTTTTTTGCTCATTAACAGTCGTTTGTAATTGAGTATTTTTTTCTTGTAAATCTTTAATTTGAGCTTTTAGTCCATCTCTTTCCGCTATTAAATTAGCCTTGTCCTTTTCTAATTTGCTTATTTCATGTTTTTGCTTAATAATAGTAAGATCTTTAATCATTGCTTCCATTTTTAATTTTTTAATTTGAG
This sequence comes from Clostridium bornimense, assembly GCF_018917145.1. Classification (GTDB taxonomy): domain Bacteria; phylum Bacillota; class Clostridia; order Clostridiales; family Clostridiaceae; genus Clostridium_AN; species Clostridium_AN bornimense_A. The sequence continues at coordinate 36,870 of NZ_JAHLOD010000017.1, forward strand.
AATCTTTTTCTTTAATAGTATTATTTAATTTTTTAACCTCAGCATTTAAATCTTCTATAGATTTATTTTTGTTATTTATTCTAGTATTTGCTTCATTTACCTTATTTGTTGCATTTTCTTTTAACTTGTTATAAGCATCTTGTAATTTGCCTTCATATTCTTTATGCTGATTTACTATAGCTTTTGTATTACTAAATGATTCTTTTACTTGTCCAGCTTCATTAATATTAAAAGCAGTAACTCCTCCACCTACAACTGTTGCCGATATTAATAACCCCATTAACATATTTCTTAACATTTTATTTTCCACCTTTCGTTTCTTATATATAAATTTTCATTAGTTTACTTTTGCAATTTTTTCTTGCTGCGTTTGTATTATATAAAATTTTTTTATAGCTTTTCTACAATTTTTCACATAACAGGGTTTTAATTTCCTATTCGTATTTTTTTTCTTTTTTCTTCAATTATGAATAAATATATTAACTTTATGAATGAATATTGATAAATCTGTATTTATTATTTATAATATTGAATTTTAATAATAAATAATTATTACATAGAATGGAAATTATTAAAAACTAATTGTCCCATATTCTAATAAGAGGTATATTCTAATAAAGAGGTGAATTTTTTTAATTATGGAGGCGTTATGAGTATAGTAAGTCGTATTTCAAAAGTCTTTTACTCTTCCGAAGAAATTACTTTTAATAATTCTTCAAAATTAGTTTTCATAAGTGATTGTCACCGTGGAGATGGTGGTTTATCAGATAATTTTTCTAAAAATCAAAATATCTATTTTTCTGCCTTAGAATATTACTACGAACAAGGCTTTACTTATATTGAACTTGGAGATGGAGATGAACTTTGGGAAAATAACAAACTTTGCAATATAGTCAATGAACATTACGATATATACTGGATATTATCAAAATTTTTTAATGCTAAAAGACTATACTTGATATATGGAAATCATGATAAAGCAAAAAAAGATAATAAATTTTTAGAAAAGAACTTATTTAGTTGTTTTGATGAAATCAAAAATGTAAAAGTTCCATTATTCCCTGGAATAAAAGCTCATGAAGGATTAATTTTAAGACATCAAGAAACAGATGAGAAAATTCTTTTAATCCATGGACATCAAGGTGATATCTTTAACGATAAATTTGGTTGGCTTAGCAAGTTTTTAGTTCGGTACCTTTGGAAACCATTGGAAATATTCGGTGTTAATGATCCCACTAGTACTGCTAAAAATTATGTAAAGAAAGAACGTGTTGCTAAGAAGTTAACAAATTGGGTCGAGAAAGAAAAGCACATGCTTATATGCGGTCATACACATAGACCTATGTTTCCCGCAGTAGGACATGCTCCTTATTTTAACGATGGCAGTTGCGTTCACCCTCATAGCATTACTGCCTTAGAAATAGTTAATGGTTTAATAGTATTAGTAAGATGGCAAATAAAAACTAAAAGTGATAGATCTTTATTTATAGGGCGAGAAATTATAGCAGGTCCAGAACGTATCGAAGAATACTTCAAGTATTTCCATTAATCATATATACTTATAGAAAAAAAGCTGTTACTTACGAATTTAATCGTTATCTAACAGCTCCTTGTTTATTTCAATAGTGTCCCATTAATACTTATCGTATAAATCTTATAATTTTTTAATCTAAATATGATCTTTTCCATATTTACATATTTTTCTTTTCAATCTATAATTTTAATATCGTAATTATATTTAAAGGAGATTCTTTTTATGAATTCAGCATTTATACTTTTATCACTATTAATATTAACTTTATTATATGCAAATAAAATGCTAAATAAAAAATATATATCAGAAGAAAATCTTATGTTACGATTTCTTTTAAAATCACTTTCTGTATTTGCAGTGCTTTCATTTCTATTCTCTCACTGGATTTTATCTTTAATCTCCTGCATCATACTAGTAGCACTAGCAATATCCAAAGAAAAAACTTTAAAATTATTAAAAAATATTTCTAATATTATCTTTACTCAATAGTTTTTCCATTAATACTTATGGATTGAACTTCATCTACTTTTATAATTTCATCTCCTACACATTTAAGTAATATTCCTTTTTCATCATCCCACATCTCTGAATCTAATTTTTTCACAGTTCCATTTTTCATATTTAATACTACTTCCATTTTAGGTACATTGTCATACTGATAAGTTTCTTGTCCGTACATTGTAAGTCCTAATGGAGTTAAAATCATCTTATTTATCTTAATATTATCTTCTTCAATATTACATTTATATTCTTTCTTTTCATCTATAGCCTTTAACTTAAACTTAGTCTTCCAGTTTCCTTCAATATAATTTTTACTAGATTTCATGTATGCTGTTATCTTGCTTTTATTTATATCTATACTTTTCAAATCATAAATAAATTCTTGACACTCATATCCATTAATGTAATTTCCCATATTATCTCTATCATCACTTTGAAGCAATCTTCCTTCTTTACTTATACCAAAATATACGCTTCTATATGGTACCTCTTCTCCATTTTCATCATTAATAAAGAAGAAGCCATGGTCGTCAATACCAGTACCTGTCCACTTTGTTTGTATATGAAATTCGCCATCAATTACCCCCATGTTAGTTATATGCATAAAGTCTACCCCTGGCACTGCTATATTTTTATCCTCTAACGGTAATATTTTTTCTATACCATTTCTATATAATTTTTTATAGTCAGCTCCTCCTGATCCACTACTAGTCTCCTCTTTCAAAGTACAAAACTTTTGTTCTTCTGTATAAAAGTCACTTATATTAATTCCTGTATCAATATCCTCTAGCTCTACACCACCACTGATAAATGAATTTAATGTAAATACAATATCCTTATTACTTAATTTCTTTCCTCCATTTATCATAACTCTCATTGTAGCAGTTTTAGTACTTTCATCATAATTCACCAGTTCTGCTCCAAATGTATCTCCATTGCTAAATGAATAGTTATAAAAATCTGTACTTCCATCCACTCTATTGCCCTCTAAATCTTGTATATTAATATATATTACAGCCATATCATCATCATTATAAGCTGCTACAACCTCTGTTTTTATACCTTTATCCTCTGATGTTAATTGTATCGGATACAAGTAATTTCCTATTTCATCTTGAACCTTAGATATTAACCTATTAAAACTTGGTATAGTTGCACCCATACCCCCCACTGATACAAACATAGTCAACGCTATAGCTAATGCTATACATCTTCTAGTTCCCTTATATCTATTAGTTTCTTTTCTTATATTTATATCTATTTTATATCCTGGAGTTTCTATACTATTTAAAGCATCCTTAATTAATAATTCATCTTTATCAAAATTCATTTTGTTACCCCCAATCTTTCATAATAAGAATTAGTATCCATTAGAGCCTTAGCTAACTTCTTTTTCGCTCGCTCATATCTTTTTCTAAGAGTAGTTGCTGATACACCATAAATATATTCCAACTCACTATAGCTCTTTTCTTCTATAACCCTACTAAAGACTAAAGCTCTATCAGCTATTGTTAATGATTTTAATGCCTCTTTTATATCCTCACTAATATAACTTGTATCCTCTTCATTTTCTTTTAAAAAAAATAGTACTTTTCTTTTTCTCATTGTATCAATAGTAGTGTTATATGCTATTTTATAAATCCAAGCCGACAATGATGTCCCTGGCTTATATTTTTTTCTTTTACTATATGCCTTAATAAAAGTCATCTGTACAATATCTTGAGCATCATGATAATTTCCTGTTATACTATGACAATATTTCAATAAACCTTGTCCATAAAGTTCAATAGCATAATTTATTTCTTCATCGCCACCGGTAACAAATGACTCTTCTAGTTCCTTTTCATCCACTTTTCTCACCCCTATATAAATTATTGAAAATTAATCTTCACCCTTATAACGTTCTTTCCTTTAACTTTGTGACAATAAATTTAACTTTTTAACAATAAAAAAAAGATATTAAGCTTTCAACCTAATATCTTAATACTTTTCTATGCTCTAACATCTATTGAGTGATATCCTTCTTTTAAGTTTTTAGAATTTTCTTCCGCTATATCCTCTTGTTTTTCATCTATATCTTTTTTATCTACAGTATTATTAATATCTTCAATATCCTTATTTATATCTTTCATTATATCACTTACTTTATCATTTATCTTAGCAAGCCTTGATTCTTTACCTTCCGTATTAATTCCCCTACTTTTATCCATCTTTATTTCACTCTTTAACACTCTTGCTTCTCCTTCTATTGAAGTTTTAACAGTGTTAGTAGTCTTTATCTGTTTCATAGTATTACTTGCACTAATAAGACCTTCTGCAGAAAATTCCGCAGTATCATGTAAATTAACTTTATTGTTACTTACATTATCTTCTCTTTTTTCTCTTTGAATCTCTATCTTTCTTTCCATCAGTTGTTTATTCAAATCTTGTAATTGTTGTTGCAATTCTTTTCGTCTCTCCATCTTCTGATCATCTGATAGATTTTTGTTTTCCGATAATTTTTGAATTTGATTTTGAACATTATCAATCTGTTTCTCAATTGCTTGTAATTGATTATCTTTAGTAGTCCCCATACTCATTTGCATTTGCTTATTATTTGTTCCATCAATACTTCCAACCTTCATAAATAAGTCTCCCTTATATCCACACACATTTTTATCTTATAAGTTCTTTTTCGTATCAAATCATTTTCTCTAAAGTATTTCAGGTAAAATATTTGCATAAACATTGTGATACAATTTATCTCTAGTTAAACAATAAATTATTATATCTTTCAATACTCTTCTCGAATTCTAAAAAGTCAATATTTCTACCTACCCTTATAGTCTCCTTTCCCTCAATAAAAAGTAATAAAATCGGCAATGAAAATACTCCATACCTTGCCGCTATATCTACATTTTCTTCTCCATTTATCTCATAACAATTAACATTCGAATACTCTTTCAAAATCTCCTCAATCCTCTTTTTTATAACCTCACAAGCACCACACTCGGTACCTGTAAAATATATCACTGTAATTATATTTTCATTTATTAAATTATCAATATTATCATTCTTTTTAATTTCTATCAAAACTTATATCTCCTTATAAATTATTATCTTCATATTATACTGTAGTGTTCTCATATATTTATATATAATTCACTATTAGAAAGGAAAGATTTATTTGAAAAAAAGATTCGTATTACTTTTAACTACGATAATTCTACTGATGCCACTAATATCTTGCGTAAGTAAAACAAATACTAACGCATCGATAAAAAATATACAGTTAACTAACGCTAAAAAAGTACTTAATGAAAATTATCAAGCTAAAATAATTAATAAAAAAAGTGTAATTGAAACTTTAACATCAGATGAGTTTGAAGGACGCGCTATAGGAAGTAATGGCAATAAATTAACAGAGGACTATATAGATAAATTGTTTAAAGATATAGGATTAAATTCACTTTTTAATAATGGATATAAACATAAATATAATGCAACCTCTAGTAATATAGTTGGTAAAATAGATGGTGTATCTAATAATGCTATAATTATTTCAGCCCATTTTGATCATATAGGATATCAAGACGGAAAAATAATAAGAGGTGCTATTGATAATGCTTCAGGAGTATCAGTTTTATTAGAGGTCGCAGAAATTTTAAAGAATACATATTCATTAGAGAATCCGGAATTTGATATAGTTTTTGCTGCATTTAATGGCGAAGAGTCAGGAAGAACGGGAAGTACTAAATTTGTACACGATATAATAGGCAAGTATGATAATTTAATAGATATAAATATAGATTCAGTAGGTTATATAAACGGCGGAAAAATAACCTTTTTAAATAATGAAGGTTATAACAATTTAAATAAATTCATGAAAGAATCGTTAGAAAACAATGGTTTAGAAGTAACATTAGATAATAAAATATTAGGAAGATCTGATAGTGATTCATTTAAGAGACCAGAAATGAAATCAATATGTATAATAGAAGAAAATATAAAAGAAGTAATTCATAGCGAAAAAGACACCCCTGCTGTAGTAGATTATTCAAAATTAGATAGTATTTCTGACTCAATCATAGAATTAGTTGAAAATATTACATACACTGACTAAAAATGCAAAAAGCAATCCCATTAATATATGAAAATTTGTGAGCGATAATTTCTTTTATTATGGCACAGGGCACAAGTAAGGTGTTTTCATAGTTACTATAGATACAGAAATTATATTATAATTCGTAATCTAAGCTTCATGAAAGTGCAACTTTCATGAGCTTTCTGTAACTACTTTTATATCAACTATGCTCTAAGTAAGAAACATAGTCTAACTTATAACATTCAGCTCAACACTTAAAATTTCAGAAATTCTGCAAGAATTTCATCTATACCTGTGCCCTGTGCCCTCATACTTGTGCCCTGCTCTTCCTATCTGTTATCTACCTTTTCCGGATACATATCATGATTCATCATTCTATAGTTTGCCATTTCTTCAAATTTAGTTCCTGGCTTACCATAGTTACAATATGGATCTATGCTTATTCCGCCTCTTGGAGTGAATTTACCCCATACTTCGATATATTTAGGATCCATAAGTTTTATTAAATCCTTCATTATTATATTCATACAATCTTCATGGAAATCACCATGATTTCTAAAGCTAAATAAATATAACTTTAATGATTTACTTTCTACCATCTTTACTGATGGTATGTAGCTTATATAAATTGTAGCAAAGTCTGGTTGACCAGTTATTGGACAAAGACTTGTAAACTCTGGGCAATTAAATTTTACAAAATAATCATTGTCTGGATGCTTATTATCAAAAGTTTCTAACACATCTGGATTATATCCATATTCATATTTTGTTCCTTGATTCCCTAAAAGAGTTATTCCATCTAATTCTGATCCTTGTCTTCCGCTGTGACTCATGTTTTTATTTCTCCTTTTTGCTTTCTAAGTATTTTTCAAGACCATGTTTTCTTAACTTACAAGCTGGACATTCTCCGCATCCATCGCCAATAATACCATTATAACAAGTAAGTGTTTTTTCTCTAACATAATCTAATTTTCCAAAACTATCTGCCATTTCCCAAGTTTGTGCCTTATCTATCCACATTAATGGTGTATGTACCACAAACTCATAATCCATAGCTAAATTTAGTGTTACATTAAGAGACTTAATAAATACATCTCTACAATCAGGATATCCACTAAAATCTGTTTCGCATACTCCTGTTACGATATGTTTTGCACCCTTAACCTTAGCAAGCACAGCTGCAAAAGTTAAGAAAAGCATATTACGTCCCTCAACAAAAGTTGATGGTAGACTGCCGTTTTCTCCTGCCTTTACTTCTATATCCTTACGAGTAAGAGCATTTGGTGCTAATTGATTTAATAGTTCCATATCTAAAATATGATGTTCAATTCCTAAGTCTTTTGCAATATTTTTAGCACATTCTATTTCTAAGCTATGTCTTTGATTGTAGTTAAAAGTAACTGCAATTACTTCATCAAATTCCTTAAGTGCCCAAAATAAACATGTAGTAGAATCTTGACCACCACTAAATACAACTACCGCCTTTTTATTCATACATCTCACTCCTATTTCATAATTAATAAAGCTTCTTGTCTTAACATATCATCCTCTTGGAATCTTCCAGTGAAAGTTGTTGTTGTTGTAAGAGTTCCTGGTTTCTTTATACCTCTTGCAGTCATACAACTATGTTCTCCAGTTATAAGCACTCCTACATCTTCTGTTTCTGTAACCATAGAAATTATCTCAGCTATATCACTACCAATACGTTCTTGAAGTTGAAGTCTTCTTCCTACCATATCAGCAATTCTTGCAATTTTGCTAAGACCAATTATTTTATCTTTTGGAATATACACTACAGTAACCTTCATGTTGTACATAAGTGCTAAATGGTGTTCACAATAACTATGAATAGGAATATTACCTACTACCACCATATTTTTATATGTTTCACCAACATAATCTTCTTCTTCAAAAGTTGTCCCAAACATATCAGCAATCTCTCTATTACTGTAATTCATTCCTTCAAAGACTTCCTCATACATTTTTGCTACTCTTTTAGGTGTATCCAATAACCCTTCTCTATTAGGATCATCACCTAATGCTATAATAATTTCTCTTATACATTCTTGAATCTTATTTGTATCTATCTTCTTAGCCATAGTTCTCTATACCCCCCTAGCATCCTTATGCCATATTATCTTATGAAGTTGAACTTGTAGCCTAACATCGTTTAACTTCTTGTCTTTCATAAACTCTACTATTTTATCCATTTCAATCTCCCCTAATACAGGGCTAAAATATACTAAACATTTAGAAGTTAAATCATATTCCTTGATTATATTATAAGCTACTTCTAAATCCTCATTACTTCCTACTACAAACTTATACACATCTCTCTTTTCAACATTTTTTAGATTTTCTAAGTTCATATTCTTTGTCATACCACTCTTTGGTAGCTTAAAATCTACAATATAGCTTATATTTCCACCTTTGAATTTTTTCTTAAATGGTAATATATCTACAGAACCATTTGTCTCTATATGAACAAGCAACTGATTATCTTTATCTAAAAGTTCTAAAAGTTCATCTATACCTTCTTGAATAAGTGGTTCTCCACCTGTAAGTGTAACATTTTTCACACCATTAGCTTTTATATAATCATAAATTTCCTTTGCCGATAAAACCTCTGTTGTATTTTCCTTATTCCATGAATAAGTTGTATCACACCAAGAACACCTTAAATTGCAATGTTGAAATCTTATAAATGTTGCTAGTTGTCCTGATGTTGGTCCTTCTCCATCTATAGATAAAAACTTTTCTATTATATTAAACATGTTATTCCTCCGAATATATACAACTGTTAGTAGGTGTTTCAAATAATTCTACTTCATATATAGGAAAACCTTGTGCTTTTAGTTTATTGAAAATGTCTCTAGACATCTCCTCTGCAGTAGATCTATATGGAACAAACACTATATCAAAATTATTTGGTAATACTTCTAACTGCTTTGCAAGAGCTTTTCCTTCTTCATTTTCTTCTATTATAAGTTTATGATCAAAACTCTCTGCAATATCTTTAAGTGCGTTTTTAAAGTTTGTAAAATCGTCCACCATACCACGACATTGACCTTCTTTTTGAAGTTCTTTTGCCTTTAAAGTGGCTACTAATCTATATCTATGTCCATGAATGTTAGCACACTTTCCTTTATATCCACTAAGATAATGTGCCATATCAAATTGTACTTCACTTCTTATTTTAAACATATTTTTAATTACTCCTTACAAATAAAAAAGGTTTATTTTATTACACAAAACTAGCATAACAAAATAAACCTTAACTTTTAATTCTAAGTTAAAATTATTTGCCTAGTTTTGTTTAAGGACAGGATGGTCTTAACGAACTGTCCGTATTTTATTATTACTATTATGTTATAACATACTATAGAAGGATATGCAAACTTAAAATATTATTCATTAACAAGAACAATATTCCCCATACTTTTCTCAAATTTATCTTCATCATTAATAATCCATACTCTTCCTTCTCTATGCATTTCATATGTTTCTTCATAAACCTTATCGGAAATTTTAGCTTCTTCATAAATTTTTATTAATCCATCAACAGCTAAATCTACGGCATCATCCTTATTTTGAATTGTCCTATTTTTAACTTCTTCCTCCATATACTTATACAAATCACTCTCCATATTAGTAAGGTCTAAGTAATTATATGAAATCTTAACTTGTGCTTTATCGTCATCTTCTGATACTTTCTCAATTTTAAATTCAACTTTATCAATAGCCCGTAAAGCTGCCTCATAAATTTTATCTATTTGATTATCTGAAATATTCATTTCTGATTGAGTCGCCTGATCTAGTAGCATATTTTTTATTCTAATTTTACTACTAACATATAATACATTTTTCTCCGACTCTGATCCTATAAAATCAATTACATCATCATTATCTTTCATACAACTTACGTCAATATAAACTTTCATACTCTCTTCTGGATTAAAACTTTTCTGTATTTTAGGTAATGGTATCTCACATGCAGTTAATAAAATAGATATCATGATACTTATTATTAATACACTAATTTTTTTTATATTTCTCACAAATCATCTTCCTTCCCTTTCACTTTATAGTAATATCGTACATTTATTTAATGTTTTTACCATTTTAAATAAAAAATTACACACAAAAAAAAACTGTCATACTATTTTTTGTGACAGTTTATATGCAAATATTTTTTTCTAATTACTCATCAATGAATCAATACCTTCTGTGAATAACTCCATCTCCTCTGGCATCCAAGACATTGCCCCTTTTTCAAATGTAAAAATAGCTTCGTTTTTTTCTGTTGATGGCTTTGCTTCTTTTAATCCCTTTACTATGCTATTGACATACTTTTCAAGACACTCTTTTTTTAACTTATCACTATTCTTTTCGCCATCCTTTATATCTTTAAACGCTTCTTCCGCTGCTGCTTCATCTATCGCTTCTGCATCTATATAATTCATTGATATTTTAACCTCAGCACTATCTCCATCTTGAGAAACTACTTCTGTAGTAATAGTGACCTTCTTAATAGCCTCCATTTGTGCTTCATATATTTTTTCTAATTGTTCATCAGTAGCTTCAACACCTGATCTGGCAAAAGAACTTTGTATATCCTTTTTTCTTTCTGCCTTTTCTGTTTCTATTCCTTCCTTTGCAGTTTCACTACTAGCACCAAGTTTTCTAAGAGCTGCTTGATCATGCTTTACATAATACTCTGCTAAAAGCTTAGCACTCTTTTCTAGAGACACCGTCCCCATACATGAAGTTAACGATAAAATTAATGTAAAAATCAAAAATATCGCTATAATCGCTGATACTATTCTTTCTTTAGTAAATACTTTTTCTTTCTTAACTTTTTTATTTACATTCTTATTATTTAAGTTCTTTTTACTTACTTTTTTCTTTGACAAATTGCCTTCCCCCATAACTTCTATACTTTAGCTTATTTAGTTATTAAATTATCTATAGTAGTTGCAAACATATCATTATTTGCTGGAAACCACCCATTTCCAGCTCTAGTGAAAGCAACTTCCTCTTGATAAAAATCACTAGATGGTTCTACACTTTCAAGTTCTTCTATAAAACTATCCATATATATCTTGGATTCCATCTCTATATAATCAGCTTCTTCACCTTCTACAGTTCCTAATGCTTCCTCAACCTTAGATGATGCCTTATAACTTATTTCAGTAAACGGAATATTATTAGCCTTAATACTCACTATAGCTATATTTTTATCCTGAGAAACAAGTTTCGTCTTTACAGTTAATTTTTTTGATGCTTTCATAATGGCATTATAATATTGTTCTAATTTGTCATTTCCTACAGAATACCCTAATGCATTTATATTGTTTTTCATTACTTTTATACTTTCTTCCTTACCTTTTCGTAATGCGGCTTGTATCTCCTCATCACTCATCCCTAGTTCTTTTACTCCAGATTTATCACCATATAGATAAAATTGTGATACTATTTTAGCACTTTCCGCCGGTGATATAACTTCATTAGTTTTATTTCCTAATAAATCATCTGCAATATAATAAACAAATAAAAGTACAAATCCAATAAGAAATATAGTAATAAGTTTATAACAAAATTTCACTATTTGTTTCATATATTTCTATCCCTTCAAATAAATTGATACAGTCTATTTGTATCTTCGCAAACTTTTACCATTGTTATTTTATTAGATTATATATTATATAAGTGAAATTTATAATACTTTTTTAAATATTCTTTTTAAAAATCATTTTTAATGCCTTAATTTATTATATCAAATATTTTTTAGTGAATTATCATGATAACAATTCACTAATCTTTATATCAACATTTCTGCATAAAAAATAAAGCCAGAAGTGCTCACTCCTGACCTTATCATACATATGTTACTTTTTTTAATACTCTAAAAGAAAAACTTCACCTTGAATTAATACTATTCAAACCCAATAACTATCCATTCATCAACAACATCCCAAAAATTAACGTTATATGTAGGTTGGCTAGACGTAAACCACACTGTAGCATTATCATTATCACAATTTTTTAAATCCGTTGCTACATATCCTCCCATACCTGAATTAAATGTAGCAAATGTTGACTCTAAATTTATTCCTAAATCTTCTTCTAATTCATCTAATATACCCCATTCATCTTCTTCAAAATATCTAACCTCTTCAATAGGTACAATTCCCATACTCTCACTAGCATAATAAAAAAAACCATTATGTATATTTTCGTAAAATCTTTTTATTGATTCTGGTACCTTAGTCCAATCTATCTTCAATTTATTTATATCAACATCTGAAAGAATACCTTCGTAATATAATATCCTATTTTTTTTTGACTTTATACTATACAATAAAGAATATCTTTCTTCATATTTTATTAATTCTACATTAACTAAATTACTCTTTAAATAATTAATTGTATTACTAAGTTGTGGAAATATATTTTCTTCCCATATAGAAATAGTATCTTTAATTTTTTCATCTATGGCAGTTTTTTTAAGTATAGATTTCCATTTATCAGGCACCTCATCTAACAAATCTACATTTTCATTTATAAGACAAACATTTTTATGATATTTATTTAAATATGCAAGTTTTTCTTTCATTTTGACACATCCTTCTATTTACCGTTATATTCATCAATCATTTTCTGTATAATACTCTCTAATTGTCTCTCTTTCGCAATCATTTCTCTTCTAAAAGATTCCCTAATATATATACCTTCTTTTTTATATATTATCCATTCTTCATAAGTTTTACTTCCTTTAGATTTATTAGCTCTTTCCGTTAATCCTACAAAATTATCACTATAATTTAAATTTTCTTTACTTTTTTCTCCCCATAAACAATTACCACCATTATGTTTTAATTTTGCGTGTATATTTTCTTCTACTAGCTGCATTCTTCCAGTTTCTTGATGGTGGTACCATGTATATCCTTCTATTTCATCCTTTCCACCTTTTATATCATCAATTTGCTTCTCATTAAATTCTTCATCTTTTAAACATTATTCCATTATATTCATATAATATTTTACCATTTTAAACTTATTTTGTGTGTCCTACAAAAATAAAGCCAGAAGTTCTCACTCCTGACCTTATTAGTTTAATTAACTTCTAATCTATAGGCGGTGTTATCTTATCTAAAAACTCTGAAAATGAATCTGCTACCTTATACAAAGTTAAATCTTGCCATTCTGCCACTGTTCTTTCTTCTAATTCATCTTCATCTAACTCATCTTCTATTATTGATTCTCCATGGTCAAGAAACACAATAGATGGTTCTGTATCATTATCTCTATAATCAAAGAAATAGTGATTTCCTCCTCCATCATCTGCAAATGGAAATATCTTTTCCGGTTCTGGTAAACATTCTTTAAAAGCTTCATAAGAATGAACTATCTCCCAAGTTTCAATCCCATCACATCCTTCATAATCTGCAAGTCTAACTCCAGCTCTTCCACCATGCCACTTAGGTATATCTATTCCACAGTGAATATATAAAACTCCATCAATTTCCATCCTTACTGATGCTCCATGATGTGCTTTTATTATTTCAACATATTCTTTAGGAAACTTTATATTCCATAGCTTCTCTAATTCTATTATCTTTTCATTTGATAATTCTTCATCCCAGTTCCATAACACTTTTTTTTCCATACTACTAACCTCTTCTAATCTTCTTTACTCTTTTCTCCCCATAAACAATCACCACCATTATGTCTTAAATTTTCATGAATATTTCTTTCTACAAGTTGCATTCTTCCTGTTTCTTGATGGTGGTGCCATGTATATCCTTTAATTTTTTCTTTTTCACTTTTTATATCTTCAATTTGCTTTTCATTAAATCCTTCGGCTTTTAAACATTATTCCATTATACTTATACAATATTTTACCATTCTTTAACTTGCTTTTGTGTATCTTACAAAAATAAAGCCAGAAGCTCTCACTTCTGACCTTATTAGTTTAATTAACTTCTAATCTACAGACGGTGTTATCTTATCTAAAAACTCTGAAAATGAATCTGCTACTTTATATAAAGTTAAGTCTTGCCACTCTGCCACTGTTCTTTCTTCTAATTCATCTTCATCTAACTCATCTTCTATTATCGATTCTTCATGATCTAGAAACACAATAGATGGTTCTGTATCACTATTTCTATAATCAAAGAAAAATATATTCCCGCCTCCATCATCTGCAAATGGAAATATCTTTTCCGGTTCTGGTAAACATTCTTTAAAAGCTTCATAAGAATGAACTATCTCCCAAGTTTCAATCCCATCACATCCTTCATAATCTGCAAGTCTAACTCCAGCTCTTCCACCATGCCACTTAGGTATATCTATTCCACAGTGAATATATAAAACTCCATCAATTTCCATCCTTACTGATGCTCCATGATGTGCTTTTATTATTTCAACATATTCTTTAGGAAACTTTATATTCCATAGCTTCTCTAATTCTATTATCTTTTCATTTGATAATTCTTCATCCCAGTTCCATAACACTTTTTTTTCCATACTACTAACCTCATCTAATCTTCTTTACTCTTTTCTCCCCATAAACAATCACCACCATTATGTCTTAAATTTTCATGAATATTTCTTTCTACAAGTTGCATTCTTCCTGTTTCTTGATGGTGGTGCCATATGTATCCTTTTATTTCTTCTTCTCCCCCTTTAATATTATTAATTTGCTTTTCATTAAATCCTTCATCTTTTAAACATTATTCCATTATATTTATATAATATTTTACCATTTTTCACTTACCTTTGTGTATCCTATAAAAATAAAGCCAGAAGCTCTCACTCCTGACCTCATTACTTTATTAACTTGTTTGATCTTCATCTGGTGTTATCTTATCTAAAAACTCTGAAAATGAATCTGCTACCTTATACAAAGTTAAATCTTGCCACTCTGCCACTGTTCTTTCTTCTAACTCATCTTCATCTAACTCATCTTCTATTATTGATTCTTCATGTGGTAAAAATACGATGGTTGGTTCTATATCACTATTTCTATAATCAAAGAAAAATATGTCGGAATCACCTGCAAATGGAAATATTTTTTCAGGTTCAGGTAAACATTCCTTAAAAGCTTCATATACATCAACTATTCTCCAAGTTGTAATATCTCCATATCCATCATATCCCAATAAATATACCCCTGATCTTCCACCACGCCAGTTAGGTATATCTATTCCACAATACTTATATTTTATTCCATCAATCTCCAATTCTGCTGATGAACTAGAATGTTTTCTTATTATTTCTACATATTCTTTTGGAAATTTTATATTCCATAAATTTTCTAATTCGATTATCTTTTCATTTGATAATTCCCTGTTCAAATCCCACAACACTTTCTTTTCCATAATACTCACCTATTCTAATTTTCTTTACTTTGTCCTCCCCATAAGCAATCACCACCATTATGTTTAAGGTCTTTATGAAAAGTTTCTTCTACAAGTTGCATTCTTCCACTTTCTTGATGATGATGCCATGTAAATCCTTCTATTTCATCCTTTCCACCTTTTATATCATCAATTTGCTTCTCATTAAATCCTTCATCTTTTAAACATTATTCCATTATATTTATATAATATTTTACCATTTTTTACTTACCTTTGTGTATCCTATAAAAATAAAGCCAGAAGCTGTACTCCTGACCTTATTACTTTATTTAACTTGTTTAATCTTCATCTGGTGTTATCTTATCTAAAAACTCTGAAAATGAATCTGCTACTCTATATAAGTTAAATTCTAGCCACTCTGCTACTGTTCTTTCTTCTAATTCATCTTCATCTAGCTCATCTGCCTCTATTGATTCTTCATGATCTATAAATACAATAGAAGGCTCCTTATCATCATCTCTATAATCAAAGAAATAATAATTTCCCCCCCCATCATCTGCAAATGGAAATATCTTTTCCGGGTCTGGTAAACATTCCTTAAAAGCTTCATGTGACCAAACTATACTCCATGTTTCAATACCAGCATATCCTTTATAGTCTAAGAGTCTAACTCCTGCTCTTCCACCATGCCACTTTGGTATGTCAATTCCACAATGAATATACCTAATTCCATCTATTTCTAGCTCCACTGATGCTCTATGATGTGCTTTTATTATTTCTCTATACTCCTTTGGAAATTTTATATTCCATAGTTTTTCTAACTCAATTATCTTTTCATTTGACAATTCTTCATTCCAATCCCACAACACTTTCTTTTTCATACTACCAACCTCTTCTAATTTTCTTTACTCTCTTCTCCCCATAAGCAATTACCACCATTATGTTTTAAACTTGCATGTATCTTCCCTTCTACAAGTTGCATTCTTCCACTTTCTTGATGATGATGCCATGTGTATCCTTCTATTTCATCCTTTCCACCTTTTATATCATCAATTTGCTTCTCATTAAACCCTTCATCTTTTAAATGTTCTTCTATTGACTTTCCGAGCTTTTCCGCTTCCTCTGTCTTTATTCTTCTAAATTCTCTTGTAGCCGCTTTCATATGTTCTCTTGATTTCATATTACTTAAACCTTTTTCTTTTACTACAGCATCACCTTTTATATTTATATCGACTTTTACATATTCACCTTTAAACACTGGATATCCTATTGGATCTATTTCAATTTCATATTCTATGTTATTGGCATCCTTAACTTTAATTTTATTACCTGCATTTTTAGAATTTTTTAATGTGTTATCTCTAGCACCAGATGACTTACTTAGGTATGAATCTGTTAACTCTATTACTTCTTTTACTGATTCTACACTGCTATAACCCCATTGTTCTATATCTACTCTACCCAACTCAATTTGTTTAATAAATTGTTCAGAGCTTAAATATCCTTTTGGTACAACTCTTGCTTTTATTAATTTAGATCCATCTTTAATTCTAATTACAGTACCACTTTCTTTTATTTTAAGTTTACCACTTGCAACATCTTTTGCAATACTTTCACCAAAAACATCTTTTATACTTATTTCTGAGCCTATTTTAGTTGCATAATATTCAAAATCAGTAACCCCGTTAATTTCTGATTTTTTAATAATTAGCATTTCACCATCTGCTAATGCAAATTGTGTTTCTTCAAATGTACAACCAAGGCTTTCTCCTAAGTCATATATCTTCAGTTTAATTGATTGAAATAACTCTTGTTTTGCTTCTTTAATAGATGTCTTAATTTCTATTATTTTATTTTCTACTTTTTGTGCCTTATCAAAAATTGTATCAGGTATTTCACTATCATTTTTAGACTGTTCAAATACAAATTTTTTCAATGTCTCTGGAAGTTCAGAATTTATTTTACCATCTTTGTAGAACTTAGATATTGTCTCACAGTAATTTCTAAATCCTTTAGCAGATAAACTTTCTGAAGCTTCCCTTAATTCTAATTCAGTCATTCCTGCTTCTTTTGCTTTTTTAGCTGCTTTTAATCCTTCATCTAATTCATAGGTACCATTCCTTTGATAAAGTTTTTCAACAGTTTCCACTTCTAATCCCAATTCTTTTGCTTTTGATTCTATTACCTGGCCTCTTATTTTATTATACAATTTACTTTGGGGAGCCTTTCCCGTCATCCATCTGCCACCAAAAAACATACCAACTATCTCTGCAATAGCATTACAATATGTCTGACTATTAATTCGTCCTTCTGCTAGCCATATATTTAACTCTACCAAAATTATTGCACAATCTATAAGCATATATATAGAAATTAATGCTAAAATTGTTTGAGCTACTAAAGCTATCATTGCTGAAGCAAAAGGTACTAACAATGATATTACTATAAATGGTATTGCAAAAACTGCTCCTTCAAGCCAACCCAAAAAGAAATGACCTATTACCTCTATCCAATTTACTGTAGAAAAATCTATGGCACCTTCTCCACCAGCATGTCCACCAGCAATCATATATCCAGCTGCTCCAGTGTCATTGTCCATTACTATATATACAGAACCTGTCCAATCATAATAGCTAATTTCATTTTTAGGTATTGTTACTTCTTTTCCTGAATTTACTTCATTTACTATTTCATTTTTTACATATTCGCTTACATTTAAAAGCGGTAATACTTCATTTATATTTTCTTTAGTTACTGAGTATAATGTTTCTCCTTCTTCTGCTGCCTTATTTAATATTGATACTGTTGATACTGCTGGAAGTCCACACATTTGCTCTATTATTGAACTTTCCATTGCAGATGCTATCATTCCTGTTTTTATCATGTAAGTCTTTTCTTTTTCTTTATCTCCATCTCTACTTACTACAGAATGTGCATCTCCTCCAATATCTACATAAACAGAACCTAATTTTAAATCTACCGGTGTACCATATAAGTATTTTACTGTAGGCTTAAATCCTGATATACCAAAGCTTAATGATCTTGTATCTTTTACCCCACTCATTTCTGCAGAGATTCTATTCATACTATCTAATTCACCAAAGTAACTCTTAATTATTCCATTAAGAATTTCTCCGGCAACGTCATCACTATAATAGTCTTTTTCATCTGCATTCTCTTCTGCTTCTTTCATCCTTGATTGTATATTAGTTATTTCATTTTCAGATATTGCACCATAATCTAATCCTAATGCATAATATCCTCCTGCTGTTAATACAGCAGTAACTCTTTGACTTGATAATCCTACTCTATCTAACAATATACTAAAGTTTTCTACTTGCCCTAAACCTATAGCTGACCCTTCTGCTATAACTTCTCCATCAGCCTTTATTACAGGTTTAACTTCAACTAGGTAAGCAGGTGTATCAAAAACACTGCCATAATTACTTATTATCTCTTCATCACTATCTGTAGCTGGAATCCAACTTAATGTTAATTTCTTACCATATAATTCTACAGCAGTCTTATTTAAAGAAAGTTCTCCTCCAATACCATAGGTATCACTAACTTCTATACTTACTTTTTCTCTCTTATTATTATCTATTTCACTACTTCTGCTATCTATTGATACTAAAGTATTAGGAATACTAAATGGCAATAAATCTATTTCTTCAGGAATTATTTCTAATCCACCAACAACATCAATTAGTCTTTTTCCTTCAAGAGTTTCTTCATTTATATACTTTTCAAGTTGAGATTTTATATCATCTGCGACATATTTTAAATCATCATTATATATATTCTTTACTCCAAAAGTATCTTCTGTTTTTACACCACCATAATAAAAATCATCTGCAATATCACTTGTTTCAATATCTTTCTCTACTGAACTTATAGTACCTTCTACTTTTTTATATTTCTTAAATGATGGATCAAATGGTATCCACTCTTTTTCATCAGTAACTTCACCTTGTCCTCTATATTCACATAGTGAACAATAAGCTTCTACCCAAACATGATCTATTCTTATCTTAACAATTTCTCCTCCGCTAGTTATAGCTGTTGTCTTATTCCCCATAGCTGCTAACATATCTGCCGCAACTTTTGGTGTTTCTGCTCCTGTCCATGCCATTGCATTTTCTACAGATACATCTACAGTTCCTGTTACATATTTAGCAGGTATATTTTTACTTCTAAGTAATGCTATTAAAAGTGAACTTTGATCATAGTCATTACCTGCTAATTGTTCCAAAGCTCCTGTTGCTCCTTTTCTAGAGCCTGCATAAGCTTCAAAATTTACATTATTTCTTACAAACTTATATATATCTAATGGATTATTACTTAATTCATCAGATTTTTTCTTTATAACCTCTGTTATCTTTGTATCTAGAGTTTCTTTTAAATACTCCTCATTATCCTCAGTAGCTTTGTCTAAAGAATATTCGATTGGATCATTGCTAATTGCAGTAGCTTCTTCTGTACCATATTCTGCTTCTTCATTATTATGAGGTAATGCATCATCACCTAAAGATTTATATGTATTTTCATCTTTTCCAAAAATACTTTCATCATCTAATACTGCTAATATCTTATCTTTATCATCACTATTTATAGCTTCTTCTATTTTGTCTTTACTATTTACCAAATCTTTAAATTGATTCTTTACCTCTGTTAATCTAGACTTAGCTACATCTAAATTATTTTTATCTAAGTATTTTTCAATATCTTTAAATTCTTTATTTATCTTATCTTCATTACTTTCAATAGCTTCTAAAGTTTCCTCTAAAAACTTTTTACTCTCATCTAAATTATCATTTTCTATAGCATCTTTACTTTTTTCTTTATTATCTGATACTGTTTCTTGAAGACTACCTAACTTTGTTCGCTCTACAGTAGTTAATGTTTCTTTATCGCCCCATAACTTTTTACTGCTATTTTTTATTTCTCTCCATACTTCACTAGGTGAACTACAATTTATAGTCATAATCACTATTAATGTTAATGCAATAGATTTAAAAGTAACCTTCCACTTATCTTTCATATTTCCCTTCCCTTCTTTTATCATGGAGAATAGACTATTCTATTCTCCATACAATATGGTTCATTTTTAAGTTATCTTGTTATGTCTATCTCAAAATCATCAATAAAAGTATTTTGATTGTATCCCCCAGTTGCTCCACTGAATCCAGTTCCCGTATAAGTAGTATCTAGTGTTCCTTTATAGTCAATTACAAGTAAAGAATCTACATATACTTGTACACTTTCACTAGTTACACTTACTTCTACATCATGCCATTGCCCATCAGCTATTTTTGATGTTATTACATCATCATTATTAAATTGAAGTACTTCTCCACTTGTGCTATTTTTCATTAATGCAATATGTGCTGAATTTTCACCTATCTTTTCAGCGTTGCTACCGTTATAAAAACTATCAAATTCTATAAAATATCCACTACCATCTTGTACCCCTAAAGCTTCTCCCGTATTACCTAATTGATTTGGATTTCTATAGAACATATAAGTAAATCCATCACTATTAGTTCCACAACTACTTTCACCAGCTTTGTACTTAAATTTTGTAGTAAACTTATTTGATGTTTCCTTTTTAAGCCACATAGCACCATTTTTCCAATTTTCATTTGGTGTTATTCTTGTAAATCCATTTTCAAGTCTTGCTGCAGTTCCCATGTAGTTCCATAATCCTGTATCTGCACTGAAATCGTCTTTTATATTTTCTGTTATCTCTTCTGTATCTTCTTTTATCTCAATATCATCAATAAAGTGACTATTAGTATAATCTCCTGTAGCAGCTCCAAATCCGAATCCACTATAAGTCTTATCGATTTTTCCATACCAATTCATAACACTTTCGCCATCAATAAATACTTCAATACCATCTGTCTTAACTTTTACTTCAACATCATGCCACTTATTATCACTTACTTTAGCGGCTATAGCATCTGTAGCATTAACTTTTAATGTAGATGTAAGCTTATCTTTAAACAAAGCTATATGTCTGTTATTATTGTTGATATTTTCACTGCTTCCATTGTAGAAACTATCAAATTCTAAACCATAACCATTACCTTCTGAAAATCCTAATGTTCCACCACTGGCCCCTATCTTATTAGGTTCTTTACCAAACATAAATACAAAACCATCTGCTCCATTACCCTCGCCTGCTTTATATTTAAATTTACTAGTAAATGGTGCTGAAACTACATCATTAAGCCACATAGCTCCTGTTTGCCATGTTTTATTTTCTGTTAACACCGCATAACCTTCATCACTTCTATATGCATTACCAAGATAACTCCACTTATCATTTGTCTCTGAAAAATCATCTTTTATATCTTCTAATGAAACTTCTGTATTTTCCCTTATCACTACATTATCAATATAATGATGATTATTTTCCGTACCTGTTGCAGCAGAGAACCCAAATCCATCATAAGTAGTATCTAATTTTCCTTTATAAACCAATACTCTCTCACCATCTAAATAAAGTTGTACTCCGTCTTCTGTAACCCTAACTTGTACATCATGCCAATTATCATCACTTAACTTGTTTGCTACCTCTTCAGTTACATTCATAGCTAATGAATCTACAATATCTCCTTTATTTCCAGACGATAATTTATCTTTTCCTAATGCAATATGTCTTCTATTTACAGATGTTTGCTCTCCATGGAACTTATTATAGAAGCTATCAAACTCTATTCCATAACCATTTCCTTCTGCAAAGCCCATTTCTCTACCTTCATTTCCTAGTTCATCGACCTTTTTAGCAAACATAAATACAAATCCATCTGCTCCAGTTCCTCCACCAGCTTTATACTTAAAGTTAGTAACAAACGGCATTGATATTCCTTGCTTTAACCACATTGCTCCATTTTCATGATTTTTATTTTCTGTTAATACAGCATAACCATCATCACTTCTATGGGCTGTACCCATATAGCTCCATAAATTATTTTCTTTCTCAAAATCATCTTCTATATATTTAACAGTGAAGTTAGTAGCTGCTATCAACTTACTTTCACCATCAGGTTTAATAGCCTCATATTGTATGATATAATCACCAGCTTCTATAGATTTATCACCCCATGAGAATGACTTATTATCACTATTACTTACTGCAATATCTGATTCCCATTGATATCTTTTTATTTCTGCTTCAGTATCAACTTTAATAATTCTAATAATCTGAGGCATATTGTGAATATCTTCATTTCCAGTATTTTCTACAAAACTTTCAAAGGATACTTTTTCTGCTGGTGTAATTGTAGGATTTGACACCTTCAAAGTTCCCCTTATTCCAAATAAATTTTCTTGTGTAGATATTACCTTAAATGATGTTGTTTCTTCACTTATTTTTTTATAACCTAAATAAATTGTTGCAGTTACTTTATATTGTCCAACTTTATTATCATTAAGTTTAAATGTACCATTCTTAGTTATTTGTGTTGAAGACAGTATATCTTCTAATGAAACTAAGTCATTTTTTACAACTTCATTTTGTTCATTGGTAATTACTGTTTCTAATGTTAGTCCTTTTTCTATACAATTAATGCTTGTATTACTTATTTTATTTGTATATGTAACTACATCATTAGCATTATACTGTTGCTTATCTACAAAAACATTGTGTTTTATGCTTCCGTTTTTATTAATATTGAAATAAGCATCTGTAGTTTGTATAATTTTACTTCCTTCAAACCATTGAACCTCTATCTTATATGTTCCCATCATTAATTCTTTTGTATCAAATGTATAGTTACTTTCTTTTTCTTCATTTCCTTCCCAGATAGATTCAATATTATTGTCTAAAACTTCTACTACTTCATTATTTGAATCATAAATTGTAACCTTTCCAGTTAAATTCATAGAATAATCATGAAGATTCTTAGTTTTATTTGTAATTATAACGTTCTCGTTTGCTGTATATTCTTTCTTATCTGTAATAATTTCTGATTCCAATTCATATTTATTAACTTCTACTGACATATTTTTAAGCTTACGAATCTCTCTCTCATTTTCTCTATTTGTATAACTTAATGTAGTATCTTTAGTTACTACATACTTAGCTTCCGATATGAGGTTTTCTCCATTTAATTCAACTTGTAAATCTATAACTTCATCAATATCAATCTTATCAAAACTCCAACGTAACAATTGATTACCATCTTCTTTTTCAATAATTTCAGAAGGTGCCGGTATTACTTTTTCTGGATTAATCTTGAATTCTGATGATGGTATTACAGTTTCTAATACTACATCTCGTCCAGCTACATTATTAATTCGTTTAGGAACAAAAACAGTTCTATTTACAGTCTTAATATCTACTCCATTTACACTATATACAACAGAATAAGTTAAAGTTTTATCCACTAAAGAATCTTCTGCTACTACATTCCAAGAAGTTTGCTTTTCCTCTCCTACACCCATATTCCCAAATAAATGAGTTTCTTTTTCTTCTTCATCCAATTTAAGTCCTGTTGGTAAAACAATACGTGCTTTAACATTCCCTATCTCTTCAAGTCCCATATTATATGCATAAGCAGTTATTAAAAATGGATTAGGATCATATCCTTCTTCTGTAGCTTCTAATTTTGAAGCACCAGTAATACTTGCTACTAAACTTCCACTAATATCTGAATTTAGCTCTCCGATTCCATAATAAGTTACATACTCTCTTTCTTCTCCCGGTAACAATTCTGTAGGATTCCAAAAGACAGTTACTGCACTATCCCCTGTACTACTTCCTGTAGGAGTAAGATACCATGACTCGCTACTAACTCTACTCCAATTCATAAACTGTACCAAATCAGGCTTTATCATTCCTTCTTTATAAAAAGTTCCTTGAGCTACTACAGATGGATTGCTTAAGTTATCAAAGGCTTGCCAATACTGTGGAATTTTATCTCCCACTAGCTCCTTTTCATAGCTTAATGCCCCTATTCCTGGAACTCTAAAAGGTGCTGCATCATTACTTCCTAACATAGTATCTAGCATTATTCTCAATCCTGCACTATGACTTACTGTATCTTCATTTTTAACAACATAACGCATTTCAACCATATCATCTCTACCTGTATTAGAATTGTTGACAATGGTAAACTTTTGTTCTATTTTAATACTTCCAATCTTTTCAACCGATGTTACACTACCTTCAGATAAATCTGGAGTTACCCCTTGAACATTTGGAGAATATGTATATTTATTATCATCAATATTTACAGTAGTATAACTTGTACCACTTCCTGGATGTCCATAAAGTAACTTTTTATTATTATCTGAAATATAGTCAGGATTTCCTTCCTTAGTTCCTAATGTATATCCTCTACCATTCAAATAAAACTCTATATATTCATTGGACATAATATTTCCACTATAAGCAAATGATGATGTTGATTCATCTGCAAGAGCGGCTAGTACTGAAAATGATCTATAACTCATAACTTTTTCATCATTTTCTTTTAATCCTTTTAAATGAAAATTCAACTTCAAATTATCTTTTCCTGGATAAAGTTTTTCTTTGTCCTTATCTTGTGTAATATAAACACTAGTATTAGAAAGTCTTTCATAAACAATAAATTTTTTTTCATTACTACCGACTAAATTATCATTTTGTATTGCTTCTACCTTAAAAGTATATGTAGCAGGTTCTGTAACTTCTGGTTCAAATGTCATAAGCTCAACATCGTAACTTTCTTTACTCTTGTTAAGTTCTTGTATTTTTGAATCTTCCTTAACTACTACATCATCTTTTAAAATCTTCGTTTTCAATGTAAGATTTTCATCTACATTAGATAAATTATCAAATGTAACCTTTGTATTGATAGTTATAGGTTCACCTACCATTGTAGAATCACAATCAATTAATGTTTCAAAGTTATCTACTTGTACACTTTCTTCAATTGTAAAATTCTCTTCGGCAGAAGATATTATATATCTACTTTTAGAATCAATTATTTGTACAACAACTCTGTATTGTCCTGGGCTTTGATTTTTTACTTCCCAATCTGTTTTTAACTTATTATCTTGAAAAACTACTCCCCCATGCTCATCTAAAATAGAAACATTAACTTCTGTTTTTTCTTCATCATAATTAGCAAT
Organism: Clostridium bornimense; assembly: GCF_018917145.1. Lineage (GTDB taxonomy): Bacteria > Bacillota > Clostridia > Clostridiales > Clostridiaceae > Clostridium_AN > Clostridium_AN bornimense_A. The sequence goes on from NZ_JAHLOD010000017.1 coordinate 62,473, forward strand.
TGCTTCTATTGTCATATCTTCATATGCTTTATAACTCTTACATAAAGTTTTATCTGCATTGTCCTTTTTATAGATATTGATAGAATCTATATCAGCCTTAGGTATTTCTGATATTTTTCTCATTAACTCAATATAAAGTGCTGTAGCATATGCATCATTCATTACACTTCCATTTTCTAATTGAAGTCTACTAACTACGTCTTCTATATATAAACTTTCTTGTATACCTTCAGTATTAAGTACTGCTGAAAAAGCTTTAAGAGATGTTCGTACATCTTCTAATGAATCTCCCCAAAGCTTGTTATCCTTTTGTTTGCATAATAAGTAATCTCCTGCTTTCCTTATTGATTGTTGCACAATAAAAGAATTATTTTCACATATATTATTAAACTTATTTAGTGCAATAATAACTTCTGCAGTAAGTTTTAAACTTCCTGTTGTGCCTTCTAAATAAGAAAAACTACCATCTTCATTTTGCTGATTAAGTATATAATTGACTAATCTATTCTCAACATCTACTTCTTGTTCATTCTGATCTAGTAATACTGTTAAAACAAGATTAGCATCTACTACATCACTTCCATAAAGATCTGTCAATCCAAAACCTCCATCTTCGTTTTGGTTTTTTATTAAGTTTTCAATATTATCTTTTGTTACTAATTCTTTTATCATTAATCGCCTTGCTTGATAATCTACTGTGTATTCTTCTTGTTCTTTTACCCATTTTAAACCTTTCTTGTAACTTTCTTCACTATCCGGTTCACTTTGCAACGCATCTAGAACTTGATACGTCGTTATCCGCTTATCATTGTTTCCCCAAGTACCATTTTCATTCTGATTAGCTTCTAGCCATTCTATCGCTGCTTCAATCTCAGTCTTTGTATTTTCATCTTGAGCTAAAACTACATAATTTGTATTAACATTAGTTATTAAACAAATTATAATTAAAATTTTTGCTATCATTTGTTTAGTTTTAATAGCAATTTTTTTAGACTTGTTTTTTTTCAACATTTTCCCTCCCTATTCTTTAATTACATTTTATTACATTACATGTTATATTTTATAATATTTATTATATAAAAAATGTAATATTTTGTATTTGATTCATAAAAAATATAATTAAGATAAAAAAAGTAATGTAACTTCTCTAAGTTACATTACTTTTTTCATTATTCTCTATAATATTCACTTATTCTACCTAAATATCTCCTTTATCTCATCGATAGAAATCTTCTTAAGCAAATTTCCTTCACTAAGTTCACTGTTTATAACATTTTCTATGAGCATTCGCTTATTTTCTTGTAGTGTAATAATTTTCTCTTCTATAGTATCTTTCGCTATAAGTTTAATAACTTCTACAACATTTTTCTGTCCTATTCTATGAGCTCTATCAGTAGCTTGATCTTCTACTGCTGGATTCCACCACGGATCAAAATGTATTACCGTAGATGCCGAAGTTAAATTTAAGCCTGTTCCCCCTGCCTTAAGTGATATCAAGAATACCTTTATAGACTTATCATTATTAAACTCCTCTACTCTCTGTATTCTTTGCTTTGCAGGGACACTACCATCTAGATGAAGATATTTTATATCTCTACCTTCAAATTCTTCTTCCAACTTATCAAGTATAGATGTAAATTGTGAAAATAATAATATCTTCCCATCTCTTTCTTTTATCAATTTTAATGCTGATTTTACTTTACCACTGCCACCTTCGTAATCCTCTATTATAATAGATGGATCTAAACAAATTTGTCTAAGCTTAGTTAGATATGAAAAAATCTCAATCTTATTATCACTTCCACTTTGCAGCTTATATAATACTTCTTTCATATAATCTTTATAAACCTTACTTTGTTTTGGTGTCATGTCTACAAAAACTTTTTTCTCTATCTTGTCTGGTAATTCTGTTATTACTTCTTTTTTAGTTCTCCTTAAGATAAACGGATTTATAAGCAATTTTAAAGTTTCAATATCTTCATTAAAAATAAATTTCTTTTTAAATACTTCCTTAGAAAATAAATATCCCGGCATGATAAAGTCAAAAATGCTCCAAAGTTCCATTAAGTTATTCTCTATCGGTGTACCTGTAAGGACAAATCTATTTTTGCTATTTATTGCTTTTACTATTCTTGTATTCTCAGCATCAGGATTTTTTATATTTTGACCTTCATCTAATATGCAATATCCAAACTCAATATCTTTATAAAGTTCAATATCTCTTTTCAATGTTCCATAAGAAGTAAGTAAAACATCGTAATCTTCTATGTTTTCTATAATTTCTTTTCTTTTTCCTCCATGAACAACAGCTACCCTAAGATCCTCTGCAAACTTTTCTAACTCACTTTTCCAGTTATATATAAGCGACGTTGGCGCAACAATTAAAAACTTTTCATTTTCTTCTGATAATATAAATGCTATAGTCTGAATCGTTTTACCTAGCCCCATCTCATCGGAAAGAATACCTCCAAGACCTAATTTGCTTAGACCTTTAAACCACCTAAAACCTTCTATTTGATAATTTCTAAGGCTACCTTTAAAATTCTTTGGTACTTCATCTTTATCCCTTAATATTTCCTCTGCCTTATGTAAATTTTCTTTTCCCTTTATTCTTGGAATATCGGTTAAAGCCTCGCTAATATAGATTTCCTTATCTTCATCAATAACTATTTCACCGCCACTGGCACTTATTCCTAGTCCTCCTAATAAATTAAAAAAGTTCTTTACACCACTATCTCTAAAATTTATAAATCCACCATTGCTACTTTTATAAAACTCCATTCCAGATTTATACGCTTCATAAGCATCAAATATCTCATCATTATTAATCCCATCAATATTGTAGTGGAAAATATATTTATCATCATCCTTTAATATCTCTCCACTAATATTACATTGATCATATACTCCATTTTCCTTAAAAGCTTTACCTAGAACTACCTTACCTAACTTACGTATCTCTTCATTTTTTGATGATAATATATCAAATAAAACTTCATCATCACCAATAAACTCCAGTCTTTCTCCCTTCCTTACAAAACCAATACCACAAAGTTTTATAAGTAATGTTTCTTCTTTCTTCTTTTCTCTTATAACATCATTACTATCTACTAAAATATTTACTCTTTTATTTCCATAATAAATATTTACCGTACAATACACTTTATTATCTTCTTTATATAAAAAGAATTCTGGCTTATAATACTGTGATGCAAAATCTCGTACTGATTCTTTTACTATTATATTAGAAGAAATTTTACTAAGATTATTTAAAATTTCATTATAAGCTTTTATTGTTTTAGGATATGATTTTTCATTAGCATAAGTATCAATATAATTATCTATTTGTTCCTTCGGTGGTAAATAGATTTCATTATTAAAAAAGTATACATCTCTTTTTTCTGTAAGTGGTAATGGTATCTTCTTATGAGTAGAAACTATAAGACTTTTCTCATCATCCTTTAACGTAAATGATAGCGGTAAAGGCTTATTCATTATCTTTGTATTAATCTCTAAATAGTCATAAGTAAACTTTATTTTTTTATCTATATTAACCTCTAGAAAATCCCTTAAATTTTCATCTTTTATTACTACCTTATCTTTTCCTAAATAAGTTCTTATCTCATATAAAACTTTGTTATCACTTACTTTTCTTAAGATTCTCAAGATAGTATTATCTCTATTAACCTTTTTTGAAGGTGCTACTCCAACCTTCTTCCTCATCGCCACTAAAAACTTTTCTGCTGTGGCAACTAGGTGGTTACAAATAAAAAATTTACTTCCTCTAGACAACCTCTTGTAATTATCACAACCACAACTAGCACGTTCTATATTTCCATCAATTAAATTAATCTTCATATATGTATTAAATTCTTTTATCTTATTTTCACTTTCTACTACACCATAAAGGGCATAAAAATCCTGAAACTTTTTACCCTTGATACTTTTTACTGCGCCTTTTTTGTATAGCTCAATACCACTTCTTCTTACAATTGGTGATACCTTTCTTCTAATAATATCTTCAAAATCCTCTATCTTCACTTATCTCACCTCGCATTATCAAAAAACTACTAGAATTATAACATATAAAAATTTTATAGATATAATTAATATACAAATTGTCTTTATCAATGTTGTTTTCACTAATCATGGATTCCTACTCCAAGCTACATGAAGGCGCAGCCTTCATTAGCCTCCTGTAATAATTACATATCAAATATAAATATCTTTAGGAAACTAAAGCTTACTATATACCCAAAAATGTCTCACTTACAATTTCAGAAATTCCCCAAAGGGAATTTCCTCCATCCCTGTGCACTGTGCACTGAAAACTGTGCCTTGACATTCTATTTTGCAAAAAAACTGCCGCACTCTGATATGACTTTTTTGTGCGACAGTCCCATTCTTATAATTTTATATTACGCCATCTTAGATAAAATAAAAATAGTGGATCTAAAATTTCAACATTAATTCCATTATAGCTGATCACTTGATATAAGGACTCTTCTACTTTTAACATCTCAACCAACTTTGTAAGAGTTTCTTCGATTTCTAACTTAATAACCTTTTTCTCATCTATTATAAGACTATTAATTCTAGAAATTAACTCATCCACTGTAAAAACCATCTTAGGTGGATTTAAAGCAATTGCATCTAAAATTAATTCATTGCTGTTTTGAAATCTTCCTCCCTGAACTCTAAATGTTTCTCTTATACTCAATCTAGATCTAATTCCTTCTCTAAGAGTTTTCACCACATCTTTATAATCAAAGTTTAAAGTAGTTCTTTTGTAGGCCTTTTTTAATAATTTATCATCAATATCTTTTATGTTACCACCAGCTATAAGAAAATATAAATTCAAACAAATATTTTGCATAAGCTGTGGTGATGTTAAACTTTCACTAGCCATATTTTTAATATATTTTTGTGATATATCTATACCTATTTTTTTATATCCATTTATAGCAATATGTTGAAGCTCTCTTTCCTTCCACGGTTCAATATTAATAAGTATCAATCTTCCTATTAAGTGTACATTTTTTCTTATTGCATCATCTGTTAATACTGGTAAAGATATCACTATAACTTTTAAATTTTTGTTTAACGCATATTTTAGTTGCTTTGCTATATTTAACTGTGCAACTTTAGATGCGTAATGAAAATCATCTAATAATAAAATTAAATTATTTTCATTAAAGTAGTTTATAATTTTATCTTTATTCCATCCCCGTGATGTAAAATTTAATTTTTCTAAAATTACCTTCCAGAGATTATTATCTTCATCAAAATCTATACCCGATATCTCTATTAACTTGTCACTTTTTACTACCTTTTCACATAGTAATGTTTTGCCTGATTTTGATGGACCAACTATAGATATTAAACATCCAGATATCTTTAAATCCTGCTCTAACTTTTCTTCATAAGTTTCTTCTATATAAGGTATTTTTCTACACACATAAGTATAACTTGAAAAACATCCTGGTTTAAATACACTCTCAGCGGATACCTCACTCATTATAATTCCCCTACTTTACAATTTTTTATATTTTTTAAAATATATTAAAAAATATTTGTATTTCATAATATATTTATTCTCTTCCATTAACTTTTAACACATATTTTGTTATAATTATATATAATTGTTAAAACGTTTTAAATTATCATTGAAATTCCATAAAGGAGGTCCTCCATGATTAAATACAATAAGAAAACATCTGGCTATACATTAATAGAATTAATAATAGTTCTTTCTATTATAGCTCTTTTAGCTGCTATTGCCATTCCTAAATATTCAACAATGACCATGGAAGCAAAAAAGGCTACTGATAGAAGAAACGCTAAGTTAATATACAATAATGTATCTATCTTATTGGCTGATAGTACATCTAATTTCTCTAGCTCAATAACTCCTCCTACTTATGTTAAAATCACAAATTCTGGTCATTCAGTTGCCGAAACAAAAATCGCAGATACATTTCAAACTATTCCAAAGGCTACTGCTATATCATCAGATTTTGTTGCTTTTATAGATACCGATGAATCCGTTATCATATATGTAGAAAAATCACCAGGACATTACATCTCTGTATATCCTAACGGTGAAGATTTATACAATTAGCTACCAGCTAATATCAAATTTATTTTTAGAATTTCTACATGGAAGCTTAAACTGAAAAAACTTTAGGTATTTCCCATTTTTCGTCATAGTATCAGCAACTATATGTAGTATGTATCCTGTAACAAATCCTATTGTGAAATATATGTTACCCATTAAATATACACTATAACAAAATAACATAGTACCAAACCACTTATGGGTAAACATTCTATGTGGCGATAACTTTCCAAGTATCGTTAATACCGCAAACATCAACACTGCTATAGTTTTTGGATTATCAGAGTTAAAAAAACTACTAAGCTTTTCTAAATCCAACGTTATGCCTAAAGAATATAGAATTGCTAACACTACAATAGATATAGATAATATTTTATTAAACATTTGTGCCGCTTTAGACTTATGACTATCTATATCAGGAATATATGAACCGATTACACCCCCTATAACTATAGGCATAACATTAACTATACTACTACCACTACTTACAATCCCTATCCCTGTAGCAACTGTAGCAGTAGTTCCTATTAACACATGTTGTCTTCCTCTCATCCTTATGTCCTCCTTTCATATAATTTATCACTACGTAAAATATATTTATAATATAAAATATTATATAAGTACAACATATTCATGTAAAATTCATATTTATCCTTTATACTAATAGTAAATTTATTGCAGCGAGGTAACATATGAAGAAAATTAAAATCATTTCAATTTTAATTACAATTATACTAGTATCGGTTGGTATATTTTCAACTATTGATACTAATGGAATATTAAACAAGAGTCTTTTCTCAATAATACTGCCAAGTAATTATAAAATAGATGGCATCACACCATTAAATCAGTTTCCTGAAATGCCTACTGGTTGTGAACTAACTTCTACTACTATGCTATTAAATTGGTATGGAGTTGATGTGAATAAAGAAGAACTAGGTGAGGCTATAGAAAAAGCGGATGTTCCTTCATACATAAATGGATCTCTACAAGGTTCAAGTCCCAATGAATATTTTATTGGTGATCCTTTTTCTAGTAATGGATATGGAGTATATCATAAACCAATTGCAAAGTTAGTAGATAAATATACTGATGGCAAAAGTAATGATATTACTGACTGTTCTTTTAATAAATTACTCCGTACCGTAGCAAATGGAACGCCTGTAGTAACTTGGGTAACTATAAATATGAAAGAATCCTCTGTTGGATCTTCATGGACTAATGGTGATGAAACTATAGAATGGATTATTCCAGAACATGCTGTACTTTTAGTTGGATTTACTAAAGATGAAGTAATCATCAATGATCCTTACACAGGAACCGAGGACAATGTAGATAAAGATATCTTTGAAGACCGATGGAACAGCTTAGGTAGACAAGCTGTCACTATTTCAAAATAACCAAGTGGTAATATTGTTTGTTTATTGTAATGATAAAAGGGACTGTTGTATTAATAAATAAAGATTTGTTATCGATAGTTCCTTTGCAAGACAGGGCACAATTCAGTGCACAGCATTCCTGTTTTGAGACTTTATAAGAATTGAAAAAAATAACCTCCCTAGGTAAAATGATAATTGCAAAACAAAAATACCAAGGAGGTTATTCAAATGAATAATAACATAGTTTCATTAAATCAGTCAAAGCTTTTTAATGGTAAAGGTAAAAATGATCCTATAGATGCATTATCTATAGCAAGATGTGTAAAACATAATAATTACTCTAAAATGAATACTCATGAGAAAAAGTTTACAAATTTAAAGATACTAAC
>NZ_JAHLOD010000018.1 GCF_018917145.1 Clostridium bornimense
TGGGTCGCATATTATAACTTTCTAAGACCTCATCCATATAACTATTGGAAACCACTTAATGAACTTGAAGCTCTTGATGGTATCGATAATATGCCTGCCAAATGGCAAATATTAATCAGATTAGGACAGCAAGCTATTTTAGATATCCAAGAAAAAAATGCTTCCTAACGGATTATATAACCAAATATAAATTTTTTTGCCTTCATTAAAGGTCTTTTTGTCATGCTTAAATTTAAATTATTTCTTTAATTTACTACCTTAAATTTTCAAAATGGTAGTGTTTTTTGTTATATTATTTTTTCATAGCAAACTTTACACTATCTATTCTAAAGATTATACCAGATATCCGGCGTATGTCAAATTTTTGAATATATGTAAAATGCGTCGCCTATATTTTCTAATTTTCTTAAACATAATTTACAAATAAATTAATATTTTCACCACTATTGTCATATTTTTAAAATTGCTATACTCTGTCTATAGATAATATGACTTATGTCTTTCACACAAACCTACATAAATTAATATAATATATTATTACTTTATGTATCTAAAAACTCTAAAAGGAGAAGAAATACTATGGATAAATTTAAATCTTCAAAAGAAATCGTCAATTCTATGGGTGTAGGTTGGAATTTAGGAAATTCTTTAGATTCTTATAGCCCATGGATTACAAGTAATAACCCTACTGATTATGAAATGTCTTGGGGCAATCCTGTAACTACTAAGGCTATGATAGACAAAGTTGTGGAAGGTGGTTTTAGAACCATTAGAATTCCTGTAACTTGGGACACTCATATAGGAGAAGCACCAGATTATAAAATCAATGATGCTTGGATGAAGAGAGTTAAAGAAGTTGTAAATTACGCTATATCAAACAATGTATATGTTATATTAAATTTGCACCATGAAGATAATTGGCTAATTCCTTCGTTGGAAAAAGAAGCTGAAGTTACTAATAAGCTTGAAAAAATATGGTTTCAAATTGCATATGAATTTATTAATTATAATGATCATTTACTTTTCGAATCTTTCAACGAAGTAAGAGAGAAAGGCTCTCCTCTTGAATGGATGGGCGGTACTAAAGAAGGTCGTGCCATTGCAAATAGATACAATGCTACTGCTGTAAAAACTATTCGAAATACCGGTGGAAATAATAGCAAACGATCTATATTAATACCAACCTATGCTGCTTCTGGATCATATGAAGCTATAAAAGATCTTATTATACCAAATTCTAAAAATATTATTGTATCAATCCATGACTATTTTCCTTATAATTTTGCTATGAATTGCTCTGATGAATATGCCACAGATAAATGGGGATCTATTGATGATAAAAAAGAATTGATAGAACGCCTCAATTCATTCTATTACACTTTTGTATTAAGAGGTATTCCTGTTATAATCGGTGAGTTTGGCTCTACTAATAAAGATAATTTGTCTTATAGAGTTGAACATGCCAAATCCTTTATTTCATATGCAAAGAAAAGGCATATTGGTTGTATTTGGTGGGATAATAATTCAAATTCTATTGGTGCTGAAAATTTTGGACTATTTGATAGAGATGCTCTTAATTGGTATCATCCTGAAATTCACAACGCTTTAATTAACTCATACAACAACACTTCTATTTAATAATAAAAGTAGGTATCGCATTAACAAATAAAAATTTGTTATTGATACCTACTTACTATATGACAAAAGATCCAGCCCTCTGATATCTCTATCCAACTTCTTTTTATTAACTTTCTATTTCTTCCTTTAACATATATTGAACAAATATCTTATGTGAAAATGACATTATCATAGAACGAAGTATTTCACTTTCATTACTTTTTACTTTAGCTGAACTAGCTGCTGAAAAATCCCTTGTAGTAAAAACTGATTTTAAACTTTCTTCTAACTCTCTACAAAAATAATCATAGCTAATTTCCAAGCTACAAATATCTTTTTGCATCTCAAAAAGTCTGTGAATTTCTTCTAGAGTAAATATTTGCTTCATTGTACAAATTACTATTAAATATGCAATATGTTCTCTATCATATTTTTTATCAATTGGTGGCAATATAATCTTCTTTTTAACGTAACTATTTATCATTGTCGCTGTTAAAATCTTTTCCTCTGAATCATCAAAGACATCAAAAACACTTTCTACAAACTTAATAACTTGATCCTTATATAATGGTATATTCGGTATTTCGTTATATCTCGGACAATGAAACTCTAAAATTTTCGTTATATTATCATCGTAGTCAGCAATCATCTAATTCACCTACTATACTTCTAAATATTAAGCTTTTTTATAGCTTGTATTGAAACCGCTCTTGGTCCTCCCTGCGCCACAAAAACTGGTCCTAATATATTAATTTCTATATCTGCCTCTGGAATCCTCTTATATATTATATTTTTAGCATCCATAGCAAGATTTTCTGCACAACCATGAGAAATATAGATCTTATAGCTACTATCTACACCTTCTTCTATTAATGATGCACATATCTTATCTATAGCTTTTTTAAAAGTTCTCTGTGTTGAGAATTTTACTAATTTCTTAGCATCATCAGCTAAAGTCATTACAGGTACTAATTTAAGTTTTTCTCCTATATTACCTACTAGTGAAGATACCCTACCCCCTCTAATTAAATATTGAAAATCATTTGGTATAAGAAATGACTTTGTTTGTTTCATCATTAAATTTATTGTACTGACTATTTCCTCTTTACTCTTACCATCATTAGCTAAATTAATAGCTGTATCTACTAAATATTTTTCAGGTCCACAAAGTGTTTTTGAGTTAATAACTTCTATCCTGTCTGGATTTTCTACAATAGCTTTTGCAGAGCAAGCTGTACTATAAGTACCAGATAACCCATCTGCCATTGTTATATTAATGATTTCGTCATCAGGGTACTTCTCATAAATATTTATAACATCACCTATAGCAGGTTGTGATGTTATTGGTAAATGTCCCTTATTTATTATATCTATAAATTTCTCTGTTGTAATTTCCTCATTTTCCTTATATGTATCATTGTCTATTGTAACTGAAAGTGGTAAAATCTCTACTCCTATTTCTTTTCCTTCTTCTATTGAATAAAGTGTGGACGAATCTGATACTATCCTAATCATTATATACCCTCCAATTTAAATTGCCGTTCTAATAAATCTATTTTTTCATTCTAATACATCTAGTTACCAAAACTATATGTATTAGAATATCACTCTAAAATGCTTTTGTCAACAAAAATAGGACTGCTGCACAATAAATCAATCTTGTACTTCAGTCCCAATTATTTAATATAATTCTTCTTTATCAAAACATCTCCACTTGCCAATTTCTATATCATTAAGACATAGGTTTAATATTCTTATCCTTTTAAGAATAACTACATTATATCCTAAAGTTTTGCACATCCTTCTTATCTGCCTATTTAGCCCTTGAGTCAAAATAATTTTAAATGTATCATCACTTACCTTTTCCATTTTACATGGTCTAGTTTTTACTCCTAAAATTTCTACCCCCGCTGCCATCTTATTTAGAAATTCTTCATCGTAACTTTTATCAACAGTAACTACATATTCCTTCTCATGCATATTTTCCGATTCTAATATTTTATTTGCCATTTCTCCATCATTGGTTAATATTATAAGTCCTTCAGACTCTTTATCTAATCTTCCAACAGGAAATATATAATCTGGATAATTAATATAATCTATTATATTATTTTCTACATGAGAAGCAGCAGTACATACTACTCCTACCGGCTTATTAAATGCTATATAAACTTTCTTTTTCGGTAGTAGTTTTTCATTATCAAGAAGAATATCATCACTTTCTTCTACCCATTGCCCTTGTATGCACTTACTTCCATTTACTATTATTCTTCCATCTTCGATTAGCTTTCTAGCCTCTTTCCTAGAACATATACCATAATTACTTAATAATTTATTTATTCTCATTTGTTTTTCCTTTATATCTTTTTATATTCCATTCATCTTCTAGCATAGACATTATAATTACATCATGATAATGTCCATTTATCAAAACTCCATCACGTCTACGCCCTTCTTCTACAAATCCTACTTTTTTATACATAGCCTTTGCTCTATTATTATAATCAAAAACTTCTAACTCCACTCTATGTAATTTTAATTCTTCAAAAACAAACCTTACAGCTTCTTTCGTTGCCTCGTATCCTATCCCCTGTCCAAAATATTGTGATTTAAAAATAGCTATACGAAAAATGCAGCTACTATTCTCATCATCAATATCCATTAAAGATATCTCTCCTAATAACTTGCCTTCTTTATTTCATATAAGAAAATGACATCTTTCTTCTTCATTAATTATTTTACGCACAAATGATATTATCCCCATTTTTGGATTTTACTAGTAGTTCTAGTATAATAGAGCATTTCTTTATCAGGATTTTTGAACCCTTCTTCCCAATATTGCTCTATATCTTCCTCTTTAATTTTTCTTAAAAAAATCTCCATAATAGTATTCTCTCTTTCGTTTATTACCAATGACGAGGTCTTTTAAGTGACTTCGGAAGTTTTGTATTACTATCTCCTTTTGCACTATTAACTTGTCCTTGCGTAAGATATATAGCTTTCTCTAAATTTGCTCCACTTAAATCTGCATCTCTAAAATCTGCTCCTAAAACATCCACATATGATAAATCACTTTTTCTAAGATCTGCTTCAATAAGTAAAGCTCCACTGAAATCTTCACCTACTAAATTTCTATTTCTAAGATTTGCTCCCATTAGATCCAATCTTCCTGCTATCATTCTACTTCTTTTCACTTTACTATTGCTACTTTTATAATTCCTTTTTCTTAAACTTTCACTAGTAGTGAGTAGCAGAGGGTTTACTTTTTTTCTGTATTCTTTTATATCTATATCTAAAAGTGATTTCCCATCCATATCAGTAAGTGCTATTATTTCCAATATCTCAGTTTCAATATTATTTCTCATAGCTTCATCTTTATTTATCCTATAAGCTTCTTTTAAGTACCATAACATCTCATATAATTGTCTCATTACAACAAAAACATCAAAGATTTCTTTTCTCTTATTAGGGTTATCCCTCCAACTTTCTCTCTTATATGTACTTTCTGCCACCTTTTGCCCTGCACCAAAACAATCATAAGCAATACATCCCTTAAGCCCTTTGCTCTTAAGATCTTCATGGACTTTACATCTAAAATCATCATTTAGATGTACACATGGTTTATCAGCCTCTTTATCTGTTGGAAATCCTTCTGATTTTGAAAAATATAGAGCAACACAACAAAGTCCAAAACATTCATCACAGTTTATTGATAATATTTCATCTAAATTAAACTTGTTAATCATATTATTTATCCCCTTAAATTAATTATATTATTTTATAAACTTAGTACAATCTCTTTTTCATAATAGTAACTAAAATGGTAGCTTCAAAAACAGTGTAAATTATCATTGTTATTATAGGCATTAATAACTTTATTAAAGAAAAATGATGTAAATGAAGAAATATTTCCGTAAACATATTTATAGGCGGCAAGATCCATATAACAAACTTCAAAAATGCTACTTCTTTTATTATTTGTTCCTTAAAAATAGATATAATTACTAGTAAAAAAATCAATAATCTCGATGTTTTTGTATTACTAATTATTCTTGGTTGAAAAAACATCCCAAAAACAACTCCGATATTTGAAAATACTATATGAATTATTAATATTGAAACTATATCAACTATTGTTAAGGGATATAAAAAACCGCCACAAGTTACTCCAATAATGGTAGAAAACAATGATAATAATACCCCAAAAAACTGTAGCATAAATATCTTTGATAATAAATACTGAGTATAACTTTTTGACTTAAGAATCAATATCTCTTCAGATGTGTTTTGCTCTGCATCAAAATATGTATATCCCATCCATGCCATTACAAAAAATAATAAACATGATGAGAAAATAAAAGTTCCTGTAATATCAATTGGTCTTAATGTATACGTAACAACCATATTTATAAGTGAACTACTCACCACTTACAGAAGTGGGAGCTTCTTGGTCAATATGCCTAATGGCACAAGTTTACCCAAGCTAACAAGGTAGTTCCTACCTCGAGAAAATACCAAAATTACATTACTAATTTCAGTAGATTTATACTAGCATTTATATCTCTATCATGGTTAGTACCACAATTGGACAAGTCCAATTTCTCAATGCTAGGTTTTTTACATCACTATTTTTATAGCCACATTCTGAACAAAGTTGACTACTAGCATAATTTGATGGAGCAATTATAATTTCTCTATCGTGCCAAATAGCTTTGTACTCTAACATTGTTCTAAACTCTGCCCAACTAAATTCACTAATTGCTTTGGCTAATTTATAATTTTGTAACATATTCTTAACTCTCAAATCTTCTAAAACTATCCCTTGGTTTTCGCTGATAATTTTAGTTGATAATTTATGTAGAAAATCTTTTCTTTGATTAGCTATCTTTGGGTGAAGTTTAGCCACCTTTAATCTTGCCTTATATCTATTATTGCTACCTTTAATTTTTCTGCTCAAATCCTTTTGTAGCTTAACTAATTTCTTTTCTGATTTTCTAAGGTTCTTGGGATTATCAAATCTATCCCCATTAGAGCATATAGCAAATTCTTTTAATCCAAGATCTATACCTATCTTGTTATCATTCTTAGGAAACTGTATATTTTCAGTATCTACTAAGATAGAAATATAATATTGGTTGCTTGGAGTTTTAGAAATAGTTGCAGATTTAATTAATCCTTTGAATTTTCTATGCAGAACTATTTTTATTTTAGATTTTAACTTAGGAATTTTAATATAATTCCCATCTATGCTAATAGTCCCTTTTTGATTGTTTGTTGTATAACTAAATCTATTGGTTTTCTTAGACTTGAACTTAGGAAATCCTACTGATTTATCCCTAAAAAAATTCTTATATGCTTTATCTAAGTTTATTTGAGCATTAGCCAAAGCCAAGCTATCCACTTCTTTTAACCAAGGATATTCTTTTTTTATAAGTCTACTACTGGCAGATTTATAAGCATTTATGAATTTAGATATTTCTGTATTTGGTGAACCTCTAAACAGTAAGTGAACATGGTCTTTATCATAATTCCATTCTTCTAAAGTTACATTATACTTAGTTGAAATACACTGAAATTATTCTATTGTTATCGTTGACTGTCGTCAAGTGCTATCCATCTCCCACTTTAGAAGATGGGAGAATTTCGCACATTCCTGTTAAAAATTCATTACTAATATCTGAATTTACTTTTATTGTTGCTTTTTCATCGTCTTCATTAAGACTAAATATTTTTTCATTATTCTCATCTAAAAAACTCTTTAATCCAATATTATTAGCGAAAATCATAGTGGAAAAATTTATTTATCTCTTCAAGATCCTCTTCTGATCCTTCTTTTATTTACTAATCGCCTAAAGTATTTTCAATTACCTTAACTCCAGTATCGGTACCAACAATAATACGATTACAAGTATTGATAAATAGACCTGTTTCTAAAACCCCAGTTATTACATTAACTTTACTATAAAACTCATTAATATTTATTGGGTTTCCTATGTATAAATCAACAATATAATTACCATTATCAGTTATAAAAAACTTATCATCCTGTATCCTTATTACAGGATTTAAAGAATAACTTTCTAATTTTCTAATTACATGTTTATAACCATAAGGTAATATTTCAACTGGCAAAGGAAATTTACCAATCCTATCAACTAATTTGCTATCATCCATAATCCATATTACTTCTTTTGCTAGGCTATCAACAATTTTTTCTCTAAATAATGCTCCACCACCACCTTTAATAGCGTTAAATTCTTTATCTATTTCATCTACACCATCAATTGCTAAATCAATTCTATCTACCTTATCTATAGGTACTAAAGGAATCTTAAATTCTTTTGCTAAGTTCTCTGTACTTTTTGAAGTTGCAACTGCCTTTAAATTCATACCACCTTGAACCATAGCTCCAACTTCTTTAATCATATAATACGCTGTAGAACCAGTTCCTAATCCTAATATCATTCCATCCTTTATATATTCTGTTGACTTTTGTCCAGCAATTCGTTTTTTCTCCATCCATCCACCTTCTAAAAAGTATTTACTATTTGCTTTATCCCTCTATTTTATTTTTATTCTATTGCCACTAACTACTATCCTATCAAAACTATTTAAAAACTTTGAAAATTGATTATATCCTTGTTCTTTAAAACTAAAATTAGGATACTTTCTCTTTATTTCTTCATGAATAATACTCATATTTTTAATTTCTTTATTATTCTTCTGAACGACCTCTATTATGAATTTTTCCATATCCTTTCTATTAACTTTCTTTTCTTTTTCGGATACATAAAATCTCTTAGTATCCTTTTGCAAAATTAGTCCATCGATATTCTCAATGAAAGTTGATAACTTATTATATCCATAATATCTAACATCAAATTCTGAAAACTTCTCATTGAGTTTTCTTCCCAATGTTCCTAAATCTGTTTTGCCACCAGTCTCACTATTACTATGTATTACCTTTACTATAAAACTCTTTATAACAGAGATATCTGTTACTTCTTCTTTTGATTCTTTATCATTATTTCTATTTTCTTCATCAACATTAGTTATAGCACTTTCTACTTCTTTTTCATCATCAGCTTGTAATAAATCTAAATACTTAAACTGATTACATGACCTAACAAAAGGCTTAGGCGTTTTGCTTTCTCCCATTCCAATAACAAACTTTCCCTCTTCTCTTAATCGCATAGATAATCTTGTAAAATCACTATCACTAGTGACTAAACAAAATATATCAATATCTTTTGTATAAAGAATATCCATAGCATCAATAATCATACTGGAATCTGTAGCATTTTTTCCTGTAGTATAACTATATTGCTGTATTGGATTTAAAGAATATTGTAATATACTTTCTTTCCATCCATTATTCCTTGACCAATCTCCATATATTCTTTTATAGTTTGCTACACCATATTCTTCTAGATCATCAAATATTGTTTTAACATAATTGTAGGATATATTGTCCGAGTCAATTAATACCGCTATCTTTCTTTTATCATCCATAATAATCCCTCACCATTCCTCGTAAAATTTCATATACCAAATAAAACCTTATAATTATAATAACGCATGAAAACTTAAATTCTTTATGATATTCATTTAAAATTAACTTATGTCTTAAATGTTCCCTAATATATTACCCACATATTCTGCTATTATTATCAAGTATATATATATAAGTTCTAAAAAACAATCTACATTGATAAGAAACTTATGTTAGAAGTTGTTTATCTTATTTCATTTAATGATGTAGATTTTCAAATAAAACATATATACTAAAAGCACTAAAAAAATTGGAGAAAAATATCATATCAAATTAATTAACTCTAAAAATATCTTTACTATAAGTGATCTTGTATATTGAAGTAAAATATCGCTAATACTAGAAAAGATATTTTGAAAGGACGTGATTCCATGACTATGAATCCATTTTTAGAAAGTGCTGCTTCTGTAGATTCTCACTTTAAAAGTTGGAAAGATATCTATGCAAAAGCTTATAATAAAAATGATGTAGATCCATATACAAAAACAAGGATAATTCTTGTTAATGGAGCAGAGTTTGAAGCTAATTGGTTTTCTCACCAATTCTCAAGACACTGTACTAACAATGAATTAAGAAGAGAGCTATCTCTTTCTAGAAGATTAGATAAACAGCAACAAATGCTAATAGGATCTCTTCGTCCTAAGGATGAAACCATATTGGAAACCACTATAAGCTATGAGCAATTAGCAGTAGATTTAACAGCTAGACTAGCAAAACGTGAACCAAACAAAGCTGTAAAAGATGCTCTTGATTTTGCCTTATTAGAAGATTTTGATCATTTATATAGATATTCTGACTTGCTTTATATGGAATCTGGCGTGAAAGCAGAAAACTTAGTCGGTCATTATACTGAAATAATGCCTGGTAGACCAACTATTTCAGAACACAGATGTCCAAAAGATAATATTAGAAACTTTGTTGATTTCAAAACTGCCGATTTAATCACTAAATTAGATGTATCAATAATAACTGCTGCAGAACAACAAACTATGAACTATTATATGAATATAGCAGGATTTTACTCAAGTGATATAGGAAGAAATCTATATCAAGAAATAGGTTTAGTAGAAGAAGAACATGTATCTCATTATGGCAGTCTTTTAGATCCTAATTGTACATGGCTTGAAAATTTGTTAATGCATAAGTATACAGAAGCATATCTATATTACTCTTGCTATAATGATGAAGTTGATCCTTATATAAAAGAAATCTGGGAACAATTATTTACTGAAGAAGTATCTATGCTTCATCATGCCGCTGACCTTTTAAAGAAATATGAAAATAAAGAATGGCAACAAGTTATTCCAGATGGAACTTTCCCTGAATTATTAACTTTAGGAGAAAATATTGCATATGTACGAGATATATTAAATAATACAGTAAATAATACAACTATAAAAGATGATTATGTTGATGTAAAAACTTTAGGCAATGACTCTTCTTTCTACAAGTTCCAAAGCAAGGTTAATAGTAATATAGAAAATGTACCAAGTCATAAAGTTATTGAAGAATATATCGCAAAATACAATGAAGATTATAGATTCGAAACTGCTGAAAATCCTATTGAAGAACTTAGAAATAGGACATCAGACAATACTAGTGTAGGTAGACTCACAAAATAATATTTCTCTTATTAAATAAAAAGAATGACTTTTCTCAAAGCCATTCTTTTCTACTTAAATCTTTAAATTGCTGCTAACTGCTTACCAAGATTTTTACACTCTTCTAAAACACTTTCATCAGGCATATCTTGACATATCAGTCCTTCTCCATTTAATACTTTTGCTCCCGCTGCAGTCATTCTATCTTCCCAGTCACGCATCCATTGTCCATCTCCCCATCCATAAGATCCAAATAGCGCTATTGTTTTTCCATTTGAAATTTTTTCCACTTCTTCAACAAATGGTTCCATCTCGCTTTCTTCTAACACTTCTACTCCCATCGCAGGGCATCCAAGTGCAAAAACTTGTACATCCTTTAAATCTTTTGCTGCTATCTTTGAAATATCTAATACTTCAGCTTCTTTTCCTGCAGCAATAACTCCTTCTCCTATTGCATTTGCCATAGTTTCTGTATTCCCTGTTTGTGACCAAAATCCTATAACTATTTTACTCATAATTTCTCCTCCTAAATTTCATATCTATTTAATGAACTTGTATAATACAAATCCAATAACTGCAAAATATCTTTCTTGCTTTTAACTGTTCTTATTGCTATCTCTTTTACAAAGTCATATTTTTGAAAAGTTTCAATTGCTTCTAAAAGATTTCCGTATACCTTCCAATATCCAACATATAAAAAATTCATACCTCTATTTTCTATAAAACCTTGTACATCATCTACTGGATATCCTAAGATTAATCCCATTTCATGGGGAAATTTTTCTCTACTACTTCTACAGTTTCTGTACCTTTTTGCAAATTGAATCAACACATCATCTATATTTTTATATCTGTATCCTAATCTATACATCAACTCTTTTACCCTTTCTGATTTTAAATATATTTCTAATTGCTCTTCGCGATAGATCAACAATATAGCTTTTTGCCCTATGGTATACAAGATATAAACATTTATTAATGTATCTCTAAACTTTTTTATTACATCATTTACCTCCAATTTATGAATGATAAGTAGATTTGAAATTTTAATACCTGTAAGTACAGGTGAACATTGCAAAGCAAGCTTCATGTCTAATTCTTGAAAATTATTTTTTTCTATAATTAAAAATCTTCACCCCTATAAAATTTCTTTAGTTAGTTATATCTAACTTAAGTATATTATAACTAACTATTTTCTTAAAATCAACAGATTTTAAGAATTCTTATCAATATTATATTTGATGTTATTTTTCAAATATGATATACTTACTGAAGTTTAAATCAACTAATTTTAACTATATTTAAACTGAGGTGATATATCCATGAAATTGAATGAATCTGCTGAAAATTATTTAGAAACTATATTAATATTAAGTAAATCTCTACCTGTTGTTCGATCCATTGATATTTCTGAGAAACTTGGTTATAAAAAATCTAGTGTCAGTGTAGCTATGAAAAATTTACGTCAAAAAAATTATATTACAGTTACCAAAGAGGGCTATATTTACCTTACCGAGTCAGGTATCGAAATAGCAGAAATGATTTATGAGAGACACAAGCTTATATCTTCTTGGTTGGAAAAAATCGGTGTCAATAAAGAAATTGCCTCTGAAGATGCTTGTAGAATTGAACATGTTATCAGCAAAGAAAGTTTTGAAGCAATAAAAAAATACATAAAAAAGTGATAAATAATAGAATTATTATATTTCAATTTTTATTTTAAAAGACTAATTTTATTAATTAAATTAGTCTTTTAAATATAATGAGAACTTCAATTTCATATATCATAGTTATCTCATTATTTCATAATTATTATATTAAAACCTCAATTTTCATTGTTAATCTCATCCACACTCGCTGTCCGCAGGACTATAATGCTTTTCCATATAGGAAAAGCCACCTTAATTGAGAATTGTGCTTTGTAAATTGTGAATTCTAAAAAGATGCATCTTACTAATCTTATACACATTTATTTAAAATTATATCTCCATAATTTACTTAATATATATTCTATCACCCAAGAGCTACATCCAACACCATCATTATTGCAAATCCTATTGCAAATCCAATAGTACATATATCGGTCTTGTTATCTTTTGAAGCTTCCGGAAGCAATTCTTCTACCACCACATAAATCATAGCCCCTGCTGCAAAAGATAAAAAATAAGGTAAAGCTATTGACATGACTCCTATTAATGCTAATGTAATTCCAGCTGCTATTGGCTCTACGACACCAGACATCATTCCATATAAAAAGGACTTCTTCTTACTATTTCCTTCACTCCTAAAAGGTAGTGATATTATTGCTCCTTCAGGAAAATTCTGAATTGCGATACCAATGGCCAATGCATATGCTGTCATTATGCTAATATCTCCAGTTTGTGATAATAATCCTGCAAACATAACTCCAATAGCCATTCCTTCTGGTATATTGTGAAGAGTAACTGCTAACATAAGCATTGCTGTATTACTGAGCTTAGTTTTAGGTCCTTCTAAAGATTTTCTATCTAAGTGAAGATGTGGAGTGATTTTATCAAGAAGAAATAGAAATGCTATTCCTAAAAGGAATCCAACTACCGCTGGCATAAAAGCAAGTTTTCCCATATCTTCTGACATTTCAATAGATGGTATTAACAAAGACCATACTGATGCTGCCACCATAACTCCTGATGCAAAACCTAATAATGTTCTTCTTAACCAATCCTTCATTTCATTTTTTATTAAAAATACACAAGCCGCTCCTAAAGTAGTTCCCAAGAACGGAATTAGTAATCCTATTATTATTTTCATAATACCAACCTCCTATATCTATTATTCGTCGTTAGTTAGTTTTAACTAACTCTATTGTATACCAAATAATCCTGTTTTATCAACAACAATATAAAAAGGTTGTCAAAATAAATAATCTAAGAACTTTTTATAATCTCAAAACTTCACTTATACTCCTATGACTTAAGACACAGCTCAATTAATCTGTACTCAAAAGTACGTAATGTTTTTATGTTTTTTATTTCCATTAAAGCTTCCTTATTATTCTTTAATCTTTCTATATATAATATAATTGCCATTGTCTTATAATTTACACTATTTCTATAAGTTATAAATTCTTGTTGTGCTTTTGTAAATTTTTCTTCTAATGCATCCATTTTTAATTCACCACCTACATCTAAATACTAACTCCTATTATCTTTGATTGTCTTATACATAAATTCTCTTAAAGCTGCACTAACAGTCTTTCCTTCTTCATTGGCTATTGTTTCAAATAACTTATACTTTTCTAAATCAACAATAAAATGTACATGTTTCTCTTCACCCTTATTAAGTCTTCCCAAAACTTATACCTCCATTTCTAAAAGATCATATGGCAATATTTTTTCAAGGCACCAAACCTCTGCTTCTATTTCACTAATAATCTTAATCCTTGAGCTACCTACTGTTACTATATCATTTATATTTTCCCCAAATATTGTACGCGGTCCGCCACCTTCGAAAATATAATACACTCCTCGCTGATTTTTGTATAATATTTCGAAGTTATAATCTGAAGTTAACTCTTTATCTTTCCACCATTGATATATCATAATATCTTTTTCAGTATCAAATACCTGATCTTTTATCTCTTTTCTCATAATTTCCTCCCTGAATTTTAAAATCTTTATACAACTTATTTATAATTATTACCACATGTACAATTCTTAAACATTTTATAGTTAGTTTTTTAACATTTTATGAATTTTAAATTGAAATTTGATTCTTTATCCCATATAATTTCAATATAAAGGAAGTGACATTAGATTAAAATATGAGGTGTTAATATGAAAGATAAATATGCGATTTTTACTTATGTTTCATCAGATATCGAAGCCACGTTTATAAAAGAAAATGATGTTCATTTTATCCCAATGAAATATATGATAAATTCTGAAGATAAGTTATATACAGGAATATACGATGAAAATATTCTTAAAGATTTTTATCTTGCTCAAAAAAATGGTGCTGTGACAAAAACGACTCAAATCGCCCCTCAAATATATAGTGATATTTGGGAACCGATAGTTAAAGAAGGAATATCTATAATTTACATTTCTTTGTCTAGCGGGCTATCAAGTACTTATCAATCAGCTGTACTTGCCGCTAATGAATTAATGGATAAATATCCTGATATAAAAATAATTCCTATAGATTCATTAGCTGGAACAGGTGGAATGAGTCTTTTAGTAGAAAGAGCTATAGAAAATAAAAAAAATGGAATGACTATTGAAGATAATGCAGCATGCCTTGATGAAATCAAACATAATATATGCCATTGGTTTATGGTAGAAGATTTAATGTACTTAAGACGTGGTGGCCGTATATCAGCAACAACTGCTATAGTAGGTACAACCCTTAATATCAAACCAATATTAAAGATAAATGATGAAGGTAAATTAGTACCTATTGCTAAAAAAAGAGGAATCAAAGCAGCATTAAAGGAACTTGTAAACTTATATGAAATGGCTAGTGAAGGTGGAGAAGAAAGAGTTTATATAACTCATGCCGATTGCAT
Source organism: Clostridium bornimense (assembly GCF_018917145.1). Lineage (GTDB taxonomy): Bacteria > Bacillota > Clostridia > Clostridiales > Clostridiaceae > Clostridium_AN > Clostridium_AN bornimense_A. The sequence continues at coordinate 15,317 of NZ_JAHLOD010000018.1, forward strand.
TGATAATGCAAAAAAGCTTGAAAAAGCAATTCTAGAAAAAAATCCAAAATGTAAAATAACTATACTTATGCTAAATCCTATTATCGGAGCCCATACAGGTCCAGGTATGATAGCAATTCTTCATTTTGGAAAGAAAAGATAATGTTATTAAGTAGCTATGACTATATTTTAGTCCTTAGCTACTTTTTCTTTCTCATCTTTTCCTCAAAAGATATTTCTATATCTTCAATATTGTATCTACTGATATCTAAAAATAACTACTTGTAAAATTCTTCAGTGGCATATATTTTGGATCCATTTTTATATACACCAATACCAGTACTAATATACTTGGTAGATAATATATTTTCTTTATGACCTGTTGAATTCATCCAACTTTTCACAAATTCTTCAGCAACTACTTCTGCATTTTCTTCAGCAGTTCTCCATGCAATATTTTCTGCCCATGCTGTATATGTTATGCCTTCTTCTCTCATCTTAACTGTAATCAAATTTCCAGACAAATCTTTATGATCAAAATACCCGTTATCCCCCATATCTTTCGATTTTTCCTTTGCATACTTTGCCATAGTTGGATTATTACTGTACTCTTGAATTCCTATTTTCCTTCGTTCCTCATTAATCTTTTCAAATATTAATCTTTCTACCTTAGTATCAAAATCCTCTTCTATCACCTCAATTTTCGAAATATCACTCATTGCCCTCGTTTCTTCTTCAACAACTACTTCCTCGGTTTTCTCTACCACTTCTTCGGGAATTTTCTCTTCTATAACTTCCGACTTTTTAGTTACTAATTTCTTATCTTCATCTTGTGCCATATGTAAATATAACGAATGAGTAATACAAGATACTGATACTACCACAGCGATTACTTTTAGAGTATTTATCACAAGCTTAGTCATTTTTCCTCCTAATCTACATTACATATCACTTTATGTAAAATTATAAATTATTTTGGAATTATTTTCAATATTTCTTTGATCAAGGATCCCTTTTAATACCTTGAGATTTATAAAATCGTCTACTTTTTATTTATACTTTGAGAACAGCTTATAAAAACAACAACCACTTACAATTTATAAGATCATATTTTAGATTATAGTTACTTTCTATCCCATCAATAATACTACTACAGGTAAACCTCCACATTGGATTTCCCGCTAATGTCTCATATTCCCTATTTAAAACTTTATTTATTTTTATAACTCTTGTATCTTCTTCCTCTTCAACTCTAAATTTTACAGGATTAATTTTACCTTTATCATCAAACCAAGCTACCATTTCCACTGTTTTAGATATTTTATTCATTTTTTGTCACTCCTTATAGTATGCTTCCCATCATCGGGTAATCTTCTTCTCCCACTCCACCATTTAAAGGTTTTACATCTGAATTTATAAATGTTGAACGTATTATAGCTGTATTACCGTATTTATTTCTTATATCATCAACTACTTTATCTATAGCTCTTAACTTATCTACCTTTGTATCATCAAAAAATGTCCTTTGATAAAATTCATTATCACAAAGGTTAGTTAACCTAATACCAATTTGACGAATACTTTCTCCTCTCCAAGTTTCATCAAAAACTTTCGTTGCTTCTCTAAAAATAATTTCTGTTGAATCTGTTATATTTTCTAATGTTTTCTGATGTGAATACCTACAAAAATCACTGTTTTTTATTGATACTACTATGACACTACACATTGAAGCATTATTTCTAAGCCGCATTGCTGCTGTTTCAATAAGAGATAATAATATTTTTAGTGCTTCTTCTCTGTCATTTACATCATGAGATATTGTAATGGAGTTTCCTATTCCTTTAACTTCTATGTAATTTTTATTTCTAACTTCTGAATTGTCTATGCCATTAGCATAATTATGTATTAATATTCCATGACTTTTTAGCTTACATTTTAAAATGCCTACATCACACCTTGCCAATTCCCCTATAGTTCTAATATTAAGCTGCAATAGTTTGCTCTCTGTAGCTCTTCCCACCATAAAAAGATCTCCCACCGCTAATGGCCATAGCTTCTTTGGTATTTCCTCTGTAAATAATGTATGTATTGAATTTTTCTCTTTAAAATCACTAGCCATTTTTGCTAATAACTTATTTGTACTTATTCCTATATTTACTGTAAAACCCAATTCTTTTTCAATTCTATCCTTTATCTCAACAGCCTTTTCCATATAGTTATAGTTAAAATGACTCATATCCATAAAAACTTCATCAACAGAATAACGTTGTATAAGTGGAGAATACTGGCATAATAATTGGTACATTGCATTACTACATTTCATAAATAAATCGTAGTTAGGAGAAAATATCTTAATCTCTGGACATTTTGTAAGAGCCGATAAAATAGTTTCCCCGGTTTGTATGTTGTACTCTTTAGCAGGAATAGATTTAGCCAATACAATGCCATGGCGATCCTCTGTGTTTCCCCCAATTATCGATGGTATCATTCTTATATCAATATCATTTTCTCCATATTGTCTTTGATAGACTGCTGTCCATGACAAATATGCTGAATTAACATCTATGTGAAATATAATCTTTTCCATATAAATCATCCTTTAGAAATATACTTATACATATATATTACAAGAACATTTGTTCGTGTGTAAAGGGGTAATTTAAATATTTGTATTATTGAAGATGTAGTTACCACTGGTGGACAAATATTACTAAGTGCAGAAGATTTGAAAAGTTGTAATGCAAAATTAGGTTCTGTGCTTTGCGTTATAGAAAGAAATCCTGAAGGTAGAAAAAGACTTTCTGAGGTTGGACTACAATTAAATGCACTTTTTACAATGGAAGAGTTAAAAAAATAGATAAAATTAAAATTGGGTTATTATATAATAAATTTAGATTTATAAGGCACATGTAACAGATCACCACTACTTAACTAGAACAGATACTAATATGCACTTAACTGTATATATTAATCCTATGCAAATATACTCAAAGCTACATGAAAGTGCAACTTTCATTAGCTCCATGTAAGACTGTGCTATACTCCCAACTCTAATTATAAAACAAGCCTATGTAATAAACTAATAACACAATACTTATAATCTCAGAAATTCCGCAGGAATTTCCTCCAAACATGTGCCTTGTGCCATGCAACCTGTGACCTGACATACAAATTTTCATTTAGCCACCTAGTAATATAATACTTTTATTATTGCAACATCCTCATTTTTAATTTAAATATCCATAGGACTTTAATTTTCCTACTCTATTGAAAGGAAAAATCGTAAATTGAGCTTTTCCTTCTATATCTTTTTCTTTTATATAAGGACTAGTTACCCACTTTCTAGAATCTTTAGAATTATTCCTATTGTCACCAAGGAAAAAATATGAATCTTCTTGTACTTCATACTTTTGATATACATCACTTACATTTTCTCTTTCATATACATAAGAATCATCTAACTGCTTTCCATTAACCTTAACACTACCATCTTCAAATATTTCTACTGTATCACCAGGCTTTCCTATAAGCCTCTTGACAAATTTTTCATCCTCCTCTTTAAAATAAAAAACTACTACATCTCCCGTTTGTAATTTTTCAGGATTATATACTCTTGTTACAATTAACCTATCACCTTCTAATATCGTTGGTCTCATAGACGGCGTTGGTACTGAAGCAACGGTAAATACATATTTCTTTATAATAACAGATAGAAGAATTGCCGATAATATTGGTATAATCCAATCTAAAAAAATCCTTTTCATATAATCTCTCTCTATTACAATTTTTTGAATACATTATATTAATTGCACTATAAAAATGCCTTTTATGGTATAATTTACTATAACACTTGAAGAATCTTATACTATGAAAGGTTTAATTTTTATGATTTTTATAATGTTTGCTATTTTACTTGGGATATTCTCCATATCTTTCTTCTTTATCAACTTTATATTTTTATTAGAAGATGTCCGAGATAAAAAATCCACATCTAAACAGACTATTAGATGCATAATTTCTTTAATACTACTATGGTTTTCCTCAATTATGATTTTTATTATATAAAATAAGGATAGCTATGTGAAACACAAAGCTATCCTATATATTAAAATTTCACTAAGTATAAAATATAAGCCGCTATCCCTTTAAAAACACTTGATAATGATATACTTAACCAAATTCCTGACACACCTATAAAGTTTACAAATAGTAATGCCATTGGAATTCTAAGAGTAGTAAATATTATGCTAATATAAGCAGGTATCTTAGGCTCTCCCACACCTGTAAATAATCCATTAGATACCATTTCTACTGCACTAAAAACTTGTGATATTGCAATTATCCTAAGATATTCACTAGATAGTTTTATAGTGTTAATATCCCTTATAAATATTTTTGATAAGAATTCAGGGAAAAAAATAAATAACATTGTTGTAATCATAGAATATATAACTGCAATTATAATCGAGCTTTTGTACCCTTTTAATACTCTATCAAGATTTTTAGCTCCAAAATTTTGACCTGAAAAACTAGCTACTGCGCCATTTAATCCGCCTATAATCATAAATGTAATTGACTCTATTTGTAAACCTATTTTCTGTGCTGCAATAGCATCTGATCCAAATATGGCAATAATTCTAGCTAATATTATATTTACCAATGTAAATAAAACTCTTTGAAATGCCATTGGAAAACCTAATACTATTATTTCTTTAATCTTATCTAAATCAATACTAATATTAAAATCATATCTAAAAATATCATTTCCTTTATATCTAAATATAAAAAATAATACTATATTTGATATTAATGTAGCGATAGCTGATCCAATTACTCCTAACTTAAGTCCATATATAAAAATCGGATTTAAAATTATATTAATAACAATACCAATAGCATTAATTTTTAATGCACTTTTATTACTTCCATAGCTATTTAATATTCTAGTATACAAAGTATTAAAAAATATAAATACCATATTAGGACCATTTATAACTAAATACCAATATGCTTTTATCTCAACATCTGGATTATTTAATTTTAAAAATCCAATTAGAACCTTACCGGCAAATATTAATATACTACAATAAATTAACCCTATAATTAAATTAAGTAAAATGCCAGAATTGATGTACTTCTTAATATCTAAATCGTTTTTGCTTCCTATAGAATGAGCTACTTTTATTCCAGTTCCAATGACAACTAATGCATTAATTGAATATCCTAATCCAATAAAGAAGCTTGAAGAACCAATGCTGGCAACAGCATTGCTTCCAAGAGAACCTACACAAAGCATATCTACTAAGTTATATGAAAATTGTAATAATGAGCTTCCCATTATAGGTATTGCTAAAGAAAGTATTACTTTTGTTACGTTACCCTTTGTTAAATCAAACTTTTTCATAGTATCTCCATGTATATTACATTACGATTATAAATTATTATTTTTTATTCTATCTACTAATTCCTTAACTTTACACTCTATCATTATTGCTGTATCTATAAAAGCCTTATCTTCTTTTCCAGTTGGATCTTCAAGTCCCCAATCTTCAATATGACTTGCCGGTAACGATGGACATACAACATTACATCCCATTTTTATAACTATATCTACAGCTGGAATATCACTTAACAACTTTGATTTTTGAGTTTCATTCATATCAATATTATATAGTTTTTTAATTATTCTTACTGCGTCTTGGTTTATTTTAGGTTTTGTTTCTGTTCCTGCAGAGTAACTTTCAAAAACCTCTCCACCATATAGTTTTCCTAATGCTTCAGCCATTTGTGATCTACAGGAATTGTGAACACATACAAATGCCACCTTTGGTTTATTCATAACTTTATTTTCCTCCTCTTTCATTACATATACATTGCTCTGTTTCATTTAGTATATTAGTTAAAAATGATATTAATTTCTCCGTATTATTTTTATTTAACTTATAGTGATTCCATATACCTTCTCTTCTACACTCTACCAAACCACAGTCCATTAAAACCTTCATATGATGAGATAAAGTAGGCTGAGTAAAATTAAAATCTTCTAATATTTTACATGCGCATTTTTCACCACAAGACAATATATCAAGTATCTTAAGCCTATTAGCATCACTTAATGCCTTTAATATCTTTGAATTTTGGTCATATATACTTTCCATAAATCTCTCCCTCATATATAGATATTCATCTATATATAATATAGATGAATATCTATATATAGTCAACAAGTAATATCTTCATAACCTCAAATCCCCATTATAATATTTGTTAATTTTGCCTTAAAATGATATGATGTAATCAGAAGTATCTGAAATTTAAGAAAATCAAACCAGTATGAGAAAAATTAAATCTTACATATAGGAAGTGTGAAGTATGAATTATACAATTGAAAAAATGGAAAAAGAGCATTGGGAAAGTGTAGCTAAAATTTATAAAGAAGGAATTTTAACTAATAAAGCAACATTCCAAAATGCTGTTCCATCTTGGACAGAGTGGGACAATAGTCATCTAAAAGAAGATAGATTAGTGGCAATATTTAACAATGAAATATTAGGTTGGGCTGCTTTAACTAAAGTATCAAATAGATGTGTATACTCTGGCGTAGCCGAAGTTAGTATTTATATTTCTGAAAAGTATAGAGGTCAAGGCATTGGTGAAAAATTATTAAATCAATTAATAATTGAATCTGAAAAAAATGGTTTTTGGACATTACAATCAGGTATCATCGAAGAAAATCTTGCTAGTATAAACCTTCATAAAAAATGCGGTTTTAGAATAATTGGTACAAGAGAAAAAGTAGCTAAAATGTCTAATGGTATATGGCATAATGTTATATTAATGGAGAGAAGAAGTACTACAGTAGGACTTGAATAAAAATTAATATTATGGATATAATCATAGATAAACTCCTTTAAAAAGAACAATTATTTTTATCACATCACCAAAGAAACCACTAACGAAAACTGTTAGTGGCTTTTTTAGATTTAAGATATCACCTACATATAAATTGATGGAAAAAAGTAGATAACCCCACAAATGAAAAATGGTATAATATTTTTACACCTGTATTAAAAGAAGTTAATAAATATGAATTAACAAATATAGCGCCTAAACCAGAATATAAATATAACATAGTAAAAAAATATTAAAGATTGATTAGTTTGAAAGGAATCATATATATGGAATTGACAAATATAACATTTAATGAATTAGATGGGGAACTTAATATTTCTAATACAATAATAATAAATAAAGATACAACAATTCAAAGTTTTCTTGATTCTATAAATAATGAATATGTTGAAGAATTAATAAGAAAAGATGCCAATATGATCTGTACCTTAAAAAAAATAAATTTTAAACTTAATGATGTGTATCTTAAATTTAGAGATAATAGAATTTCATCAATAGCTTTACGTAATTTTCAAGGTGTTATAGGTTGGGAAAATTGGTCTATAGAAAATGTTCGTCATGACTTAGAGATACAAAAACAATGGCTCGAAGATAATATAAATCAACTTCCATCAGTAATTAGTATTGGTGAAGGTTTAGAATCAAAGCGTATTAATTATACTTTTAGTTGGGGTGAGATAACTTCAAGTTATGATAGTAGAAGTGGAGATTCTTCAATATTTATAAAATACAATAGATGTTGAAACAGGTACCATATTGTTGTTTTAACTAAAAATTAATTTTTTTATGTCTCATACCAACATTTAAAACAAGTGCTAAACTCATAAAATATACAAGCATAGAACTACCTCCATAACTCATAAAAGGTAGTGTTATTCCCGTTATGGGCATAAGTCCAATATTCATACCCATATTCTCTAAAATTGAAAATATCATCGATCCAGTTACTCCAGATACCATAATAGATCCAAAAACATCTTTTGAGTCTCTAGCTATATTAATCATTCTAAATAGCATTACTCCATAAAGAGTTAAAAGTCCCACAGTTCCAATAAGACCCCAATCGTCTCCTACTACTGAAAAAATAAAATCAGTCCATGCTTCTGGAATAAATCCTCCTTTAGTTTGAGTTCCATTTAAATATCCATTTCCTGTTAGCCCCCCAGAACCAATAGCTATCTTTGCTTGAATTACATGATATCCATTTCCCAAAGAATCTTCTGATGGATTAAATACTGTTATAATACGCTTTTTCTGATAATCTTGAATTAATCCACTATTCCAAACGGCAGCAATAGTAATAAATAAAATTAAAAATCCACCACCAATAATCTTCCAATCAAGTTTACCTACTACTACCATCGCTAGCACTGTAAAGAAAATTACCATACCCATCCCCATATCTGGCTGTATTATAACTAAAGATGTGGGAATAATAGCATAAATAAAGATAGTTAATAGTTTTTTAAATGAATCTATTTTTCCACCCATATCTTCTATTTTCTTTGCAACGATAATTATTATAGCTAATTTTGCAAATTCTGAAGGCTGTATTGCAAAAGAGCCTATCTTTATCCATGATTGCGCCCCTTTACTCTCTGTACCTATAAATTTATTTATCAATAATAATATAATAGACGCTCCATAAATCACATATGCATAGTTTTTAAAGAACGAATAATCGATAGTTAGGATACAATATACTACAATTAGCCCTATTACAAGCCACATTAGTTGTAATTTTGAGTATCTAAAACCGATAAGCACACCATCTAAAGTTTTATTGTATGTAGCTGAATAAATGTTAAGTACTCCAAAAATAACAATTGCAACTGCTATCATAAGTGTTGTAAAATCTAGTTCACTTATTTGCTTTTTATCTATTTTTAGATTTGACAATATTTTTTTAATTTTATAATTTTGCTTCATTATTTCACCCCCTCTATATATAACTATTTATTTTTTATAGTGTAAAATTATCACTTTATGTGAAAAGGACCAACTAACTTTAAAAATTAAGGCAGTTACAAAGTTTTTTCATTGCACTTATTACTTTTTATAATAAATAAACCAATATTATCTTCTCACCTTATATCACTTGAGTCAAGTAAAAATGTACGTGACGTACATTTGTAATGTTGATGGTGAAATTACTACTGAAATATATCGTAGTGATTTATTAACTTTTAATAGAAACAAATCTAAAACACTAAATAATGGTACTATTAAATTTAAATTAAATAATAACGTAACATATAACTTAAAATCTGAAGGTAGTGTAGCTTATAAAAATGAACCATCTTATGAAAATAAATTTACTGTTAAAAGATATGTTATAGCGAGTAAAAGTAAATATAATACTTGATTTATAATATTGGAAAATATTGTTGACACATTATACTATGTAATGTATAGTATAATGTATAAGGAGGTGTGATATGGATATACAATTAAAAAAGGGTTTGTTGGAATTCTGTGTATTATCTGCTTTACAAAAATCTGATTCATATGGGTATCAAATAATTAAAGATATCTCAAGCTGTATTGAAATATCGGAATCTACATTATATCCAATATTAAAGCGTTTAGAGGCAAATAATTATGTTGAAACATATTCAGTTGAGCATAATAGCCGTTTAAGAAAATATTATAAAATAACAAATACAGGAAAAGAACGTATAAAAGAATTTTTAGATGATTGGAAAGAGGTTATGAAAATTTACTATTTTATAAAGGGGGAAAATTCAAATGACTAAAACAACATTTATTGACACCTTAAGAGGGCTATTACAATCTCTCAATGAAGATGAATGTAATAAATTCATATCTTATTATGAAGAAATAATTGAAGATTATAAGGAAAGTGGATTAACAGAGGAAGAGGTTATTAAAAAAATTGGAACTCCGCAAAGTATAGCAGATAACATTTTGAGTGAACAAGATAGTATTGATATTAAGGTGCCATCATTTAGCAGTAAAATATTAAATGCAATTTTACTAATTTTAGGATTCCCATTATGGGGGAGCTTACTATTAGCGTTAGTTTTACTTATTTTATCTGTATATATTATTATTTGGTGTATTCCATTTACAACAGGAGCAAGTTCTATTGCATTTTTTGTAGCAGCATTAATTAGTATAATAGGATCTCCATTTATGATGGCTGATGTGTTAACTGTAGGTATTGTACAATTAGGCTTAGGGGTTTCATCAGTAGGGCTTTCTATTTTATTAGGATGTATAACTATATATTTATCTAAAAAACTTGTAATTATTACAAAGAAATTAACTTTTAAGATATTTAAATCATTTAATAAGAAAGTGGTGAAAATATGCTAATTAGAAATTTTAAAAGAAAAATTATTAATATAAGTATTGGTTTAATTGTAATAGGATTTATAATATCAATGGTTGGCTTTGGAATAGATGGATTTGATTTAACTTCATTCAAATCAAGTGATACTCACAAATGGTATAGAACAATTAATATTGATGAAAATTCCTTTTCATTTGATATAGGATTTTAGAAAATACTATACATTTTACAAGGAATACCAAAACCCCGCAGCTAGTATGAAAAAAGGGCCTATTATAAGACCCCAGAGTGAATTGCTAAATACTTTGGACAAACAGCTTTGATACGTAACTAGCTATGATTTATAAGAATGTTTAAAGAACTCTTTGTCCAAAGTTTCCTTTTTACATAACCAAAAAGAATGATCCTATAAAACCATCGTCATAATATTACCTATTTGATAATTGTTTTATAGAATGAATTGTCCGATAACATTTTTTTAATTGATCCAAACTTGCAATCGCATAATTTCTCGCATAAACTTAACACTTCATCATTTTTATAATAATTAACTTCATATCTTTTAAAGCCATCTTCTAAGTGAAATAAAAATATAACTTTATCCTCTGCCAAATATTCATTCCAATATTCCACTTCCAAGTGTTCTTTAATAAATTCTTCCCACAATTCTGCTTTAGTCTTTGGGAAAGATACCTTATAATTATCTCCATCATTTTCTATGGAAAATCCATGTTGTTCCAAATTTAAAATACTTTCATCTATCCCCATAACATATGTATGATACACCTTTAATTACCTCCACAAATTCTAATTTGTAATAATATACCTATATTATATACCAACAACTTTTTAGTTCCAATATCCTCTATCCATAACCGCACCGGTTCTCTACGTTCACCCCTGCTACTGTTCTATATAATATCTATACTTATAAGCTTCCTTAAACTTTATATATCTCATGTGCTGAAGCTAGAGCTACTCTCTTAAGACACATCAGATATATAAAAATATAATTTCTTATAAACATATAAATAAAATTATATATAAATTAAATTGCTTATAATTATATTTATATATGTATTCTCATGTGTTCTTGTCAGGAAGTCAAAGATCTTCCCCCTTATTCTGCTGCTAAATACTTTAGATAAACTCTATAAATACATAATTAGATGTAGATTATAAGTAAATCTAAAAAACTTTTTATTCCAAATTTTCTTTCTCTACATAACAAAAAAGAATGATCCTTAAAGACCATTCTTTTTATAAAAAGGAAAATGATTTAAAAAAATTAACTATTATTAACTACAATTACAATATAAGAATTTAATATGAATTTCAAAAGTTACGTCACGTATATTTTTAAACTTACCTTTAGTTTTTTAAAGGTAAGTTAACTTCCTTTAAAATTTTAAATTTATATCCCTATAATAGTGAATACATCATAAGTTTCAAAAATAGTTTTAGCCCAACTATCTACTTCTTTTATAGCCCCCTTTATTTCTCCACCAATTTCTGATGCTCTAAAGCATATTTCATTCCATTGACTTAAAGTTATCTATGTTTCTCCTGACTCATCATATGAAGTAACAACACTATAAAATAAATCTGCCAAATTTAGAATATAAAAAATATCATCGTGTATTAAAAGAGAATCTTTCTCCCCAAAAAAATCATTGAACTTTCCTTTCTGGAATTCATGATAACATGTTCCTTTTCTCTCTAATTCAGTACAACAATATTTCATTAAACATCCTCCATATAAATTTTCTATTTAACTATTAAATAAATGTGTAACTAAAAATTGAACCATTTACACTCTCTATACTTCTCAGGAATATCTGATTTTGAGTTAATCCATCCAATTGTTTCAATTAATACAGATGGCTCATCTGGAAAAATCCATGTGTTAATATATTCAATAAAGTCCTTTTCATTATAACAAACACTACCACCTATGTGATATTTTTTTGCATATGAGCTTTGATATAACCATTTGTTACAGAAATCTATACAGTATTTTTTTAAGTTATTAGCCACTTCATCTGGAACTAAATACACAGATGTATCACTATCAGCACTTAATAATACATATTTCAATTCAACTCACAACCTTAGAAATTTATTAATAATCTTCATTATAAGTCCCTATTTTTTTACTTGTTCTTAAATTCTCATTTGTAGTAATATATCTAAATTATATACTAATACAATTTTATATCCAACTTTTTCTATCAATTGCCGCACTGGTTCTCTACGTTCACCCTTTCTACTGCTCTATATAATCCCTATATTTATAGCTTCTTGAAATTTTCTCTCTTAGTATAAAGTTATAATTATAAAAATAAAATATAATATCTTTTACTTCTATTTTACATTCTCTTTACAGTTTTCATCTATTTCATAAATAGCCTGTAATGGATTATGCCCCAATACCCGATCCTTTACTGCCAAAACAGTAACAGGAGCTTTGGAATATTTAAAAAACAATGAGTCATGTCCCACACATAATCCTAAAACAATATTTAAATCTGTTTGTTTATCATTTAAATATTCTGCTTGAGCTATAGGATTACACATAGGTACTTCACAATTATATATTCCTATTAATTCTCTATTTACTCCCCCTACCTTACAAATAACTGACTCAATATTTAATCCATGCTGTCTTAAAATTTTTTCTACAGCAAATGCTTCCTTTTGTAAACCAATACAAAATGCCAAACCAATTTTTTGATATTTGCATTTTTTTGCAAAATCTATAGTTTCTATGATTCTTGTTTTTGAACCATAATCCTCCATTACTATATTGGCTGATACTTGCGCAATTTTATAGTTTTCTTCTTCTAAATAAACTTGCTCTATTTCCTTACCTCTTTCATTTAAGCTAGGACAATTTCTGGGTGCTTTTTTAAAATCCTTCTTATTACAAGCATGAATATTACAACTTGAACAAGTATATCTCATATAATCACTCCTCATATGCTTTTCTACTTTTATTTATTATAAAAAATATGTTTTCGTAGACACTTAAGATAACAAAATAATCTCATCGCTAAATTAGAATTTATCGCATTTAGAAAATATCAGAATTTTCCTTATAAATCAAATGTTTCTATAAGATAATCTGCTATTCCGTCATTATCATTAGTTCCAATTACTACGTCAGCAATCTGTTTTACATCTCGTATAGCATTTCCCATAGCAATTCCGATACCACATAATTTCAGCATCCCTATATCAACAAAGTCATCACCAAATGCAATGATGTTCTCCGGTACGAATTTACATACATGACATATTTCTGTGATTGCCTTTTCCTTTGTGACTCCTTTTTTAGTGAATTTATACCAATAGCCATCAGAAAATCTGACACAATCACAATCTGTTAAAATACTTTTCAATTTTTCGGCTTTGTCAGAATCAAATATTTCTACACACATTTTTAATGATTCTTGATTAAAATCCTTAAAATCAGTATAAATACTATCTCCCCAACTCTGGTCTTGGTTTTTAGGGTCAATCTTATAATTCCAATAATGATTTTCCATTGTATCCACTGTTATTTCACAATCTGCTCCACATATTTCTCTAACTTTCCTAATCATATAATTTGTTTCTTCTGTTGAAAATTCTGCTTTATAGATGTATTCACCATTCTGTTTTACTAACGCACCTCCACTAGAAATGAGTATATCTGGGAGAAGTTCTGAAAGAAAGGTCATAGAATTTTGTTCACTTCTAGAAGTGGAAACACCTATCATCATTCCTTTACTTCTACAAGCATTCAAAACAGAAAGTGTATGTTCTGATATGGTCTTATCACTTTTTAGTAATGTCCCATCTAAATCAAAGAGTAACAATTTACATTCCATAACTAATATCCTCGCAAATTCCTATTTATCTACTAGCTTTTAAATGCTAATTTGTAATAATATTACTATATTATACACCAAAAACTTTTTATCTCCAATATCTTCTATTCATAACAGCACTGGTTTCCTACGTTCACACCTACTAGTGTTCTAATGACCCTAAACTTCTATAGGGTTTATATATCCCATGTGCTGAAACTAAAGCTGTTCTCTTAAGACGCATCTTTACATAACAAAAAAGAATGATCCTATAAAACCATTCTTTTCATTATTTATATAAAGGGAAAATGATTAAAAAAACTAACTACTATCAACTACAATTATAATATATCAATCCTTTGTGACAGGTCTATGACCAGTATAAGAATTTAATATGAATTTCAAAAGTTACGTCACGTACATTTCAAAATTCACTCAAAAACTACCTTGTACTTCCTCATTAAAATTGCTTTATTCTAAATTACAAACTGAAATTTAATTTTTACACTCTAGTCTGTTTCTTGATATTAAAATAATTCCCAAAATGAAAGTTATATTCAATACCAGAACAACTACGCTTCCTTCAATTTTGTAGATTCCTCCAGACAACAATTCGGTTCCTGAAAATGTCATATTGATCAAATTAGGGTAATCTTCTGCTAAAGATACTCCTCCCAGAATGATTGCACCAATGCTATTCCAGAAAAAATGCATAACTATTGGAGCAAATAATGAACCCGTAAATTCTAAGACAACAGTCATAAGAAGACTCATTGTTAAGACATTCAACACAGGAATAATTCCTGCTTCAAATGCTCCTCCATGTGCAAATGTAAATAGAGCTGTAGAAACTACAGTTGCAGCAACTACATTATAATTTTGCTTTATCATTTGATATAAATAGCCTCGCACCAGTAATTCCTGCATAATTGTATTGATAAGTGCAGACAATATCCATAACCATAATAGGACAATTTTATTAATTCCCTCAAAATGAATGTTACCTAACAGTGCTAACAATCCAATCGCTAATCCTAACCACAAAATACCCCCAGTAAGACCAAATAAAGCATCCTGTACTGGTTTATTAATCAGGCACAAAGGTGTTTTTCTTTTTTCAATCATTGTGAAAACTAGTGTAAATGCAACAATACTCAAAAATGGGATAAGTTCTGCAAAGAAACGCCAGATTGCAGGGTTGGTGAAGTGAGGGAATGGAATAATGCTGGCAACTATAGCCCATCCAATAAAAAATATAATTGTTTTCACTGATACTATTAATAACTTTTTCATATCTGTACTGCTCCTAAATTCCTATTTATTCACTATCTTTTAATTGCTAATTTGTAATAATATACCTATATTATACACCAAAAACTTTTTTAATACACCAAAGCTTGTAATTATAGAATTCAAAACAAAAAAGATTAGTAGCATATCATAATACTCCTAATCTTTTTACTGTAACTATCTTATTTTCATTTAGGCGATAATTACCTTCAAGTTTTTCCTTTATTATATCTAATGTTTTAAAATATATTATTTTAATCTCATCCTCATTGAACTCTCTTCCTAATCTTTCAATTACATGTTCATTAGTAAGCAATGCTCTAAGATCCTTATCGTGATTAAATCTATATATTCCTTCACTTTCTCTTATTTCATATATTACTCCGTCTATATAACTTTTAAGTACTGGTTTTAAGGTTCTAGAGCAGATAATAGCTTTATTGAAATCTTCATTTCTTACCATAGTACCACCCCTTTATGAAAATTATTATACTACAATTTTCATGTTTACTTAATATATCATTTCTAATTTTGGGGCATAAAGCCTACTTTTATTTTAAATAAAGAATCAATTGGATTAAGAATTTAAATAATTCCTATTACCATAACAATGAATTTTAAAGCAGATGAATTATTAAATTTAAAAATACGGAAATACATAAAAGAATGTAAGATAAATAAAGCAGAAAATGCTTTATTTCAAGCCATAAAAGTTAGGCAAACAAAAGAGAATTTAAAAACAGCTTTATTATTTTATGAAGAAATCAGTAAGTGGGATAATGAAAAACTTATTCAGTCTAATTTTTCAAAATCCGAAATTGAACAAGGATTAAATGATTTAAAAAAAATTGTATGCTAAAAAGTAGTCTTTTTAAAGATTAAATAATATTCTTTACACTCCTTAATATGCTGAAATTTCAGCTTAAAGTGAATCATCTTTTTTATCTACTTTAGCTGAAAATTTTTTCACCTCCTATAAATACTAGAGCTATCATCATTAGGAGGTTATTATATGTGTAATTTATTTAAAAATAAATCTTTTATATTTATATCCATAATATTGTTTTTAATTGTTATTTTTTTTATTCATGATTTATATCTTAAATCTAAAATTCCAGATAATAAATATGCTATTTATAAAAACGCAACAGACTCTGTATATAACATAAGAAATTGGAGATATGCTATTTATAAAGTAGGTGATAACTATGACTTATATGATAGAAATAAAGATGTAAAAGTGGGCTGTATTGAATATAGCATATACAAATACGTTGATACTATTGATAAATATATAAACAATACTGAGACTAACTATTTTTACGGTATATCCAAAAATAATTATTATAAAATTAGTTATAGTTATGATTAACCACACATAACCCAAAAATGTAAATTAGAAAACTATTCAGAAATGGATATCAGAGAATTTAAAAAAATAGATTCCAAAGGAGTTATTCTACAGTAATTATATATATTTCACTTATGTAATTTAACTTAAATAAAATTTGTATAATATATGGAGGCAAAAATGAAAACTAAGATGCTAACATTTTTTAATCTTCTGTAATATCAGTTATTAACCTTTATTTCAAATGATATCTACGCTGGTTTTATACTTGATTTTGCTGTTGACACAGATAAAGATGGTATAGGTACTTTAATACTATATATGCTAACTTAGATTTAACATTATCATTTCTTTAAAGCTGTAGTATTGAAATTTATTTTTTTAACTTTTATATATGAAACTATTGTAGACAACACATCAAAAAATAGAATGAAACTTAGTATACTGGCACAAATACCATATAAAATAGATATTTCATTATTTTTAATAGCTCTTATGAGTCCACAGATTGTATAAAAAGAAGATGGAATAAGAACAATATATCCAAATATAAAAAAAGTCACTGTAATCGGTATACCAATTATTGTATAAAACATAATAACTTCAATAATAAAATATACTATATATAGTAATATAAAACTAATTTTAATCATCATTGCTATAAATAATATTTCTTTAGACGGCTTGTTAATTTTTAAAATATAAATGGCGTTTATAATATTAAACAGCATTAAAAATCCTGTTAAAATTAATCCATATCTTAAAGGAAATATATACCAACGAGGATTGCTTACAATTTCAGAATAACCTGCAAATTCATACATAATTCTTATAGAAAATAAATATATAAATATAATATATATTACTGGTAGTATATATTTTTGCTTATTATTTTTTAAAAACAGTTTGATATCCATCTCATTTCCCCCTTTTATAAACTCTTACGCTTTTCTATTTGTGGTAACATTTTGTTTCTTGTATACACTAAGATCATATATATAATAATCTTCCATCTCAATCAATTCCCCTATTTGCTATATTTACCAAATTCTCCCCTAATATATTATCACATAAAAATGATTAATGTATATAAAGAAAAAGACATCATTAATTATAACTTATAGTATCACTTGATTTCACTATATATCTATCTTCACTACAAGGTTGCGATATAGCTCCGCTGATATTTGAATCATATTAAATTAAGTTATTTTTCCCTATAAATGTAACAATTAGCCTATAACCATCAGTGGCTTTGATACTAATCAAGTAGGTTATTCTGCCCTAATAGTTGCCATAAACAAATATAATGTTAACTCTAATACATTTTGTTCCTATGCCTACAGAGCAATTAAGAATGCTATTAACTATACTATAAGATCTAATGTTAAGCATAATAACCTTTCTTTAAATAACACCATAGATGAAGAAAAAACAATGACTATTATAGATAACATACAAGATGAAACTACTTTAGAAGATACATATTTAACTAAGCTTAATAATAAACAGTTAAGTAAAGTTTTAAGTAATTTAACCTATGAAGATAAAGAACTGATTAAAGAAATTTACTTTAATAAAACATCTGTAAGGAAGTATGCTGAGAAACATCAGATATCTTATCAGAAGGCGCTAAGAAGGAAGAATAGAATACTTATGGAGCTTAGGGATAAGTTTCAGGGGGAAGGGTAAAGGCATTGGAGTGATTGATTCCAATGCCTTTATAAATAATATTTAATAATAAACAGTTAAAAGAATTTGTGAAAAAGATAAGGGTTATAATTGCTCTATGTAGGAGGGGAATATGATTTATATCTAATACATTTAAAGGACAAAGATTATTATACTCAAATACTAGTTGGCCCTTCAAATTTTTAAATTCAATAGTTAACTTTGGTATTTTAAAAATTATATATTGCTTCTATAGAAATACATATATAAAATAGTGAATTTGCATATAATAGAATTTATTCTAAAGTTTCTTCTATTTCCTCTATACTAGGTAATGTTCCTTTTAAATCTTCTGGTATTTTTTCTAGTAATTTATATTCACTTACCCCAATTGGTTTTGTCATATCTTTAAGAGAATATTCTGCAACTAATCTATTTTTTTCTTTACATAATATAATTCCTATAGATGGATTATCCATATCTGTTTTTAAAATATCATCTACAGCAGAAAGATAAAAATTAAGTTTTCCTGCATATTCTGGTTTAAATTTTCCTGTTTTTAATTCTATAACTACGTAACATCTTAACTTTAAATTATAAAATAATAAATCTAAATAATAATCATCGCCACCTACATTTAACTTATATTGATTACCGATAAAGGCAAATCCAGAACCTAATTCCAATAATAGCTTAGTAACTTTTTTCACTAGTTGCTTTTCTATATCACGCTCATTCATTTCTTCAGTCATTGATATAAAATCAAAAATGTATGGATCTTTTAATGCTTCAACAGCAAGTTTATTATTAGGCGCTTCTAATTTTTCCATAAAATTTGTTGTTTTTGTTACATTATTTTGTCTTTCAAATAAATTGCTTTCTATTTGATGTACTAAAGTATTTCTACTCCATCCATTTTCTGTGATTTTATCAATATACCAAATTCTCTGATCTATGTCTTTAACCTTTTCTAAAAGTGTTATATTTTGATACCAAGTAATTTGTGCAAGTACCTCTTGCACAAATTTAATGTCTTTATATTCTAGTGCAAATTTTCTCATATATTTTAAATTTCTTGTGGAAAAACCTTTTAAATCTGGGAATTCATTTTTTATCTCTTTTGATATATTATCAATTACCTTTGATCCCCAACCTTCTTTATCTTGAAATTTTAATATTATATTTCCTATATTCCAATATAATATTAATAGTTCTCTATTTACTGATAATAGAGCTTTTTGCCTTGAGTTTTTTATTTGAGTTTTTATCCCAATTATTAATTCTTTATATTCAATAGACTTTTCTATGTTCATCTATATTAAACCACCTTCTATTTTATTTGTTGATGATATGCTAATTATAACATAAGAAAATGACTCTTTTACTAGTATTCAATTTATTTAATAAATCGTTATATCCTATTCAGCGGATTCCCTTCAATAGCCATCCTAATATCTTCATCATTAACATGAGTATAAATAGATACAGTATTAAGACTTTCATGATCTAATATTCTTTGTAGTGTTCTTACATCAGTTCCGTTTTTAAGAAGTAATGTAGCCATAGTATGACGTAGTTTATGAGGAGTACAATCTTCATTTATATTGGCCATACTACAGTATTTTTTAATACTAAGTTGAACTGTTCTAGGACTTAGTTTAGTACCCCTGGTACTTATAAATAAGTAATCTTCTAAATTACTATTCCACTTTTTATTTCTAGTTTCAAGATATTGATTTATTGATTGTTGTGATACTTCATTAAGGAAAACAATTCGTTCTTTATTTCCTTTGCCAAGAATCTTAATAGAATCATTATGAATATCCTTAAATTTAATATTAAGAAGTTCTGATATTCTAAGTCCTAAATTAAGTAGTAATGTATATATGCAGTAATCTCTTTCTCTATTTACAGTATGGGAATAATCAATGATGTTAAGTAAATTGTTAGCTTCATATTCACTTAAATAAACAGGCATGGTCTTAGTTTTCTTAGGTGTTTTTAAATCTTCTGTGATATTTGTATCTATTGTTCCTATGTTAAATAGATACTTATAAAATACTCTTATAGATGTTATCTTCCTGGATCTTGTAGTATTCTTATTACCTTTTGTAGTATCCAGATATTTAATAAGATTATGGATATCTTCTATAGTAATACTATTTATAAATTCTTTATCAATATCAGATATAGTAATATAATCTATAGCTACATTACTTAATGATGCTTTCTTTTCTTTTTTCATATATCTTAAAAATAAGATTAAATCACTACAATAACCATTTACAGTTCCAGCTGCTCGTCCTTGGACTGATAATAAGTAATGTAGGAATTCTTCTAAAATAGAAGGAAGTTTTATAATTTCTTTCATTGGTTCACCTCTTTATATACTATATTTTATATAAAAGTTATAATTTAGATTATAAATCTAAAATAAAATCTTACGTGACGTAAGTTTTAAAAAATGTAGATAAAATTATATGAATTAATTATATTACACTAAATTATAAATTAATACTAGAACATAATCTTTTTATTTCTAAAATGATAATCAAAACTAAAATTCTTGGAGTTCACATAGAATTTAATGGCAAAGAAAAAAAGCACCCATCCAACCCAAAATAGTGCTTTTTTCTCTTAAATTCAAATAAATTTTATCCAATAGCCCTAAAACAAAATAAATGTTCTAAGACTTGCTTAGTGTTCCAGCACTAAGCTCTTCTTATTTATATTATATCAAATTTTTATATAATATAAATTGCCTTATTTTTATAATATAAAAGCAGCATCTATTGGCTATAGTACTGCTTTTCTTTACATATTCCCTTTGTATATTCAGAAAAAGTATTCAAATGAAAAAATACTATGTCTTTATTATACATATTTTTCTATGTATTAATCAACTATTACTATCTTAATTTATAAATTCAAATATAATCGAATTAAGCTATAGAAATTATTAACGTACAATACCTTCATTAGATCTTAAAATTATATTAGGAAGCCACCCCTTATATAACATAGCTTCATTCTCTTTATAATTAATACACCACTTATCTAATTTTACTTTATCTTTACTGTGTATTTGATAAAGATCATTTAATTTGAATTTCTCGATATACTTATTTTCTATCGTTTCATAACTAAAAAAACATTTTTCTTCATTATACATATTCTATTACCTCCTCAATATATATACTTTAAATAGTCTTCTTAGAAGAAATCTTAGTATATTCTAAAGTAATTACATTCTAAGTATATATGAATTTCAATGTAATACCATAATATAGAAATAAGAATGTACGTGACGTACATTCTTATTTCTATATATCCATATTATTAAGTAACTCTTTTAATGCTTTTAACTCATCTACAGTAAGAGTAATACCTTTACCCATTTTGTCATGCTCTGGAGCCCATTCTCTTAAATCATATTTAGCGTCTCTACCATTCCAGCTAATAAGGTTTAATTCTTTCTTCCATCCTTTAGCTGATTCTGATATTGAGCCTAATTCTTTTTCTATTTCATATTTTATATCTGCCATTAAATGTACCTCCTTCAGATTATAACTTTGCAATTAATACTAAAACTATGTACCCATGTTATTATTTTTATACTAATTCTTCTGCTTTACTTAAAGCTATTTCTTTAGCTTGTACACCTTCGATTCCTGAAGATTTACCATCAATTAAATCTTGTAATTTATCTAAATATTCCATAATCTCATCTATCTTAGCTACTATACGTTTTTGTTCTTGGAGTGGTGGTAAAGCAAATAACATCTTTTTAAAGATATCAAAAGGTGGTATATTTTTTATAGCAGAGCCTTTACTTGATTCTTTTGCAGTAATCTTAAGTATAGATTCAAAATAAATTAAAAAATAATCAATATTTATACCATCAAAAATATTCATTTTCATTAATGCTTGGTTAATAACACCTCGTTCTATTCCCTTTGGCATAATATATGTTTCACCTATAGTACCTGCACAACTTACTATAATATCTCCTTCAAATACTTCAAATCCTTTCAATTTGGATTCAAAATATTCCTTTGTTACGTAGTAATCACCTAATTTCCAATTTTTATTAATAGCATTTTTTTGTTCATATACTTTAATTGTATTTTCTGATTTAGGAACAAACATACTTTTCGTAATGGTACTACCAAATGGTCCTTTTTTATAGGAGCCTATTTCACCCAATCTACACCATTCCCACCCCTCAGGAATCTCAAAAGCTTTCTCTTCTTCACTAATCTCAGGCAATAGCTTTTCTTTCTTTATCTTTTTTTCTTTTATTAGCTGCTCTTTTTCTTTCTTTATTTTTTCTAACAATACTGATGCAGGTTCATCATCTGGATCTTGTGGCACCAATTTACCCTGTATTGCTAGTTGTAATACTTTATCTCTTGTAATATCGATATTTTTAGATAATGCTTCTTTATTTTCACCTAACTTATCTATTATAGAAAATAATTCATCTACCTTTGCTACAATACGTTTTTGTTCTTGGAGTGGTGGCAATGGAATTATTAGACTTCTCAATGCTTTTAAAGATAAATTCTTTATTGTGGTGCCTGTTAATTCAGTATTTATTTGTTTTATGATAAAATTTGTTTTGAACACCTTAGCAATATACCCCTTGGTTATTTTGTTAAAGACATTTAAATAAGCAGCACTCTTTCCCAACACAACTTTTTCTTTATTATAAAACGCAGTATTTCCAATAGTACCATTTATTGAAATAAGAATAGTATTTTCATTTAAGTCTTTCCTATACTTAAAATATTCATCATAGGATACCTTTTTTGTATCTTCTTTTATTTTGATTTTATCGTCTACTAGATTATTACCATTTATGAAATAATACTCTCCATCATTACAATATTTTGGTGTGCCGTGTAAACCATCCCCAATTTTACTTGTAATATATTCAGCTCTTACCCATTCCCACCCCTCAGGAATCTCAAAAGCCTTCTCTTCTTCACTAATCTCAGGTAATGGCTTTTCTTTCTTTATCTTCTTTTCTTTTATCAGCTGTTCTTTTTCTTTCTTTATTCTTTCTAATAGTACCGATGCCGGTTCATCATTTGGATCTTGTGGCACTAGCTTACCTTGTATAGCTAATTGAAGAATTTTATTTTTAAGTTCATCTACTCTCATTATTCTTCAATCCCTTCTAGTGCTTTTTCTAGTTTATCAACTAAAGATACTATATTAGTAGCCCTTGTATCTAAATCATCTAAAAGCTCTTTTAATGTATATTCATGTTCTATCGTTACCTTATTAGGATTTTTAATATCAAGATTATATCCATTGTTTTTAATTTCGTCTATAGTCACTGAATATGCATTTTCATCATTATTATCTCTATTATTCCACCAGGCTCTAACACCATCTAAATGCACTGATTTAAAAGGTTTTGTTTTACTAAAGCTTTTATATCCTTCTGGTAATGGAATGTCGTAATAATCAATTTTTTTAGTTTCTCCAGTTTTATCAAAGAAAAGCATATTAGTAGTTATTGAAGTATATGGAGCAAAAACACCTGCTGGTAACTTAATTATAGTATGTAGGTTACATTCTGTAAGTAATCTTTCTTTAAGAATCTTTTGACTATTTTCTGTACCAAATAAAAAGTTATCAGGAAGGATTATTCCTACTTTACCATTTTTCTTTAATCTATAAAGAATTAATGCCACAAATAAATCTGCTGTTTCACTTGTTTGAAGCTCTGTTGGAAAATTCATTTGTATAGCTTTTTCTTCTGTTCCACCATAAGGAGGATTCATTAAAATTCTATCGAATCTATCATTTTCTTTATATTCTCTTACATTTTTGCCTAAAGAATTGCCATGCAATATATTAGGTTCATCTATATCATGTAATAATAAATTAGTCATACATAATAAATGTGGTAATGCCTTCTTTTCGATTCCATAGATACTACTATTAATAATTTCTTTATCCTTAGGAGTCTTAATTTGCTTTTCTAATATATTCATAGCAGATGTTAAAAAACCACCAGTACCACAGGCTAAGTCAGCTATCTTTTGTCCTATTTTTAAATCTAACATCTCAGCAATAAAATCTGTAGTTGGTCTTGGAGAATAAAATTCACCAGACTTTCCTGCACTTTGTAAATCTTTTAAAATAGTTTCATATATATCATTAAAAGAATGTCTTTCAGTATATTCAGTAAAATCTATTTCATCAATAAGGTTTATTACTTGTCTTATCAACACACCATTTTTCATATAATTAAAGGCATCTTCAAAAACATCCTTAACTATCGCACTTCTTTTAGGTGTAGTTTCATCTACTTCTAAATTTTTTAATGTAGGAAATAACTTATCATTTATAAATTCTAATAAAGCTTCTCCAGTTAATGCTTCCCCATCTTTTTTATCTACAGCCCATTCTCTCCATCTAAGTTCTTCTGGAATTATACTTTCATAATCATCATCATATAACTCCCAAAGTTCTTCTTTAGAATCATATACCTTTAAAAATAATATCCATACAATTTGCGCTATTCTTTGTGCATCACCATCTACACCACTATCTTGTCGCATGATATTTTGTAATCTTTTTATTAAATTATCTATCCCCATCTATATTTCCCCTTTTATCTTTCTTAATCTACACAAAATCATTATAAAATATATTAATTTCTAATTCTATAAAAAAAGGAATTATTTCTAATTCCTTAACAATCTACATATATATTTCTTTTTCCAGTTCCATAACAGCTTCGAGATATTTTTTCTTGTTCCCAAAGAGTTTTACTATCTTCAAAGGACTTCCAAACTCCTTAAAATCATCTAATTCTAATACTTTAGTATCTTCTAAATTAACGATACCTTCATTCATATATCTATCTAATAACTTTTCTAAAACATTCTTTGCCATATCAGAATACTTGTATAGATAGCCCCTTTTCTTTACATTATTAGCTCTTTCAGCTTTAGTTAATGGTTTCTTATCAAAAGCAATATGACATATTAAATCAAAATCATCAATATCAGGATTTCCTATATCTTCTCTAAGAGCATCCAATAATACCCCTTGCTCCTTCAATTCCTCAATAATAGCAGCCTTTTTTTCTTCACTATTCCAACGGTTTAAAAAGTGATCTAATGTAGCAAATTCATTAAGAATATTTTTCTTAGAATAATCCTTAATAGATTCAGTAATTAACTTACCATCTTTATCATAATACTGAACTCTCTCACTAATAATCTTTACTTCTACATCATTAACATAATACTTTTTAGGTTTGTTATCTTCTCCTTCTTCAGAAATATCTCCACCACCATTATTAGGATATGATCCACTATCTGTATCGCCACCTTCTCCATCAGTTGGAATTACATCGTCATCATCATCGTTTGGCTCATAAATCTGAACTGGTTCCCCATCCCAATCGGGATCTGCAAAAAGTCTTGAAGCATTTCTAAAGTCCATAATAGTAAAATATTCTTTACCATACTCTGGTTTTAATCTTGTACCACGTCCAATAATCTGCTTAAATTCTGTCATACCATTATCACCAAAGATATTATCAAGAACAATAAGCTTGCAAGTCTTGCAATCAACGCCAGTAGTCATAAGTTTACTAGTGGTTACTATAGTTGGATAAAGACTTTCTTCATCAATAAAATTATCTAGTTGTGCTTTACCTTCTGCATTATCTCCAGTAATAGTCATAACATATCTATAATCTTCAGCTACTAAATCTCTAT
Source organism: Clostridium bornimense (assembly GCF_018917145.1). Classification (GTDB taxonomy): domain Bacteria; phylum Bacillota; class Clostridia; order Clostridiales; family Clostridiaceae; genus Clostridium_AN; species Clostridium_AN bornimense_A. The sequence continues at coordinate 41,435 of NZ_JAHLOD010000018.1, forward strand.
TTTCATTTCTCAATGCCTGTGCCATTCTTTCAGCATGATTTATATCAACACAAAAAACTATAGTTTTACTAAATCTATCTGTCTTCTTTAAAAACTCAGTAACCTTCTGCGCTACCTTTTTAGTTCTATCATCTATAACAATATTTTTATCAAAATCTTTTACGTTATATTCTCTATCCTCAATTACATTACCATATATATCAACCTTACCTTTAGTAGGTCTATATCCTTCTAAATCCTTATCAAGACCAATTCTAATAACCTTATAAGGAGCTAAAAAACCATCTTCTATTCCTTGCTTTAAACTATAGGTATAGATAGGTTTCCCAAAGTAATCTATATTACTAACATCCTTTGTTTCCTTTGGAGTTGCTGTAAGACCAATTTGTGTAGCAGTAGTAAAATATTCTAGAACTGCTCTCCATCTACTTTCTTCTCTAGAGCTACCCCTATGACATTCATCTATTACAATTAAATCAAAAAAATCAGGACTTAATTGTTTCAATACTTCTAATGGATCATCACCATTACTTGATAATTGATGATAAAGTGATAAATACACCTCGTAGGAACTATCAATAGTTCTGTTTTCTATCTTTGTCATTACTTTAGAAAAAGGACTAAAATCATTTTGCATAGTTTGATCAACTAATATATTTCTATCAGCAAGAAATAATATCTTTTTCTTTCTTCTTGATTTCCAAAGTCTATATATAATATTAAATGCAACATAAGTTTTACCAACCCCAGTAGCCATAACAAGAAGTATTCTATTTTGCCCTTTAGCTATTGCTTCAATAGTTCTATTTATTGCATTTCTTTGATAATATCTAGGTTGCTTATCACCAGCTTGAAAATAATAAGGCTCAGTAATTATTTTCTCTTCTTCTTCAGTTAATCCTTTATTTTCTATATATCTATTCCACAATTCATCACAACTTGGAAATTCATCTAAAGATAATTCTCTTTCTGTTCCCTTCAACATATCATGTTCTAAAAATCCATCTCCATTACTACTATAAACAAAAGGAACATCTAATATAGCGCCATACTCTATACCCTGTTGCATACCTGAACCAATAGAATGTTTATTATCTTTAGCTTCAATAATAGCTAAAGGAATATTAGGCTTATAAAATAATATATAATCAGCTCTCTTTTTCTTTCCCCTACTAGTTATATTTCCCCTTACAATTACACGACCATCAGTAAAAGTATACTCAGCTCTAACCTGTCTTTTTATATCCCAACCAGCTCTTTCAATAGCAGGAGTTATATATTTCATTTTAATATCTTCTTCACTCATAGACTTTTTATTGAATACCATAGCCCCAACTCCTTTAGTAATATTTTATATATATTAAATATTTTATTCAATATGTAAATTACTAAAAGCTGAGTGTGTATAACATACATTAAAATTTTCATTTTACTTTTAATATTATAAAAGCACCGAAAAAATTATAGACTTTCATTCCTCAACATGTTAAAGCAATAATAAAAGACTGCATATACTGCAGTCTTTTCATCTTATGGGTAAGAACTAATAGATTTTAATTTATTAGAACTTTTTTATACTCATTTTCATTATTTATAACTATATTACCATGAGTGTCAATTGTAAATGAATTGCTAAAGTTAATAAAATCTATTAATTCACTTAAAATCTTAACTTGATTATTATTAATAATTATTAATTGGTCAATTAATTCATCTAAATCTAATAATTCCATTGCAAAGTCTTCAGTACCTCTAATCTTATTACCTTTGCAATCTTCTAATAACATAGTACCAAAAAAGTCGTCTAATCCTTTATATCTCAATCCTCCTTTATGTTTTATAAAATTAGCCCATTTATTTACATTAGAATTCTCATTTTGACATTTAGATAAAAGCTTCCATAACTCCTTAAAATGAGGGATATCCTTGTTTTCTCCGTAAAATTCGCTTAAATATCTATAATCGCATAATTTCAATATGCTTTCATAATTTAGATCTTCATTATAATTAGGATGTTTTTTATAAATACCAAAAGCAATAAAAATTATTTGCATAATAGAATCAAAAAAGTTATTATATCACATTATTGCATTATTTATTTTTATGCTTCTTAATAAAAATAATCCTGAATAACCACAGCCCCAATTAATGTTAAAATTATGTTCTAAAATAGTCATACCTTCAATTAATTGATATCTTCCATATGACAACATATTTTCAGCAGATTTAATTAACTGTGAAGCACAATAATAATCTTTATCTACAACAAATAATTTATATTGTAATGGATAAATTTTTTTTTCAAATTGCTCCGATAGCTCTATATTATTAATTTTATTACAAATAAGATTTTCTAATTCATCATAAGAAAATCTATTTCCTTTATATTCTATATTACATTTTCTAATAAGTCTGTCAATATAAAAAATATCATTAGGATTTTCAAATTTGTCTGAAAATTCATTTATTCTATAAGTACTTCCTTCATAAATTATTTTTAAATATAAATTTGATTCTATCTCTTTATGCAAAGTAAGTTTCACAAAATCACCACCTTATTACAATTTATCAATTATATTGAATTATAAGATATTATTGGTCTAATTTCAATATTATACACCTTCCTTTTTAATTCACAAATGTATACTTTTATGAACTATTAAAAATATATCGAATTTTAGCACATTATTGTATACATATATACTTTATGAACGTTCGCATAAAGGTCTTTATATTTATGTCCATATTTGCTACAATATTAGTATCAAAAATGAAATTATGAGGTATTTTAACTATGGCAACTTATGGATATCACAGAACAAGTACAACAGAGCAACATTTAGACAGGGGAATTAAGGAAATAACAGATTTTTGTAATTCTCACAATATAGCTTTAGAAAAAATTTACACTGATCAGAATACTGGTAAAAATTTTAATAGGCCAAGATACACAGTATTAAGAGATGACATTTTAAGAAAAGGTGATACTTTAATCATCACTGAACTAGATAGACTAGGAAGAAATAAAAAAGATACACTAAAAGAGCTGCAGTTTTTTAAAGAGAAAGAAATTAGAGTTATGATCCTGGAGCTACCAACAACACTTCAAGATTTATCTAAATTAAATAACTCTATGGCAGAAATGATAATGGAAACTATAAATAATATGTTAATTGAACTTTATGCAACAATGGCACAAGCGGAAGTAGAAAAGAAAGAAAAAAGACAAAGGGAAGGAATTGAAGCAATGAAAGCACGAGGGGAATGGGATAGATATGGTAGACCAAGGATACAATTACCTGAAAATTTTGATGAAGTTGTAGGGAGATGGAAAGCTGGTGAGATAACAGAAGTAAAAGCTATGAAGCTTACGGGACTTAAAAAAACTACTTTTTATAAAGTCGTAAAAAACAAAGAGTGCTAAGGAAAGAAAAATTTAATTTTTCTAGATACTGAATATTAATGGAATATAGTTAATCACGTTAGGGGTTGCCAAAATGTATTAACTTCATTATTTATAATGATATGAAAAGTTCTTTCCTTCACTTATATATAATAAGCTTTATATCTAACCTTTTATTAATAGATTAAACCATTCAATTGAGGAAAGGTTTATAGAGAACTATCAATAATGTATAAAGACAGAGTATCGGAATAAACCTATGGGTTTTACAACTGAAAAAAAATTGCACCCGTTTAAGGGTGCTTAACATGTATATTTTTATTTATTATATTATAATCAAGATGCGAATGTTAAATCATGGTGTTTGCACATCTAAAATAATTGTTATAGAGAACTTTTTATACATTCGATTTTTATATTATTCAAGGAACGTAATATCATTTTTTTAATTACTTGATATAGTAAATAATGAGTAAAAGTACCCCTTATTATCAATAAGGTCCTTAAAGGTACCTTTCTCTTTTATACATCCATTTTTTAATGTAATAATTTCATCTGCTTGTTCAAGTATATTTTTATCAAGATCGTGTAAAATCAATACTCTAGTTATATCTTTGAGAGCTATAATAGATGACATTACGTAGAAGGATGTCTTTGCATCTAAGGAGGCGGTAATTTCGTCTGCAAGAATTACATTTGCATGTCTAATAAGACTTCGTGCTATTGAGATTCTTTGCTTTTCACCACCAGAAAGAAAACTACCATTTTCACCACAGCGATAATCTATACCCCTTTGATTTACAAGGTCTGTGAGTCCAGATTGCTTTATCACGGTATCTATTTCATCTTTTGAAAAGTTTTGATACATAGTTATATTGTTTAGTATGGAAGTATCAAAAATAACTGTTTCTTGCTGAATATAGGCGAATGATTTATATACCTCATCATCGCTAACATTTCTAAGATCTATACCATCATATAACACTTCTCCGGTATATGAATTAAGCATTTGCATTATCAATTTTAGAAGAGTACTTTTTCCACTTCCTGATGCTCCTACTATAACATAACATTTACCTCTTTTGAGATCTAGGTTTATATTATTTAACGATATTTCAGTTGTATCTTTTGACAATTTATCTACATAACTATACGAAACATTTCTTAATTTAATAGAATCATTTAGTTTGACAAGCTTTCCTGATGCTTCCTGATTTTCTTCATTATCAAGTATGTTTCCAAGTTTATCTACTAGTGATAATGATGCTTTTGCATCTGCAAGCATTGGTGGAAGATTTGTTACCGGATCAATAAGATAATTTATAAGTTGAGAAAAAGCAATAATTGTTCCTGCTGTTATCGTGTCATCATAAAAAGAAAATAGTACACATGCAAAAAGTATGCTAAATAGTGTTATGTATCCTGAAATTGCTGCAGTATAATTTACTTTTTCAAGTATCTTTTCTCTATTTTTCTGAGATTTTCTAACGTTTTCACATTGTTTGTGATGAATAATATTAAAGGCAGTTTCAGATTTAAAACTTTTTATTGTAGAAAATCCACCAAATATATCTTTTAAAACAGCTATATATCCAGAGTTTTTTTCAGATAAGGAAACTTCAGCATTTGATAACTTTTTTCCGGACATAAGTGATGCTATAAGTGGGATAAGTGAAATAATTACTGCAATAATCGTAAGTTTAATATTATAACTTGCCATCATAACTATAGCACCAAAACAACATATTAAAATTTGGCTGATAATTGGAATCATATCAAGATACTTTTCTTTTATAGAACTAATATCATTTACTAGTGCAGACATGTAAGTCGATGAGTTTTTCTTATGGAAACCTTGGATATTTTTATTTAGAAATTCTGAAAACGCATAATTTCTGTATTGTGCTACTGCCTTTGTGCTAAATGAGGTTCTAAAATAATATGTACATATTCCAGAGAATAGTTCCATAAATATTATCGCAATACCTATCAAAAGTAAATGACTCCAATCACCTTTGGATGTTCCTGCAATAAGGTCTATTATTTGCTGCATAAGATAAGGTACACACAAAATTGCCATGGAAAGAACAGTAGTGCCCATAATTGCCATAATCAAATTGAGTTTATTATTGTCATAAAATTTATTACGTAATATTCTTGCCTTTGATATTTGTTTTTTCATAGTTAAATTCCTATAACCTTTCTTTTATAGAGTGTCAGATATTAAGTCTTTTCTGAGTTCATTTATTTTAGGATAAAATATTTTATTTAAAAAGTCTTCAAAATATTCTTTTTCAATCTCACACTGTTTATTAAAGTTTATTCTAGCAGATTGTTCACAACCACCACCACAATATCCACCTATTTTACATGTACTACATTTTTTATTATCTTTAAACGTTCTATTAGGTTTTTTATATTTTTTCAAATTTTCAAGTGAAAATTTGAATTCTGAAAGTTCTTTTCGTCCCACAGTATATGTACATCTAAAGGTATCTAAATCAGAATCAACATAAAAGACATTTTCATATGGTGCAACAGCCCAACAATAATTACCAAGTCCCTTTAATTCATTTTGCCTATAACTAAGTCCTATCTTATTACACAATTCATATGGTGCTCTTATAAATGAAGCAAATACATGTTCAGGAATTTCACCTAATTCTCCTAATTTTTTTAGTATATCTGCTTCGCTAAGTATATCTTTATAGTTGGTTTCGTAAAATCTATCATCAACTCTTCCTATGACAAAGGAGAACTTTTCGTTATTCAAAAAACCTTCTTGTTCATAAAAGTTTATCATTTCACCAATTTGATTTATATTATGTTTATCAATATTTGCTGCTATGCTTACTTTTACACCATTGTCTATAAGTAATTTTGTATTTTCTAATATTGAATTTGTGTGTTTATTTGCTATATTTTTATTTATTTCACACCTAGTTGCTTCATTATCAAAAATACTATCTACTGTCGTAAATATGTGCATATTTAAACCACGATATATTACAAGTTCCTTTAGATAATATCCTAAAAAAGCTCCATTTGTTGTTATGCCCACACTAATTTCATTTTCAAAGCAGAAGTCAAATATTTTTATTATATCATCATGATTTTCGGGTAATAATGGTTCTCCTCCAAATAATTCTATAGATATTCCTTCACTTTTATGTTCATTTTTATATTCAATAATTGTATTTAGAATATAATCTAAATTTTCCTTTGTAATCTTGTTTTTTCTCAACTTATCATTATGTTGTTGATAACAATAGGTGCATTTAAAATTACATGCATAGCTTAATGCTATAACAAAACTTGTAGATTTACTTCTATTATTAAAGAATTTATCTAAGCTAATATCACACTCAGTAATATTAGACTTATATTCTAAAGCTTCTCCTATAATTTTCGGATATTTACCACAACCATTCCAATCTGACTGATTAAGCAAGATACATTTATTGGTATATGAATTTATAACACATATCTTCTCTCCTAAAGGTTTTATAATCAAGTGATCTAGTGAAGATAAATACATATCAGGTTTGTCGTCTATTTCTATTACGTTTAACTTTCCATTTGAAATTTCTTCAATTAACATTATTTCCTCCTCAGTATTTTTAGAATCTATTATATTATGATGGATTTCCTTAAGTTAAGGAAATCCAATAAATAGGCTATTATAAAATGCTCATAAAATAATTATTATAAAATATATAAATGTGATTTAACAACAAGATAAACATTATTTTTATATAAGAAATTAGTATTATATGTATGGATAGTAGTATTAATATTTGTTATATAGATAATAATTTAATAGATTCATTTTAATAATTTAGCTTAACTAATAAATTTATATTGTAGTAATAAGGCATTATATAAAATATTATGATATTTTATCATAATATATTGATAAATTCATTTTTAATAAGGAGGCGAAAAACTTTTCTACCTCCTTATTTTTTTCAAGATATACTATAGTGTTGTAACATATCTACGACTACATGGTGTAGCTACATTTGATTTAGCAGATGCTGAATCGATTTTTTTCATTTTTTCCATTTCTTTTTTTGTTAAATTTAATTTTGTCATAATCTTCTCCTTGCTTTGCATGCCCTAATTATGAAATAATAAACTATTTATGTTTATTATTTTTAATTTATATTAATAGAATAACTACTATAGTTTTTGAAAAAATAACTTTTTTGCAATTTTAACTATGCAGAAATACTATAAGTAGAAGTTTAGGTATGCAATTATAATTTCTACTTTAAAATAATACCATGTTTTTTTATGTAAGTAAATATAAAATTTGATAAAATTATATATATTTTTCAAAAAAATATTATTTTGTTAAAATACACAAAATAATAAAATAATAGCTTTTTTAACCATTTATTTCAATGTAACGATTAAATCGACAAAACATATTTTATGTTTTTACATATTAACTGTGATTTAAAGCATTAAAAGTAAGTGATTATTAAATTTAATTAATAATTTTGTATAAGTTACACATAATATGCAATATAGTATATTACATATAAAAAAATAAAGATCCACTAATAGTGGACCTCCATTATTATAAGAATTTTTATGAAAATACATTAATTAATTATTTCCTTTTTCCCTTTAAATATTCTACTCCAAAACTTTTCTTTCTCTTTTTCTTTTATCTCAATATCAACTTTTCTACGTTCCTCTAATTTTTCTTTAAGTTCTAAGAGCTTCTTATCAACTTCTTCAAAATGAGTTTCCATAGAAAGCTTCCTTATTTCCTTATCTTGTTCCTGCTTTAAAAGTACCTGGCTATTTTCTATTAATTTTTGTAGATTTTGAATCTGTTCATCTTTAGCTTTCATTTGATCATCTTTGGTCTTTAACTGTAGATCCTTTTCCTTGATTTGTTCTATAACAGTATTAATTAAGTTTTGATTTAACTCACTTAAATTACTTAAATCATCGTTATCTTCAACGATAGAGCCATTAATACTCACTTTAATATCTTCTAAATTTTCATTTCTTTTAACATTTAAGTCATCCTTAATTAACTTAAATAACTTCTCTGTAACATACTTCTTTCCTTGCTTCACTACCACTTCATCTTGGAACTTTTTTAACTTCGAATATATTGTTACTTTACTAACACCTAATTCTGTAGCTACTTCTTCTACTGTATACATACTCCCCACCTACTTTTTAATTTAAATCTATACTTTAATTATTCTTTATTTTCCATTAATTTCCTTTTTATATATAAAACATTCTTTTATTAGATTTGTATTACTGTGTATTACATTACAAATACATAATTAAAAGGAAAGTTTGGACAAGATGTTCTTAAAACTCCATATACTCAAAAGCATATCTATCTCAAGCTGCTTGTCCAAACTGTATCAGAAATTCATCTCTGTAGGTCTATAATAGGGCTGTTTCTTATTTCATTTGCTGAAGCTAGGGGTATTCCTTTTAAGACAAATCAAATAGAAACATCCAAGGAAGCTTTTCCTCCGCTTACCGCAATAGCAGAGCTTTTAAGTAAGGCTTTGTAGGTCCTGCTATTGCCGAAAGCTACAGAAAAGCAAATAAAAAATATAGTACTTACAATTTTTCTAATGATATTTTTGATTATTTTCTTATAAGTATATTTTCTTATTTATATATAAATATATTTATATAATTTCTTATAATTAATATTTTTTATAAATATATAATTATACAAATAAATAATTAAATTTATGTATTTATAAGTTTATATATTTTTATATTAAGTTATTAATTGATACTATTACTATATACCTATATTCTAAAGGACACCTTCTTTTGCTGCTATTCCCACCACCCTAAAAAGTACATGCTGATTAGCTAGTATATGTAAGAATAAATAGGTTTTCCGGCAAGCTCCAACCCTATTTATCCTAACATCTACACACAACAGCTTGTCCTTTATAAGGGTACCCGGTGGAGCAGGTTTCTTAGGCAGTGCTCTCTAGAGTGCTGTCCACCTATATACAATCCAAGTGTCCACCCACTAAGGATTCTATATAGGTGGACATATATGAAATGATAGACAAGCCTATTCTTATATATTTCTTATTTAACATGATCTTATTTTCTTCATAATAGGGGCTTGTCTATCATAAAAAATCCTTCGATACATTTTGAGCACAAAATTTAACGAAGGATTTTTATTTATATAGTTCTATTCTAATATTTCTTTTACCTTTTCTTCAGATATTTCACATATCTTTGCAATGTTACTTATGGATTGGCCTTTATTAGCAAGTTTAAATACCTTTTTTGTAAGATGAATCCCTTCATCTTTTCCTTTTTCTTCTAAATATTTTTCTCTTATCTCATCAACACCCATTTTAATAACACCTCCTGCATTATCTTTAATTTCCTTAAACTTATCAGATAAATTGTCATCTTGTATTAAAAATAAATATTCTAAAAAATATGTTAATGCTTTTCTTTGATCTATTGTTTTTACTTTATTGTAATTAACTAGCTCATTAAATAGTTCTACCTTTGCTAAGAATATATCATTATCATTTGCATCAGTATATAATAACCTTTTTGCAATTTTAAAAACTAGTTTTAATGGATTATCATCATTAATATTATTTAAATCTAATTCTTCTACATCCATTGTTCTAAAATTATATACTAAAATATCATCATCTAAATCTGGAATCTTATACACATATCCTTTATCCTTACCAGCAGAACCTTTATAAGTATTTCTATTTATCTATAAATTTAATGATATTATATCATACAGAAATATTACTTTTAATATATAAATTAAGTCTTCTTAAATATTGTTTTAAGCTCAAAAAATGAATTGCTAGATTTACGACCTTTAGAATATTTCTTAAAGAATATAATTAGTTTACATTTCATAAATAAGATTATGTTAACTAATATGATATTAAAACTTTTTCTCGCACATAAGTTAAATAAAATCTTACGTCACGTAACTTTTAATTTTTATATTAAGAAGAATTCTATGAAAGAAACAAGAAATCTAAATATAATCTTTTGTCAAAATGGAAAAAGTACTAGACAAAAAGAAAATAACAGGCATTTTCAGCCTGTTATTGGTAAGATTTATTGTATGAAATGCGACACAATACTAATTAAAAAGAATAAATCTTAATTATTTTTCTTTTTATCCCCTCCCATTTTCCCACCTTCCATCTTCTAACAATTCTTTTATTTGCTCCAAATCATAGCAGATTAAAAATTGAAATACTATATCCCTATCTCTGTTAAAGTATGCTAACAATTCTATAAAATCTTGTCTACCATCAGTATCCATATCTGATTTAATTTCTACACGATATATATTATCTTCCAAATCATCGTTATCAATTTCTTTTGTGTCTACCAATTCCACAACATTAGTTCCATCTTCATATTCATCTGCACATGTTATAATTACAGAATTACTTTTAGAAAAGTCCATGCTTTTTACTTTTTTAACTAGTGCTAAATCGTTAAAAAGATCTGATTTTTTAAAATTAGCATCTATAGCTTCAGTGTTCACAATGTTAGCCGGAAATATGTATCTATCTTCATCTATTTTCACAGCCATAAATTTGTTATATGCTTCTCTTTCTATTTCTTCAATTCTTTTACCATTTAAATCTAATATATTATCCATTAGTAATACCTCAATACATTTTTTGTACATAATATCATGCTAATATATGGTAAGTCAATATTTTTAAATGTGTACTATAATACCTGTATTTTTGTATGCATGACTATATCTTTAATGATGAAATAACCTCACATTTGTAAATGCCATAGCTATATCATATTTATCACAAACTTCAATAACATTATCATCTCTAATTGATCCACCTGTTTCTGCTATATACTTAACGCCACTTTTTCTTGCACGTTCTATGTTATCTCCAAATGGGAAAAATGCATCTGATGCTAATGAAACGTTATCTAAATTCTTTAACCATTCTGTTTTCTCTTCTCTACTTAATGGTTCTGGTTTAGTTGTAAAAATGTTTTCCCATACCCCATCACTTAATATATCCATATAGTCCTCTGATATATATACATCGATGGCATTATCTCTATCTACTCTTTTAACATTTTCTTTAAAAGGTAAATTTAGAACCTTTGGATTTTGTCTTAAAAACCATATATCTGCTTTGTTTCCTGCTAATCTTGTACAATGAATTCTTGATTGTTGTCCTGCTCCTATACCAATTACTTGTCCATCTTTTGCATAACATACTGAATTAGATTGTGTATATTTTAATGTTATCAATGCAATAATCAAATCTCTTTTAGCGCTATCGCTTAATGTCTTATTCTTAGTTGGAAAATTACATAAGATATCTGCAGATATCTTAACGTCATTTCTTTTTTGTTCTAAAGTAATTCCATAGACATCTTTTTTCTCTATATCACTTGGTTCATAATTGCTATCAATTTGCATTATAAGGTAATTACCTTTTCTCTTCTTTTTCAATATCTCTAAAGCTTCTTCAGAATAAGATGGAGCTATTATTCCATCTGAAACTTCTCTTGATAAAATTTTTGCTGTCATTTCATCACATTGATCAGATAATGCTACAAAATCTCCATAGGAAGACATTCTATCTGCACCTCTTGCTCTTATATAAGCAGTAGCAATATCTGATAAATTATCATCTTCAACAAAATATACCTTTTTTAATGTTTCAGATAATGGAATAGCCACAGCCGCTCCTGCTGGACTTACATGTTTAAATGAAGTTGCTGCTGCAAGTCCTGTAGCAGCCTTTAGTTCTTTTACTAGTTGCCATCCATTTAATGCGTCTAATACATTAATATAACCGACATTACCATTAAGAATTTTTATAGGAAGGGCGCCTTCCTTCATATAAATTCTAGCTGGTTTTTGATTAGGATTACATCCATACTTAAGATTTAATTCTTTCATTAATTACACCCCTTGAAAAACAAAAAAGCCCACCATCTGGACTTTGCCCAGACGGTCGGCTTACAATTCTTGTTATACTTCATGTGGTTAATTCCACTTCCGTCAGTCATATAACTCTATAATTAGAATATCATTAATTAGTTGCCCTGTCAAAATCTATTATTTTCTATTTTGATAGTATTCTTCTCTTTTCTTATTCCAATAAACTTTGTCTTCTTCATTTATTTCTCTTAATACTCTACAAGGATTTCCAACAGCTATAACATTATCAGGAATGTCTTTTGTAACAACAGAACCTGACCCAATTACAACATTATTTCCTATAGATACTCCAGGATTTATTACAGTATTTCCACCAATCCAAACACTATTTCCTATAGTTACTGGCTTTCCAAACTCCAATAATTCATCTCTAACCTCTGCATCTATAGGATGACCTGCCGTAAATATAGATACTCTTGGTGCTAAAAATACATTGTTTCCAATACTTACATCACATACATCTAGAATTATACAATCATAATTGGCATAAAAATTGTTTCCTACAGATATATTACTTCCGTAATCACAGTGGAATGATGGTTCTATATATATGTTTTCTCCTACAGTTTTAAAAAGCTGCTTTAGTAAATCTGTTCTATATTCTAAATCATCTTCATTAGAATTATTGAATAAACGAGTTAATCTTCTAGCTTTCCTACTATCTTTGAATAATTCATCATCAAGTGCTTTATATAACTGCCCTGATAACATTAATTCTTTTTCACTCTTCATCCTTATTCCTCCTATTTAGCTTCTAATACTACAACACCACATGATTCCAATTTAACATTATCATTATTTATTGTTATATTGTCTATATTACTCAATAGTATCTTATTTTCTTTACTTTGCAATTTTATTATAGATTCTTCCTCACCAAAATTAGCTATTACAATCACTGTCTTATTATCTAATTTTCTATAGTAGCTATATATATTATCTTTATCTTCATAAGCTGCAACAAAGTTACCATAAGTAAAAACTTCTTTATAATCTTTAGATTTTCTTAATGCTATAAGCTTTTTGTAATAGTTTAATACAGAGTTTTCATCATTAAGTTCATCTTCAACATTAATATAAAGATAGTTTGGATTAACCTTAAGCCATGGTGTTCCTGTAGTAAATCCTGCATTTTCATTTCTATTCCATTGCATTGGTGTTCTAGCATTATCCCTACTATGATGATAGCATGCTTCCAGTGCTTCCTCGCTAGTAAGTCCTGCTTTAATTGCTACTTTGTATTCATTTTTAGTACTTATATCGTCATACTCTTCTATACTTTCCATTTTGCAATTTCTCATACCTATTTCTTGACCTTGGTATATAAATGGAATTCCTCTAAGTAATATATTTACTGTAGCTAACATCTTTACCCCTTTATCATTTTGTCCATAGTTAGGTAAATAAGTATTTGCACCTCTTGGTTCATCATGATTTTCTATAATGTTAGCTAAAAATCCAATATTATTGCACTTTCTTTGTGCATCAAAAGTTGATGCCCTATATTGCTTAAATTCTATAGGCTTGCTATCATACCAACCATGGTCTCCATTAGTTAATACATGAGCAGAGAAATCAAACATTGTTGAGAAATGTCCCTCTTCACCTATAAACTCCCTTAACTCTTCTTCCTTCATATTAAAAACTTCTGCAACAGTAAATGCATCATATTTTTCAAAAGTATTCTTCTTAAGATCTTCTAATAATTTCCCTACTCCTTCAACTTCATCTACCATTTTTTGTTACTGAAACTAATCCATCATTTCCATCTGGTGCAAAGCTTGGGAATGATAGATCCTTTTTAATATTTATTATTGCATCGATTCTAAATCCAGCAAGACCTTTATCGAGCCACCAATTAATCATTTTATATAATTCATCTTTTACCTTTTTGTTATTCCAATTAAGATCTGGTTGCTCCTTTGCAAACATATGTAAATAATATAGATCAGTTCCTTTTACTTTCTCCCATGCACTACCACCAAAATATGAACGATAGTTGCTTGGTGGATTGCCATCTTTTCCTTTTCTAAAATAGAAATAATCAGCATATTCTCCATATGGATCTTTTAACGCTTTTTGAAACCAGATATGTTTATCAGAACAATGATTAATTACTAAATCCATTACAATATACATATCTCTTTTCTTTGCTTCCACAAGCAATTCATCAAATTCCTCCATAGTACCAAACTCTTCAGCTATACTATAATAATCTGATATATCATAACCTTGATCTACAAAAGGTGATTTATACATAGGTGAAATCCATATAATATCTATCCCTAAATCTTTTAAGTAATCTAACTTTTTTATTATTCCTCTAATATCTCCAATACCATCCCCATTAGTATCATTAAAACTCTTTGGATATATTTGATACGCTACTTTATCATGCCACCATTTCTTTTCCATAACAAAACCCCTCCTTATTGTTTACACTTGTATTATATATACATAAAGAGAGTTTTTCTTATATAATTTTGATAAAAAGTTGTACTATTTTGACTTTCTGTATTCTGATGGTGAGATATGCTTTTCTTTCTTAAATCGCTTTATAAAATAGCTTATGTTATCATAACCACAACTAATAGCTATATCAATAATTTTCATATTACTATTAAGTAACAGTTCTGCAGCCTTAGTTATTCTAATATCATTTATATATTCCGTTGGTGTCTTTCCTATAAGCTTTTTGAAATAACGACAGAAATACTGCGGATTCATAGCTACCTGTGATGATAAATCCTCTGTTGTAATTTTTCTACTATAATTATTATGAATATACGATAATACCTTTTTTACATTATCAACTTTATATATATCAACATACTCCATATCTTCTGACGATATAAATCTCTTATTTTCATAAAGTAAAGCAATAAGCTGATAAAAATACCCTTTTACTCTTAGAAATGATGCAATATCTTTTTCCTTTGATTCTTGTAATATTTTCTTGTAAATCTTTTCAGTATCTTTCCATATTTCATCATCTGTAAAAACAAACTGAGGAAATTGAATTTTACCTTCTAATAATGGCCTTATAATTTTGTATTGTATTCCATCAAAATACTCGAAACTAAGCATTTTAAGGTCAAAAACAATAACACTTTCTCTACATCCTTCTTCTCCTACAATTGAATGTATATCTCCAGCACTTATAAATACAAAAGCCGGTGCTAATACCTTATATTCTTTCATATTTATATGAATAGTAAATTTTCCTTTCTTAAAATATATTAACTCCGTTTCATCATGCCAATGAAGATCAACAACAAATCTTTTATCACTGTTCCATCTATATGTAGCTAACGGAAAATTTACACTGCCATGAGCTATATCCTCTTTAAGTTCTTCTTTTTCCACCTTTTCTCTCCTCCACTACATATAATATCTTATACTATTTTTTAAAATAGTTTCATTTGCACTTCCTCTGTTTTAATATGTGATGTAACCATCGTTTCAACTTCTTCGTCACCTACTAAATGCTCAGATTTTATAACTTTTAACCCACTCTTTAATTTACTACCAACAAGATTCAAAACATAAATATTATCAAATCTATTAATTATAGAATCTCCACCTAATCCCGTTAAGCAAATCAATTGAGTTTTACTCTTTTTTGCCACCTCAATTAATGGCTTTAATAAATGTTCTGCATTAGTTTGTGCAAATGGATTATCCATGATTAATACTTTAGATACTTCTTTTCTTACAAAAATATCTTTATCTTCTTTTCTCATATAAGAAAGTAAACTAGATAAAATTACGAAAGCTGATAAAAAACCTTCTCCACCTGAATTAGTTGCAACTTCATCCCATGTTATTTGCTTTTGTCTATTTTCCTCTATCTTATATAACTTTACATCAATATTTCCTATAGAAATTACCTCATCATATAACTTTACTATGTTAATTGTTCTCTCAATATATTCCTTTATACTTTCATTACTCTCCAATAATTTCACACAATGATCTCTTATATTCTCAATATATTCCTTAATACGAAGATTATACAATTCTTTATTCTCTTCAATATTAACAACAGAAATCTTTAGCATCTTTACATATTTGCCTGATATAGTTATTGCAGAGTTCTCATCAATTTTACTAATATCCTCATTAACTGAAATTATATACTCATATATATTTCTCAATATATTCTCTTCTTCTTTATTTATTATCTCAATATCATGCATAAGCTTTTCAACTATCATACTATAAGAATCTAATACAATATCCAACTGCTTTAATAAGTTTATTGGATTTTTACAAACTCTTATTAGTCCTGATATAGCATCCTTAAATAAAGCATCACTTTTGAAAATATCTTCGTTTTCTATTTTAGTTATTATCTCATAAACTTCACTTTCTAATTTATGTATATCTGTATTTATAATTCTATAATCTCGTTTTAACTTTTTAGTTACATCCTCAATATCTTTCAACTCAATGATAATATCTAATTTTTCTTCCACAGGAAAATCATATTCATCCAAAGAGGACTTACTTATCTCAATGATTATTTTTTCATTTTTATATTTATTTTTTTCTTGTAATAAAGTTTCTATATCAACCTTTAATTTAGCTAATTCTTCATCAAAGTTCTTACTAAAGATTTTATCTTTTTCTTTTGGTATATCTGTATCAACTATTTTTTTCAATTCTATTTTTAAACTCTCTATCTTAGATTCCTCTACAGCTTTGTCTTTTTCAAAACTTGAAATTTCTTTTCCAACTTTTTTTATATCATTTTCTTTAAGGTCTATATTTCTCTCTATAGAAATTACTTTAGTAAAATCATATATTACATTTCTAAATTCATCCTCATTTAAATTAAATTCAGTTTCCTTATTAATAAGTTGCTTTTCACACTTTTCATATTCATTTACTGCATCACTTTTTTCTTTTTCGAGTTCTGAGAGATCCCCATATATTTTTTTAGTAACAACATTATACTCTGCTAATAAATCTTCTAAATCCTTATCTTTAAAAATTCCATCTTTATACTCTTCAAAATTCTTAAGATTATTATTACATTCTGATATCTTATACTCTAAACTATGAAGTTTCTCTTTTATATCTTCAATCCTTTTTACTATATCCTCTAGCTCGTTTTTATTCTCTTTTATCTTGATTTCATTGGTATTCTTTTTATTAAAAACATCCTGATATTCTTCTTTATTATTACAATATTCTTCATATTGCAAAATTAATTTATTAAACTCATTCTCTTTCTTTTCTAAATACTTTATTCTCTCTTTTACTTTATACTTTTCATCTTCATAGTTATGTATTTTATCCTCTACATCAGCAATCTCTGCTCTTATTGACCTTAACAGCTCTTCGCTATCCTTTAGGCTTTTTTCCTCCTTTTCCAACTCTATTAAAGTGGATTCATATAATTTCTTTGTAACTTTAGAATTTTTAATAAATTCTCGCTTATTAATATATAAGTTGACAGCCTCTTTCTTTTCATCAATTTTCATTAAAATATCATCTTTTTTTCTCTCTTTTGAGTCTATTAATTTTCTTAATTTTTTCTCATCTAAAAGCTTATTATTAAATGAAACATAAAATTTTACCTTTTCAAGGTCTACTATATTATTAGAATATAACAATTTGTCATCTAAATTATCTCTTTCAATAATTGGTATTGGAAAAGATGTATATAATTCGATATCAGTACTATTGAGTTTAAGTAAATCTTTCTTATCCATAATTAAAGCATATGGAATAAAAGGATTTCTTCTTAATATTTCATTATTTTCCTCTTTCGAATATTGATTATTTTTAAGCCAGTCCATACCATAAATTATATCAATATTATTGTTAGATAATGCTTCTAAAAAATCCTTTGGAATGTTAACTACTTTACCTTTTTCCAATTTCATAATTTCTTCATTTATAGATTCTTCTGCCTTATATAATTCCTTAAGATCTACATTAAAATTATCTATTTTTTTGTTAAATTCTTTAATTATTTCTTCATTGTTAAATACTTTGTTTTCTCCTAAATTCACATATTTAATTATCTCTTTTCTAGTATCTATATCCTTATTGAATTCACAAATTCTCTCTTTAATTATCCCTATCTTAGTAGTTAATTGAACTTTTCTAGTATTTAAACTATCCTTTTCAGAATTTTTAGCTTTCAATTGTTGATAATTTCTTGTAATATTCTCTGCTACTTCCTTTTTCCTAGAGTTAGCATTCTTTTTATCATTCTCTATCTTCTTTCCTATAGTGATTTTTTCTTCATCATCAAAATATCCTACAATATTTCTCTGTAACTTTTCATCATAAGACTCATTAAAATTTCTTTCATAGATGTCAAATGATTTTATCGCTTGTAACAATTCACCTTCTCTAAATCTGAGATTTTTATCACTTTCTTCAATACTACAAATATCTTTATTAAGCTGAACTTTCCTATTAATGATATCTTCCTTTTCATCTTGATATTTATTCTTTTCATTAGAAATTCTATCATATTGTTCTAAAAGAAGTTTTCTTATTGAATAACCTAAATTTTTAATCTCTGGTGCTGTATCTTTTTCTTTATCTTTTAATACTTTAATTTTTATTTCAACTTCTTGAAGTTTTCTTGATGCTCTTGTATATCTTTCATAAGCATCTGCACACTCTAAAATATTTTTTTCTCGCTTTAACTTCTTAAGTTCTTTATTATATTCCTCTTCTATCTCTACATTTTTTGATATATTATTTTCCAATTCCTTAATTTTATCCAATCTAGAGTATATATCAAAAGAAATCTTTTCATAATTTACTTCTCTTATTTTTAATTCATTTTCATCTATTTTTTTATCAATTTCAAAAATAGCCTTATCTTTTTCTTTTATTTCATCATTCATTTTATAAAAATAATTTGCAATTTTGTTTTCCTGTCTTTTCTTTTCTTCTATTTTTTCTTTAAATGCTAATGCCGATTCCTTTATCTCATCTGCTCTTCCATAAAAAATTTCAATTTTATCTTTTCTATCAATATCGCTCTTATTTATCTTATATTGATAAATATATTTCTCTATAATATCTCTATAGTTATTAATTCTATTATCATCTTTATTAAGTTTCTCTTCAATTGTTGGTAAAAACCACTTTTTTACTAACCCCTCAGTATTTTTAGCTTCTTTAAATAGTTGCGATAATCCAGATTCCGTTAAGTTAACTTTTTTTATTATATTTTCCCATTCCTTATTATCTATTCCATATTCTCTTAACTTATCAAAATATGCTTTAGAAGTTCCATAATTATTCATATCATAATAATTAAAATTATAATTTGGATTTTTCTTAAGCTCTTCAAATAAGTTCTTACTATTTGTAAAGCTTTTTATTTTTCTACTATTGCCATTCTCCTCAATTATGGGAATACTCTTTATATCATATTTATTTCTTGACTTATATTCATAGACAAAATTAATAATATCTAGCTTATCCCTAGAATCATCATCTGAAGATATTTCCTTTTTTCTAACCATCATTCCAGTAAGCAAATACCCCGCATCATCTTCTAAATTCCATTCTACTAAAATATATGTAGGTGTTTTACTTGTAAAATAACTTTCAAATTTTCTTTCATTTAAATCTCTATATTTACGCCTTACAAAAGGTGCCATCATCATTTGAATAATAACTGTTTTTCCTCCACCATTTCTCAAGTTAAGCATAGTATTTTCTCCATTTAAAAAGAAAACTTGATCATCTATTTTAGAAGTGTTGTTATTATAATTTAGATTTGCAATTCTAAGATAATTAAAATTACTCATTTACTTCCTCCTCTCCAAAGGCTTTTAATACCCTATAATAATTATTTTTATTTAATAAATGCCAATCCATAAAATAATCTAACTTTTTTGTAGTTTTAATCATATCATCACTTTTTATATAATCTATTAGTCCTTGCTTCTCTAAAAACGAAAGTATATTATTAACAAATCCTTCTTTAGTAGTTTTAGATCTATTTTGGTTATCTGAACTTTTTAATGATTCAAATCTCTCTAATATGTTACTATATGCTATCCCATTATCCTTATCAGAATTCTCACTACTTCTTTTTACTCCTTCACTAAGTTTATCCGCAACAAGATTCAAAAATTCTCCACCTTTTATAAAATCTCTTGATTTACTGCTTAACCCATTAGCTCCATAGAAAGACACTATTAAGGTCATTATTACAAATTGTGATAAGTAATAATCCTTATCATTGGCTCCTGATTTACATAATTCCTTTTTTAAATCACCTTTAGAATAACCTAAAAAATCATTATCCTCCTTAGGAATAAAATATATTATGCTTCCAAACTTTCTAACTTCACAACCTAATTCATCAGCCTCTAATTTCACCAACTCTTGAATATTTTCATTTTCTGAATACGCCTTATATAATATATCTTCATCATCTTTGAGCTCTCTATTTTTCATTAGAAAATATATTATCCTACTACTAATCTTTATATCATCTATTGTATAATTCAACTTCTCTATCCCCTTTACCTAACACTTCAAATAATAAATCTGAACATAATAAGTTTTTGTAGTTTCCATTCTCATCAACTACATTTTTAATTTTTACTTCTTTATTTTCATCTATTTTATTAATCCTAATAAACTTTATATTCTTTAGATGTGCATTTTCATCCACTATATTTAATATAGATTTATTAAGTTGAAATTCAATTTCACCATTATCAATAAATGTTTTTCTCTCTTCTATCAATTCATCTATATTAATATTTCTTACCTTTATCATTTCTACCATTACTTCTCTAAATATCTCAACATTAGGTATAAATTTCTCCCTAACTTCTTTATTTTCATCACACAAATCTATTAATTCTAATAATGATATTCTTCCATTTTCTAATGCACTCTCTAATATTACTTTTAATATATCATTACATTTTAATATTCTTTCTATTTTTCTTTTATTTCTAACTTCTTCCTCATTATCTTCTAATAATTCAAATTTTTCATCATCTTCCCTTGATACATCTTTAATTTTATTTTGAAATGTAAACGCCTTATTTAAATTATATCCTTTCAAAGGACTTTTTAAGAATAACGGATTAAGAAATATATTAATGCTCTCTAGTAAATCTGGATTTTCTAATACCTTATCATATACTTCTCTTTTTATATCAAACCTTTCTATCAATGCCATTTTTGATATATTTTCAAGTTCATTTCTATAAATATTTTTTAAATCATAATGTGTTATTAGTACTCTCTGTTCCTCATCTATTGCTTTTCCTATATACTCATTTATGATCCTTAAATTTTTTAAATTTTCTTCTTCCTTTTCAGTTAGATCATCTATATTTATTTCCTTATCCTCAAATTCTTTAATCTTGATCTCAATAGCTTCTTTATGTAGCATAAACTTTTTACTACAATCTCTTAATATTTCTAAATTTCCTTCAGTAACCGCCTTGTATTCCTTTACAGAAAACATTAATGGCGATTCTTTTATCTTTCTAATATCATCCTGCATTTTATGAATCTTACTTCTCATACTTTTAAATATATTCTTTACATCAGTAACAGCTTTATCATATGAAGCTTTTTGCAAGTGCATTTTAAATATAATTTCTTGTATCGTTATTTTTAAACTTTCTTCTACTTCTAATGTAGCTAAGATAAGTTCATATCCTTCATCGCTTACATAATAGCTAACTCTCCTTACATCATCTACATATTCCACTTTATTCTTTAAAAAACTTATATTTATTTCTTCATATTCCCCAATTTTATAATCCATTGCCTTAAAATACATAGCTTTTCCTTCATTACACAAAATAACATTAACTATAAATTCAGCTATTTCCCTACTGTCATCATATGTTATTTGTTTCTTATAGTATAAGGAATTTATCTCATCTATAAATAATGCTATATCATCTATAGTACATAATTCTTCTTTAAGCGATTGTTCCATTATAAATAATAGCACTGAAATAATTAAATTATCTTGCTCATATCCTTCAGTAAACCCAAACTTATCCCAAGTCCTTTTTGCTATACTATTTCTAAATAAAAGAGAATATGCTCCTATTTTTTTCATCCGTTCTTTTTGTGCATCTAAAAAATCTAATTTCATTATTCCTCCATTAAATCACATATATTAATTATTTCTTGTGGAATGTATAAGTCATTATTTAAAATATACTCTATCCTACTTTGATATTCTTCTGTAAACTCATCTAAAAACTCTGTACCTATATTCTTATTCTGACCTTCTTTTGTCTTTGGTAATTCATATTCTTTTGATTTATCTATCATCTTCTCATAACCTTTTATAAATGGTCTAATATCATATTTATCTCTAAATTTTTTATATAAACTTTCATATATAATTATTCCTTCATAATCTAAATCTCCAAAGTAATATAGAACATTATTTTCATTACAAAGATATCCCTCCACTGAAATTTCATAATCTTCAAAAGCTTTAATTATCTTCTTACCACTGCCATATATCACTGTATCGACATTTATTCCAAAAATATTGTCTTCATTCATAAGCAAAAATTTTCTCATAGTATAATATGTATCTTTATTTTCTAAAACCAATATATTTTGTGGTATTTCCTTGGTTCTAGAGTAATATGCTAATGGTTCAGATGTATTATAATAATTTAGAAACTCTAAACTCATATTTATATTTTTTAATATAGTCTTACCTATCTCTTTTTGAATAAACTTCTCTCTACCCCATATTTGAAACGATCTTTCATTCATTGAAACAGTAGTGTTCAATAACTTCATATTACTTTTTAAAAACTCATTCAGTTGAAATAAATATTTTCTATGCTCTTTATACTTTTCTATGTGAGTTCTATAATATGACATATCCATATTAATGTTGAATTTAAAATTTATTTCATCTATTAACTTTGAATTGTCTTCAACTTTTTTTATTATGAAATATCTATTACATAATGTTGGATTTTTTCCATTTCCACCACTACTCTTTATAGGAATAATCTTATTAGCATTTATCATATTTTTTATTAAATTACAAAGTTCTGAATATTCTTCTATATTATACATTTTACTTATTTCATCTAATGTAACTTTCTTTTTTATTATCTTATCTACTGAATTCACCTTATCACCACTCTACACAACTCCTTATTAAGGATATTATAGCATTAAAATACTAGAACTTTCGTAAGCGTCAAAAATTAAGTACCTAGATACTAAAATCTCCAATTGATAAAATTAAGAAAATGATATTTTATCAGGAGGTTAGGTATGTATAAAAAATTAAGTAATGATGAATGGAGAGAATATATAAATCGTTATTATGCTAGTGATGAAAATTTAACTGTAAAAGATTATTGTGAAGAAAAT
>NZ_JAHLOD010000019.1 GCF_018917145.1 Clostridium bornimense
CCCTGTAAAATTTTGGAATCAGAATGAGCTTTATTAAAGTTACCCTTTTTTTAATAAGACAAACTAGAAAATTTCCAATTTTAAAGTTTTTTTATCTTGACATATTACCAGTCGTCTTTAAATTATTAATAAATTGGAGAAAATAATTATAGTTTATATAATATATACGTTATATTACTATTAATATATCATTTGTTATTATATTATATTTACCAATGAAAGATAAGAGAATATAATATAAAAAACAGATATAAGAAGAGGCGTGGTTATATGAAAAAGGTAGTTGTAATATTTAATGGTGGAACTATATCAATGAGAGTTGATGAAAGAATACATGCTGCAATTCCTACTTTAAAAGGTGAAGAAGTAATGTCGATGGTTACTGGAATAGAAGAATTTGCAGAAATAGAAAGTTATGATTTTTCTAATAATCCAGGGCCACATATGACACCTAAAATAATGCTAGAACTTTCTAACTACATAAAGAAGTTTTTAGAAAGAGACGATGTTAGTGGTGTAGTTGTAACTCATGGTACTGATTCATTAGAAGAGACAGCATATTTATTAGATTTAACAATAGATAGTGATAAGCCGGTTATAGTTACTGGAGCTATGAGAAATTCATCAGAATTAGGATACGATGGACCAGCTAATTTAGCTGCTTCTATATGTACTGCTATATCAGATGAAAGTAGAAAAAGAGGAGTTTTAGTGTGCATGAATAACGAAGTGCATCTAGCATCTCAAGTTACAAAATCACATTCTATGAATTTAGATGCATTTAGAAGTCCAGAGTTTGGATCTATAGGAATTGTTGATGATAATAAAGTTTTATATTACAGAAGAGCATTTATGAAAAGACAATTTATAACTTCAGACAAGATAGAAGATAAAGTTGCACTTATAAAGGCTGTAGCTGGTGATAATAGCGATGTTATGAAGTATTTAATAAGTATTGGCTATAAAGGATTTGTAATAGAAGGCATGGGTAGAGGTAATGTGCCACCAGCGATGTTAGAAGGAATAAAAATGGCTATAGATAATAATTTGCCAGTAGTTCTAGTATCAAGATGCTTTAATGGAAGAGTATTAGATTCTTATGGATACGAAGGCGGAGGAAAAACATTAAGAAATATGGGAGTAATTTTTGGCGATGATTTATGTGGTCAAAAAGCTAGAATAAAGTTAATGTTAGCATTAGGAGAAAATAAAGATTTAGATAGAATAAAAGAGATATTTGAAGAAGGACGTTATTAATAAATAGTATTGTTTTTACTATATATATATTTACAATAATAGATATATAAATTATAATTTATTGAGGTGGATGTTGCAAAGTGACTTAGGTTGTTTTGCAACATTCTATTTATGATAATATAAAAAATATAGTATACTTAGGATAAATAGAGTTAAGATTATATCAATTATTAAATATTAAATAATAATTGATAATTGTGAATTATGAAGAATATGTGATATAATCCATAGTATTGAATGATTTTTGCCAATCGGGAAGGATGGTACCATGCTAAAGAGTATGACTGGGTTTGGACGTGGTATATATTCAGAAGATAATTTAGGATTTACAATTGAAATGAAAAGTGTAAATCATAGATTTCTTGATTTGAATATTAGAATGCCAAGAAGTATTATGGCCACAGAGGATAAAATACGTAAAATAGTATCTAAAAGCTTAACAAGAGGTAAGGTAGATATTTTTATAACTCAAAATAATAGTGGGGAAAATTCAGGTGTTGCTACTTTTAACAAAGAATTAGGCGACAGTTATTTTAAATGTTTAACGGATATTAAAAAAATGTATAATTTAACTGATGAACCTACTTTATCTTTACTATCAAAATTTCCAGATGTAATTACAGTAGAAGCTGCAGAATTAAATGAGGAAGAAGCATTTAGAGTTCTTAAGGTAGCTTTAGATGAGGCTATAGAAAATATTGTTTTGATGAGAGTTAAAGAAGGAGAGAAACTAAAAGAAGATTTACTAAAAAAACTTCAAGGTATTGAAAAAAATGTTGATTCATTATGTGAATTAAGTAAAGATACTGTAGAAAGTTATAGAGTAAAGCTTTCAGAAAGAGTTGAAGAACTTTTAGAGGGATCCAATATTAATGTTGATGAAAATAGAATTGCTCAAGAAGTAGCAATTTTTGCTGATAAAAGTTGTGTAGATGAGGAAACAGTAAGATTATATAGTCATATAAATCAAATGAGGGATAATCTTAATTTAAATGAACCAGTAGGAAGAAAACTTGATTTTATTGTACAAGAGATGAATAGAGAGGCTAATACTATAGCATCAAAAGCTAATGATATTAGAGTAACTAATATAAGTATAAGTTTAAAAAATGAAATAGAAAAAATAAGAGAGCAAATTCAAAATATTGAATAGTTTAGGAGGATTTTCATGGGCATTAAATTAATTAATATCGGATTTGGAAATATAGTATCTGCTAATAGATTAGTAGCTATAGTGTCACCGGAATCAGCACCAATCAAAAGAATAATTCAAGAAGCAAGAGATAGAGGTATGTTAATAGATGCTACATATGGTAGAAGAACAAGAGCTGTTATAGTTACAGATTCTGATCATGTAATATTATCAGCAGTACAACCAGAAACAGTAGCACACAGATTAAGCACAAAAGGTGAAGAGCAAGGTATAGAAGAGGTTGATGAATAATATGCAATATGATAATTACGATAAAGGACTTTTAATTGTAATATCTGGTCCATCAGGAGCTGGAAAAGGAACAATTTGCAAAGCGTTAGTAGAAAAAGGAGATTATTTTGTATCTGTTTCTGCTACTACTAGAAATCCAAGAGAAGGAGAAGTTGATGGAAAGTCATACTATTTCCTAAATAAAGAAGATTTTATAAACAAGATAGAATCAGGTGATTTTTTAGAACATGCAGAAGTTCATGGAAATCTATATGGTACACCAAAATCAAGTGTTTTAGAAAAACTTGATGAAGGTAAAGATGTTATATTAGAAATAGATATACAAGGTGCGCTTAAAGTAAAAGAAACTTATCCAGATGGAGTATTTATATTTATTCTTCCACCATCTATGGATGAACTTAAAAAGAGACTTATTGGAAGAGGTTCAGAGACACCAGAATCATTACTTACAAGGTTTAACACTGCATTTAAAGAAATAAATTATATATCTAAATATAATTATGCCGTAGTAAATGATGAAGTTAATGTTGCCGTTGATAAAATTGAGGGTATATTATTAGCAGAAAGATGCAGAGTAGATAGAGTAAAAGAAATTATGTTGAATTCTAAGGAGGATATTATAAATGAGTGATGCAATGATCAATCCATCAGTTTATAAACTAAAAAAAATAACAGGAGACAGATATTCTTTAGTTGTAATAACATCAAAAAGAGCTAGAGAAATTATTGATGGTGATGAACCATTAGTAAACATAAAGTCAAACAAAGCATTAACAATAGCTATAAACGAAGTTAATGAAGGAAAAATTGAATTCGAAAAAGTTGAAGAAGGTATAAAATAGTATATAAAAAGAGGGATATTATGGGAAAAACAGTTGTTTTGGGCGTTACCGGTGGAATAGCTTCTTATAAGGCTTTAGATATTGTTTCTAGATTGAAAAAGAAGGACATAGATGTTCATGTAATAATGACAGAGCATGCGAAGGAGTTTGTAACTCCATTATCTTTTCAATCGTTAAGCTCTAATATGGTTATTTATGATATGTTTGAAGAACCAAGAGCTTTTGAAATACAACATATATCTTTAGCAAAGAAAGCAGATGTTCTTTTAGTGGCACCAGCTACAGCTAATATAATTGGTAAGGTTGCTAACGGAATAGCTGATGATATGTTATCAACTACTATAATGGCTACTAAGTCACAGGTTATATTTGCACCAGCAATGAATACAAATATGTATGAAAATCCTATAGTACAGAATAATATAGAAAAGTTAAAAAAGTATGGATATAAGTTCATAGAACCAGGTAGTGGAAGACTTGCTTGTGGAGATATGGGTAAAGGTAAATTAGCAGATGTTGATGATATTTGCGAAATAGTAGAATCTGCGTTATATGATAAAAAAGATTTAAGTGGTAAAAAAGTATTAGTATCTGCAGGACCAACAATAAGTAAAATTGATCCTGTAAGGTATCTTACCAATAATTCTAGTGGTAAGATGGGATATGAAATTGCAAGAGAAGCCAGGGATAGAGGTGCTAAAGTTACATTAGTTAGTGGACCAACTAATATTAAGGCACCCCTTGGAGTTAATGTTATTAATATATCTACTAATGAAGAAATGAAAAATGCTATAATGGATAGACAAGAGGAATTTGACATTATAGTAATGTCAGCTGCAGTAGCAGATTACAAAGCTAAGCATTATAGTGATAAAAAGATTAAAAAAGGCAATGAAGATTTAGTTATTGAGTTTGAAAGAGATTCTGACATTTTAAAATTACTAGGTAAAGTGAAAAAAGATAACATTTTAGTAGGTTTTGCCGCTGAAAGTAATGATTTATTAGAAAATGCTAGAGGAAAGCTTATAAAGAAGAACTTAGATTTTATAGTTGCTAATGATATTTCCACTAATGAATATGGATTTAAAAGTGATTTTAATAAAGTAACTATTATATCTAAAAGTGGAAAAGAATTAGTTTTAGATAAGATGACAAAAAGAGAAGTTGCTAGAAATCTATTTGATACGATATTGGAAAAAAGCCTCTAGGGGCTTTTTTTTCAATTCACTTAATTCAGTGCACAGTTGGCAGTGCACAGTGCACAGTGAATGTGGAAATTTCGTAGGAATTTCAACCAAAACTGTGCAATGAAAAAGGAGGTGTTTTATGGAGCTTTATGCAGGGATAGTAATTGAGGTTGATCATTATGGGTTAGATAATATATTCACATACAAGGTTCCTAGTGAAATGAATGATACTATTGCTATTGGGAAAAGAGTTACTATTCCTTTTGGTGTTAGTAATAAAAAGATAGATGGATATGTATACGAAATATATTATTGTAGACCTGAGAGTAGTAAGAGTTATAGATTAAAGTATATAAAAGAAATAAAAGATGATATAGAGCATTTTACAGAAGAAGATAAGAAGGTTATACAGTTCATAAAGGATAAATATCTTGCTACTTATATTGATTGTATAAGGTTAATAACACCGCCGGGGGCAGATAAGGGATCGAAGATAAAGGTTGAAAAGAAACTATATATAGAAAGACCGTTAGATGGCAAATTTGATAAGGAGCCATATATATCTATATACAATGAAGTACAATATAATGAAGGAAAGTATAGTAAGAATACTTTAAGTAAAAGTAGAGGGTTATCATTATCATCTATAAATACTTTAATAAAGCACCAATACATAAAAGAAGAAGAAAAAAGGGTGCTTAGATATAATAGTAAGAATTATATCAAAGAAGAAGAAAAAAATCTTACACTACAGCAAAATATGGCGTTAGATACTATAAACAATAGTTTTTATAATAAATTTTTAATACATGGAGTTACTGGTAGTGGAAAAACAGAGGTTTTTATAAGGCTTATAGAGGAAAGTTTAAAAAATGATAAGGATGTTATCATATTAGTACCGGAAATTTCTCTTACACCTCAGATGGTAGAGAGAATAAAGGGAAGATTACAAATAGAGATTGGTGTTTTTCACTCAAAAATGAGTGTTGGTGAAAAATATGACTTTTGGTACTCTATAAAAAAGAAAGAAATAAAGGTTGCTATTGGTCCTAGATCAGCTTTATTTTTACCTTTTAGCAATTTGGGACTCATAATAATTGATGAGGAACATGAAAATACATACAAGTCTGAGACTGATCCTAAATATGATGCTAGAGAAGTAGCTGAGTTTTTAATGGATATGAAGGGTGGAAAAGTAGTTTTAGCATCGGCTACTCCAAGTTTAGAAAGTTATACAAAAGGGAAAAGCGGACATTATAAGCTTATTGAGATGTCTGATAGAATTCCTGGGGCGGTGATGCCTAAAATTGAAGTAGTAGATATGAGATCAGAATTAAGTAATGGTAATAGTTCTATTTTTTCTAAAAGCTTGTTTGAAAAGATAAATGATAGATTAGAAAAGAAAGAACAGATAATATTATTTCTTAATAGAAGAGGTGATTCCTCCTTTGTTTCTTGTAGAGCTTGTGGTTTTGTATATAAGTGTCCTAATTGTGATGTATCATTAACACTTCATAGATCAGAAAATATATTAGAATGTCATTATTGTGGATATAAGGTTAGACCACAAATTAAGTGCCCAAAATGTAAGAGTAAATATATAAAGTTCTTTGGAATAGGTACGGAGAAGGTTGAAAGATTAACTAAAAAAGCTTTTCCAAGTGCCAATGTAGAAAGAATGGATTTGGACACAATGAAGGGAAGAAATTCTTTTAGTGAAGTTTACGAAAAACTTAAAAATAATGAGATAGATATATTAATAGGAACACAAATGATAACAAAGGGGTTTGATTTTAAAAATGTAACATTAGTAGGTGTTTTAGCAGCAGATTTAACTCTTAACATCCCTCAGTATAAGTCTGCAGAAAGGACATTTCAGTTACTTACACAAGTTGCGGGAAGAGCTGGCAGAGGTGCAAAGAAAGGTGAGGTAGTTATACAGACCTATACTCCAGGAAACTATGCAATTCAGAGGGCTGAAAAAATTGATTATAAAGGATTTTATAGTGACGAGGTAGATATAAGACAGGCAATGAAGTATCCTCCTTTTGGAGAGATTGTATTGGTAAATCTATTTTATAGTAAAGAGGATGAGGTTGTAGATACTATAAATGTTTTAGCAAAAGAAATGAAATCTAAGTTTACTGATTTGTCAATTCTTGGACCAGTTCCTTGTCCAATTTTAAAAATAAATAATAATTTTCGATATCAAATTATTATAAAAGGGGATTTATCTCAAAAGATTAATAAAAATATCAAAGATTTTGTGTATAATATAGTAAAGAAAAAAAATAATAATATAAAAATTTCAGTAGACATAAATCCAAATGATTTACTGTGATAATATAGTATATTTATAGGAGGCATTAACATGGCAATAAGAAATGTTAGAAAGATAGGAGATCCACTTTTAAGAAAGAAGAGTAAAGTAGTTGAGAAAATAGACAGAAGAACTCTTATTTTAATAGAAGATATGATAGATACAATGTATGAAGAAGATGGAGTAGGTCTTGCTGCACCACAAGTAGGGGTTTTAAAGAGAATAGTTGTTATTGATATTGGAGATGGACCAATGGTATTAATCAACCCTGAAATAATAAAAACTGAAGGAAGTTATAGAGATTTTGAAGGATGTCTTTCTATACCAGGAGAAAGCAAAGAAGTAGATAGACCAATGAAGGTATGGGTAAAAGCTCAAGATGAAAATGGTAAAGTAAGAGAACTTGTAGGAGAAGAGTTACTTGCAAGAGCTTTTTGTCATGAAATAGATCACTTAGAGGGAATATTATTTGTTGATAAAGCAGTAGAAAGTGAGGAATAATACTATGAATATAGTTTTTATGGGAACTCCTGAATTTGCAGTTCCATCTTTAGAAGCTATGATTAGCAATTATAATGTAGTAGGTGTTTTTACACAACCAGATAGACCTAAGGGTAGAGGAAAGAAACTTGCTTTTTCTGCAGTTAAGGAAGTAGCGGTTAAACATAATATAGATGTATATCAACCTGAAAAGCTTAGAAATGAAAGAGAATATATTGACAAATTAAAAGAACTTTCACCAGATTTTATAATAGTTGTTGCATATGGGCAAATACTTCCTAAGGAAGTATTAGATATTCCTAAATATGCATGCATTAATTTACATGGATCACTATTACCTAAGTATAGAGGAGCAGCACCACTTAATTGGGCTGTTATTGATGGTGAAAAAGTATCAGGAAATACAACTATGATTATGGATGTTGGATTAGATGAAGGTGATATGCTTCTAAAACAAGAAGTAGAAATTACAGAAAATATGACAGCAGGACAATTACATGACATTCTAATGGTAGAGGGTGGAAAACTGTTAGTTGAGACTATAGATAAGTTTGTAAAAGGTGAAATAGTTCCTGAAAAACAAGATGGTAGTTTATCTAACTATGCTTCTATGCTGTCTAAAGAAACAGGAAAAATAAATTGGAATAAAACAGCGGTGGAAATTCATAACTTAGTAAGAGGGGTAAATCCATGGCCTATTGCTACAACAATGTATGGTGATAAGGTAGTAAAGATATATGAGACAACTCCATTAGAGGAAAACTGCAATGACACACCAGGTACTATATTAAAAGCTGACAATGATGGAATCAGGGTAGCTACAGGAGATAAAGTGTTATTGATAAAGAAAATTCAATTTCCAAATAAAAAACCTTTAGAAGTAAAAGAATACTTAAAAGGAAATTCAATAGAGGAAAAGGTAGTATTAATATGAAGAGTGGAAGAGAAGTAGCAGTAGAAGTTTTAGATGAGGTATTTTTTAAAAAAGCTTATTCAAATATAGCATTAAATAATGCATTGAATAAGAGTAATGTTAGAGATATAGATAAAGGATTAATAACTGAACTTGTATATGGAACATTAAAACATAAATATACAATAGATGAAATTATAAAAGCGATAACAGGAAGAAATATAAGAGATATTGATAAATTTTCTATTAACATAATAAGAATAACTATATATCAATTAAAATATCTTAGCAGAATTCCTGAATTTGCAGCAGTAAATGAAGCTGTAGAATTAACTAAAAAGAGAGCTGGAATAAAGATGGCTTCATTTGTTAATGCAGTAGTAAGAACTTATATTAGAGGAGATAAGAAGCCTACATTTAAAAACATAGATTATAAAGAAGCTTTTAAATATTCATTAGAACCATGGATGATTCAAAGTTTAAGAAAAGACTATGGAACATATTCTCCAGCTATATTTAAGGGGCTTAATGAAAGACCCGCCGTTACAGTAAGAGTTAATTGCCTAAAAGGTGATTATGATGATGTTTTTGCTAAGTTAGAAGAACTTGGCTATGAAGTAAATGAGGGATTTGTATCTCCAGATGCTATTGAAATTGTTAGAGGAAAGTCAATAGAAGAAAATCCTTTATTTAAGGAAGGATATATAACAGTACAAGATGAATCTGCTATGCTTGTTGCATCAATAATGGATTTAGAAGAAGGTTTTGATGTTTTAGATGTATGTGCTGCACCAGGCGGTAAAACTACACATATAGCTGAACTTATGAATAATAAAGGTAAAGTAGTAGCTTGTGATATTCATGAAAATAAGCTTAAACTAGTAGAAGAGAATGCAGAAAGATTAGGAATCGATATAATTGAAACTAAAACTTATAATGGTGAAGAATTTAATGAAGAGTTTGAAAATTCTTTTGATAGAGTTCTTATAGATGTACCTTGTTCTGGACTTGGAATTATAAGAAAAAAACCAGAAATTAAGTGGGAGAAAAAAGAATCAGATATTTCTTCAATTCAAAATATTCAAAGAAATATTATGAAGAATGCTTCCAAATATGTTAAGAAAGATGGAGTGTTAGTATATTCTACTTGTACATTAAACTTAAAAGAAAATGATGGAAATGTAAAATGGTTTTTAGAAAATAATCCTGATTATGAAATAGAAAAAGTGTTTTTTGGTGCACTAGATAATATGATATATGATAAATTAGGATATGTAACTATATTGCCAAATAAATCAATGGATGGTTTCTTTATGGCTAAATTTAGAAGAAAGTAATAAGCAAGGTGAGAGTATGATAAACATATTAGATTTAACAAAAGAAGAAATAAAACAATGGATGGTTGAAAATGGTGAAAGTAAATTTAGAGGTGAACAAGTTGTAAGTTGGATTTACAAAAAGGTATTTGAATTTGATAATATGAAAAATATACCTGCATCATTAAAAGAAAAATTAAAGAATAATTTTTATTTTTCGATACCTGAAATAGTGGAAAGATATATTTCAAAAGATGGTAGAACAATAAAATATTTGCTAAAACTTAGAGATGGCTATATTATAGAAGCAGTACTTATGAAATATGACTATGGAAATACAGTATGTTTATCAACTCAAGTTGGATGTAGAATGGGTTGTAAGTTCTGTGCATCTACTATAGGTGGCAGACTTAGAAACCTTTCAAGTGGTGAGATATTAAGTGAAATTTTAGTTATGGAAAATGACTGTAATGAGAGAGTATCGAATATAGTACTTATGGGGACTGGGGAGCCTTTTGATAATTATGATAATGTTATGAAATTTATAAGAGAAGTTAATGCTGATTATGGATTAAATATAGGGCAAAGACATATAACAGTATCTACTTGTGGAATTGTTCCTAAAATAATAGAATTTGCCAATGAGAAAACTCAAGTTACATTGGCTATATCACTACATTCAACTACCGATGAAAATAGAAAAAAGATAATGCCTATAGCTAATAAATATTCTATAGATGAATTATTAGAAGCTTGTAGGTATTATATTAAAACTACTAGTAGAAGAATAACTTTTGAATACTCATTAGTTAAAGGGGTAAATGATTCAGTAGAGCAAGCTAAAGAACTAAGCAAATTATTAAAGGGTATGCTTTGTCATGTAAATTTAATTCCTGTAAATGAAGTAAAAGAAAGTGGTTTTGTAAGATCTACAGAAAAAGATATAGAAGGATTCAGAAAAGTATTAGAGAATAATGGCATTGAAGCAACTGTTAGAAAAGAAATGGGTGGAGATATCAATGCAGCATGTGGTCAGCTTAGAAGAGATTATGTGGAGAAAATGAGGGATAAGGATGTTAGGGTTCGTTAGTGATGTGGGAAATGTTAGAACATTAAATGAAGATTATTATGGTTATTTACAAGATAAAGACTATAGTATATATGTTATTGCTGATGGAATGGGTGGACATAATGCAGGTGAAGTAGCAAGTAAAATAGCTGTAGAAGAAACAATAAATGTTTTTAAAAAGACTAGGAGTATAACAGAAGCGATACGAAAAGCTAATGAAAAGATTTATCTTCTTAGTGTAGAGGATAAGAAATTAAGTGGAATGGGAACTACAATTACAGTAGCAGTAATAGAAAATAATAATATTGAAATAGGTCATGTGGGGGATAGTTCATGTTTTGTTATAGATGGTGATGAGATTGTTAAAATAACTAGAGATCATTCATTAGTTCAAGAACTTATAGAAATTGGATCTATAACAGAAGAACAGGCGAAGACTCATCCTAATAGAAATATAATAACTAGGGCACTAGGAACTAATGATACTATTGATATTGATGTATATAAATTAGAACTTACTGGCAAGGAAAAATTTATATTGTGTACAGATGGATTAAGTAATTATATAGAACAAGATGAGATGCTAGCCATAGTAAATAAAGAAGACTGTAAAAAAGCTTGTTTAGATATGGTAGAGTTAGCTAAGTCTAGAGGAGGTAGAGATAACATTACAGTTATAGTATTTGAAGGAGAGGGTAGAGAATGTTAGGTGTAGTTATAGCTGATAGGTACGAGATACTAGAGAAAATTGGAGAAGGTGGAATGGCTCTAGTTTTCAAAGCTAAAGATTTAAAATTACAACGTATAGTT
Organism: Clostridium bornimense; assembly: GCF_018917145.1. Classification (GTDB taxonomy): domain Bacteria; phylum Bacillota; class Clostridia; order Clostridiales; family Clostridiaceae; genus Clostridium_AN; species Clostridium_AN bornimense_A. Next base: position 11,660 of record NZ_JAHLOD010000019.1, read on the forward strand.
GCAGTGAAAGTTTTAAAAGAAGAATATTTACAAGATAGTGAATTTGTAAAAAAATTTAAAGCTGAAGCTATAGCAGCAGGAAGTATTTCTGATGGAAATATAGTTAATATTTTCGATGTAGGTACTGATGGAAATGTAAACTACATTGTAATGGAATATTTGCAGGGGAAAACATTGAAAGAAATTATAAATGAAAAAGGTAAAATCCACTGTGAAGATGCTATTGAAATTTCACTACAAATAGCAAAGGCATTAGATTGTGCACATAGAAGTAATATTATACATAGAGATATTAAGCCTCATAATATCATGATTACTGATTATGGAATAGTAAAGGTGATGGATTTTGGTATAGCCAAAGCAGTGAATTCTACAACTATAACAAATACTAATGTAGTATTGGGGTCAGTGCATTATATATCACCAGAACAAGCAAAAGGACAGTATGTAAATAAAACTTGTGATTTATATTCTTTAGGAGCTGTAATGTATGAAATGGTTACAGGAGTAGTTCCTTATGATGGTGACACTCCTGTATCTATAGCAATCAAGCATATACAAGAAGAATTAATAGAACCAAAAACACTTAATCCAAATGTGCCAGAATCATTAAATAAAGTAATAGTTAAGTTATTACAAAAAAATCCTGATATGAGATATCAAAGTGCTAAAGAATTACAAGTTGATCTTATAAAAATCAAAAATGGTGAATCTTTAGAAAATAATTATGAAGAAGAATTTACAAAAGTTTTGCCTAGAGTAGATGATATAAATAGTATGATGAAAAATAGTAATACTAATACAGAAAATAATAACGAAGATTTAAATGGTGGCAAAACTGATATTGATGATGAAGATGAAGAAAATGATGAAGATGATGATTCTAAGAAATTAAATGTAGATAAGAAAAAAGCTATGATTTTTGCAATAGCTTTAGCAGCAGTATTATTACTTGTAGTTGGTGTTGTTGTTATGCCAGCATTATCATCAGATAGTAGTAGTGACAAAGTAACTGTACCTTCTATATTAAAAATGGATAAGGCAGAAGCAAAGAAAAAGGTTGAAAAGGCTGGATTAACATTTAAGATAGTTGAAAAAAAGAAAAGTTCAGAACAAGAAGGAAAAGTTATTAATGTTAGTCCTAAGGTAGGAACCGAAGTTAAAAAAGGTTCAGTAGTAAAAGTTACAATTTCATTAGGCCCTGGTGATACAGAAGTTCCAGATGTTACAGGAAAATCACAAAAAGAAGCAGAAGCGGCACTAGAGAAAGCTGGATTTAAAGTCGGCGATGTAACAACAGAATATAGTGATACTATCACTTATGGATTAGTAATGTCTCAAGATCCTAAAGGTGGGGATAAGGTAGATAAAGGTGAAACTGTAAACTTAGTAATATCAAATGGACCAAAGGCTAGAGAATACAACCTTATAGGTAAGACAGTAGATGATGCAAAAAGTGAAGTAGGTTCTTTTGCTAAAATAAGTGTGTCAAATGAAACAGTTAAAACTAATGATTCAAGTAAAGATGGACTTATTGGAGCACAAGATAAGACATCAGTTAGGATAAACGAAACAATTACAGTATCATTGTATAAATATGAGAGAGATAAAGATATGGTGCAAGTACCATACCTTAATGGACAAAACTTAAAAGATGTGATGAATTCATATAAAAATAAATTAACAATTGTGGCAACTGATGAATATGGTCAAAGTATAAGTGGAAATTATGGAGATTATACTATTTCAAAAGGTCCAGATAATGCTGGTGAAAGTGTAGAAAAAGGTTCTACTATTTACGTTACATGTAAAGGTAAGAATAATAGTAATAATGGAAATAGTTCTAGTAATAATCCATATGACGACATTGCTAAGATGAAAGGTAAAAATTTGGCATCAGTATTAAATGATTGGAGTAAAACATATACAATAGAGCCAAGGATAGATGGATGGAAAGAGTTTGAAGGTAATACAAGTGATTATAAAGTAATTGATGGATGGACTGAAGGAGAAAAAATTATATTAAGTGTATCTGAAAATTAAAATGGAGGTAACATGGAAGGAACAATAATAAAAGGAATAGGCGGATTTTATTATGTAGATATTGATGGGGAAGTTATTGAGTGTAAGGCTAGGGGAAAATTTAGAAATGCAAAAGTATCACCGATAGTAGGAGATAGAGTTAAAATAACTTTAGAAAATGGAAAAGGTGCTATTGAAGAGATTAAAGAAAGATCTAATATGCTTATAAGACCACTAGTGGCAAATGTAACTCAAGCTTTTGTAGTATTTGCTATAAAGAAACCTGATTTAAATATGGACCTTTTGAATAAGTTCCTTCTACTATGTGAATACAATCATATAGAAGCGGTAGTTGTTTTTAATAAATGTGATTTGATTACAGAAGAAGAAAAAGAATATTATAGTGAGCTATTAGAAAAAGCTCACTATAATGTGATATTTGTAGAAGGAAAGTCAGGAAAAAATTTAGATAAGTTAAAAGAACTTATGAAAGATAATATTACTGTATTTTGTGGACCTTCAGGAGTAGGAAAATCTACTATATCTAATAAGTTAGTAGGAAGAGAGCTTATGGAGACAGGAGAAATCTCTGAAAAGTTAAAGAGAGGTAAACATACTACTAGACATTCAGAACTTATAGAGTCAGACCATGGATTTTTAGTAGATACTCCAGGTTTCTCTAACTTAGATTTATCTTTTCTGAAGGAAGAAGAAGTTAAAGATTACATAAGAGATTTTCATGATTTTGAAGGAAGATGTAAATTTACTTCTTGTGCCCATGTATCTGAGCCTAAATGTGCAGTAAAAGATGCAGTAGAAGAAGGAAAAATATCTAGAGAGAGATATGAATTTTATCTAGATGTTTTAGAAGAAGCTAAAAACAGGAGGAATAAAAGATGATAAAAATTGCTCCATCAATATTATCTGCTGATTTTAGCAGATTAGGAGAAGAAATAGAATTATTAGATAAAAGTGGTGCAGACATTATTCATATAGATGTTATGGATGGTCATTTTGTTCCAAACTTAACTTTTGGAATGCCAGTGGTAAAGGCTATTAGAAAGTATACTAAATTACCTTTTGATGTTCATTTAATGATAGAGAATCCAGCAATGTATGTTAAAGATTTTATTGATGCAGGAGCAGATATAATAACAGTTCATTATGAAAGTGATAGACATATCGACAGAACAATAAATCTTATAAAAGAAAATGGATGTAAAGCTGGTATAGTTATAAATCCAGGTACATCTGTAGAAGTAATAAAACACCTAATACCTATTGTTGATATGATTTTAATTATGAGTGTAAATCCAGGTTTTGGTGGTCAAAAATTTATAGAGTATTCAGTAGATAAAATCAAAGAAGTTAGAGCTATTGCTGATAAAGTAAATAAAGATCTAATGATTGAAGTAGATGGTGGAATAACAACTGATAATATTGGAAAGGTTGTGGCAGCTGGTGCTGATGTTCTTGTAGCAGGTTCAGCAGTATTTAACGGTGGAAAAGTAAAAGAAAATATAGCTGCATTAAAAGCACAAGCAAAATGAGGGGCATTGTAATCTTAGGAGGAGATGCTCCTTCTTTAGAATTATTAAAAGAATATATTACTGATGATACTATAATAATTGCTGCTGATAGTGGAGGAGATTCCCTATATAAGTATAATATTGTACCAACACATTTAGTTGGAGATTTAGACTCAATATCACAAGAGGCTCTAGAATTTTTTAAGAAAAGTACAAATATTAATGTATATCCGAGAGAAAAAGATGAAACAGATGGATATATTGCTATTGATTTAGCTCTTAAGTCTAATTGTAGCGATATTTATATCTTTGGTGCTATAGGGGAAAGGATGGATCATGTTTTAGCTAATATAGGGCTTTTAAATGTTATTTTGAACCGTGATGCAAAAGGATATATAGTAGACGAGAATAATTTAATATTTCTTATGAAAGAAAGTGGAGAGATTAAATATAAAAAAGATAAAAGACTTTCACTTACTGCTTTTGGTGATACTGTTAGGGGATTATCAATAATAGATGCAAAATATTTATTAAAGGATTATGATTTACAATTTGGAGATTCAAGAACAGTATCAAATGAGTTTTTAGATAAGGATGTAACGGTAAAATTTAAATCAGGAATTTTATTAGTAATGATAACTTCTGATAAAAAGTAGAAACAAAGGAATATTACCTACATATAATATAATACAATACAATGTACTTATATTTATAAGGTGGGGGTATTTATGAAGATAATAGTATGGAAAGTTCCAAAATTCTTAAGCAGAATAATTAAAACTTTTAGAAAAAAATCTTGTTAGACATAATAATAAAGAAAAGTGGTAACCTAATGGTAGCCACTTTTCTTTATGAACATAAAAAATTAGAACACTGAAAAGTATTCTAATTTATTTAACGCTATTATATAGCACGTTCAATCTTTCCAGAACGTAAGCATCTAGTACAAACATGAACAGTTCTTGGTGAACCTTTAACTATAGCCTTAATCTTTTTAACGTTTGGAGCCCAAGTTCTCTTAGAAGCTCTGTGAGAGTGGCTATATTGTGAACCAGATATAACGCCTTTTCCGCATACATCACATTTTCTTGACATTTAGTTACACCTCCCTTAAAGCAGTGTAGTATTTAAACTGAAATTAGACAATTCATATTTTAACACAAAGTTATTCTTATATGCAAGGGTGAAGAGAAATAATTCTTTATTTCCTTGAATATATCTTAGGTTTAATATAAAATTAATATAATGGTTGAATATTTTAAGGAGGAATCGGAATGATGAATATTAATAATGAAAACGGCAATATTATCTATTCAGATGAAGTTATTGCTAATATAGTAGGAATATCAACTATGGAATGCTACGGTGTAGTAGGAATGGCATCAAAAAGCCCTAAGGATGGATTATGGGAACTTCTAAAAGGGGAAAATCTATCTAAAGGTGTAAAAGTTAATTGCAAAGATGAAATATTAAATATTGAAATATATATTATTGTTGAATATGGCACAAAAATTTCTGTAATTGCCAACAATATTATTCAAAAGGTAAAATACAACATTGAAAACTTAACAGGACTAAAAGTATCTACTATAACTGTTAATGTTCAAGGCGTAAGAGTTTAAGGAGGTACTAAGGTTTGAGTATTAAAAAAATAGGCGGCAAAGACTTTTATTATATGATTATAAGTGGCTGCAATAACTTAGAAGAACAAAAGAACTATGTAAATTCATTAAATGTATTTCCAGTTCCAGATGGTGATACTGGTACGAACATGTCAATGACATTCAGAAGTGCAACAGAAGAAATATTATCTTTAAAAGATGAAACTATAGGAGAGGTATCTAAAAAGCTTTCTAGAGGGGCTCTTATGGGCGCTAGAGGTAACTCAGGTGTTATCCTATCTCAAATTTTTAGAGGTATTGCTAAGGGATTAGAAGGTAAATCAGAAGTTACTAGTTCAGATTTAGCTAATGCGATAGAAGAAGGAGCAAAGTCTGCTTATAAAGCTGTTATGAGACCAACAGAAGGTACAATATTAACAGTTATAAGATCAGCAGGAGAACATGCATTAAATTATAAAGGTGACGACGTAATAGAATTACTTGAAGAAGTTATAAAAGGTAGTGAAGATACGTTAAATAAGACACCAGATATGCTTCCAGCTTTAAAAGCTGCTAAGGTAGTAGATGCTGGAGGAATGGGACTTTTAGTTATCTTTAAAGGAATGCTTAAAGAATTAAAAGAAGGAAATAAGCCTTCATTAGATGGTGTTGGAGAAACTGTAGAAGTTTCATCTAAGGCTGAGTTAAATGGTGAAGCTGAAATTACTTATGGATATTGTACTGAATTCTTTATAAATACAACTTCAATTACTAGTGAAGAGTTTAAAAAAGAAATAGAAAATATGGGTGATTCTTTAATTTCTGTAGGTAGCGATGGATTAATAAAGATTCATATACACACAGAACAACCAGGAGAAGTATTAACTAAGGCATTAGCTCATGGTAGTCTATCAAAAATAAAAATAGATAATATGAGAGAACAACATAGAAAAGTTTTAGAAGCAGAATATGAAACAGGAACTACTATAGATAATTCTTCAAATGAAGAAAAAGAATATGGGTTTGTAGCTGTAGCCATGGGAAGCGGAATAAAGAAAATATTTGAGAATGACTTAAATGTTGACGTAGTAATTGAAGGCGGTCAAACTATGAATCCAAGTACTCAAGATTTTATCGATGCTGTTGGTAAAATTAATGCTAAGAATATAGTTATACTTCCTAATAATAAAAATGTTGTTATGGCAGCTAACCAAGCAAAAGATGTTTGTGAAAAGAATGTAATAGTTATTCCAACTAGAACTATTCCTCAAGGTATCGCAGCTATAACTGTATTTAATGGCGATGCTAGTGTAGAAGACAATGAATCTAATATGAATGAAGCAGTAAGCAATGTTAAGAGTGCTTCTGTTACTTTTGCGGTAAGAGATACTGAAATAGAAGGTAAAGAAATTAAAGAAGGCGACATTCTAGGGTTAATAGAAGGAAAAGTTAAGGTTGTAGGTCATAGCATCAATGAAGTAGTAAAAGAATTATTAGAAAATCTTGTAGATGATGAATCTTCACTTATATCTTTATATTCAGGAGAAGATGTTAAGGAAGAAGAAAATTCTCTATATAAAGAATTAGAAAATATATATGATGATATTGATGTTCTAACTTATAAGGGAGAACAGCCATTATATTACTATTTAATTTCTGTAGAATAATTATACAAAGAAGTTGAAATAAATCCATGAATTTCACCAATAATATAATTGGATGATTCATGGATTTTTTATTGAGGTGTATAAAATATGAATATTTCTGATGATATAATAACCTTAAAAGGTATTGGAGAAAAAGCAAAGGCAGAACTTAATAAATGTGGAGTGTTCACTATATATGACTTATTATTATACTTTCCAAGAACATATGAAAACATCGAAAGAGTAAAATCTTTAGATGAAGTAGAAGAGGGCGAAAAAGTTGTACTTATGGGAAGAATGAAGAGCCTTAATCAAAGAAAAAGTGGATATAAAACAATAACTCATGGTGTTTTAGAAGGTGATGGTGGAACATTTGAAGTATATTGGTTTAACGTTACATATATAAGAAATGTTTATAAGGTGGGAAATACATATCTACTTATGGGAAAGGTAAAACTTTTGAGAGGAAAGGTAACGTTATCAAATCCTACAATTTTTAAAGGTGAAGATAATAGAAAAAATATAATGCCTGTTTATCATTTAAAAGGTTCTCTTAAAAATTCTTATATGATAAAAACTATAAAGGGATTGTTAGAAACTGTTTCTATAGAGGAAAATTTACCTGAAAGAATAATAAAGAAATTTAAGTTTTGTTCTTTAGATGAGGCACTTAGGAATATACATTTTCCTGAAAACTCTACATTGCTTAAGGAAGCAACAAGAAGACTTAAGTTTCAAGAGTTATTTTCTTATTCATTAAAAGTTTTGATGCTTAAGGATTATATTAATAATAATAAAAAGGGAATTAAATTTAATATAACTAAGGAACTTTCTGATTTAAAGGAACAATTGCCATTTCAATTAACATCAGCACAAAGTAGAGCTGTAAGAGAAATATTAAAGGATGAAAAGAAAGAGACAGCAATGAATAGATTACTACAAGGTGATGTTGGATCAGGAAAGACAGTAGTTGCAGCCATAGCTGTTTTTAATGTAGTTATCAATGGTTATCAAGGATGTGTAATGGCACCAACAGAAATATTAGCTACGCAGCATTATGAAGAGTTTAAAAAGTTGTTTGAAAGATTTAATTTAAACATAGAATTATTAGTAGGATCAAGAACATTAAAAGAAAAAAGAGATATAAAAGAGAGACTTTATAACGGAGAAATAGATATATTGATTGGTACTCATGCGTTAATAGAAGACGATGTAGAATTTAAAAATCTAGGAATCATTGTAGCTGATGAACAACATAGATTTGGAGTTGCACAAAGAAATAAACTATACTCTAAAGAGAATAAGGCAGATATATTAGTTATGACAGCAACACCAATTCCGAGAACTTTAAGTTTGTATATCTATGGCGACTTAGATGTATCTGTTATTGATGAATTACCACCAGGAAGAAAAAAGATAGATACGAAGTTTGTAGATAGTAATAGAAAGTATAAAGTATATGAGTTCCTAAAGAAGCAACTAGAAGAAGGAAGACAAGGATATGTAGTATGCCCTCTTATTGAAGACGATGATGGAAGTGATTTAACATCAGTAGAAAAGCTTTATAAAGAACTAAAGGAAGATTATTTTAAAGAAGAATCTATTGAAATTTTACATGGCAAAATGAAACCAAAAGAAAAAGATGAGATAATGAATAGATTTAAAAATAAAGAAATAAAAATATTAATTTCTACAACAGTAATAGAAGTAGGAATAAATGTACCTAATTCCAATGTGATGATAATAGAAAATTGTGAAAGATTCGGATTATCACAATTACATCAACTTAGAGGTAGAGTTGGAAGAGGGGAGCATAAGTCCTATTGTTTCTTAGTTGGAAATTGCAAAAGTGAAAAGACTCGTAGAAGGATGGCTATAATGGAAGAATCTAATGATGGATTCTATATATCACAAGAAGATTTAAAGCTTAGGGGGACTGGTGACCTGTTTGGCTTTAGGCAAAGTGGAGAGGATGGTCTTATTTTAAGTGATATCTTTGAAGATTTTGATCTTTTACGAGATGCAAATAATGAAGCGAAGGCACTTTTAAACAGTGAAGAAGAAGAAGATATGAAAATAAAGGATGAGATGATTGAAAGGCTAGAAGGATATAATCAATATATATCCTTTAATTAGGAAGTAAAGAGGGAAAAGTAAAAGGGTGGATAGGACCACCCTTTTATGAGGAGAATTATAGGAAGAGCCATTTGGCATCAGTTATATTATTGACAAAATAGAAGTATTTATACATATAATTTTGTATAAAATAATTCAATATGATAAAATAAAAAAGAATTAAAAATAGGGAGGACCAAAGATGAGAATAATTTCTGGTAAAGCAAGAGGAAGAAAAATATTATCTCCAGAAAGCATGGAAACAAGACCAACATTAGACAGAATAAAAGAATCAATTTTTAATATAATACAAAATAAAACACCAGATGCTGTAGCTTGTGATATATTCTCAGGGACAGGAAGTTTAGGACTTGAAACAGCTAGTAGATGGGCAAAAAGAGTATATCTTGTGGATAAAAGTCCTAGAGCATATAAAAATCTTCAAGCTAATGTGGAAAACTTAAAATTTCAAGATGTATGTACAACATTAAATATGGATGCTTATGATGCATTAAGAGAGTTTAAGAGAAGAGGAGAAGTTTTTGATCTAATATTTATAGATCCACCATATGCAAAAGAAATGATTCCTCCAGCAATGGAAATAATCTATGATTTAGAGTTATTAAAAGAAGATGGGATAATAGTAACTAAGATAGATTCTAGTGAGGAAATTTATGATGGCTTTAAAAATATAAAGCTATATGATAAGAGAAAGTATGGAAATACTACAGTTATTTTTTATAGAATAGAAAATTAAAATAACTAAATTTATATTTATAGGGAGAGAATTATGAGAGTTGCAGTATATCCAGGGAGTTTTGATCCAATAACTAATGGACATCTAGATATTATAGAGAGAGCCCTTAAAGTTTTTGATAAGGTTATTGTTGCAATACTTATTAATCCTACAAAAAAAGGATTGTTTTCGGTACAAGAAAGGGTAGAACTTATAAAGAAAGTTACAAAAGACATCGATAATGTAGAAGTAGAATCTTTTGAAGGTTTATTAGTTGATTTTTTAGAAAAGAAAGAAACTAATATAATTATTAAAGGATTAAGAGCTGTTTCTGACTTTGAATACGAGTTTCAAATGGCTCTTATGAATAATAAGCTTAATTCTGATGTTGAAACTGTTTTTATGATGACATCAGCAGAGTATTCATATTTAAGTTCATCATCAGTTAAGCAAGTAGCATTCTTTGATGGATCAGTAGAAGGGTTAGTGCCATCAAAGATAATAGGAGACATAAAGGAAAAAGTAAGAAAGGTTAAGGAGGCAGAGCAATATGGAAGTAAATAAGTTAGAAGTAGTTCAATTACTAGAGTATTTACAAGAAATTATAAATAATGCAGCTAAAGTGCCTATGAGCGGAAAAATCATGATTAGCAAAAAGGAAATCATGGAAGTTACAGAAGAGATTATAAATTTGCTTCCGGAAGAATTCAGAAAAGCTCAATGGATGTTAGGCGAAAAGGATAGAATTTTAAGTGAAGCAGAAGCTCATGCAGAAGAAGTTAGAAGAGATAAAATTGAGTACATAAAAAATGAAGTTGAAAATCATGATATAGTGAATGATGCAAAAAAGGTAGCAGAAGAAATTATTGCTAAAGCTCAATTAGAAGCTAAAGAAATTAGAATAGGCTCAAGAGAATATTCTGCAGAGATAATAGAAGAATTAAATGCTGCAATCTCTAGTAAAAAGGAAGAATATCTATCTGTTATTGAAATAGAAAGTAAGAAGTTTAGAGATAAAGTAAATAATATGCTAAACTCCACATCAGTGGAGCTTAGAGAAAATATAAAAGAATTAAAAGGTACAAGCAGTAATATAAGTAAATAGATTATATATTGCAAAAGCAACTACACTGTTAATGACGCCAAATAAAATTTTATATTTAACAAAATATAAAAAGCTTATCTTTAAGTCATATATAAATGAATAGCATTGACTAAGTATACTTAATCCACCGAAAGTAAGAAAAAATGCGATTATAGAAATAATAAATTGCATTGGAATTGCTGAGGTGGATATTATTTTGCAACCATTTGTCATTTCTAAGATTCCAGCTAGAATACCACCAACTAGAGAAAAGTGCAATTTTGAAAAAACTAAGTTATCTAAAAATGTACATAGAACATTAAAAAAGATTATAAATCCTCCCACCATAAGTACTGTTGATATACTTTGTTCCACAGAGTTTAAGAAACATTTACTAAAAGGAAGTTTTTCTCTTGAGATATTATTAACATTGATTATATTTCTACTTTTATCTATTTTTAATATAAAAGATAGTATAAATGCAGATATGTAAGATGATATAAGTAATATGTATCCTAAGGTAACATTTTTAAGCATTAATACTCCAATAGATCCAATAACAAAAATAGGACTAGGAGTAGAAGCTAAAATAACTAGTCTTTTGAAAGTCTTAAAATTTATATCACCATTTCTATATAAATCCCCAGAATATTTTGTACCTAAAGGGTATCCACATAAAATTGATATTATTATTGCTGTAGCACATTTTCGTGAAAGTCTAAGGGGTTTACAAAGCATACCTCCAAATAGTTTGCTATACAATTCTATGCCTCCTAAAGAGACGATTAAATTGCATAGAATTGAGAACATAAATAATGCGGGAAATACATTAAAGAAGAATAACTTTGCACCATTTAATGTAGCTGTTAATGCGACAGTAGGACTTATTACCATCATTAGTATAAATGTTGAGATTAATAAAATTAGCAACATTGCACCTCCTTTATAGAAATATATGAAAGAGGGATTATAAAAATTCGCAATTGTGGAGGAACAGTGCACAGTGAAGGAGAAAATTCCTTTGGGGAATTTCTTAGAATTTAAGTATGGTGTCTGTAGTTGTTATTGGGTCTTGTTTTATAATTGGAATTAGACCTTGGATGGTGTCTTACGGGGAGCTAATAAAAGTTGTACTTTCATGTAGCTTGTTTTTTATAGGTTAGAGGTATGAGAGTAGTGGTGTTACCACTACTTATCTAGAACAGATGATAAATATAGTTTTAAATACATAAAAGTAAATGCTTTACAATATATCATTAAATGATATAATATTAAGTGATATATCATTTAATGATATAGTTATAGAGAAAGGGAAATTTTATGGCTAGAAAGAATTCTATTGATACTAATCAACTAACAGATGCTGCGTTTTATATTTTATCTAGTGTTGTAAAGGAGCAACATGGATATTTAATAATGAAAACTATTGAAAATTTTAGTAATAATGAAGTTACTATTGGACCGGCATCGATGTATACAACATTAAAGAAACTTTTAGAATCAGGTTTAGTTGAATTGTCTGATTCAGATAAAAATAAAAAGATATACAAAATAACAGATAAAGGTATGGAGATGCTATTAAAAGAAATAGAACGAAAAAAACAAATGATTAAGTTTGCAGAAAAATTTTTAAAATTAAGTAAGGAGAAATAACATGAAAAATAAGTATGTTGCTATTGGGGGATTTGCATTTACCGAAGAAAGTGATATGAAAAAATTAAGTAATTACGCAAGGGAGGGATGGATATTAGATTCTATAGTTGGAGGTTTCTTTTATAAACTAAGGAAAGGTACACCTCAAAATATAATATATACTCTAGATTATCAAGATAATGTTGATGAAGAGTATTTTTCAATATTTAAGGAGGCAGGATGGGATCTTGTAGTTTCAATAGGAAATAAAATGAATATTTTTTCAGCTCCAGTTGGTACTAAACCTATTTATAGTGATATGGATACGGAAATGGAAAAGTATAAAATAATGAAAGAGCAAACTAAAAGAGGTACAGTTTATTCTTTGCTAATAGGGGTAATATTAGTGATATCAATGATTGTATCTGTAATTGCTGTAAAATCTATATTTTTAATATTATTAGGACTTTTTATAATTGATATCATTGTATTTATTTTCAACTTTATGCCTTATGTAGCTTATAATGATAAAGTTAAACAACTAAAAAAAGGGAGAAATTCTACATTAGATAATAAGAATTTATGGAAGATATATATGTTTGCAGGTGCTTTGTATATTATTCCAAATGTGTGGGATTTAATTGAAGGAGATAGTCCTTCTTTGATTTTTACTACTCTTGGTATACTTTGTATCATTTTAAGTCTTATAAAGTATAAGGAATATAAAAAATATTTATAATATATGAATTATGATAAGGACTCGCAAAGACAAAGAAAATCTGATTGCGAGTCTTTTTTTATTTATAATTTATTAATAACAACACTTAAGTATAATAGTTTTATATATAAAAAATTAATCAATGCCCAGAAATCATAATAGAAATTTTAAAAATAGACCAATAATAATTTACAAAATATGTTATGATAAAGTAAAAAATAAGTTTCGGTGACATAGAAGTAATGATTTGCAAGGGATATTATTTCTATAATTGGAGAGTGAGGAGAGTTTTATATATGAAACATAAAGTAGTATTCCTTTCTACTATTGTGATGATATTGCTTCTTGCTAATTTCATGGTACATCTGAGAGGTTGTAGCTTGATGTTTAAGCAAAGTGATAAAGAAGGAAATCCCATGATTTGTTGTAATAAGATTGGGAACTGTGCTTTTGTAGGAATTTATAGGTGGGATGGAAGGAAAGAGTCTACAATAATTACCATTCCTGATGAGTGGGAAGGGATTCCTGTTATACAGATTGGCGGTTACTGTGGTCGTGGTTTACCAACACCTTTTATGATTCATATGCCAGAGTCACACTTTAACGGTGAAGGCGTTTATTTACAATCTCCAGAAAGATATAAAATAGCAGAGCCATATACTATTGAAGAAATACCTTTTACAATAAATTTAGGGGAAAATATAAGTAAAATTGAGAATGTGAAAGATTCATATTACCCATTTACAAATGAGGATGGTAGTATTACCTTTTATCATCCAACGGTATACATCCAGTGTTCAGAACGGAATAAAACTTTTTACTCACAATACGGAAAATTGTATTATAAGTCAAATAATAAATTAGTTGAGGGATTTAACTATACCTTAGATTGATTTTGTGTTAGCGATGTGAATAGTAAAGTTTTTTATTTTTAAAGAGATAAATAAGAAAATATATAGTTTTTAAATTTGGGCTATCAATAATGATAGCCCTTTTTAGAATTCATAATTATATACATACAACGACAAGTACATGAATATTTTTAATATTCATTACGTCTTACTATCCACTGACATCACATGCCGTCTGCAAGACTAAAATAATTTTCCCCACAGGGGAAAATTCACCTTAATTGTGAATTGCGCATTGTGAATTGTGAATTGACATATGGTCCTCTTTTATAGTCATCCATTGGCCCAATATTTTTATTTATCATAGAATAAGCTTTTGTAGCTAAAAGATCTATTTCTAATGATGGATTTGAATATTTCCTAGGAAATTTTGTGATTATTTCTATATCAGATTTTTTCTTAATTTCTTTTATTATCTCTGCTCCTGTAGAATTAAGTCCTAAAATACGTGCATATTCTACAGGTTTTTTTACTATAGATTGAACATCATAGTTTTCAAGTCCTATAAAAAGTTTGCAAAGAATACGAGATAATCTAGTATAAGCATATCTCTTGCTTTTTATATTCATAAGTAATTCCTCTAGAGAGTTGGCGTTAATAATTTCTTTTAAAATTTTATTATCAATACCTTCAGAAACATCATATATATTTGATATGCTTTCTTTGTTAGTTAGTAGTTTATATTTTATATATGGAAACATATCAGAAGGAAAAACTAAGTTATCCAGATTTTTATTTGTTTCTAATATAGTTGACGTTGGCAATTTGTCACTAAGAGAATTTATATCTCCACCATCTTTTAAAAATGCTCTTACCCCTGAGGCAGAAGGAAAACTTGATGATACTTCTGTTGAATTATAGTTAGCGCCTAATCTTTTAATAGTAGTTGGTTTTATTTTACTATCTAAAGTTTTTATAGCTTTAAGATATTCTAGAGATAATATATTGTTTGATTGGTTTAATATAGAAATTTCATCAGTTGATAAATTTAAAAATGTTTTTATAGCGTCCATGCGAGCAACAGGATATGATAAACCGCTATTCAAGTTTTCTTTTAATAAGTTTTTATATTCTAAAGGCTCATCAATAAGTAAATCACTTATTTTATCTATTAATAGTAAATTACCTTCTTCAGAACCGAATGATATATAATCAATGACATTTAAATTATTTAATAAAGATACACCACCAAAGGCAAAGTGCTCTGCAGAGGATACCGCAAAGACAGAAGGTAACTCTATTACTAAATCTACTCCAGATTCTATAGCTATTTTTGCTCTAGTCCACTTGTCTAATATACTAGGGAGACCTCTTTGAACAAAGTTTCCACTAAGGATACATACGATACCATCGCAATTAGTTTTCTTTTTTGTTTCTTCTATATGATAAACATGCCCAAGATGCATTGGATTATATTCAGCAATTATTCCACAAAGATTCATAAAATCTCCTTTCAAATTTTGTTATTATTGTGTAAATAAAATTAAGTATTCTAAATATTTTAACATTATTAAAAACATTGTACCGCTATATTATAAGGTATATAATTAAAGAATAAAACATTATTATAGGGAATGTAAGAAAATAAAAGTATCAAAGAAGGCGGAGGTAAAAACACATATGCAATTTATGCAAACAATTTGGAAACAAGCAAGAGCTGAAAAGAAAAAAATTGTTCTTGCTGAAGGAGAAGAAAGAAGAAACTTAATAGCAGCAGGTAAGATTATAGAAAATTCCTTAGCTGACCTTATTTTAATTGGAGATGAAGAGACAGTAAGGAATAATGCTAGAAAAATTGGAGTAGACATAGATGGTGCTACGATAATTAATCCAAACAAAAGTGATAAACTAGAGAAATACATAGAGGAGTTCTGTGAGATAAGAAAAAATAAAGGGATGACTTTAGAAAAAGCAGAAAAGATAGTTAGAGACCCATTATATTTTGGCACAATGATGGTTAAAATGGGAGATGCAGATGGAATGGTTTCAGGAGCTATTCATACTACTGGTGATTTATTAAGACCAGGTCTTCAAATAATAAAAACTGCGCCAGGTACAAAGGTCGTATCAGGATTTTTTGCTATGATGATTCCAAATTGTGATTATGGAGATGCAGGAATGTTATTGTTTGCAGACTGTGCTGTAAATCCTAATCCAACTGCAGAAGAGTTAGCATCTATTGCAATAACTACAGCAGAAACATGTAGAACATTATGCAAAACTGAACCAAAAGTTGCAATGTTATCTTTTTCAACTATGGGAAGTGCTCATCATGAATTAGTTGATAAAGTTAGATTAGCAGCAGAAATTGCTAAAAAGCAAAGACCAGACTTAGATATAGATGGAGAACTACAATTAGATGCAGCTATTGATAGTGAAGTGGCAGCACTTAAAGCACCAAACTCACCAGTAGCTGGAAAAGCAAATGTACTTATATTCCCAGATTTGCAAGCCGGTAATATAGGATATAAATTAGTGCATAGATTTGCAAAAGCTAGTGCTATTGGTCCTATATGTCAAGGATTTGCAAAACCAATAAATGACCTATCAAGAGGATGTAGCCCAGAAGATATAGTAAATGTCGTAGCAGTAACAGCAGTTCAAGCGCAAAAGTGAATATAAAAGGAGGAAAAGTATGAAGGTATTAGTTATTAATTGTGGAAGTTCATCAATAAAATATCAATTATTTGATATGAATGATGAAAAGGTATTGGCTAAAGGTTTAGTTGAAAGAATAGGGATGGAAGGATCAGTACTTACTCATAAGGTAAATGACAAAAAATATGAAATAAAGGAACCAATTAAAGATCATAGATATGGAGTGAAGTTGGTAATAGAGGCATTAACAGATAAGGAATATGGTGTTATTGAATCAATGGACGAAATTGCTGGTGTAGGGCATAGAGTAGTTCATGGTGGAGAAAAATATTCCGAATCTGTACTCGTGGATGAAAATGTTATCAATTATATCGGAGAATGTATAGAGCTTGCACCTTTGCATAATCATGCAAACTTAGTAGGAATTAAGGCATGCTTAGATATAATGCCAAATACTCCTATGGTGGTGGTGTTTGACACTGCATTCCATGTAAATATGCCTAAAGAAAATTATATATATCCAATACCATATGAATATTATGAAAAGTATGGTATAAGAAGATATGGATTCCATGGTACTTCTCATAAATATATTTCTAATAGAGCGTGTGAGTTCTTAGGTGAAGATATTAAAAACTTAAAAATAATAACTTGCCATTTAGGAAGTGGTGCTTCAGTAACAGCAATAAAAGATGGTCATAGCATAAATACATCTATGGGATTTACACCATTAGAAGGTTTATGTATGGGTACAAGAACCGGAGATGTAGATTTATCAATATTTACTTATCTTATGAAAAAAGAGAATCTTACTTACAAAGATGTTGATATAATAGCAAATAAAAAGAGTGGAATTTTGGGTATTTATGGAAAGTCTTCAGATTTTAGAGATGTAAGAGATGATAAAGTAGCAGGAGAAGAAAGAGCAGTATTAGCATATAAAATCTTTGGAAACAGAATAAAAGGATATATAGGAAATTATGCAGCACAAATGAATGGTGTTGATTTAATAGTCTTTTCTGGAGGAATTGGTGAAAACGATCCATCTATAAGAGAATATGTATGTGAATCTTTAGCGTTCTTAGGAGTAGACTTCGATAAAGAAGCTAATGAAGAAGGCGGAGAAATAAAGGTAATTACTAAAAAAGGCTCTAAAGTTAGAGCTATGATTGTAACTACTGATGAAGAACTAATGATAGCAAGAGATACCAAAACAATAATAACGAAATAACTTGACAATTTATCTTACCGTTTATATAATTGATTATGGTTATTTAAATGATAAGTTTTTTTAGGGAGTAACAATATGAAGTTAAATTTAAGAGAACTTAAAGAAAAAAATTCTTATAGTAAAGAAGTGGAATTAGAGCTAGATAAAGAAAGCTTTACTTCTTTAAAAAACTACAAAGTAGAAGAACCTTTGAAATTTGTAGGTACTATAGGAGAAAAAGATAACTTGATTTTTTTAGACGGGGTAGTTCAAGGTGTGCTAGTACTTAATTGTAGTCGCTGTCTTGAAGAGGTTAATTATCCAGTAAACGTGGAAATTCATGAAAAACTTTCCCGCAATAGTGGTAATGAGGATGAAGATATCATCTTTATTCATAATGATATAATAGACCTTGCTACAGTATTAGAAAATGATATATTATTTTCTATACCGTTAAAGGTACTATGTAAAACTGATTGTAAAGGCTTATGTCAACAGTGTGGAACTAATAAGAATTTTGACACGTGCAGCTGTGAAGATTCCTCTATAGACCCTCGCTTTGAAAAGCTAAAAGACTTTTTGAACAACAACTAAGAGGAGGTGTTATTGATGGGAAATCCAGCTAGAAAATTCTCTAAAGGAAGAAGAAACTCTAGAAGAGCTCAAACTTTTAAGTTAGGTCTACCAGGAGTTGTTGAATGTCCAAAGTGCCATGAAATGAAGCTTTCACATAGAGTGTGCAAGAACTGTGGTACTTATAACGACAAGGAAGTTATTGCTTCTACAGAAGAATAAGATAAAGGAAAGTCGTAAGACTTTCTTTTATTTTTTGTAAGAAAAATATCAATTGCACCTAACCGAAACAAATAATATAATAGTTATAGGATTATTAATGCTTGATGGGAGACGAAGTAAATGATATTTGTTATAGATGGAATGGGTGGAGACAATGCTCCAGTAGATGTAGTAAAAGGAGCTGTTGATGCTGTAAAAGAAAGAACAGATTTAAATCTTATTATTACAGGAAAAGAAGATTTAATAAAAAAAGAATTAGATAAATATGATTATGATAAAGATAAAATAAGAATAGTACATACCGAAGAGGTTATAAGTAATGATGAAAGTCCTACTGCTGCAATAAGAAAGAAAAAAGATTCATCTTTGGTAAAAGGACTTCAGTTAGTAAAATCAGGAGAAGCAGATGGAATATTATCAGCAGGAAGTACTGGGGCTTTTATAGCTGGATCTACTTTAATTGTAGGTAGAATCAAAGGTGTAAAGAGACCAGCTCTTGCACCAATTATGCCAGGACAAAATGGACCATTTATGGTAGTAGACGTAGGTGGAAATGTAGATTGTAAACCAGAATTTCTACAAGATTTTGCAATGATGGGTAAAGTGTATTATGAAAATGTGATGGGGATAAAAAATCCATCAATAGGTCTTGTAAATATCGGTGTAGAAGAAGAAAAAGGTAATGAACTTACAAAAGCTACATATGGATTACTTAAAACTATGGATATAAACTTTGTAGGTAATGTTGAACCAAGAGAAATACCTAAGGGAGATGTAAATGTAGTAGTTTGCGACGGTTTTGTTGGAAATACTGTATTAAAGATGTATGAAGGAGTAGCATCTACTTTATTAAAAGGTATAAAAGCTGAAATTATGAGTAGTACAAGAGGAAAAATGGGAGGACTACTTTTAAAACCTACTTTTAAGAATTTCCAAAAGAAATATGATTATAGAGAAACTGGTGGATCACCATTTTTAGGTGTTAAAGGAATTTGTGTTAAGGCACATGGTAGTTCTGATTCTTATGCAATTAAGAATGGGATTAAGCAATGTGTAGCATTATATGAAGGAAAAGTAGTAGATAAAATTCATAAAGGAATTAATGATATCAAAGAAAAAAATGAAGATGTATAAATTAACATTTTTTTATTAATACATATTGACGAGATAAATTTATTATACTATTATCATTATAGAGTTAGGAGGTGTTTAGGATGATATTTGATAAAGTTAAAGCTATAATTGTTGACCAATTAGGTGTAGATGAAAACGAGGTAAAATTAGAATCTTCTTTTGTAGATGATTTAGGTGCAGATTCATTAGATGTAGTTGAATTAGTAATGGCTATTGAAAATGAGTTTGAAATAGAAATATCTGATGAAGACTACGATAAAGTAAGTACTGTTGGAGATGTAGTTGAATACATAAGAGAACGCGTAGAAGGTTAAAATATAAGTCTCGCTTTTAAGCGAGGCTTAATTTTTATTTAGAGATTATTCTTGAAATTATATGGTAATTTGAAGAATGGTCTTAATGTTAAAGGAGTTATATGTATGGATAAAAATATACTAATAGAAGAGTTGTGTGATATATTAAAAATAGAGTTTAATAATAAACATTTGCTTTTAGAAGCAATTACACACTCATCATATGCTAAACCCAAGATAAAAGTAGAGTATAATGAGAGGTTGGAGTTTTTAGGAGATTCTGTATTGCAAGTGGTAATTTCAGATTATTTATATAATAAATATAAAGAAAAAAAAGAAGGAGAATTATCTAAGTTACGTTCTTTGATAGTTTGTGAGAATTCTTTATTTAAAATTGCAAGCGGTTGGGATTTAGGAAAGTTTATCAGAATGAGTAAAGGAGAAGAATTTACTGGTGGTAGACATAGAGTTTCTATTTTAGCTGATGCTGTAGAAGCTATAATAGCTGCTATATATTTAGACAGAGGTATGGAAGTAGCTAGAAAATTTATTTTAGAGAATTTTAAAGAAATAATTAAATTAGCTACAGAAAATAAGATAATTATGGATTATAAATCAAAGCTACAAGAATACTATCAACAGTTAGGGGATTCCGAAATAGTTTATGAAACTATAAAATTTGAAGGACCACCACATAGAAGAAAGTTTTTTGTAAGAGTTTTAGTTAATAATGAAATAGAAGGCTTTGGCGAAGGATACTCTAAAAAAGAAGGCGAACAAAAAGCAGCAAAAGATTTACTAAATCATTTGGAGGTAATAGATGAAAAGTAGAAATGTTATAATACCTATTTTTATTCCACAGGAAGGATGTCCTCATAAATGTGTATTTTGTAATCAAGAAACCATTTCTGGGGAAGAAAATAGAGTTAATGAAAAAGATGTAGTAAATATAATAGAAGAATATCTCACTACCATAGATAGAAAAGCTTCAATAGTAGAAGTATCATTTTTTGGAGGTACTTTTACAGGGATACCTATTGAAAAGCAAAAAGAACTTTTATCAGTAGCAAAGGACTATAAAGATAAAGGGTTAATAGATAAGATAAGAATGTCTACAAGACCAGATTATATAGATAGAAAGATTTTAGAGCATTTAAAAGAATATGATGTTGATATAATAGAATTAGGTGTTCAATCTTTAGATGAAGATGTATTAAAAAAATCAGGACGAGGTCACACTGTAGAGGATGTTTATGAAGCAAGTAGGTTGATAAAGGAGTATGGTATCACTTTAGGACATCAAATGATGCTAGGATTGCCAGGAGATACATTTGAAAAAGATATTGAAACAACAAAAAGAATAATAGAAATGAAGCCATCATTATGTAGAATTTATCCTTCATTGGTAATAAAAGATACATCTATGGAAAAGATGCTTAATATGGGTATATATAAACCATATACATTACATGAAGCTATAGATATATGTAAAGTTGTTTATAAAATGTTAATCGATAACGATATAGAAGTAATAAGAGTAGGGCTACAAACTACTAATGAAATAAATTATGATGGCGATATAGTAGATGGTCCATTTCATCCTGCATTTAGAGAATTAGTCGAAGGCTCTATATATTGTGATATTATAAAAAGTGAGTATGAAAACGGAAAAGGGAATATAGAAATTAGAATAAATGAAAAAGATATTTCTAAACTATATTGTAATAAGAAAAAATATTTTAATGAAGTTAAAGATATTATAAACGAAAATATTATAGTAAAAGTTGATAATAGTATTTCTAGGGGAGAAATACTATTTGCGCAAGGGGAAAAAAGTATAAAAATGGCGATAAAAAAGTTTAAAGGAATACAGTAAAAAAAAGGATTTTATGCAACAATATAGAATTATTATAGTGATGAAATAATAATTGATGTAATAGGGGGATATTTATGGAAGTATTAAAAGTATCAGCGAAATCACAACCAAAGTCAGTAGCAGGAGCATTATCAGCAGTATTAAGAGAAAATGTATCTGCAGAGGTGCAAGCTGTGGGAGCGGGAGCTGTTAATCAAGCTGTAAAAGCATTAGCAATTACAAGAGGATTTGTTGCACCAAATGGAATCGACTTAGTAGTAATCCCTGCATTTTCTGAAATTACTATTGATGGAGAGGAGAGAACTGCCATTAGATTTATAGTAGAATCTAGATAAAAAGTTATTGTATCAAAATATTATTAGTACTCTTAATGAATAGAATTTTATATAATCACTAAAAATAAGTATTAAAGGAGTGATTAATATAAAAAATAAAATTAATATGAAGGCTATTGGAAATTTTACTAAAAATGCAGCTAAGGAATTTGAAAAGAATATAGTGACAGAAAAAGATTTTTTAGAAAAGGCAGATAGTAGATATAATAAAAACAAAAAGTAGAGAATACTCTAAGAAAAGATAGCCTTTTCTTAGAGTATTTTTATAAAATCTCGCATAATTATAAACTATTTTAGGGGAGAGACGAAAATATTATTGAAGTAAACAAAGTTATAGATTTATGTTAAATTTACTTAGTGATATTTTTATGATAGTTTTGGGAGAAAGAATATGTCAAGAAAAAGTAAGGTATCTGCAAAAGAGCAGAGAAAACGAAAGATAAGAAGAAGAGTAACTATAAGAGTGACTATATTATTTTTTGCACTTATTGGAGTTATAAATACGTGTAGTTTTATTTTTGAAAAGGGTAAAGGAGTTATTACATATGTATTTCAAAATAATAATGAAGCTGTAGTATTAGCTAATGTAGAGGATAATAAATTTACTGTGTGTATAGATGCTGGTCATGGAAGTCATGATGAGGGAACTAAAAGTGCTTCTGGTGTTAAGGAGAAGGATATAAATTTAAAAGTAGTTCTAAAACTTGGCAAGATGTTAGAAAAAGAAGGCATACAAGCAGTATACACTAGAAAAACTGATAATTTATCTTGGGATGGAGATGAAATTGAAGATCTTAAGGAAAGAGTAAATATATCTAATAGAGCTAAAGCTGATGTTTTTATATCTGTTCACTGTAATAGTGGAGAAGATGAGACTTATAGTGGAATAGAGACTTGGTGTAGATATCCTAATACAGATAGTTCTAAGTTGGCAAAATTAGTACAAGATAAATTAAATTCGTTAAATTATAGTACTGGTAGGGGAATAAAATATGAAAGCGATGGAGAATTAGCAGTATTGAAAAACAATAATGCAGCAGCAATATTAGTAGAATTAGGTTTTCTTTCAAATAGTAATGACTTAGCATATTTGAAATCTAGTATTGGTCAAGAAAATATAGCTTCAGCTATAACAGATAGTGTTCTAGAATATAAAAAAGAAAATTGGGACAAGGATTCAGTAAATGAATAATTAAAGTATTATAAAAACATAGATAGATTATTTACTTGGATGAAATAACAATAAGAATGAGTTAAAATATGTAATAGTTTACAAAAAGACCTGAAAGGGTCTTTTTTTGTTATCTACATACGAACACTATGGTATAATTTAAGTAAACTTTAATGTGAAAATATATCTATAAAAAAAATTAATGTAATAATAGTTATACTTTCACATGTAAAGGTTTTAGCAGCAATTGTTAAAGAATTCAAAATAATTTACAGGAGGAAAGTTATGGGAAGTATGAAAAAGAAAAGTTTTTACAACTTAATTAGCTTATTTACTGCAATAGTTCTTTTTATTACGTTATTGCCTTATAAAGGTGTTGTTTCTGCTGAAGAAACTGATAAAATTTCAATGTTACAAGTTGAAATTAATGGCGTTAAAGAAGAAATGAAGGTATATCAAAATGGACTTTATGAAACCGATATCGATGGTACTGGAAGTGATATTAAATATGATGTCATAAAAGATGGAAAAACAGTAACATCTAAGACGGTAAAAGCAGATAAAGGTACAAAGATATATGTTAGATATAGTAGCAAAGATGATGAAGTTTATGATTCAGTGAATGATAAAAATTCATTTAAAACTTCTGGAACATTAGTTGGTGGAATTGAATCAGCTATTGTTGGTGGACAAACATGGAAACAAGACGACGCTAACATGGATATGGAATACATAGGTGGCGGTTTTTATAAAAGAACTTTTGATGTAAAACCTGGAGCAACTGGCAAGGTAGAATACAAAGTTTCTTATGGTCATTCATGGGATAATGGTGAAATAGGTTCAAATGCTAGTATTACTTTAACTGGTAAGGAAAGTAAGTTAACAGTAATAGGCAATTACTTGGATAATTATGTAATGGCATATACTGATTTAGATGAAAATGATCTTAATGTTGTATATTCTTTAATAGGTAGTGCAAGAGGAGAAAAAGATACTTGGGAAGCTACAGCTAAGGGTTATGAATTTACAAACTTAAGTGAAGATGGAAAACTAGTATATAGCAAGTATTATAAAGCTGGAACATATGAATATAAAGCAGTAGGTAATTATGCATGGGATGATGCATTAACATTACCAAGTGCTGGTGATAATGGTAAGTTTACAGTACCAGAAGGTGGTGCCTTTGTAGTATTTGTAATAGATCCTGTAGCACATAAAATGTATACTTCTATTGAAAATGAGAATATTGTTTTATCAGCATTAGGATTAAAGTCAGGTCCTGTAGAAGAAGAACCTGAAGAGGTTAAATCTCAAATTAATGCAAATGGTACAATAACATTTAAATATCAAAATAAAAAGGCTGATTCTGTATATGTAGCAGGTAATTTTACTAATTGGGACGATGGAAAAATTGCTTTAGATGTAGATAATGATGGTGTATGGTCTTATACTACTAGACTTGGTGATAGTGCAAGAGAAATTGAATATAAGTTTGTAGTGGATAATGAATGGATTGTTGATCCAACTAATGATGCTAAATCTAAAGATGGAAATTCCTTAATTAGTTTTCCAGAATATAAAGGTAGAAAAGTAGTATTAGCTGGTGATATCCAAACAGCGTTGGGTGAATCAGGATCTTGGAATCCAGCTGGTGGATTAAAATCAACTATGACTTATGTAGGAAATGGTGTTTATGAATTAAGTGGTGATTTAAAAGCAGGTACTTATCTTTATAAAGTTGCTATGGGTGACTGGGGAGAAAATTATGGAGCCAATGCAGAAAAAGATGGAAAGAATATTTCTATAACAGTGCCAGAAGATATGAATGTTAAGTTTACGTATAATGATGATTCACATGTAATAGTTAATTCATTAGAATACAATGCTATAAAAATGTATTTAAAAGATGGTAATAGTAAGGTAGGAGTATTAGAAGATAAGTTATTAGATGGTAGATATTCAATAGATGTATCCTTAGAAAAAGGTACTTATAGTAATTACAAGATAGTGTTAGAAAATAAAGAAGTTACAGTTCCAACATTTAATGTATCTAGAAATAAGGTTGTTACAATTTCATATGATCCAACTTTAGACTTAGCTTATACTAATGCAGCAGATGTAAAAGTCAAAACAAAAGAACTTTATTACAATTCAAGAAGTACAGAGTACAAAAAACCATATGGAGCATTAGCTGATAATGAAACTGCAACATTTAAATTGAAAACTGGTGATGATGTAACTAATGTACAATTAGTAGTTCAAGGTGATAATGGAGTTAAATATGTTGATTTAACTAAAGGTAAAAACAATATGTGGAGTGGAAAATATGAAGCTACTGAAATAGGTATTTATAAGTATTTCTTCTTAGTATCAAATGGTGAAGATACTAAGGTGTATGGTGATGATGATACTTACTTTGGAGAAGGAAAAGGTGGGGAACCTGGAACTGTTAAACCATATGAAGTAAATGTGTATAAATCAGATTATAAAACTCCAGATTGGATGAAGAATGGAATAATGTATCAAATATTCCCAGATAGATTCTTCAATGGAGATACTAGCAATGACTATGCACAAACTATAGGAAGAGGAACAACTAAATATACATTCCCAACAGATTGGTATAGCATGCCAGATAGTCCAGTAGCAGATAAAGATACTAGTGATGGAGAATGGAGTAATGATTTATTTGGTGGAGATTTAAAAGGTATAGAGAAGAAACTAGATTACTTACAATCTCTAGGTGTTAGCATTGTATATATAAATCCTATTAATGCTTCAATTTCAAATCATAGATATGATATAAGTGATTATGAAGCTGTAGATGCGATTCTTGGTAACTTAGATGACTTTACAAGTCTTATTAAAGCTGCAAGTAAGAGAGATATGAAGATAATATTAGATGGTGTATTTAATCACGTATCTGATGATTCAGTTTACTTTGATAGATATGGTAAATATAAAGAAGCTGGAAAGCCACTTGGAGCATACCAATATTGGTCAAGAGTATATGATATAATGAACGAAAAATCTATATCTCAAGAAGATGCAATAAAGGCTGCAGAAGCAGAGTTTAAAGCAGAAGGAATAACTGATTTTACTTATAGTGAATGGTTTAAGATATACAATGAAAAAGCAGGTGATCACTATAGATATGAAGGATGGAATGGTTTTGATTCAATGCCAGTAATTCAAGCTTTAGATGGATCAGAGTTAAATGTTAAGTCTTGGGCTAAGGATATTATATCTGATAAAGACTCTGTAACTAATTTATGGTTAGATAGAGGAACTAGCGGATGGAGATTAGATGTTGCTGATGAAGTTTCAGATGAAACTTGGAGAGCATTTAGAGATGCAGTAAAAGAAGCTGGACAAGATAATGTTGTTATTGGTGAAATATGGACAGATGCTTCTAAGTATCTTTTAGGTGATATGTATGATTCAGTAATGAATTACAGATTTAGAGGATCAGTATTAGGATATGCTAGTGGAAGTAAAACAGCCGATTTAACAATGAATGAACTTGAAAAAATGAGAGAACAATATCCAAAAGAAGCATTCCAAGCTATGATGAATTTAGTTGGATCTCATGATAAACCAAGAGTACTTTCTTCTCTTGATGGAGTTGATGATAGTGATCAATCTAGACACGTTGGAGCAGCTTCAGAAAAAGCAAGAAGTAAAATGAACTTAATCCCATTCTTCCAAATGACTTATCCAGGAACTCCAACTATCTACTATGGTGATGAACTTGGTATGGTAGGAGCTGCTGACCCAGATAATAGAAGAGGTATGATTTGGGGTAAAGGAGATAAAGAACTAGTTGAAAGATATGCAACTTTAGCTGCTGTTAGAAATGCTTACTCAACACTTAGAACTGGTGATATAAATCCAATAAGTACTGGAAATGATGCAGTAATTGCTTATGAAAGATTTGATAAGAATAATGAAGTTCTAGTACTTATGAATAATAGTAGTAAAGCTCAAAAAGTAACTATAGATCTAAAGAATATAGATGCTAAAAAGTTATACAATGCTTTAGATAAAGATTCTTACTATGACATTGAAGATGGAAAGATAACAGTTAAAGTTCCAGCAATGGATGGATTAATATTGGTTAAAAATTTCAAGAAATTAAATCTTAACTTAGATGGATTAAAAGATGGTTATGATGAAAAATATGTAGTAGCTGAAAGAACTGCTTATGTAGAACCAACAAAACCAGAAGATCCATCAGAACCAACAAATCCTACAGATCCTACAGATCCAAGTAAGCCAACAAAATCAGATGAACAAACAGAATCAGGAAATACAGGCAATAATTCAACAAGTGCTGGTAATAACGATAATAAAAAGGCTACTAATAAGAAAAATAGTCCTTCAATATTAAGTAAAACAGGAGGAATTGGAATTACTGTTATAGTAGGTGTATCAATAATTGTAGTAGCAATAGGAGTTGTATTATTTAGAAAGAAAAAGAAAATTTCATAATTAAATTTTAGCTGCTGCACGAAAGTGTGGCAGTTTTTTTATTAGTTGTAGTTGATACAAAATTGAAATAGAAGCTATATGAAAGATGAAATTTCATATAGTAAATTTTAAATAAAGGTCAACTATAAAATTATAGTTGTGAATTAAGAAACAAGAGATAATTAAAACTATATTACAGGATACTGTAAACTTTATATTGAAATTTTAGAATATCCGATGTATAATTAAAAAAATAAGATTATAGGATAGAGGAGAGTATTATGTGGAAGGGAATTTTATATACTTTATTAGCATTATTTGTAGTGCTATTTATAGTTAAGGCATTAATTTGGTTATTACCTATAATAATAATTGTAGGCGTTGTAATATATTTTTATGGTAAGTACAAGTTGAAGAAAGCAAGCAGAGAAATTGATAATGAAATAAATAATAGAAAATTCAAAGAAAATAATAACAATAATTTTGATGTAGAAAATGTAATAGATGTAGATTTTAAAGATGTATAAAGAGTAAGCTGCTACATAAATGGTGTAGTGGCTTTTTTTATATAATTGTTATTTAACTAGAATAGACATTATTGAAGTGAAGGTCACAAGTATGAGGGTACAAGGCACAGGTATATATCAGTGTACAGGTGTCAGTTCACAGTGATGGATGAAATTCTCTTTGGGGAATTTCTGAGATTTTAAGTGTGATAATTTTAAGTATAGAATGAGATAGTTTCCTTAACTGTACACTGAAATTGTGCATTGTGCCATTTAACCTGTGCCCTGTCTCGTGCCATAATAAAAGGAGGTATCGCTCTAACAACCTTTCATTTGTTAATGCGACACCTTCATAATGTTTGTTGATGAAGAAAAATTAATTACTTAATGTGAAAGTCCTGTTTTTTTAAATTGCTTTAAGTATTTTACTGATATAGGACATTGTTCACCATTAATCATAGTAATAATACGAGATGCAGTATCGATATTTTCAATATTTTCTGTATTTACTAAAAAAGATTTATGACATCTATAAAAACGTTCATCTACAAGTTTTGTAATATCCTTTAATTGAGCATAAAACTCTATTTGACTATCTAGTGTATGAAGTATTATTTTATGTATTGTACTAGAGGTTTCAAAAAAAGTAATCTTTGAAAGTTCAACATTAATTATCTTATCGCCAGATTTTAATACAAAATTTGGCTTAGGTGTATCACTTCTAAATGTGTATCTTTCATTAGCTAATTGTAAGCATTGTAAAATACGACTTTCTATAAAAGGATAATTGTTTTTAACTATATAATCCATAGCTTCAACTTTATATGTAAAAGTAAGATAACTCATTTCTTCATGAGTAGTTATAAATACGATAAAACCTGTAGGATCATATTGTCTAATAATTTGGGCAAGCTCAATTCCATTAATAGTAGAGTTTAAATCTACATCAAGAAAGTACAACCCAGTTGTTTTATTATCTTTTAAGTAATTAATTATATCATGAGGATATGGTGTTGAAAGAGTTAAATTCATATCAAAATTTTCTTTTTCAATTAAATTATTGATTAATTTAGAGATAGAATTTCTTTGATTGGAATTATCCTCACATAAAAATATTTTAAGCAAATTTGACACTCCTTTTAAAAGTAGCAATAAATATAATATAATAATTATATCATAATTATGCATAAATTTAAAATAAAAGATAAAAATGAAATAAATACGAAATAATGAATGTATTTGAATAAATAATAAAAAATTATAAATGAATAAAAAAATACCAAAAGCTACCTTGTGTGATATAATATTATTAAAATTATAAATCAAATAGGTGAGAATATGGAATTAGTAGCACAAATAATTGCATCAATATCGTTAATATATATTGCATTAATATCTGTAGTACCATTTCAAATTAATAAAAAGAGTTTAATATATGGTTTAGCAATTAGTTTAGTAATCGTTTTTCCAATAAAATTTCAAGTTGAGTATTTAGGAATAGTAATTTTAGTTATTATTCAAGTAGTATTTTTATACACTCATAACAGGAATATATTTACGAGTATATTTTTTGCGCTAATAGCGTTGGCTGTGGTAACTATTAGTAATTATATTTTAATTTTTTTATGTTTAAAACTAGTACATATAGGAGTGGAGAGAGGTGGTAGTTACTCTTTAGAAGAATATTTCTTTTTATACTTAATAACAGTAATTATAATATTGATATTAAGTAGAATGGTTAAATTAACAATAACAAGGTATTGGAATATACTAACAGCTAAATTTGATAAAAGTTTTGCAATTCTAATGATAGCAATTGTATTTTTAACTGTATCGATTATTTATTCTAATATAATTTTGGTGGAAAGAGTTAAGGTTGAAAGTAATATAATAGAATACAATAATATGTTATTTATTGCATATTTTATTTTATTGCTGATTATAGTATTTACTATGATCAAGGTGATAACAAAAGAGATTGAGTACAAAAGTAAAAAGGAACAATTACAGAATCTTAAAGATTATACTAATAGTTTAGAGAAAGTATATACTGATATGAGAAAGTTTAGGCATGATTACATAAATATATTATCGTCTATAGTTGGTTATATAGAAGATAATGATATGGAGGGATTGGAAGAACATTTTTATAAAAATATAATGCCTTTAGGAGAGGGAATAAAGAATAATAATTTTAGAATAGGATTACTTAAAAATATTGAGATAGTAGAATTAAAAGGATTATTATCTTCAAAAATTATAGGAGCTCAAGGTAAAGGTATAGATGTATTTATAGATATAAGTGAGAAAATAAATTATATATCTATGGATATTATAGAGCTTATTAGAGTAATAGGTATTTTTCTTGATAATGCTATTGAAGCAGCAGAGCTATGTGAGAAACCTGTAATAAAACTAGGAGTAATAAAAAAGGAAAAATCTATTCTTATTATTATAATTAATAGTTGTACTAAAGATACACCTCCGGTATATAAAATGTTCCAAAAGGGGTTTTCAACAAAAGGAAAAGATAGAGGAACTGGACTTAGTAATGTAAGAGAGATTTTGAATAAGTCATCCAATATTTTTTTAGATACAATAATAAAAGATGTAGAGTTTATACAAAAGTTAGAAATAGAAAATGAAAAATAGTGAAACTGTCGCAATAACGATTAAATCTCGTAGGCGACAGTTTTTTAATATACAGGGATAATAGTCTATAGTTGTTAATATAATGGCATGTATTTATAACTTAATGAAAACACATAAAATTCATATAGCATTCATATTGGAAAATTACACTATGGTCGAGTTGTTTAACAATCATTTAACAAAACTTTAATGAAAATTTAACAGATAGTGATTATCTTACTATAAGACAAAGATTAAATATAGTTGCTAGACATGATAGAAATGTCAATAATGATGGTAAATATAAAATAAGAAGTTTTTATTTTGATAATGATGATAATAAGGTACTTAGAGAAAAAAGATATGGAATTAAGTTCAGGGAAAAGTTTAGAATCCGTTATTATAATGAAAATACATCTTTTATAAAAATGGAGAAAAAACTAAGATTAACGGACTATGCTTAAAAGAATCAGTTAGAGTTACAAAAGAAGAATGTGAAAAAATAATTTCTGGCGATATAGAATGGATGAAACATGTTGATGAAGAACTACTAAATGAATTGTATAGTAAAATGCAATATCAAAGAATAAAGCCAAAGACTATAGTTGATTACATAAGAGAACCTTTTATATATGATATGGGAAACATAAGAATTACTTTTGATAGTGATATAAGAACAGGAATAAATTCTACAGAACTATTTAATTTTCACCTACCTACTATTGCACATGATAGTGGTGATAATAAAAATATAATTATTTTGGAAGTTAAGTTTGATGAATTTCTTTCGTGACATGATTCAAACCAATAATAGAGAACAAACAGCATTCTCGAAGTATGCAGTATGCAGAAATTTTGGATAACAAGTATTTTTAAGGGGAAGTAAAATGACTTTTAATGATATATTTAAATCAAGTTTTTTAGAGAAAACATCGTCTTTTTCGATTATAGATACATTAATAGCTTTTGCTTTAGGACTATTTATATTTTACGTATATAAGAAGACTTTTAATGGAGTAATCTATTCAGCTAATTTTGGAGTATCGTTGATGGCAATGACGCTTATAACAACATTAGTAATATTAGCAGTAACTTCTAATGTTATATTATCATTAGGTATGGTTGGTGCATTGTCTATCGTTCGTTTTAGGACAGCTATTAAGGAACCGTTAGATATAGCATTTTTATTTTGGTCAATTGCAGCAGGTATAGTATTAGGTGCAGGTCTTATACCATTAGCAGTTATAGGATCTATTTTTATTGGAGTATTGATGGTGGTATTTGTAAATAGAAAGAGTAAAGATACGCCATATATATTAGTTGTTGATTGTAATAATGATGAAGTAGAAAGAAGAGTAGTTAAAACAGTTAGTGATGGAGTAAAGAAACATATGGTGAAGTCAAAAACTATTTCTATGGATGGAATTGAACTTACATTAGAAGTAAGACTTAATGAAATGACTACTGATTTTGTAAATAAGATTTCTAATGTAGAGGGAGTATCAAGGGCGGTATTAGTAAGTTACAATGGTGAATATATGTCTTAAGGTGGTGTTATAACCTATGATATCAAGTAAATACTTAAATGCAATTGTTGCTGTAGTTATAGGGTTTGCTATGATTTTTACTGGAATACTTATCTTTATTCCTGATGTGTTAGGAATAAAGGAGAAAGATTCTAATACAACATCATTTGAATATGAGACAGAACTTTTCAATAAGAATAAAATAATTAATCTAGATATATCTATTGATAAAGATGATTGGAGTGAGATGTTAGAAAATGCATTAGCAGAAGAATATATATCTTGTGATGTAATAGTTAATGGGAAAGCTTTTAAAAATGTAGCTATAAGACCAAAAGGAAATACTAGTTTAACAAGTGTTGCAAATGATGATACCACAGATAGATATAGTTTCAAAATTGAATTTGATCATTATGTTTCAAATCAGACATGTTATGGGTTAGATAAGCTAATTTTAAATAATAATATATCTGATGCTACGTATATGAAGGAATATTTGTCTTATGATTTAATGTCATATATGTCATTGTCGGCACCATTACATAATTATGTTAATGTAACTGTTAATGGTGAAAGTTGGGGGTTATATTTGGAAATAGAGGCTATGGAAGAATCCTATGCGGAAAGAAATTTTGGATCTAATTATGGAAAGTTATACAAACCGGAAAGTGTAGGTGCTGGTGCGCAAAAAGAAAATAATGGTGGAGGAGGAGTACCACTAGAAAATAGCAATGATGGTGATAATCAACAACAAAATAATAATAACAAAGATGGAATGACTAATAATGGACTAGGTATGGGAGGAATGTCATCAGGAGGTACAGATTGATACCCATGTAAGCGGTATTGATTTAAGTTAAAGAACTATGTAGCTAAGTTATTAGAAGTTGATGAATATAAAAAAACATATCATAAGTATCTTAGAGAAATAGTAGATGGATATTTTAATAGTGGTAAGTTTACTGAAACTATATAAACAGTAGATGCAATGATAAATGAATATGTGAAAAATGATCCAACAGCGTTTTATTCTTATGATAAGTATACAACAGCTGTTGAAACAATTAAGGAATTTGGAGTGTTAAGGGCTAAAAGTATAGAGGGACAACTAGATGGAACTATACCATCTACTACAACAGATCAAAATTCAAATAAAGATAAGTTAATAGACGGATCATCAATTAATCTTCAATCCATGGGAGTTCAAGGTGGCGGAGAAAAGGAACAAGGATCTCAAGAAGATAAAAATAATAATAGTTCCAAAGATAATAATAGTGTTAACGATGAAAATAAAAGTGAAGATAATAGTAATGGAACGGTGCAAAATTTTAAAAAAGATAGAATAAATGGGGATAATAAAAATTGGAAAGTGTCAAAAGAAAGTACTATAGATATAAAATATATTTATGAAATAGTATGTGTAGTAATAGTATTAATAGGTGCTATTGTATTTGTATCATTATATAAACGGAGAAAATAATAACTATTACAGGGAGCTAATGAAAGCTTTACTTTCATGTAGCTTGGAGTGGAAACCATGATTTATGAAAAACAACACTTAAGTATAATAGTTTTATATATGCAATAAATACAATACTTGTGCCCTGTTTTCTGCCATAATAAAAGGAGGTATCGCTAACAATTTTTTATTTGTTAATGTGACACCTCCTTTTTTGTTGACAAATTTATGAAAATAACATATTATAAATACATAAAGTCAATTTGATATTATCTAAAAGAAAATATGTACGAGGTTAAATTAATATGGATGAAGAAAAGGAATTTCTAAAAAAATACAGCGACAAAGAGTATTATAAACCAAGCGTTACTAATGATGTATTAATTTTTACTACTGAGGATATAAAAGATGATAATATTAGGAAAGTTCCGAGGAAAGGGCTTCAAGTATTGCTAATTAAAAGAGATCAACAACCAGATAAGGATATGTGGTGTATTCCAGGTGGTTTTATTAGGAAAGATGAAAGTTTGGAGGAAGGAGCTGCTAGAAAACTAAAAGAAAAAACAGGAATAGAAGATATGTATTTAGAACAATTATATACTTTTGGTGATGTAGACAGAGATAAAAGAACGAGAGTAATAACTATTAGTAATATGGCTTTAGTAGCTAAGGAAAAAATAAAAACTATCGAAGTAGATTCTTTAAAAGAAAAGAAGTGGTTTTGGGTAGAAAAACATCTTGTAGAATCTAAAAATGACTTACATATAGAAAATAAGTATAAGCTAAATTTAAAGTCAGAAGATGATGAAGTTGAAATAGCATATGATGTTGTAGAAAAGATAGAAAAAGGCATTTTAAGAAAAAAGTCCATTACATATATACTAGAAGAACAGTGTAAAGATAAATTAGCATTTGATCATTACAAGATTTTAGATTATGGAATAGATAGATTGAGAAACAAAGTTGAATATACCCCTATTGCATTTAATTTATTGCCAAAATTATTTACTGTAATAGAATTACAATATGTTTATGAAGCTATTATGGGAAGAAAAATATTAAATTTTAGAAGAAAAATGAATGATTTTATAATAGAAACTGATGAAAAAATTGAAGGGAAACCTCATAGACCAGCAAAAGTTTTTAAGTTTAATGAAGAGTTTAAACATGATTTTTAGAAAAGAGGAGGGAAATATATGATTTTTTTTAACAATGAAAAGATCAATATAAGTAATTTTCCTAATGGAGAGAGTCTTATAGATTCTTATAATATTAGAATTAGTGATAAAGAAAATATTATAAAATTAAAATTTGAGGGCGATTCAGATCTGTTACATTTAATATTTTTAAAAAGTCACTTAGATGAAATGATGGTAAAATGTCATCTAGTAATACCATATATGCCTTATAGTAGAATGGATAGAACAGAAGGGCTTAGAGTATTTACTTTAAAGTATATTTGTAAGATTATAAATGATTTAAATTTTGAAACAGTTACAATTTATGAACCTCATTCTGATGTTATCGTTGCTCTTTTAGATAGAGTAAAGGTAGTGAATAAAACTAAAGATTTAGCAGAAAAGCTAATTAGAAGTTTAGAAAATGAAAATTTATTTTTAGTATATCCTGATGCTGGTGCTGAAAAAAGATACAGTAAACAGATAGAGTATAAGAATATATTAACAGCGACTAAAGAGAGAGATTTTAAAACAGGTAGGATAAAATCTCTTAAGATAAATAGAAGTGCAGAAATTGATAATGAATTTATTGCAATTATTGTAGATGATTTATGTTCAAAAGGAGGGACCTTTCTTTTGACTGCTGAAAAGCTAAAAGAGATAGGGGCAAAGGATATTTATTTAGTTGTAACTCATTGTGAAGATACTATCTTTGATGGCGATATATTAAAAACAGATTTGATTAAGAAGGTTTATACAACTGACAGTATATTAAGCAAAAATTGTGAAAAGATTGAGATAGAAAAGATATAAGAGGTGTTGTAGAATGAAAAAATTATTAGTTGTAGTAGATTATCAAAAGGATTTTGTAGATGGGGCATTAGGATTTCCTAAAGCTAGAACTTTAGAAACTGGTATTTGCGAGAAAATATCAAAGTATCTTGAGGAAGGTGAAAAAGTACTATTTACTTATGATACACATTATGATAATTATTTAGAAACTAGAGAAGGAAAGAATTTACCAACAGTTCATTGTTTAGATGGAAGTGAAGGTCATGAGTTATTTGGAAAATTAAAAGAATATAAAGATAATGAAAATACATTACATTATAAAAAAGAAGCTTTTGCATTGTCACCAAAAGATATCATTTCTATAAAAGAAGAACTTGGAGAAAACATAGATATTATTGAGTTTGTTGGTGTAGTTACAAACATGTGTGTAATAAGTAATGTAGTAGCTTTTCAAGGAGAGTATATAAATTCAAATTTAGTAGTAGATGCTAGTCTTTGTGCTAGTTTTGATGATAACTTACATGAAAAGGCATTAGATGTAATAGAATCATTGCAAGTTAAAGTTATTAATAGGAGATGAGTAAAATGACAAATCCATTATTGTTAACAGATTTTTATAAGACTATACATCATATGTGTTATGTAGAAGGACTTACTAAGTTAGTTAGTTATTGGACTCCAAGAATGTCACGAAAAGAAAATATAGATAAGGTAGTAATGTTTGGATTACAACCTTTTATAAAAAAATATCTTATTGAATACTTTAATGAAAATTTTTTTGAGAAGGATAAAGAAGAAGTTATTAATGAGTATAGGAGAATTATTTCAATAACTATGGGAAATATTGCAGCAGATACTAAACATATAGAAGAATTATATGATTTAGGATATTTACCTATAGAGATAAAGGCAGTAGCAGAAGGTGAAAGGGTAAATATTAAAACTCCTATGATTGAAATTACTAATACTGATGATAGATTTCCATGGCTTGTGAATTATTTAGAAACATTAATGAGTTGTCATATATGGCAACCGATGACTAGTGCTACTATTGCATATAGATATAGAGAAATAATAAATAAGTATTTTGAATTAACTGTTGAAAATGTAGATGCAAAGAAGGCTTGTGGAGATTTTAGTATGAGAGGTTTTAGTTCTCTTGAAAGTGCGGAATCTAGTGCAGCTGGACATCTATTATCATTTACTGGTACAGCAACTATACCGGCAATAATATATCTTGAAAAGTACTATAATTGTGATATTGAAAAAGAAGAAGTAGCATATGGAACTCCATCAACAGAGCATAGTGTTATGTGTAGTTATGGTAGAGATGAGTATTCTGCATATAAAAGACTTATAAATGAAGTATTTCCTTCTGGTGTTATCAGTATAGTATCAGATACGTATGATTATTGGAATCTTATAGTTTCTATGCTTCCTAACCTTAAAAATGATATATTAAATAGAGATGGTAAAGTAGTAATAAGAGGCGATAGTGGTGATCCTATAAAAATAATTTGTGGTGATGATACTGCTGATAAAGATTCACCAGAATATAAAGGTACAGTAGAATTATTGTGGGATATTTTTGGTGGCAGAGTAAATTCTAAAGGATATAAAGTATTAAATTCTCATATAGGAACTATTTATGGTGACAGTATCACAGTAGAACGTTGTGAAGAGATGTGTAAAAGGTTAATGAAAAAAGGATTTGCTGTTAGCAATTGTGTTTTTGGTATTGGATCATATACTTATCAATATAATACTAGAGATACTTTTGGATTTGCACTAAAAGCTACTCATGCAGTTATTAAAGGAGAAGAAAAATTCATTTTTAAAGATCCTAAAACAGATATAGGGAATTTTAAAAAGTCTCAAAAAGGTATGTGCTATGTTTATAGAGATGGTGATGATATATTATATAAAGATCAATTAACAATAGAGGAACAAAGTCAATATAAATATAATTTATTGCTAAGTGTATTTAAAAATGGAAAATTGATAAAAGATTATAGCTTAGATGAAATAAGAAAAAGATTGCATGATAAATTTTAAAGTTAAGATGAAGTTGCTACAGGAGAATGTAGCAGCTTTTTTTCAGAGGGTGCGTATATATCAGTGCACAGGTATGGATGAAATTCCCTTTGGGGGAATTTCTGAAATTTTAAGTGTGATAATTTTGTGCATAGAATAAGTTAGTTTTTTTAAGATATTTATATTTGATATAGGACTATTACGGGGGGCTAATGAAGGCTGTGCCTTCATGTAGCTTAGACTAGGAACCTATGATTTATGAAAAACAACACTTAAGTATAACAGTTTTATATATGCACTAAAAACATCTATAAACACAATTGTAAACTTAACTGTGCCTTGTGAACTGCCTTAACTGTACCTTGTGCCATCTAACCTGTGCCCTGTCTTCTGACATAATAAAAAAGCTATAGCTTATAATTTGCTTATTTGTAAATGAAATAGCTTTATTTTTGATATTTTATCAATAAAAAAATACAATTACATTAGCATTAATAAAAATATTTTCAAGAAGAGGAAAATATTATTATATATGTTATAATTTAATAGTAAAACTAATTGTTTTTATTGGGGGTAATGGAATGTTTCAGTATCAAAAAAGTAATGACGTGTTAAATACCGTAAATAGAGGGAATGCGGCAGAGTCAGGATTGTGTACTTTATGTAGAGCAGATTGTAAAGGTAAATGTGAAACTTGGATGTCTACTATGAAAGGTAGAAAGATGTTATATCCAAGAGATTTCGGTAGAGTTACAGCAGGAAGCTCAAATATTAATCATGTAGGGGTAAGTTATAATAACTTAAGAATTCAAGGATATAATTATGGTGCTAATGGATTAGCCAATGGTTTATCAAATAGTGCCGATGATTGTATTTTTCCAAATGTAAACGTTGAGACTTCTTTTGGGAAAAATGTAAAAACAAAGTCAAGAATACCTATAATGACAGGAGCATTGGGATCTACATTTATAGCAGCGAAGTATTGGGAGTCTTTTGCTGTAGGTGCAGCATTAGTAGGTTTTCCAATAGTTGTTGGAGAAAATGTAGTTGGTGTTGATAAAGCAGCAGTTATTGAAAATGGTAAGATTGTAAAAGCGCCAGAGTTAGATAGAAGAATAGAATCATATATGAAATATTATGATGGATATGGTTCTATAATTATTCAAATGAATGTAGAAGATGCTAGAAATGGTGTAGCTGAATATGTAATAAACAAATATGGTGATGATGTAATAATTGAACTTAAATGGGGACAAGGAGCAAAAGATATTGGTGGAGAAATACAAGTTACTTCATTAGATTATGCATTGTTCTTAAAAGAAAGAGGGTATATAGTAGATCCAGATCCTACAAAATCTGATGTTCAAGAGAGCTTTAAATCTGGTGCTATAAGAGCTTTTGCTAGACATAGTAGATTAGGATATACAAATTTAAATTCTGCAGATGAAGTTAGATCAGATTTTATGGAAACAATAGATTACTTAAGAAGCTTAGGATATAAGAGAATAACATTAAAAACTGGTTCATATGGTATGGAAGCATTAGCTATGGCTATCAAATTTGCTACAGAAGCTAAGTTAGACTTACTTACAATCGATGGATCTGGTGGAGGTACAGGAATGAGTCCATGGAACATGATGGAATCATGGGGTGTACCATCAATATTCTTACATTCTAAAGCTTATGAATATGGAAAGATATTAAAAGATCAAGGATATGATGTTGTTGATATGGCATTTGCCGGTGGTCTTGCAAGAGAAGATCATATATTTAAAGCATTAGCACTTGGAGCTCCATTTACAAAACTTATTTGTATGGGTAGAGCATTAATGATTCCAGCATTCTTAGGTGCTAACATAGAATCAGTTATTCATCCAGAGAGAAGAGAAAGATTAAATGGTAATTGGGATGCATTACCTAAACATATTGTTGATGAATTTGGTACATCTCCAGAAGAAATATTTGCTGGATATTTTGAAGTAAAAGAAAAAGTTGGAGCAGATGCTATGAAAGATATACCTTATGGAGCAATAGGTGTATGGACCCTTGCAGATAAGTTAACAGCTGGACTTCAACAACTTATGGCAGGTGCTAGAAAATTTAGTATTGATCAATTATCAAGAGATGATTTATTTGCTGCTAATAGGGAAACTGAAAAGGAAACAGGAATTAGTTTCTTAACAGAAGTTGGCGATGATTTAGCAAAAGAAATTTTAAGAAAATAGTAATTATGGTTATAGTATCGTATTAACAGATATAAGTTTGTTAATGCGATACTTTTTTATTAATGATAAAGAAGTAATAAATTTTTATATTGTTATATATGATTTTTCAAAATAAAAAAATTTATAAAAAAATAAATAGGATTTTTTTAAAGTTAAAATTTTATTTACTATAATTAGCTAATATATAAACAAAAAATTATTTTCAATAATATTCAATAAATTACATATATATCAATAAATTTTCTGATAGTAGTTTACTAATTTTATCTATGAAAAGTAATGTTTTTATAAAAAATTTGCAATGGTAAAAATAGCGATAAAACTAGTAATGACAAGGAATTAGACGTTATTGACATCAGAATTTGCACAATGTACTATATAAGCATATAATGAAGTATTTTACAGGAAATTGCGAGAAAAGAGGATTGGGATTTATGAAGCTTATAAAATCTTTAGTTGCTAGTATAGTAATCACAGTAATAACTTCTAATGTGGTTTTTGCAGGTAGTAACGGCTTAAATTTATGGACGCAGTTTAGAGGAAATGTTTTAAATCCAGCAATAACAGATAGTAAAACACCTACTACGTCATTAGAGGTAAAAGAAAAGTGGAGTGTAGAAGTAGGTGAGGGATGGAAATTTAGTGATCCAATAATTGTAGGCGATTATATATATGCTACAGATTCTTCATATATAAAGAAATATAATAGAGAAACGGGAAAAGAAGTATTATCAAAGGCACTTACAGAGACTATATCATGGTCTTCGAGAATTGCTTATGGTGATGGAAAAATATTTATACCTACTAATAATGGAAGAATACAATGTGTAGATGCTGAAACTTTAGAGCCATTATGGATAAGTCCTGTTATAGAAGATACAAGTCTTCAAGGTATTGGGACAGTAGTATATTATGATGGATATGTTTATTGTGGTATATCTAGTAATTCTGGTGATAATGGATTTTATTATGCATTATCAGTAGAAGATAAGAATACTAAAAAGGGTGACGAAATAAAAGATTATGCATGGAAATATGAGCCTAAAGATGGAAAGAAGGGATATTACCTAACAGGAGGAGCTATCGTAGGTAATAATATTATTTTTGCAGGAGAAAAAGGCGAAGTAGTTTCTCATAATTTAAAGGAAAATAAGGTAGTGGATACAATAGACATTGGTGATGGAGTAAGAAGTTCAATACATTATGATAAGACAAGTGAAAAAATGTATTTATCTACTAAGGGTGGAAATATATGTTCAATTAAGGTAAACGCTGATGGTACTTTTGATAAAAATTCATTGATAAGTATTAATATTGGTACAGATTCTGTATCAAGTCCAGTAGTTTATAATGGAAGAGTATATGTATGTAGTGGGAAAAATTTTGTGGTGTTAGATGGGACAACCTTGAATACTATATATCAAATATGGGGAATATCATCTAAATCATCACCAATATTGACTACAGCTTATGCTAACAAGGATAATAATAATACAGTATATTTATATGTATTTAATTCATCAAGTCCTGATAGTGTATTTTGCATTAAAGATTTTGAAGGAAATAATAAGGAAAGATATGAAAAAATTATTTCTACTAGTAAGCCACATTCAAATAATGCATCAGCAGCAGTAGATGAATATGGAAGTATATACTTTAAAAATGATTCTGGATATTTATTTTGCTTTGAAAATGAAAACGGAAAATATACAGCTAGTGATATTATTTCTGCAATAAATAATTTGCCAGATATTAATGAAATAAAACTAGAAGATAAGAATACTATAAAAAGTATATTGAATAGATATAATTCTTTAAGTGATGAGGAAAAGAAAACTGTATCAAATATAGATGTTTTAAATAATGCTATCACAAAGATAGAATCATTAAAGAATATAAAAGATGAAGTTGAAAATATTATAAAGGACATTGATAACTTACCAGAGGCTATTACTATAGAAGATAAGAATACTATAAATCAATTAGTTGATAGATATAATGCTTTGCCAGAAGGGTATAAAGCATTAGTAACAAATGCAGATGTATTATTAAACCTTGAAAAAAAGTTAGATGATGATGAAAAGAATAAAGATATTAATGAAATAATTAATAAAATAGATAGCTTACCTTCTGAAAAAGATGTAGTTCTTGATGATAAGGAAGCAGTATATTATGTATATAATCAAGTTCAAAAACTGTCTGAAGAAAAAAAGAATAAGATAACTAATATGGATAAACTTTTAGCACTTCAAAATAAAATATTAAAAGTAAGAGAAGAAGTAAGTGATATTAGAGATGACATATGGGAAAAGATTGATAAGAAAAATATAACTTTAGATGATAAAGAAGCCGTAGAAGATATAATAAAAAGATATAATGCTCTAAATAGTAAGGATAAAAAGTATGTTGATAATTATGACAAAGTGAAAGAAGCAAAGGATAAGATTGAGAAGTTAGCTGCAGGAATTACATTAACAGAAGATGATATCAACGGAAAAAAAGATAGTTCAAAGAAACTTTCTAAAACTGGTGGAATAGGAAAAGAACTTATAGCAATTATAGCTGTTATTATATTAATTTCAGGAATAGTAGTATTATATTTCAGTAGTAAAAAGAAGAATAGTGAAGATAAAAATAGGTAGAGTAAAATCTCTATCTATTTTTTTAGATTGTTGCAAGAGAATTGTCTAATAGAGAAGTAGCTTCAATGGTAGTTAAATTTTTACTAAGACTTATTTCATCAACTAAAATTTTACGAGCATTATTTAGTATTTGTTTCTCACTAGAATTTAATTTAGAATCATTTTGAATATGAGTAAGTTCTATTATTACTTCTACATAATCTTTTAATGTTCCAGAACTTAGTTTGCTTCTATTATCTTTGATTCGTTGTTTAGAATCTATATTTGTAGAGTGGCATCCATTACATAGGAAGTAATCGAAATTATTTAAGTATTTATCTAGAGTTTGTGAATCAGAAACTAGTCGTGCATTAGAAGTTTCCATACGATTACATGGTAGCATTAGTTTTAATGTGCTATTTATTAAATGAATATCGTAATAATCTTGCATAGTATCTTTAAATTCTCTTGATTCTATAGCATCGATTATTCCTACTCCTTGATTAGGAAATACAACTCGGTCACCTGTATTATACAAATTCATTACCTCTTTTACATTATAATTTATTATCATTAGTATTGTAACATATAATCTATTTTTAAGCTAATTTTGGAAAGTTTTATCTATGAAAAACAGTTTTATAATAAGTGGCATATATTGATTAGTAGCTATATAATAGGGGGAAGTAAAATGAGTAATAATGATTATATAAGTAGTAAAACAACTAATAATGAAGCTACGGATAATTTAGAAGATAAAGAAGAAAGTACGTCATATAATGGTAAGATGGATTCTGAACTTATAAGACAACTTACTGTATTGAATTTATCAATAAATACAATATATATTATTGTTTTAGCTATATTAATGAATATAAATTATCTTTATGATTCAAAAGGAAGATTATTAGATGAGATAAATGGTACAAATTATATGAAAGATGCACCTGATGTTAGTGAAGCTCCTAAGATAGCAAATAAGTTATTTTTATATGCTACAGGAGTATTTCTTAAAATAAACTTTGATCAGCTTCAAGTAGTTTCATCGGTAACAGGAGAAGAAAGAGATGAAAAAGCTATTAGTAATGCTAATGATAGGGTACTTTCAAGTTTACTTATTTTTATTGCTACAGGTATAAGTCATAACACATTAAATTTTTAATTAGTATAAATCAAGGAAGAGAGGGTATATCATGACGGTATATATGTTGAATAAAGATATAGTATTTCCAGCGCCAGAGTTAGCTGATGAAGATGGATTATTAGCAGTTGGAGGAGATTTATCATTAGATAGATTAATCTTAGCTTATATTAATGGTATTTTTCCCTGGTATGAAGAAGAAGACATACTTTGGTGGTGTCCTAAAAAGAGATTTATTATAAGACCAGAAAATATAAAGATATCTAAGTCTATGAAAAAGGTATTAAAAAATGGTGGCTTTCAAGTAAAATTTGATGAGGACTTTTCAGCAGTAATAAGCAATTGTAAAGAATTAAGAGAAAATAAAGAAGGTACATGGATTACTAATGATATGAAAGAAGCATATATTAATTTATTTAATCATGGATTTGCTTCAAGTGTAGAAACATATAAAGATGGAGAATTAGTAGGTGGACTTTATGGTGTTAAGATAGGAAAGTGCTTTTTTGGGGAGAGTATGTTTTCTAAAGTATCCAATGCTTCAAAAGTTGCGTTGATTGCTTTAGCAAAAAAGTTAGAAGAAGAGGGGTTTCAGTTTATCGATTGTCAAATGTATACTAGTCACTTAGAAAGCATGGGTGGAGAGTTTGTAGATTGGAACAGTTTTAAGGCAATGATAAAGAAAGGGATAATATAAATCAAGGCACAGGTATATGTCAGTGCACAGTGGTGGATGAAATTCCCTTTAGGGGAATTTCTGAGATTTTAATTGCAACAATTTTGTGCATAGAGTAAGTTAGTTTACTTAAGGTACTTAT
The DNA here is from genome assembly GCF_018917145.1 of Clostridium bornimense. Lineage (GTDB taxonomy): Bacteria > Bacillota > Clostridia > Clostridiales > Clostridiaceae > Clostridium_AN > Clostridium_AN bornimense_A. Next base: position 56,467 of record NZ_JAHLOD010000019.1, read on the forward strand.
ATTTGATATAGAACTATCACAATTGGCTAATGAAGGCTGTGCCTTCATGTAGCTTGAAATAGAAGCTAATGATTTATGAAAAACAACACTTAAGCACAATAGTTTTATATATGAACTAAATACATCTAAAAATACAATTGTAATTTGCCGTCCGCAGGACTATAATATTTTCCCCATAGGGGAAAATTAACCGAAACTGTGCACTGTAATTATGTTCTTAAATTGAATTCATTATGACATCTTTTACAAGTAACTATTATTTTTCCTTTTCTACGTGGTAATCTTAATTTTTGCCCACAATTAGGACAAGAAACAATTTTATATTTTATCTTTTGATTTATGTCATATTTAAGTCTTGTAAACATTGGTGGTATAAGCTCTAAGCTAACATTAGTCATATAAGGTAATTGTTTATTAAATTTTCTTAATATATTGTTTACAGCAGAAGTAAATTTATTTAGCTCTTGGGAGCGCTTATAAATATTTTTAGAAAATGCTCTGAATATAACTATTGCAGAAAGAACAAGACTAATTAATCTTGGAATTCTTCCAAAGTTAAGAAATAGGCTTATTAATAAAAGAAATATAGATAGTATATCAAATCCATAAGTTCCTGATAGAATTCTCATTTATAGTCCTCCAATTTTTATAATATATGATATATATAATTTTATCATATATACCTATAACAAATATTTAAATTTATTGTTAAATTCAATAGAAATAAAATACTGTAATAAAATTTTTTTATTTCTAAAATATGTTGACACGGCAAAAGTAATACAATATAATAATAATCACAAAGAAAACATATAAAACATATGGGCTTTATAGGAAAAAAGATAAAGCTTATATTCTTATCAAGAGTGGTGGAGGGACTGGCCCAATGAAACCCGGCAACCTAGTGAAAATAGTCATAGGTGCTAAATCCTGTAGCAATAGCTAAGAGATAAGAGGATGTATCTAACGTACTAGAAGATTCTCTCTGGTACATTTTTTTATTTATTAGTAAAAAGATATTCAATAAATAAAAAGGGGCGATTTTAAATGAGTAATCAAGAAAAAAAATTAAGATTTGAAACATTACAACTTCATGCAGGACAAGAAGAACCAGATCCAGCAACAGGGGCAAGAGCAGTTCCAATATATCAAACAACTTCATATGTATTTAAGGATTCAGCTCAAGCAGCAGCAAGGTTTGGTCTAGCTGAAAGTGGAAATATTTATGGACGTCTTACTAACTCAACTCAAGGAGTATTTGAAGATAGAGTAGCAGCATTAGAAGGAGGAGTGGCAGCACTTGCAGTAGCATCTGGAGCTGCAGCAATAGCTTATGCAATACAAAATATAGTTTCAGCAGGTCAACATGTAGTTGCAGCAACAACTTTATATGGAGGAACATATAATTTACTTCTTAATACATTACCAGAGTATGGAATAACAACTACATTTGTTGATCCAGACGATGTAAGTAATTTTGAAAAGGCTATACAAGATAATACAAGAGCGATATTTGTTGAATCACTTGGAAATCCAAATTCAAATTTGATAGATATTGATGAATTATCAGAAGTTGCACATAAGCATGGTATACCATTAATAGTTGATAGTACTTTTGCTACTCCATATTTATTTAGACCAATAGAACATGGAGCAGATGTAGTAGTTCATTCAGCAACTAAATTTATTGGGGGACATGGAACATCACTTGGTGGTGTAATTGTTGATTCAGGAAAATTTGATTGGGAAGCATCAGGTAAATTCCCAGGACTTACTGAGCCAAATCCAAGTTATCATGGTGTAGTGTTTACAAAGGCAGCAGGTGCAGCAGCTTATGTAACTAAGATTCGTGCGATATTATTAAGAGACACAGGAGCAACAATTAGTCCTTTTAATGCATTCTTATTATTACAAGGATTAGAAACATTATCACTAAGAGTAGAACGTCATGTAGAAAATACTCTAAAGGTAATAGAGTTCTTAAAGAATCATCCAAAGGTAGAGAAAGTAAACCATCCATCATTAGCAACAGGAAAACAAAAAGAATTATATAATAAGTATTTCCCAAATGGAGGAGGATCTATTTTTACTTTTGAAATTAAAGGTGGAGAAAAGGAAGCAACTGAATTTATAGATAGATTAAAAATATTCTCACTTCTTGCAAATGTTGCAGATGTAAAATCACTTGTTATACATCCAGCTACTACAACTCATTCACAATTAGAAGGAGAAGAACTTTTACAATCAGGAATTAAGCCAAATACAATTAGATTATCTATTGGTACTGAACATATAGATGATATTATAGATGATTTAAGACAAGCATTTGGTGAATAAAAATAGAATATATGTAACAAACTATAGAATATAGTTACTGGTAGAGGAACTGTGAAAGTAATAAATGAAGGTTTATTATTATATCAGTTCCTTTTATAATGCACAATATTGCTATGTTGTGATGCAAAAAGTTACTATATTTTTTTTAAAATACTATTTTTGAGATAAGATTTAACATAAAGTTAACAAAACAATGGTATAATAAGTAAAAATATGTTAAGGAGTGCTAGTTTATATGATGAATTTTATTGAGGAGTTATTACATTTTGATAGGTATATACCTATGATAATGGATAACTATGGAGTACTTATATATGTACTGCTGTTTTTGATTATTTTTTGCGAAACGGGGTTAGTTGTTACACCATTTTTACCAGGAGATTCTATTATTTTTGCTTGTGGTGCCCTAGCAGCAATATCTGGTATGAATATAGTTGTATTAATAATAGTATTTTTGGCAGCAGCTATTTTAGGTGATGGAGCTAATTATCTTATTGGAAAGAAATTAGGTGAGAAGCTTGTAAATAGCAATAATAGATTTATTAAGAAGAGTTATATAGATAAAGCTCAAAGTTTTTATGAAAAATATGGTTCTAAGGCTATAGTTTTAGCAAGATTTGTTCCTATAGTAAGAACATTTGCACCATTTGTAGCTGGTATAGGTAAGATGTGCTATAAGAAGTTTGGTGTTTTCAATATTATTGGTGGTACTGTTTGGGTAAGTTTATTTTTAACTTTAGGATTCTTTTTTGGTAATATTCCAGTGATAAAAAATAATTTCTCATTAGTAACAGTAGGAATTATTTTAATTTCATTATTACCTGTTTTAGTAGAAGTAATAAAGCATATGTATAGTGTAAAAAGTCAGGCTGATAGCTAAAGTTATAATGATTCGATGTACAAAATTTTATTCTTTACTAATTTATTAAATAATATTTTCAATTAGGTTATGATATGTTAAAATCTTATCTGGTTTAAAAAGATAGGCAATAAAAATTAATTAATAATATTATATTGGATAAACTATAAAGTAAAAGTAATTTACTAATGAAAAGGGAGAGAAGTACATATGGATCATTATGGTATACTTAGTGTTTTACCAGCATTAATAGTTATTATTTTTGCACTGGTAACTAAAAGAACTTTAGAAGCATTATTCTTAGGGACAATTGCTACATATGTAATTATTTATGGACCTAGTTTTGCTCCCCAGTGGTCTGAAGCTTTTTTTAGAGCAGCTGGTGATGGAGAGAACCAATGGGTTTTAATTGTATGTGGTTTATTTGGAAGTCTAATTGCGCTACTGGCTAAGTCCAAAGGAACGTTAGGTTTTGCAGGAAAGCTAGAGAGATATTGTAATACAGGAAAGAAGACATTATTAACAACATGGATATTAGGAATTTTAATATTTATTGATGAGTATTTAAATATAATGACTTTAGGAGCCTGTATGAAGAAAATATCAGATAAAAAGAAGATTCCAAGAGAATCTTTAGCGTACATAATCGATTCTACAGGAGCACCAATTTGTGTTTTACTCCCTTTTTCAACTTGGGCTATTTTTTATTCTAGTGTATTTTATAAGCAAAGTGGTATACCAGAGCTAAATTTTGGCGGTGAAATAGCTACTTATTTAAAAGTAATTCCGTTTACTTTTTATGCTTGGATTTCAGTAATAATTGTACCGCTATTTATATTGGGTGTTGTACCTAAGTTAGGTAGGATGAAATCAGCTTATGAAAGAGTAGAAAAAACAGGTGAGGTTTATAGTAATAAAAGTGAAAGATATAATAGTGAATTAGTAGATAAATATGGAGAAGGAGAAGGGCAACTTATTGACTTCTTACTTCCTATAGGAACACTTATAGCTATAACAATAATATGGGGTGATTTATTTATAGCAGTAGTAGCATCATTAATAGTATGCTTACTATTATATATTCCAAGAAAAAAGATGTCTTTTGGAGAATTTTGTGATACATATATTGAAGGTTTTGCAGGTATGGTACCAACAATAGCTATTGTTTTCATGGCTTTTGTTATGCAGCAAGCTGCTAATGATATTGGACTTCCATCATATATTATAGAAACAGTTACACCATACTTAAATGGAACAATATTTCCTGCAGTTGCATTTATTGTTGTAGCAATATTAACATTTGTTACTGGTAGTAATTGGGGTATACCAGCAGTTTGTGTACCAATAATAATTCCTTTAGGATTTTCTCTTGGGGCTAATCCGATTCTTGTAATGGCGGCAGTATTGTCAGGAGGAACATTAGGTAGTCATGCATGTTTCTATTCTGATGCTACAGTACTTACATCAACGTCCTGTAGTATAGATAATATGGATCATGCGTTAAGTCAATTTCCATATGCAGCAATGGCAGCAGTTATTAGTTTAGTTGGTTTTTTAGTTTGTGGAATGATAATGTAATTTATCGTTGGATAGTTTTTGGTGAAATTTTAAATATTAAATAGATGAATTATTTTATTTAATTAAAATAGGGAGGTATCACTAACAAATAAAAAGTTGTTAGTGATACCTCCTTTTATTATGACATAAAACAGGGCACAAGTAAGGTTAATTTTCCCTAAAGGGAATTTCATCCATACCTGTGCCTTGTGCCTTCATACTTGTGCTCCGACTTCTATTTTGCTGAAAAAACTGCCGTAATTTGATTTTACTTTTTTGTGCGACAACACTTTTAGTAAAATGAGGATATATTAGGCAAAGCCAAGGTAGAAATCCTTCAAAGAAAGATGTACCTTTATATAAAGTAAATGAAAATTCTTATAACTGGCAAGTGTGAATTATTAACAAAAAGTACATAGAAAATTATACAAATCGTATTATTTGTATAATTACAATAGAAATGCTTTAAACTATAATAATAAATAAGAAATGTAACAAATTGAAAGGTAGTAGGTGGTTATTATGGGTAAAGAGAAAAATGGTTGCGATAAGAAAAAAGTATTATTAACAGTTGGAGCAATTGCAGGTGCAGCAGCTATAGCATCAATTGCAGCAAAAAAGACTAAAGAAAATGGTGAAAAATTAGTAGCTAAGTTTATATACCAAGATCATGGAGATAGACATGTATATTTTATTGGTGGAGGATTAGCATCTCTTGCTGGAGCTGCATATCTTGTAAGAGATTGTAGCTTTAAAGGTGAAAATATTCATATAATAGAAGGTATGCATATTTTAGGAGGAAGTAATGATGGAGCTGGAGATCCAGAAAACGGATTTGTATGTCGTGGTGGAAGAATGCTAAATGAAGAAACTTACGAAAACTTTTGGGAGTTATTTTCTTCAGTACCATCATTAGATATGCCAGGAAAAAGTGTAACAGAAGAAATACTTAATTTTGATCATCTTCATCCAACACATGCGCAAGCAAGATTAGTTGACAAATATGGAGTTATTCAAGATGTTACTTCTATGGGATTTAATAATGCAGATCGTATGGCTTTAGGAAAATTAATGATTACACCAGAAGAAACTTTAGATGATATGACAATAGAAGATTGGTTTAAAGATACACCACATTTCTTTGAAACTAATTTCTGGTATATGTGGCAAACAACTTTTGCATTTCAAAAGTGGTCTAGTTTATTTGAATTTAAGCGTTATATGAATCGTATGATTTTTGAATTTTCACGTATAGAAACATTAGAAGGTGTTACACGTACACCATATAATCAATATGAGTCAGTTATTTTACCATTAAAATCTTACTTAGATAGCTTTGGTGTTGATTTTAGTATCAATGCTACAGTAACAGATTTAGATTTTAAACCAGGAGAAGAGATTACAGTAACAGCTATTCATATAAAAGATAAAGATGGAGAAAAAGTTATATCATTAAATCCAGGAGATGTATGTATTATGACTAATGGTTGTATGACAGATAATGCAACATTAGGAGATTTAAATACACCGGCAGAATTTAAGATAGATAAACCAATATCAGGTGAGTTATGGCGTAAGATTGCGAAAAAGAAACCAGGTCTTGGTAACCCAGAACCTTTCTTCGGAAATCCTGAGGAAACTAATTGGGAGAGTTTCACTGTAACTTGTAAAGGAAATAAGTTATTAAAGAAGATTGAAAAGTTTTCAGGAAATATACCAGGTAGTGGAGCACTTATGACTTTCAAAGATTCAAGTTGGTTAATGAGTATTGTTGTTGCAGCTCAACCACACTTTAAGAATCAACCACTAGATACTACTATATTCTGGGGATATGGTTTATATACAGGAAATGTTGGAGACTATGTAAAGAAGCCAATGCGTGATTGTACAGGTAAAGAAATGCTAACAGAATTACTTCATCATTTACATATGGAAGATGAGATAGATGAAATTATGGAAGATGTTATTAATGTAATACCATGTATGATGCCATATACAGATGCGCAATTCCAACCACGTAAGATGACAGATCGTCCACAAGTTGTACCAGAAGGATCAACTAACTTTGCGATGATAAGTCAATTTGTAGAAATACCAGAAGATATGGTATTTACTGAAGAGTATTCAGTACGTGCAGCGAGAATAGCTGTATACACCTTATTTGATGTTAAACACAAAAATATTTGTCCAGTAACACCATATAAAAAGAATCCAAAGGTATTAAAAGACGCACTAAAAAAATCATTTGCTTAATTATAGAAGTGATCTGACTCCTGTCAAGTAGACAATCAAAATAAATAAAAGATATATGATGATGCGACTACGTTGTTAGTCGCATTTATCATGATGCTCTTTTTTTCTTTGCTTCTAATTCTGCT